>NZ_LDIG01000062.1 GCF_015845845.1 Paenibacillus dendritiformis
TAATTAAACTAACATTGGACTGTAATAAGTCGACATGGGATCTCCTTCAGTTGATTCGCATCTATGCGGAAAAACCATGGGAAAATTTGATCGCTGCACTCAACCGCAAGCCGACCCGAACATCTAGGGGACGACCAAAGCGAAATGGGAGACGTCCGAAAAAGGCAACGAAGTCGATGAAACCGAAACTGATTGTGAGGTAATGACAAACGAAAAATACTTTTACATATAATGGATAACGCGCAGGGTCTATTTCCAGCTCGACTTTTTTAGACTTAGCGCGGACATTGCAGATGTAAATATATATCATATATTGATGTTAATTGAAATTAGATTATGAACTAACCGCTCGATGCAACGCTAGTGCATAAACGCAGGATTTTTCTCGATTTAAGACGCTTTTTGATGATATTCCTGCAAAAGCGCATCAATTTTTCCGATTTTTCCTTTCAATCCACTGGCGCAGCTGAAATTCCTGCATTTTTGCAGGAATCCCTGTAACGGAGTACCCGTCATAAGAGAAAACTGCATTTTCGCAGTATTTCGGCAAGTCGAGCGGCGAGAAGCGAAGTGGATGCAAAGCGGAAGCAGAGTTGGGAAAGCAGAGTGGAAACAAAACGGGAACAGAGAGGGGAAGCAAAGCGGAAGCAGAGTTGAAAGTAGAGTGGAAGAAAAGCGGGAGCGGAGTGAACTCAGATCGAAATCAGAGTAAAAGCAAAATTGTACAGAACTAAGCAGAAGCAAAGCAGAGCCAAACCGATCGAAACAGATGGAAGCTGAAGCGAAGCAGAGTCCAAACCGAATCCAAGCAGATCTGAAGGAAAATCGAAGTAGAGTTCGAAGCAGAGTTCGAAGCAGAGTCGAAGGAGATTCTAAACAAATAGCGAAGCAGAATCGAAGCAAGGTCCAAACAAAACCGAAGGGTAGATCCAAACCATATTGACTCAAACAGCACCATATCAGCAAAACGAACAAAGCCCACCCCGTCGTCACCTCGAATAAATGACATCATAAAGCATTGGGCATGTCCGCCAAAAACATGCGACTCCATATTCACAAGCTGGGGCTGTCTCACTGCATCTGGCCGCTGCTTATGAGACAGCCCCGTTTGTTCATTCGCCGGTAGGCAATCGCATTTACTTCAAAAACTTGCCGCGGAACCAGTCCGCGGCCGCCTCCGCCTCGGTGGAGGTCAACTGATGGCCGTACCGCTCCCAATGAACGGTTACGTCCGAGCCCGCTCCGCGCAGCAGCCCTTCCAGCTCTTCCGTCTCCTGCGGCGGGCAGATCGGGTCGTTCTTGCCCGCCCCGATAAAGACAGGGATCCCGTTCAAATCGGGCAGCACGACGCCGCGTCGCGGAACCATCGGATGATGGAGAATGGCGCCGGCCCATGCCTCTTGAATATGGAACAGCAGGCTGGCCGCGATATTCGCGCCATTGGAATAGCCGACGGCCACAAGATTGCGCCGATCGAACCCGTACTGTTCCGCCGCTTGGTCCAGGAATTCGTTCACTTCTCCCGTCCGGAACAGCAGATCCTCTTCATCGAAGACCCCTTCCGCAAGCCGCCGGAAGAAGCGCGGCATTCCGTTCTCCAGCACATTGCCGCGCAGGCTGAGCACCGGCGATTCCGGCGAGATCATGCGGGCCAGCGGCACCAGATCGCGCTCCGAACCGCCCGTCCCGTGCAGCAGCACCAGCGTCGGGGCCGACTCGTCCGTCCCTTTTTCGTACAAATGTCTCATGCTTCTCCCTCCTTAAGCGGTCTGACTTCGATCGGAAGCAGATTCGCTTCAATCCGGGTGCGGTGCGGCTCGAACCATTCCGGCAGCATCAGGCTCTCTCCGAGCGACTCGAACGGCTCATCGCGCGTGAAGCCCGGCGGATCCGTCGCAATCTCGAACAAAATCCCGCCGCTCTCCCGGAAATAGACGGCGTTGAAATATTGCCGGTCCACGATCGGCGTCGGATGATAGCCGCTCTGCTCCACCTTGCTTCGCCATTCCGCATGCTCCTCGTAATCGCGGGCCCGCCAGGCGATATGGTGCACAGTCCCTGCGCCTCCGACTCCCGGCTCCATGTCTGACTTCGGAATATCAATCAGATTGCCGAGCTCCCCGGCGGCGCCGAAGCGGACGAATCCGGCGTCCTCGCCTACCCGGGTCAAGCCGAGCACATGCTCGAGCACGCTCATCGTCTGGCTGGCATGCACGCTGAACAGCACCGCTCCGCCGAAGCCCTTGATTGCCTTGTCCGCCGGAATTCCGCCGAACGACCATTGGCTGGCCGGACCTTCCTCCCGTTCCACCAGTTCCAGCCGCAAGCCTTCATTATCTGTAAACTGGACGTATTTCTCTCCAAAACGGCGGCCTGTCATAACGGAAATGCCGAACCGTCTCAGCCGCGCTTCCCAGAAGTCCAGGGCCCCCGGCGGGACGACATACGTCGTCATGCCGACCTGGCCGCCCCCGATGCGGCCCCCGCGGGAATCGGGCCACGGGAAGAACGTAATGATCGTACCCGGACCGCCAACCTCGTTCCCGAAATACAAATGGTATACTTCAGGGGCATCGAAATTAACCGTCTTCTTGACGAGCCGCAAGCCCAGAACGCCGGCATAAAAGTCAACGTTCGCCTGCGGATCGCGTGCAAAAGCCGTAATGTGATGAATCCCTGCCGTATGCAAACTCATATGGATCTCTCCTTTTTATCTCGGTATAAATAAATTACACTCATTAATATCTCGATTTAAAGATATTATATTTATCTCCTTCTGTCAAGTGTGCCCCGTATCCCCCGCCCTCAGTCAACAAGGCATGCCCCCCTCGTCCCTGTTTGGTTTTCCGCGACCAAAAAACCGGCTCCGCAAAGGAACCGGCTCGGTCAACATGTATGACAAGCGGCTGATGAACGCTCTGGCGCCATGGGCAACCGCTTGCTTCGGCTATCACGTTTTCCCCACTGCAGCAACCTAGCCCTGCGCTTTCGTCAAGAGACTTTCCGGAATCGCATTCAGATCAATTCCGAAAACGATCGGCAGCAAATAATATACGGCAAGAATAATGATAAGTGTTGCGAATACGTTTACAGAAAATCCGGCCCGGACCATGTCGATAATTTTTAATTTCCCCGTCCCGAATATAATCGCGTTGGGCGGCGTGCCGACAGGCAGCATAAAGGCGCAGTTGGCCGCCATGGCGCAAGGGATCATGAGCGCGAACGGATGAATGCCAAGGGCGATCGCGAGCGCGGCGACGACAGGCAAGATCATCGTTGCGGTTGCCGTATTGGACGTGATCTCGGTCATCATCATGATCAAAAGCGTAGCGCAAGAAATAATGACAATGAGATGAAAACCGTCAAGCATCGTCAACTGTTCTCCCATCCAGTCAGACAGACCGCTGGAGCGGAAGCCCGCCGCAATCGCCAGTCCGCCTCCAAACAGAAGCAGCACGCCCCAAGGAATGTCCTTCGAATCGCTCCAATTCAAAATACGGGAGCTTGCTTCTCCTTTGGCCGGAATCATAAATAAAAGGGCCGCGGCCATAATCGCAATCATCCCGTCCGAGATGCCGGGGACAGGCACGAACAAACCGCCGTCCACCCATAAGAACTCGCGCGTAATCCACATAAAGGCAGCGAAGACGAACACGAGGCCAACCATGCCTTCTTCATAGGAGGTTTTGCCAAGCTTGCTGCGCTCGCTCTGAATTAACTCTCTTCCGCCCGGAAGCTGGCGGATCGATGTTTTGAACTTGATTCTCCCCAAATAAAACCACGTCGAGACAAGCATAAGCATGACGACCGGAACGGCAAACAGCATCCACTGGGCAAAGGAGATGGAAATGCCGAATAATTCATTCATTTGGGCGACAAGAATAATGTTGGGCGGCGTGCCGATCAGTGTTCCCAGCCCGCCTATCGTGCCTGCATAGCCGATGCCAAATATAAGGGACTTCTCGAACTTCGGCAGCTCCTCTTCCTCCGGCTTGCCAGCCAAAGTGCTCGCAATCTGGGCCGTAATCGCCAATCCCATCGGGACCATCATCATGACGGCTGCCGTGTTGGACACCCACATCGACAAAAATCCCGTTGCGGCCATAAAGCCCAGCAGGATGCGCTGCGTGCTCGTACCGATGAGCGAAATAATAAAGAGAGCCAATCTTTTGTGCAAATTGCACTTTTCCATCGCGGTGGCGATAAAAAAGCCGCCCAGGAACAAAAAAATAATATCGTTGCCGTAGGACGAGGCGACCGCGCTGCCTTGCATCGCTCCCGTGACAGGCAGCAGGATCAGCGGCAGCAGAGATGTAGCCGGAATCGGAATCGCCTCGGTAATCCACCACGCCGCAATCCATAACGTAACGGCGAGCACGGATTTCCCTTCCGCAGACAATCCATCTGGCTGGAAAAATAACATCGTCAACATAAACAAAGCAGGTCCCAATATAAATCCGACAAGCTGAGCTGGGGCATACGGCTTGTTGGACTTCACGCCAGGCCGAACGCCTCCCTGATCTGCTGCTTGGCCGGACACCGTCAATACCTCTTTCGTTCGCTTATGCTGTGCCCACAGGCTGCGCCAAGCGGATACAACCAATTGCTTCATCATTCATCCCCCATCTGTAAGCGCTTTCGTTAATTTTGTTACAAATTTATTTATCTGTATACATTTTTTAACTAATGTCATGGGTTTTGTAACTAAAAAAAGCGCCTGTGACAGAAAAAAAGCTCGCCGCCACCGCGCGCGAGCTTATTCAACCCGTATCTTTTCTTCTTTTTGCAAAAGGGAAAGCACGTAATCCAGCCCCTCTGCGCTGAGCTTATACTGCTGGAGCGGGCGGCCGCTGCCTTGATAGCTGACATCGCTGATCAAAGTGTTATTTTCCTCCAGAAAGCGCAAATATTTGCGCAAAGACACTCTGGATATCCCCGTCAATTCAGCCAATTCGGCCGTGGAGAACCAGCCTGCCAGCTTGTTAATCTCGCGCAGGACGCGAAGAAACGTTTCTTTCGTAATCCCTTTGGGCAGGCTCTCCCCGATCCAATCTTTGTTCCCGCATCCCCGGTGGAACAGCGCATCAACCTCTTCCTGCTGAATGCCTTCTTTCCGCATATGGACGCATCGGTACTTGTACCGCATAAGCGCCTCCCGGAACCGTTCAAAATCAAAGGGCTTGATTAAATAATCGACGGCCCCGTAACGAAGAGCCGTTTGCACGGACTCGCGGTCATTCGCTGAAGAAACCACGATAACATCTACCGCAAGGTTGGCTCTCCTTGCATTGACGAGCACATCAAGCCCGTTCTTGTTCGCCATATATACGTCCAGCAAAACTAAATCGATTTCTCCGCTCTGGAGCATTTCCCAGCCGGCTTCGATTCCGGCAGCCGTTCCGGCCAATGCGAAGCCCGGCACCTTGTCCACGTACATTCCGTTGAACTTCGCCACCATCGGGTCATCTTCAATAATCAAGACTTGAATCATGCCTGGTATGGGATGCGCACCGTCAATGTCACCCCGTCTCCTTTCCTTGAGGATATATGTACCGTCCCGCCTGTGTCCGCCGCCGCTTTGTGTATCAGATGGAGGCCGTAGCCCCTTCCTTCTCCTTTGGTGGATTTCCCTTTCCCGATTTTTCCGGCAAGCTCCTCCGCCAGACCCGGGCCATTATCCCGCACCGTCCATTCCAGACAGCCATCCCTTGCGGAGGACAGTTCTACCGCGACTTCTTTCTCCTCCTGCCCCGCAATCGCTTCATAGGCGTTGTCCAATGAATTGCCGATGATCGTGATCAACGCGTCAAGAACTTCCGGCCGCGCAATGGACGGCCACGCTTCCCGTCCTGTCAGCGTCACTTCGACGTCATGCTCCTGCAGGAAGCTGAGTTTGTTCAGTAAAAATCCCGCTATCACCGGGTCCTTCACATGGTTGTAGACCCAGCCCACATCCTTTTGATAATGAGTGGAAATCCGCTTAATATATGCCTGAAGCTCCTTGTATGATTCCGTATGCACCATGGCGGATATGACGTGAAGCTTGTTCATGAACTCATGCGTGTGCACCCTCAGGCTTTCCGCATAATTTTTGACGCCCGACAGTTGCTCCAGCATGCTCGTCAGCTCCGTTTTATCCCGGAACGTAGCCAGCGCGCCCACCAGTTTGCCGGCAGCCTTGACAGGAACGCAGTTCACGACGATTTCCAAATTGTTCAATGTTTGCTGCTGGTCCAGCTCTACTCTTGGGTGAATCAGTACGTCCTGCAGCTTTGATTGAGGCATAAACTCCCCCACATGCCTTCCAACCGGTTCGGCGCGAAGACCCGCCCGCTTGAATATGTCCCGGGCTGCCCGATTCGCGACCACCATGATCCCCTGTTCGTCAATGGCGACGACTCCTTCGCGAACGGAAGCGAGCATCGCCTCTCTTTCCTCCAGGAGCTTCGCGATTTCCGCCGGCTCCAGGCCGTGCATCGAGCGCTTGACCTTCTGCGCCAGCAGCAGCGCCCCGATCAAGCCTGCCGCCAAGCCTACCCCCATGCCGAGAAGGATGATTTTTTGGCTGCGCAGCACCGCGTCATTGATTTTATCCTTCGCTATCCCGACCGCCACGGCGCCAAGCTGCTCTCCCCCGTCCCAGATCGGCATAAAGGCGCGCATCGACTCCCCTAACGTGCCGACAGCGACTGAAGTATAACTTTTCCCTTGCAGGGCGGGCCCTTCGTCTCCTCCGACAAATGTTTTGCCAATCATCTCTTCGTTCGGATGAGAGAGACGAACGCTGTTCATATCCATGACCACGATATACTCCACGTTTGTATCCGCTTTCACTTTCATCGTATAAGTCTGGACGGGGCCGCCATAGGTTCCGTTGCGAAGGCTGTCCAGAATGGTCGGAGTCTGACCGACCGCGCTGGCGATGGCTTGCGCCCTCTCTTCCAGACTTCTCTGAGTCGCGGCCGCATAATCGTTCGCGATAAGGATGCCGGTCAGGGCGAGAGCCATGGCGACCACGACAGTGATTAGCCACAGGATAAGCGTCTTTAATTGATAAGGCCGACTGGGGAAAAGAAATCGTTCGAGACCGTGTGTCATCTTGGCCACCTCGCATGTTCTAGCCTATTTTTACAAAAATGGAGCACACTATATCAATATAACGGAAAGTTGAAAATTGAACTAGTCCCGATCCGCAGATGCGGCAAAAAGCACTCCCATCGCGCATATCCATCCCTGCGCATCGGAAGTGCTGTAGTCTCTCGTTCCGCCCTATCGGATCTGCTCCCCGCTTCGCTCAAGCCGCCGCCTTCTCTACTCATCGAGAATCGGCAGCGCCACCGTAAAGATCGTCCCCTGCTGCGGCCTGCTGTCCACCGATATGCTCCCGCCGTGATTGTCCATAATGTTGTAGCTCACCATCAGGCCGAGTCCCGTCCCGGAATCCTTCGTCGTATAGAACGGCTGGCCCAGCATCCCCAGCTTCTCCGGAGGAATGCCGCAGCCCTCGTCTTCAATCGTAATGAGCGCGAAGCCGTCTTTAACGCTTGCTCCGATATAAATATGTCCGCCGTCCGGCATCGCTTCGATCGCATTTTTAATTAAATTGACGAACACCTGCTTGATCTGATTCGGCTCGCAGTGCAGCCATATCTCCCCCGGCGGAAGATGGGCGGCAATCGCGCCGTTCTTCATCGCCGCCTGGGCGCTCATCAGCGCAATGCTTTGCTCGAGCAGCCGCACCAGGTTCGCGCTCCGGGCCGATACCATATTCGGCTTCGCCAAAATAAGCAGCTCGTTGCAGATGATCTCAATGCTCTTCAGCTCGGATTCAATGATGTCGTAATATTGTTCCTTCTCGCTCTTCGAGGATCGAAGCAATTTGAGAAAGCCGTTGATCGACGTGATCGGGTTGCGTATTTCATGGGCGATTCCCGCGGCAAGCTGCCCGACGATCGACAGCTTCTCCGACTGGATGATGCGTTCCTCTTCCTTTTTCCGCTCCGTCACATCCTGAAATACGCCAATCACCGCCTCTTCGCCGAGAAATGTGGTCGGTATCGAGACGCCCTCCGCAAATTTAATCTGTCCGTCATAGCAGCGGAGCTTATATTTGACGGTCCCCAGCTTCCCTCCTTGATGGTATCGCCGCCTTCTTTCCTCTATTTTGTCATGATGGCCCGGATCGACGAACTCCTTCGTGGATACGCCCAATACTTCCTCGGGGCCGCGCGCGCCGAGCATTTGAATTCCCGCCCGGTTGACGTACTGGCAAATCCCGTTCCGGGTAATGATGACGGAGAGAGGCAATTCCTCCAGCAGAATTCGGAACGACTCCTCTTTCGCCCGCAGCACGCTTTCCGTTTTTCGCTGCGCGATTTCCGTCATCTTCTTGGCCGTAATATCGTGGAACTGCGAGAACAAAAAAATGGGTTCCCCTTTCTCGTTGTGCACGACGGAGACGTTCACCAGACACCATACCGGATGCCCTTGCTTATGTATGTACCGCTTTTCCATATGGTATGCTTCAATCTTCATGTTCAGGAGCTGATAGACGTACTCCAGGTTCTCTTCGAGATCATCCTGATGGGTGATGGACTGAAAATTCAAGGCCAGCAATTCTCGTTCATCGTAGCCAAGCATGCCGCATAAGGCGCGGTTGACTTGGATGAAGCGGCCTTCCAGAGACACGATCGACATCCCGATAGACGCATTGTTAAAAGCGAAATCGAACAAGTCAATTTGCTTCAAATGCATAAGAGTAACCCCTTTCAATCACATCCCCAAATGAGTTCAAGCGGAATGAGTTATGTCTTTATCCAGGAACGGGAATCTCCAATTTTTCTGTTGTGTACGAAAATAATTCGCTGCCGCCCACAAATTTCCTCGTGCCCGAAAATAAAATTTTTCCAAAATATTGTACAGGATCGCAGCTCCGAAAAAAGGCTCGCGCCGCCCCATTGACTGCGGCCCTTATCTGTGCGAACGTTAGCAGGAGAGGAGACTATGCTACGATTCAGGGGTGAGTTTCATGACAGAGTGCGCAGCATCGCTTACCGTCATGTCGTACAACATTCAGCATGGGCGCGGAATGGATGACCGGTATGATCCGGCTCGCATTGCGGATGTTATCCGGAGAGCGGGCGCCGGCGTTGTCGGCTTGCAGGAGGTTGACCGCCACTTCGACAAGCGAAGCAATTACGAGGATACGATCACGGTATTAGCCGCCCGCCTGGGGATGTAGTATGCGTACGGCGCCAACCTGGACGGGGATCCCGAGCCGGGGCGCACCGAGCGGAGGCAATACGGCATAGCCGTCCTGAGCAAATATCCGATCGTCCGCCAGCAGCATTATTTGCTGGACAGCGCCGGCCGGGAGCAGCGCGGATTGCTGGAGACCGAGCTGGTCGTCGAGGATGCGAGAGTCAGCTTCTACGTCACCCACCTCGGGCTCGAGCGGCAGGAGCGGCTTGCGCAAATATCGGAAATTCTCGATATCGCCGCCCGACAGACCGGTCCGGCGATCGTAACGGGCGATTTCAACGCCCATCCGGACAGCCCGGAGCTCGCCGCGATGTCCCGCTCCTTCCGCAACGTATTCGCCGATCTTCCGGCGGCCTATACCTATCCGGCTGGCGGGGCCAAGGAGACGATCGATTATATTCTCGTCAACGAAGGCATCGCTGCCGGCGAACGGCGCGAGGTCGTCCGTTCGGTGGCATCGGATCACTACCCAATCGCCGCGGACTTATCGATCCGGCAGAACGAAACGGCGCCGCAAGCCATTGCCTTCAGATGAGGCCGATAGCTTGCGGCGCTTCGGTGCGAACCTTTCATGGCATATCCGGCGCTGCTTGCTTCGACGTATGCCTAGGCTCTTCCTCTAGATCGCTCTATCCGCGGGGATACCAGCGAACGAATGCGGACGCACGCTCATCGAGCCGGCCTCGTCGTAATAGGCCGCGCGCTCCTCTACGCCGACCGTCTCGCTCGCCGTAATCTGCACATTGGCAATGTATTGATTTTTCCAGACCGCCTGAAGCATCGGATTCGCATATTCAAGCTTCTGCAGGTTCTGCACCATCCGCTTGCCGAGATAATGATCGATCCGGAAGATTTCCTCCTCGCGAAAAACGCTGCCCAGCAGCGCATTCAATGCGCGGGCCGAAGCCAGATCGCGGCCGAACGGCTTCTCGATCAGGAGCCGCTTCCAACCGGTAACGCTGCTCAAGCCGCTCTCATGAATATGGCGGACGATCGGCTCGAACAGCTCCGGCGCTACCGAGAGATAGAACATCCGGTTCTCGGCGTTGCCAAGCTCCTGCTCGCGCTCCCGCACCTGCTCCAGCAGCCGCGCGAAATCTTCGGGAGCCGCCACGTTCAGGCGGAAGAAGCGGAACCGATCCAGGAACGCGTTCAGCTCCGCCTCATCCGGCGCCGGCCGGCGGGAGAAGCCGCTTATCGATTCCGCGATGCGACGGCGGAATTCCCCGTCGCTCCACGCGCTGCGGCCCATGCCGAATACGGAGAAGCCGGCGGGCAGCTTGCGGTCAAGATGTAGGTTGAACAGAGCGGGATAGATTTTGCGCTTCGCCAAATCTCCCGTCGCTCCGAACAGTAGTAAAGTTGCTGCATTCATATGATGGCCTCCAATCCACAGCTCCCAGCAAGTGCTGCATTTCTGTCATCTTTATATATAAGGAGAAATCCGCCCATAGAGCGGATTCCGTCGCTGCCGTATCTATGCCAGGCCGCAAAGGCCTCTCGCCGCTCCCCGATCATGCGCGGGCGGCCAGCGCTTCGTTCAGTTGAATCTGGTTGAAACCGAGGATTTTCGTCTCTCCGATGAGCGTCACCGGCACCGCTCGCATGCCGGTGTTCCACAGCTCTTCGGCATATTTCTCATCCTGGTCGATGTTCCGCTCTTCGAAAGCGACGTTCCGATCGCCCAAGAACCTTTTGACTTGGGTGCAATATTGGCAGTAGGTGCTTGTATAGACGATTACTTTCCTATCCATGGTTTCGTCTCCCCTTTACTCGCGATCCGCTTGCCTATTTGCCGCAGCCGCCCCATACTGTGCCCCGCACGACGTTGCCCGCAGCGCCAGACCCGGGCGATTTACGCTTGGACCGCTTCCGCAGCGCTTGCGCTATCCTCGCTCTCCATGCTCTCCAAGTAACGCTCGCAGTCCAGCGCGGCCATGCAGCCCGTGCCGGCGGCGCTAATCGCCTGGCGGTACCGGTTGTCCTGCACATCCCCGCAGGCGAATACGCCGGGAATGTTCGTCTCGGTCGTGCCCGGCTTGACTAGCAGATAGCCCTGCTCATCGGCATCAAGCTGGCCAGCCAGGAACTTCGTGTTCGGCGTATGGCCGATCGCCACGAAGATGCCGTCCGTCGCTAGGATCTCCTCTTCGCCGGTCTCATTGTTGCGCACCTTCAGGCCGGTAACGCCATGCTCGCCCGCCATCACTTCCAGCGGGGTCCGGTTCAGATACCAGCGAATCTTGCCGTTCTGGCGGGCCCGATCCTGCATAATCTTGGAAGCGCGCAGCTCCGTGCGGCGGTGGACCAGCACCACTTCAGAAGCGAAGCGCGTCAGGAAGTTGGCTTCCTCCATCGCGGAGTCTCCGCCGCCGATGACGACGATCTTCTTGTTGCGGAAGAAGAATCCGTCGCAGGTCGCGCACGTGCTGACGCCGCGGCCCACGTTATCGCGCTCGCCCGGAATGCCGAGATACTTCGCGGAGGCGCCGGTCGATATAATCAGCGACTCGGCCTGAATCTCGCCCATTCCTTCGACGGACAAGGTGAAAGGCCGCTTGGACAGATCCGCTTCCGTGACCCAGCCGGTGCGGAATTCCGCGCCGAAGCGCTCGGCCTGCTTGCGCATCTTGTCCATCAGCTCCGGACCCATAATGCCGTGAGGGAAGCCGGGGAAGTTCTCCACTTCCGTCGTCGTCGTTAACTGGCCTCCAGGCTCCGGGCCTTCGATAATCAACGGGCTCAGGTTCGCCCGGGCCAAATAAATCGCCGCCGTCAATCCGGCAGGCCCCGTTCCGACAATGACCGTCTTGTACATAGGATCATCTCCATCATCTATCGAATCATGTTGAATTGACATTCAACGTCCTTGCTTGCAGAACCTATCTTATCATCTGCGCCTCCGTTCATCATGAAGGCTTGATGAAGACACAATGAACCCTTCATGAAGGAATCATGAAGGGTTCATGAAGATGCACGTACCGATGTTTTAATCGGCTATCCGGTAGCCGATTCCCCGGACCGTGACAATGTACTTCGGATGCTTCGGCGCGTCGCCGAGCTTCTGGCGAAGACTCTTGATATGAACATCGATCGAATTGCTGCCGCCCATATACGATTCGCCCCAGACGGACTCCATAATCTGCTGCCGGGTCATGACGCCGCCGCCATTCAGCAGCAGCCCCTTCAACACGTCGAACTCGGTTCGCGTCAGCTCGATCTTGGCGCCTCCCTGATGCACCGTGATGCGCTTCAGATCGACGACGACATCCTTGAAGCGCAGCAGTTCGCTGCCCGCCGCCGGCTGGGCAGCGTTCCGGCTCGCCAGCTCTTCGATTCGCGACAAGGCCGCCTCGATCGGACAAGGCCAGACCATCACTTCCCTGCCCTGCTCATCCGGCCCCTTCTCCGAGCCCTCGCCATGCAGCAGAAGGATGGCGCCATGGCTCCCCGGGATGGTGGCGGACGGATCGGCCGGAACCGCCTTCGTCCGATCGACGATGACCAGATCGCTGTTCATCGTCTGCAGCATCGGATCATGCTCCTGATGGAAGAGCAGCACATCATAACAGCGTATCGTCAACGCGACGAACAGCGAGCGGATCGAAGCCGGGAAAGGGCTGACGATCACGATCCGCCGGGTCGTCTCGCAGAATTGCCCCAGTTCATCATCCGCAAAGGTCATTGTCTTTCCGTCATTGACGGAACCGTTGTCTTCGAATGACTGCACGCCGCACACACTCCTTTGCAATACACTCCTCTTCGGCGGCCATCGGGGCCTTCCATTTTAGAGTTAGTATTAATATAAGAAGGCGCGGCGCAAAAGTCAACAATAGTCAGTCTATGCCGGAATAGACCCATGTTGAGCCGGGCTTCCTTTCGTCCGTCTATGATATCCATCACAGACAACCAGAGAGGAACTTGATAGAAAGGAATCATATCATGGCCATACGCAGCTCATTAAGGAGGAAAAAACATGGCAATTGAAGTAATGGGCTCCGCTGCTGTAAATCAGGATGTTATCATCGATCAGGTACGGGAAAAATATAACTGCCGGGTGTTAAAATGCGAGGGGCGGCCCGTACTCGAATACACTTCGGAACAGGAGCTCGATCAGATAACGGAGTATGTTCGGGAGACGTTCCAAAAAGATCTTCTCGATGTGTTCTTCACGGCGATCCCAGGCCTGCAGCCCGATGAATAGACACCGCTTCCCGCCTTGCCGCCGGGCCCTCTGGCGCAGGATGGCAGCGGCCGCGAGGTGCGGCGGTTCAAGGCAGCCGCCAATAAATCCAAGACACCAATGCGCTTCCTGCCGGACGATCCGGCGGGAAGCGCATTTTCTCTGTCCGCGGCGACGCGCTGAGCACGATATTCGCCTATAACCGCGCCGCCTTGGGTGTCGAAGGGATGTTGCCTACAGGCAGCCGCGCGGCTACAATGGAGACAACGTATGCCAACGAATGGCAGCGAAAAGGATAAAGCAAGGAGGCGCGGCGATGATTCGAATTGCCCCCATTACGGCCGATCAGCTTGAGGAGTTGGCGGCCTTATATACCGAGCTGGATGGCAGCGCGACGAACCGGGAACGGCTGCGGGAGAAATTCGGCCTGCTCCGGGACCACCCGGATTACTTGCTGCTCGGCGCCGTGCATGAATCCGGGCGGCTCGTCGGTTCGGTCATGGGCATTACCTGCCAGGATCTGACCGGGAACTGCCGCCCGTTCATGGTGCTGGAAAACATGATTGTAACCGAGGCGTTCCATCGTTCCGGCATCGGACAAATGCTCATGCAAGCGGTGGAGCAAGCGGCGCGGGAGCGCGGCTGCCACAGCGTCATGCTCTTTTCCAGCGCCTGGCGCAGCGACGCGCACCGCTTCTATGAGAAGCTGGGCTTCTTGAAGGATGCGGCCTATGGCTTTGTCAAGCCGCTATAGACCGACGGCAGGATCGGCGAACTCGCGATATACGCCGCGGTCCGATCCGCCGCCTTGTCCCCTAGAATTGTTCTGACGAGATAGAGCGCCATATTGATGCCTGAGGTGACGCCGCCGGACGAGACGATATTGCCATCGTGAACGACTTTGCTCTCGGATTCCACTTGCAGGGAGGCATTGCTCCGCTGCATGCCCGCAGCCAGATGATGCGTCGTGACCCGCTTCCCGTCCAGCAGACCGGCCTCATTCAGCATGAAAACGCCTGTACAGACGGAACAAATATACTCAATATTCAGATGCCGCTTGATCCAGTTCACCACTTCCCGATTACCGCTCACAATGCGGGACCCGCAGATCTGCAGCTCGGTTACGGGTATGAGCTGTACCGGGCCGAGGATGAAGACGATGTGCCCGTACCCTTCACGCAGGCGGTGCCCGCTGTAGGGAGACATATCGAACCCGGCGGAACGTTCGACGAGACCATCACACTCCCCCGCGACCTTGAATCAGGGCGCTATCGGGTCGTGAAGCGGTTCTCCGCTTTTCTATCCGATAAGGCCATGGAGCTGGCCGCCGACTTCGAGATCCGCTGATTCCGCCTCCCGGAACACAAGAACAGCGCCCGCTCATCGGACGACGCCGATCTTGGTCGTCCCGCATGCGGCAGGCACCTCCGTGAGCACGCCGCCGCGCCCGGACGCCGGGCCGGAGCCGAAGTTTTCCCCCGCCGGAACGGTTAAGATAAATCCCAAGCTTCATGAATTTTCGGCACATCCGCAATGAGCCGCCGCGTATACGGATGCCGCGGGCGCAAAATCATCTCCTCGGCCGGGCCGCTCTCCACGATCCGCCCCCGCTCCATAATATAGAGCGTATCGCTGACATAATAAGCCAGGCCGACATCATGCGTTATGAACAGAATCGTCATATTGTTGTCTTCCCGCAGCTTCATCAGCATATCCAGTATCGTCGAACGCGAGCACGCGTCGACCATCGAGGTCGGCTCATCCGCGACGAGCACCTTTGGATGTAGCATGAAGATGCGCGCGATCATCAGCCGCTGCATCTGGCCGCCGGACAGCTCGAACGGATACTTGTTGCACAGTTCCCCGAACTCCAGATTGACGAATGAGCACGCCTCCGTCATCCGCTTGCGCTGTTCCTCCTTCGTCAGCTTCAACCCCTGCAGGCGGATGCAGTCGAGGAGCAGCTTCTCCACCTTATAGAACATATTGAACGAGGCGAACGGATCCTGGAAGATCGCCTGGAATTCCTTCCAATACGCCCGCCGCTTCGCATGCGAGCGCAGATTGCGGGGCCGGCCCTTATAATCGATGCGCCCTGCCGACTCCTGCAGCAGCCCCATGATGATTTTCGCGAGCGTCGTCTTCCCGCTGCCGCTCTCGCCTACGATCGAGATTATCTCCCCTTCATGAATCGCGAAGTCGACCTCCTGCACCGCCGCCGTGCGCTGCTTGCCGTATCCGAATACCTTGCTGACCCGCTCTCCCCGCAGCAGAACGTCGCCGCTAATCCTTGTCACTGGCATACCACTCCCTTAACGTCCGGGCATCGAACAGACAGCGGTACCGCCGTCCCTCATCCAGCCTCATTGGAATCGGAGCCTCCCTGCATGCCTCCCGCGCATATTCGCACCGTTCGGCGAAGCGGCAGCCGGGGATCGCCTGCTTCAGATTCGGGGGCGCTCCCGGAATCGCTGCCAGCTTATGCCCCTTCATGCCCGCTTCCGGCACGATAATCGAGCCCATCAGCTTGTTCGTATATGGATGAACCGGATCGAAAATCATCTGCTCCGCCGTTCCCCGCTCCACAATCTGACCGGCGTACATCACCATGATCTCGTCGGTGACATGGTACAGGAGCGGCAGCTCATGCGTAATAAAGACAAGCGATCGAATATATCTCTTGGCGAGCAGATCCTTCAGCAGCTTGATGACGCTCTTCTGCGAAGTGACATCCAGCGCCGACGTCGGCTCATCCGCGATCAGGACAGACGGATTCAGAATCGTCGAGATCGCGATGACCGTCCGCTGCTTCATGCCGCCCGAGAGCTCGTTCGGGAACGCATGCAGCACCTTCGCCGGCAGATTCAGCGACTCCAGCCGTTCGGCGGCCAATTCCCGCACCCGCTTCCGGCTCAGCTCGGGACGATGCTCCTTCATCACATCCTCGATGAAGCGGATAATCTTCTGCGTCGGATTGAGCGCGTTCATCGCGGCCTGCGGAATATAAGCGATGCTTCGTCCGAGTATGCGCTTGCGCAGTTCCTCCCGGCTCAGCTTCATGATGTCCGTCCCGCCGATGGCGACCGATCCGCTGCGGTAATGAAGCGGCGGAGCGTAAAACCCCATCAGGCTGAGCGCGAGCGTCGACTTTCCGCAGCCGGATTCCCCCGCGATGCCCAGCGTCTTCCCTTCTTCCAGCGTGAAATCAACTCCGTCCACCGCATGCACTTCCTCCTTCAGCCGTGTCCGGTAATACGTCTTCAAGCCCGCAACTTCCAATATCGGTGTGCTCATAGTCAGCTCCTAATTTTCGGATTGAATATTTCATCCATTCCGGTATTCATCAGATAGAGCGAGAACGTGATGACCGCAATCGCGAACGCCGCCGGGATGAAGGCCCACCAGGCGCCCGCCACCGGCGCCTCGAACACGAGCGCCCAGTTCATCAATATGCCGAGCGAGATCGTGTTGTACGGGCCCAGGCCGAGCATGCTGATCGACGCCTCCTGCAAGATGCCGGACGCGGTCTGCAGCACGAACGCCATCACGGCGTAGGAAGCAATATACGGCATAATCTCGAATAAGATGATGCGCGGCGCGTTGTGGCCGGAAATTTTGGCGATGTGGACATGATCCCGGTTCCGCAGCGATACCGTCTGCGCCCGGACGGCGCGCGCCGTCCACGGCCAGCTTGTGAGGCCGATAATGAGCGCCGTCACGAGCGAGCTGCGCGAATCGATGCTGACGGAGACGAGAATCAGGATGATAAAGGACGGAATGACGATGAAGATATTGGTTACCGCCGTCAGCAAATTATCGGCGATCCCGCCGATATAGCCGGAGCAGAGTCCGATGACCAGCCCAAGGATGGTCGCGCATACGCCCGCGATCAGCCCCACCTTGATGGACGTCTTGATGCCATAGACCAATTGAAGGAACACGTCCCGGCCGAAATTGTCCGATCCGAGCAGCAAATCTCCGTCCGGCGGCTGGAACGCGAGCGCGATCATCTCCAGCGGATCGTTCCGGTTGATAAGAGGGTAAATGAGAACGAACAGGATCATAACGGCAAAGGTGACGGCGCCGGCCATGAACTTCGGCGATTTGGCCAAAATGCGTATCGAATGGCTCATATTAACGCTCCTCCATTTGAGCCGCCTTGATGCGGGGATCAATCAATCCGTACACAATCTCGATCGTGAAGTTGGCCAGCAGCACGGAGATGGCGATAAGCAGCGTGCAGCCGGAGATCAGCGGATAATCGAGCTGCCGAATGGCGGTGAACAGCCAGGTGCCGAGCCCCGGATAGCTGAACACGATCTCGCAGATGAGCGAGCCGCCAATCATCGTGCCGATGGACAGGGCTAATCCGGTGACTTGGGGCAGCATCGCATTTTTGAACACATAACCGGCTACGCGGGCATCCCGAATCCCGAGCAGCTTGCTGTACATCACATAGTCGGAGTTCAGCTCATAGATGGACATCTCCCGCATGCCGATCGCCTGGCCGCCAATCGTGACGAGCACGATGGACAGAAACGGCAGCGTATGATGGCGCAATACAGAGCCGATGAATTCGAGACTGAACTGAGGCGTCATCTGGTAGTCATATCCGCCTGACAGCGGAAACCAGTGCAAGGTCAGGCCGAACAGGTACAGCATGATGATCGCCAGCGTGAAGAACGGAATCGAATTGACTAACAGCGCCGCCGGAAAGATGACCTTGTCGTAAACGCCCTTCTTGTAGGCCGCTACCGCGCCAAGGATATTGCCGATAATCCAGCCGACGAGAATGGCCGGAAGCTGCAGGCCTACCGTCCACGGAATGGCGGAGGCCAAAATAGCGGTTACCTTTTTCGGATACAGCCCGAACGATGTGCCGAGGTCGCCCGCGAACAAATTTTTGATATAAATAAGAAACTGCGTCCCCAGCGGCTGATCGATCCCGAATTCCTGAGTGAAGGTCTCGTATACCCGCTTAATCGAGTCGCTGTCCGTCATGCCCTTCGTCATTTTCGCCGCGATCATGCTGACCGGATTGCCTTCGATCAGTCTCGGAAGCAGGAAGTTCAGCCCGACGGCAATGATGAAGGTAATTCCATACCAGACCAGCTTTTTGAGAAAATATTTGGAATAAGCATTCAATCGCATCCCTCCTCCGCGCCGCGTATTGGCACATGGCCGCTTCCCCTGCCGCCGCGGATGCGTAGGATCCAGCCCGGTCCTCGCGCCGGCCTCGCCCCCGCCCTGTTCCGCCGCTGCTTAACGCCCCCGATCCCTCAGCCCGGCCTAGTGATGAATCTGGTACAGCGCCTTGATGCCGGCCCCGTCCATCACAATCTGGGGCGGAATGTTGGTGCCGTCGCCGCTCACCGGGAAGCCCTTCCATACCGATTCATTCACGGTGTGGAATTCCCACGGCCGATACATCAGCGGAATCGACGGAATGTCCTGCAGCCAGATCCGGGTCAGCTCGGTGTACAGCTTCTTCAGCTCGGCTTCATCCGAGACGGTCGGTATCTGCTCGATGATGGCATCCGCCCGATCGTTCCGGTACCGTCCCCAATTCCAGAACGCCATCTCCCCAAGCGGCGCCACGCCCTTGGAATACATAATCGTGCGCGCCCGATCCCATGGCTGGCTCGGATTCACGCCCCCGGCCGGCGTGTTCATGATGATATCGAACTTCCCGGTCTGGAGGTCGTTCGTCCAGATCGGCGCTTCCGGGAACTTGGTCCGGATCTCGATGCCGATCTTCTTCGCGCTCTGCGCCACGATCTCGAGGGCCGCGTTCCAGTCCGACCAGCCGTACGGGCATTCGATCTCATAAGGCCCGAGCCGGACGCCGTTCAGGACGCGGATGCCGTCCTTCCCCTTCTCGGCCCCGATGCTGTCCAGCAGCGCGTTCGCCCCGTCGATGTCCGTCGACCATTGCAGCTCCCGAATGGCGCTCTGATCGACGTATTTCACTTCTGCGTCCGTGTTTAGCGTCAGCGAAGGCTGCATCGGCACGGAATAGCCGCTCATGGCCAGCTCGGCGATTTTCTGATAGTCGATGCTCATCGCAATCGCTCTTCGCACTTCCGGCTGGTCCAGGCCCGGCTTCGACAGATTGAAGAAGACGGACGGCATCGATCCCGGCACATAGTACGGCGGATCCGGCAGGAACGTCTTAATCGGCGCCCCGTCCTCCCACATCTTCCATACTTGCGGGATGAACTGCTGCGATACGTCCACCTGTCCGCTCTTCAAGGCGAGATCGCCGGCCGCATTGTCTTTGTAGATAACATGCGTAATGTAGTTGGGCGCGGGCAGCTTGCCGAACAGCGCCTGGCCCCAATAGCTATCGTCGCGGACAAGCGTTATTTTCTGATCGTTGTAGAAATGCATCTTGTACGGCCCCGTCCCGATCGGGTCCGCATTCACTTCCTTGCGCAGCGCCGACAGATCGCTGTTCGCCTTCTTCTCCAGCTCCGCCCAAATATGCTTCGGCAGCATCGGGATCAAGACAATGCTGTCGAGAACGGTCAGCTTATTGGGGTTCGAAGGCTTCAGCTTAATCTGTACGGTATTAGGCCCCTCGGCCGTAACGTCCTCAATATACGTCCAGAAGCTGCTCCAATTAATGTCGTACTTCTTGCCCAGGCCGTACGTATACACGACATCGTCCGCCGTGAAGGGCTGGCCGTCGCTCCACGCGGCCTTCGGGTTCAGGCCGATGCGCAGCGTCAGATCGTCGGTCCATTCGAATTCAGTCCCAAGCAGCGGTTCCAGCCCGCCGTCCAACTGGTTGATCATGAACATCGTCTCATAGACGAGCTCGCGCGAGCTGCCGTATTCAATCGGAAAAGCCGGGTTGCCGCTCAACAGGTTGAAGTTGGTCGGAGGCCCCCACTGCAGGCCGTTCACATACAACGTCTCCTGACGCGGCGTCTCCTTCGCCCCCTCAGCGTGCGGCTGCGAATCAGACGTTGGCGGCGGGTCCGCCTTCGGACTGCCTCCCGGATCGGCGGATTGGCCGACCGGCGGCGGCGTCGCTCCTCCCGTACAGCCGGCGAGCAGCACTAGAGCCATCATGATCGCCAAGACGGGACGAAATGCGCTGACAAGCTTCATCTGAATCCCTCCATTCTCTCCTGCATGGAAGACACCAGCGTTGCGCCTCTTTGTTGGAAGCGATTACAATTCATGGTGCCCTCCGAGATGAACCCATTGTATTCGTTCTTCCTCTTCATTATGACAAGGACAATTCCCGGCCGCTGCAAATGGATGTGCCGAGTCCATCCTGCGGAAGAACGCGGCCGCGGAACGCAGCGTTCGCCTTGCTTCAGGCGTTCAACCGCCTGCAACGAAACGCACGGCCGCAGCGTATTGCAGGGCGCATTCTATCCGTCCTGCTGCATGGTTGGCCCGATTCGGCTCTCCGTCCTTGTTCAAAGGAAATTTGAAAGAAATGTCTATCAAATAGTGGACACTGTTTTGCAAAAGAGATAGTCATTCCCCAGCAGCATATCCTCTATATATTGTATAAAATAGACTATCCATAACTATATATTGATTTTTCCTTACATCCAAGCAAGCCACTCTTTTGTCCACCTTGATATAGACAAGTTCACTATTTTTCCATCCACAGGGGACAATACTCCCGCACTCCGTCTGGCGCGGCTGCACCGATTCCGGGGCGCATCATAACGAAAAACCGCCCCATGCCGGGCGGTCTTCCTTCATTTTTGATTCTGCTTGATGATCGTCACGCCTTCCAGATGATCGGCGCGCGCTTTCATATCCTTTGTCAGCTTCAGCCACTCGGTATTGGCCTGAACCCGGTCCGGAGGCGGATCCATCCAGCCGTCCTTCGTCTGTCCGTATGCCTGCTTCAGATGAAGCAGCGCCATCTGCGTCTCCGGGACAGCCAACCGGGCATATTCCGCGTCATCGAAGACCAATATCAGTTCGGCATAGGCGGTATTGCGCACATGTCCGATCCAGCTGTTGCTCCCGTAATCCAGGTTGATCTCCTGCCCGCCGACGTTCAGCCGCTTCACATCCTTCATCGTCGGGTGTCCGAACAGAAGCGCCTGACCCGCTTCCGCGTCCGGCAGCGAGGTGATCGGATCGGAGCTCCACACGTCATCATTGTTATCCGCCTTGCGGAGAATGCCGGTCTTCACGACACTGTCGGCGGTCGTCCGGCTCATGACCAGGATCTGCTTCTCTTCCGTCTCCGCTCTCTTGACCGGATACATCTCGCTTGCCGTGATGGCCTCGCGATGCTGCTCCGCCACTTGTTCCAGCGCGGCCTTCTCCCCCAAGAGCAGAATGCCGTTCCGCGGCTCGTCCTTCGTTCCGCCCCCGAACAGGCTGCAAGCGCTAAGTAAGCCGATGGCCAGGATAGCGGCGAATCCTCTTTTCCAACCTCGAACTCCTATAATCACGAATCCATCTTCCTCTCTCTTATTCCTCTTTTTCCCGTGTTACAATTCAGCATCCTGCCAAGCTCTCATACCGGGCCCCTGACTTCGCCTTACTTGATTTTCCCGTACAAATGATTCAAATACCGCCAGCGGATAACAAAGAAATAAAGCGTCTGCATCGTAAGAAAGCTAATAAAGATAATGACAGCCGACGTTGCCACGGAAAAGCTGACGAGCTGCTGCAGCGCGATGAAGGCGACACTGCTGTGAATGATGGCGACGCCGATCGGCAGGTAGAACATAAGCAGCAACTGGCGCGTCACCATCTTTTTCAACTCCTTGCGGCTCAAGCCCACCTTCGCGATCATCCGATACTGCCGCTCATCCCGATCCAGATCGGCATACAGCCGGAAGTAGAGCAAGCTTGCCGCGAAGGTGAAAAACACGACGCCGACCAGCACACTGACGATCAGCAGCAGCCCGTTGCCCTGCTTCATCTGAACCCAGTCGAAGATATGGGCTTCCAGCCTGAAATTCTGGTCCGGATGCAGCTTCGAATCCTTCTCCATCTGATCCAGCAGCTGCTGGGAGACGACTTTCGATTTCTCCCAATGGTCGACGACAAACAAGAAATAGGTTACGGGAAGCTCGTCAACGCCGGGAATGCGATCGAAGCTCGCGTCGCTCACGATCAGGAGCGTGCTGTATTCCGGGTAGACGATATGCGTTCCCAGCTTCGCAATGCGGAAATCAGCGCTCCATTCCCCTTCCACAATGTCTACCGGCCCGTAGTCTTGCGCAGACGCGTTCTTGTACTGGGTCTGCAAATTGACACTCGTCGGAACGAGCATCCCCTCATCGTCGCCTAATGTCTCCATTTCATAGCCGAGCGCGGCAGCCAGGCCGTTATACTCGCTAAGCTTCATGATGAGCAGCCCGTTATCCGAATACCACGGCGCAACGCTGCTCATCCGATACGTGAAATTCGCTTCGGACAACGCCTTGCCGATGGCGGCGAGATGTTCCTGCTCGCGATCGTTGCCTTCATTGGAAATATAGGTAAAGGCATACGGATTCATCATCTCCTGCAAGCCGGGATCGCCAATCGACATCGAAGTTCCGATACCGGTGAAGGCGACGGCCGAAATAACGGCGACCATGAAGAACATGACCGCATTGTCCTTCATCCGGTAGGCCAGCTCCGACAGCGTCAGCAGATTCGTCTTATGAAAATAGAGCTTCTCGCGCTTCTTCAACGCACGGATGGCGTACACGCTAAGCTGCGTGAACAGCCAGTAGGTCCCGGCCACGACGAGCGTCACCCCGCCGAACAGCAGCAAGAACGAGAAGATTCGCCCAACGGCGAACATCATGACGCAGTAATAGCCAAGTCCGATCAGAACGGCCGCCAGCAAAGACAGCCATAATGAAGCCTTCGGTTCGGGCTTCGGCTTCTCCTCCGACTTCAACAGCTCGACCAGTTGCTCCGTCTTGCGGATGCGGGACGTAAACAGCGCGATAAGGAGGAACAGCACCAGGAAGGCGCCGGCGGTCGTCCAGATCGCCCGCAGCGGAATGTAGAAGCGCAGTCCCTCGTAGATAACCAGCATCTTCGCGCAGATCAACAGCGTCAGCTTCGCGAAGATCAATCCGACCGCGATACCGGTCACAATGGCGGCGGTGCCGATAATCATATTCTCGACGAAGATAAGCTGCCTTAGCTGCCGGCGCGAGATGCCGAGCACGAGGAGCAGCCCGAATTCCTTTTTGCGGTTTTTCAGAAACGCGCTCACCGAATAGAACAAATAAATAAACGAGAATACAAAAATCATGACCTGCGAAATTCTCATCCCCATCGTGCTGAGCACGCTCATCGTCTCGCTTGTCGAGCGGAGCTGGCCCTGAAGATCCGGATGGAACAGCAGCAGGGCATAGGTGAAAAAGATCATGACCGAGAACGCGCTGCTCAGAAAATGGGCGATATATGTCCGCTTATTGCGGACAATGTTGTTATACGCGAATTGGCGAAAATTCATGGCCGTTCCCTCCCAACAGCGACAGCACATTCAAAATCTTCTGGTAGAAGGCAGATCGGCTGTCGCCGCAGTACACCTCGTTATGGAGCCGGCCGTCCTTGATGAACACGACGCGATCGCAGTAGCTCGCTGCCACCGGATCATGAGTAACCAGCATCATCGTCGCCTCATCCTCCTTGTTGAGCTGGCTCAGCAGTTCCATGACGTCGCGCGCCGCCTTGGAGTCCAGGTTCCCGGTCGGTTCATCGGCCAGCACCAGCTTCGGCTCATGGATGAGCGCGCGGGCGATGGCCGCGCGCTGCGCCTGGCCGCCCGAGATCTCGTAGGTGCGCTTATCCATGATGTCGGCGATGCCCAGCTTGCCGGCGATCCGATCGGCCCGCTCCCGCATCGCTGCAATGTCTGTGCCATCCAGCGTCAGCGGCAGCATTATATTTTCCTTGACGGTCAAGGTCTGAAGGAGGTTGAAGGACTGGAATACGAATCCCAGCTCCCGGCGCCGGAACACGGCCAGCTCATCCATTGACAAGGTGTGAGGATCCTTCCCGTCAATCCACACCTCCCCCGAGGTCGGATTATCGATGGTGGACACGAGATTAAGCAGCGTCGTCTTGCCGCTCCCGGACGGGCCCATGATGCCGACGAACTCCCCCTTTTGAATCGTCAGATCGATATTGGACAATGCTTCAAAAGAGACCATTCCCTTGTATATTTTGCTCAAGTTCTTGACTCGCAATATTTCCATCGTGATTGCACATCCTCCTTGATTCGATAACTTGCATCCATTGGAGCGCCCAGTGAATCGAGCTTATGAATCTAGTGTAATCCTCTTTTCCCTTTCGTCCTATTGCCGAATCTTTCAAAAAGTCTACACCTTTGTAAGGTTCGATCCAAATAATGGTCTTCAAAACAAAAAACCGACAAGGGAGCGCTCCCTCATCGGTCGTTCAGGTCCGGGCGAACGGGAAAATAATCCGGACCGCCGTGCCATGGCCCTCCTCGGATTCCAGTTCGATCTCATGATGCAGCTTGTCGAGAATCTCCTTCGCCAAATACAGTCCCATTCCGGTCGATTCTTTGTATTTCCGTCCGTTCTCCCCCGTAAAAAAGGGCTGAAACACCCGCTTCACATCCTGCTTCGGAATGCCGGCTCCGCGGTCCTTCACTTCCAGGACGACGGCCCGTCCCTCCGTAAAGGCGGTTGCGGTTACTTTCGTGCGGCTGCCGGCCGAATATTTGATTGCGTTCGTCACAATCTGCTGCAGGACGAAGCGCAGCCACTTCACATCGGTCTCGACCGTCAGCTCCGGATCGATCTGAATATCCGGATAGACGTAGCTGCGGATGAAATAGCGCTTGTTCTCATGGACGGCATCATGAACGATGTCGCGCAATGATTTTTTCTCTACATGGAAGTCATGCTCGAACGTATCAAGCCGCGCCATATAAAGCACCATGTCAAGCCCGCGCTTCATCTGATCGGCCTCCTCGGAGATGCTGGCAAGCTTCGGGTCCTCCGCGTCCTGCGTAATCAGCTCGATCACCGAGAGCGGGGTCTTCATCTGATGCACCCACTGGTTCATGAAGGCCAGATGCTCCTGCTGCTTCCGCTCCCACACCTTCAACTGCTGCTGATAATAGCGGTATTGGTGGTCGATCGTATCGTCCACCGCCCGAGACAGCGGTGCCGCGTCCGCGAGCTGAATCGTGGAGGTCAGGGAAGCCGGCGGATCGGTCAGCCGCTTGTACATGAGACGGTGGGTCGCATAGCGGTACCCAAGATAGAGGGCGAAGACGCAGAGGCCGAGGAACATCGCATACATCGCCGTCAACGGGCGATCATAACCGTCATACCAGAAGACGAGCAGAACGAGCAGCAGCTGGATGCAGGTGAATCCGGCCAAGGGAAGATGCTCACGCCAGAACAGCTTCATAGGGCTTGCTCATCCTCCCAGGTCACGTTCAGCCGGTAGCCGACGCCGCGCACCGTCTCCAGGGCGTCATCGATGCCGAGCTCCGCCAGCTTCTTGCGGACCCGCGTAATATTGACGCTAAGCGTATTGTCATCGACGAACGAGTCATCCCATAGCTTGTCCAGAATCAGCTCCCGGGTGACGGCGCGGGGACAGCGCTCCAGCAGCGTCTCGAATAGAATCGCTTCCTTCTTCGTCAGCATAATCGTCTTCTCGCCCAGACGCACCTCCAGCCGCTCGGGATAGAGCGCCAGCCCGTACCGTTCCAGCGTGCGCTCATCCGCCTTGACCGCATAATCGCCGTATACCCGCCGCAGCGTGCTGCGAATCTTCGCCAGTACAATCTCCGAGTGGAACGGCTTCGTAATATAATCATCCGCCCCGTTCTCCAACGCCATCACTTGATCCATCTCTCCGCTTCGGGCCGAGATGAACAGGATCGGACAGGTCGAGACGGTGCGGATCTGGCGGCACCAATAATAACCATCGAAGCTGGGCAGATTGACGTCCAGCAGGACGACATGCGGCTGAACGTCCCGGAATTGATCGAGCACCCGATCGAACTTGTCGACGATAATGCCTTTGTCACCGTATTTTTCAATATGAGATTGCAATAATTGCGCGATTTTCGGATCGTCTTCCACGATCATGATTTTATACAAGTTCAATGCTCCTTCCTTCCATGCCGCGCGGCCTGTGCCGGGGCATTTGCTTGCGATTCGCTCCGAACCAAGAACGAACCGAATGTAGCATATACGAAGCGAGAAATCAATCGGTTGCGCTCCTCCTTCAGACTCTTTTCGGCGGCCGGAGAGGCGAACTTACTTGACAACATCGCCCATTTTGGAACATGATATGTGAGTCTATTATCTTATCAATATTCCCGTTGAAGTTATTAATCGGAGCGAGAGGTAGAACGATGCATAACCTGAGTCCCTATATCACTATGAAGCGGTCGGAATGGGCCCGCTTGAACGGCCAATCCCATCTGTCGGTGACCGCCGAACAGTTCAATCAGTTGAAGGGATTGAACGAGCGTATCGCCCTGGACGAACTGGAGGAGGTCTATCTTCCGCTGGCGAAGCTCCTTCATATCTACGTGACCGCGGCGCAGCATTTGAAGGCGTCGTCGTCTTCCTTCCTGGGCACCGCCACCGATAACGTGCCTTATATTATCGGTATTGCCGGCAGCGTCGCTGCAGGAAAGAGCACGACCGCCCGGCTTCTCCAGGCGCTGCTGTCCCAATATGAAGAACACCCCCGCGTCGACATCGTGACGACGGACGGCTTCCTGTACCCGAACCGGACGCTCGAGGAACGGGGCATGATGAATAAGAAAGGCTTTCCCGAGAGCTACGATACGAAGCGGCTCCTTCGCTTCCTGATGGATATCAAGTCAGGCGTGAGCGAGGTGCATGCGCCGGTCTATTCGCATCTGTTCTATGACATCGTGCCCGAAGAGCGCATTGCCGTGTGCCAGCCGGATATTCTTATCGTCGAAGGCATCAACGTGCTGCAGGTCAGCAAGGAAGCGAGCGTGTTCGTCAGCGACTTTTTCGATTTCTCCATCTATGTCGACGCGCGGGAGCATGACCTGGAGACATGGTATATTGAGCGCTTTCTCCTGCTGCGGGACACCGCCTTCCGCAATCCGGATTCCTACTTCCACCGCTATGCCGGCTTGACCGAGGAAGAAGCGGTTCAGCGGGCGAAGAACATCTGGCGGGACATCAATCAGGTCAATCTGGTCGAAAATATACTGCCTACCCGCTACCGCGCCAAGCTCATATTAAGCAAAGCCGCCGATCATCGGATCCGCGACATTCTTTTGCGTAAATAAGATCATGATATGCCTCCCCGGATATTCATCCGGCCAGACAAGAGCAGCCCGCTTGAAGGGCTGCTTTTGTTGTTCAAAGCGCCCTTCCTTCCAGCGCGGAGCTCCCGCTATGCCCCGGCTGGCCAAATCCGCTCCGCCTTCGCTTCTGTCCGGCACGCTTCATCCCTGCCGCGGCTGCGGCGAATCGCCGAATGCCCGCGGCTGCCTCCCGCTTTTTTGCAGCAGGCGCGGATTTGTATTATGATCGTACACATCATCCGCATGTTGCGCAGGAGGCTTGGACCATGTTTGATCCTACGATTTTCGACAATCTGAAGGTCGTGCTGGAAGGCAAAATCTATGATGTGGATCAGGAAGGAAAATGGCTCGTCATCGGTCGGGAGGATCTGATCGATCTCGCCAGGTTCGGGCGGACCTTCTGCATGCGCGTGCAGCGGCCCGGGGAGGCCTGCACCGCCGCATTGACGCTTGCGAGCGGATTGGCCGATTTCGCCGCCGAGCTGCGGGGCCTGCGGCTTGTCGGGAAAGAGCCGGGCGCCCGGCTGGAGCTCTCCTTCGAGCTGGCGGGCGATTATACGGCGCGGGCGGGGGAGATGGGAGGACGGTTGGCCTCCATCTGGGGCGACGCCGTCATCATGCGGCAGGAACGGACGATTCCCGTCCCTCCTCGGATCGGGGCAGCTTCCGCCGCGGACGAAGGGATGCATCGCATCGTGCTGACGTTCAGGCAGCCCATCGACGAGCGTCATCTGGGCGAGCTGGGCGCCCTCGTCATGCAGACGCTCGATTCGCTTCGGCTTCTCGGCGAATAGCTTGCAGGGGGCGTTCATGCCCCCCGCATTCGCGGCCGCTCAGGCTCAAGACCAAGGAGCGAGCCGCTGGCCGGGTCGAAGGCGCCCGCGAGCCGGATCGCCAGAGCCAATCGCGGCGATCATGCACAGGACGGATCTGCATTGTTGCGGCTCCGCCCTTTTCGCGTGCAGATGACATGTTATTTGTTCTTCCACTTATACAATGGGTAATAATAGCCGACTTCCCGTCCCATCAGCTCGCATAACTTGACTACCCGCTCCGGGTTCGGCACGCTGCCTTCGAATACCCACTTCTCTGCCGTTCGCTGAGTCACGCCGCAATATTGGGCGATGTCGGCCGTTCGCAATTTCAGGCGGATCATATCCTCGTAGAGGCGCTTGTCATTCAAGCCGCTTTTGAGCTTGCGCTGGATCGGATACTCCCGGAACCCTTTCGGCTCGGGCTTGCGGCGCATCGCTTTGCAGCGCTGACATAAGTATTGGGAAGATGCATTCCCGCACTGTGCGCATAGTCCCTTGCGTCTTCTCTCTTGCCTTAGCTGTCTCATGGATGTTTTTGCACAAAAAGACATGATGCCCATTGCTCCTTACAACGAAATAATTCAGCAGATTCTGCCAACTCACGGCTGTCCTGTACTGATATTAAATGGATTTTGCATGTGGGACAACCGACAAATGCTGACAATTGCCGGCATGCCGTCAAACGCAAAAGCGGCTGCCCAAAGGCAACCGCCGGAGAATAACCCCACGATGTATACGTCCGGAAATTGTATTTTTTAAGCAAAAGAGAAGATGGAGGCGGGAATGAGGGCGGCGGGACGAGCCGCGAAAGTGGGTTGAAGCGGCGAATCCTGCAATTGTGCAGGAATTTACGCTATTTCAGCCGTTATCGGATGCCATTCCTGCAAAAGCGCATCATTTGCGCGGATTTTTGCTTTCCATCCCTGGGTATGGATTAAATTTATGTCATTTTGCAGCAATTTTGGCAACGGAACCAACGTCACCAGGAAAAACGGTAATTTCGCAGCTTTTTCGGCAAAGCGAGCTGTCAGAAGCAGGGCGGGACTGTCTCACTGAGACACCCCCTATTCGATGCAGTATTGTGATGATATTATTGCTGCTGGCGGGATACGCAGAACAGCGCAATCCAGATTAATACGAAGCCAACCACCTGCGCCACGGTCACAATTTCATGGAAGACCAGCCAGTTCATCAGCATTCCGACCAACGGGAAGGAGAGCTCCGCGAGCGTCGCATACGAAGCCTTCGTGACGGCCAGGCCGCGGTAATACAACAGCAGGCTCAGCAGACCCGGCAGCAGCGCTTGCAGCAAAATGTAGAAGGTCAGCATTCCCCACTCGCCCGAGGGGATATCCCAGCTCGGATGCTCATTCCAGGTGATGACGAACAATAACGGCAGGCCAAGCGCGAAGCGGAGCGCCGTAACGGTCTCATACTTCATCCGGTTCAGCAGCAATCGGCCCATGACGGTCGATCCGCCCCACAGGAAGGCCGCGCCGAGCGCCAGCAGGCTGCTTACGCCGATGACCTCGCGCACATGGCCGATCGGCAAGGTCCAGCCGAATGTGAGCAGATAGGTGCCGGCTACCGCCAGCATCAGCAGCAGCCCGAAGCCGCGCGGCAGACTCTCCCGCAGGAGAATGCGCGCCAGCAGGATGGCGAACAGCGGCTGCAGCTTCTGCAGCAGAAGCACCGCATTCGGATTGCCGATAGCGAATGCGTCCGTGAACATAATGGTCGCGACGACGGATCCGCCCCAGGAGAGGAAGAGCAGCGCCACAAGATGCCGCCAGGTGATGCTCTTCAGCTCATGGCGGTTCACCCACAATACCGGCGCCGCGAACAGCAGCAGAATAAGATGTTCAATTAAAACGATCTGTGTGGATGTCAAATAATCCAGCACGAAAATGCGGAAGAGCGGTCCGATCCCCCACAGAGCGGCACCCAGCACGACGTACCAGATCCCTTTGGATGCGCGGGCCACACCATGTCCCGACTGCAATGCTTCGTCCATATTCAATAACCTCCACGGTCGTTGAACAGGATCTAGGCCTAAGAAGACTTACTTCGCCAATGATCATATGTGGTTAAGATGACATGCAACGTACACCACGTAAATCGGGATAAGCGATCTTCTTCCATCCGGACTATACCGTCGGCTTTGGCTTTGCACCAAATCAGTCGCCGCTTGGGACAGCGGCGAGTCGCGGGCTCGGGCTGGTCAACAGCGCCTTACCGCCGGTCAGGAATTGCACCTGGCCCTGAAGATCCTCATTCAAATCATTCGTAGGCATGTCCCTTGCGGCAACCATGCCCCGTTCTTCATTATAACTTGAATTATCCGCACATCAACTGAAAATTTCGTGTCACTCCGCAGACGCAAAAGGGGCACGCGCAGCAGAACGCGTGCCCCTCGGGAGCATATCATATCTTATAATTGCATATTGGCGGCAATGTCGCCCGCTTATTCGAGGAAATCCTTCAACCGTTTGCTGCGGCTCGGATGTCTTAATTTGCGCAGCGCCTTTGCCTCGATCTGCCGGATTCGCTCGCGGGTCACCCCGAATTCGTGGCCTACCTCCTCAAGCGTCCGGGTGCGGCCGTCATCCAGGCCGAAGCGGAGACGCAGCACATTCTGCTCCCGCTCGGTCAGCGTGTCGAGCACATCCTCCAGTTGAACCTTCAACAGCTCATAAGCCGCGGCATCCGCTGGCGCCAGCGCCTCCTGATCCTCGATGAAATCTCCCAGGCTGGAGTCGTTCTCGTCGCCGACAGGAGTTTCTATCGAGACCGGCTCCTGGCCGATCTTCATAATCTCCCGCACTTTATCCGGCGTAATCTCCATTTTGACCGCGATCTCTTCCGGCGTCGGCTCCCGGCCGAACTCCTGCAGCAGTTCCTTCGAGATCCGGTTGAGCTTGTTAATCGTCTCTACCATATGAACCGGAACCCGAATCGTCCGCGCCTGATCCGCGATCGATCGCGTAATCGCCTGTCGAATCCACCATGTCGCATACGTGCTGAACTTGTAGCCCTTCGTGTAGTCGAACTTGTCTACAGCCCGCATCAAGCCCATATTCCCCTCTTGAATCAGATCGAGCAGCATCATGCCCCGCCCGATATACCGTCTCGCAATACTGACGACCAGACGGAGATTCGCCTCCGCGAGCCTCTGCTTCGCCTCGGCATCTCCCTGGACGACCCGCTTGGCCAATTCGATCTCTTCCTCTGCGGTCAGCAGCGGTACGCGCCCTATCTCTTTTAAGTACATGCGCACAGGGTCATCGAGTTTGATCCCGGGTGGCAGCATCAGGTCGTACTCCTGTTGATCGTTCGTAAGCATCCAATCCCCCCTGTAACCCGCTAGCTGGAATGTCTATATTATTCTTGACACAATATGCCGAATGTGCTAAGATCAAAAATAAATGTGCACATAAACAATTGGCAACGGATAGTTTATCATACTTTCGTGACACTTTCAATACATAATTGAAGAAGTGAACGATTTTCAATATCTGGCATTGTTATGTGTGTCTCTATCTCGACTTAATTGATAAGAATGCTTCTCGTCGCGGGCGGGAAGTTTTTTTGATCCCTGCTCGAAAATAGTACGCAAATCAGCCCCCATCTATTCCCCGGATACGGAGAAAAGATGGGGGCTTGCCATTGTCTTTGTAAAATGAAGCTATAAGACCGAAGCACGGACGAAATGAGCGTGTTCGTATGCATAATAGCCGGCCGGCCGGTTCAGGAAGTACCGCTCCTGTATCGCCTCCGGAGACATCTGCTCCCGCAAATGCAAGCCGGCTTCACGCAGTTGTCCGGCGATGGCGGACGGTGCCAGCCCGGTCAGCATCGGCTCCCCGGCATGGCGGAGCATCTCCAGCATCCACCCGACCCGAACGGCGGCCCGTTCCGGGCGGAACGCCTCCGTGTCCCAATAGTCGAATACGATCTCGCTTCCGGCGGGACAGATACCGGCAATCATGCGCAGCGTCGCGAACGCGTCGTCCCGCGGCAAATAATGAATTACGCCAAGCCAACTGAAGAAGCTTGGCGCCTCCGAATCGAACCCCGCGGCGCGAAGAGCCTCATCCAGCCGCTGCCGGGTCAGATCGGCCGGGACGAACCGCGCATTCTGAGGGATGCGCCATCCCAAGTCGGCCAGGCGTTCTTGCTTGAAGGCCTGCGTCGCGGGATGATCGACCTCGAATACGTCCAATCGATCGGCAAGCTCCTTCCGCCTCCACAGAAACGTATCCATGCCGGCTCCCAACACGACGTATTGTTTGACTCCCCGGCTCATCGCCTCCTCCAGCCTTTCCTCCGCGTACTTGGCCCGGCTAAGGAACAGCGAGGTCGGGAAGTAGTCACGGACCATACAGGCTACGGCGGCAGCCCGATCCGGCATGGCTGCGGCCCGATCAGGCAGCGTCGCCTCAAGCGCCTGCTCCATTGTCGCTTCGAACGCGACCAGTTCGTCCTTGCTCAGCAGCTTGCGCGCCCATTCATCCCGAAAAATGACGGGGTGATCATGCGCAGCGTGATGACCGCGCAGAAAGGCAGACATCAGGGCGGAACGTTTGATGTGGCTTGCTTCCATGGCAAATCGGCCTCCTTATCATGAAACTGGCAATGGCAGCTAATTACAAAGATACCACACCGCGCAGCAATTGTATCCGATTGCATTAGCGCAATCCCGTATCATGGAACCGGTTCTCGATCGTCTCCTTCATCAAGCCGCGAATCGCCTCAATTCCATTCTCCTCCGCCTGCTTGGCTTGTGCGAATAATGCTATCTGTCCGCCGAGTTCGTCCTGTCCCGCGCCGACAATGTCATCCCATATCCGGGACACCTCCAAATAATGCGCGGCGATCCTGCCCGAATCCGGCAGCACGTGTTGCAGTTCGTTCATATACTGCGCAATATCCCGTTTGTACCCGGCATAGGCGGACAAGACGCGCCAGGCCTCCGCAACTGATTTATCCTTACCGCAGCCATCCTTCCTCCCCCTTTTTCATCTTGGAATATGGAATCCCCATCGCGGGATCGTCTCCCTTTTCGGATCCGGATACTGCCCCGACAATTCGCGGAACAGCCCGATCGCTTCCCCGTCCAGCTTCTTCGCTTCGGCGATCGCATGCTGCAGCGACACAAGCCGCTTCCGCACGACTCGTCTCTCTCCGCCCTGCACGGCGATGCATTCCGATGCATCCGCCAGAACGGAGATAAGCCGGTCATAGATGGGAACGGCCTCGCCCAAGCCGGGCAAGCTCCCGCATTCGTCATGCAGGTAGGAGACTATCTCGCGCCGGGAATGAATATAAGAATCGATGATATAGACGGCGCCGTATTCGTCATAATCCCCCTGCCCCAAGCCGCGAATAAGAAAGTCATAAGCCAGCTCGCCGGAAGCAATCTCGGCGGACGGCGGCGTCTTGTAGGGGGTATCCCACTCCCGGATCGTAAGCCGCAGCGATTCCATCACCTGCTTCGAACGGTCTACCGTACCAGAACGGAGTGACATTCAATCCAAAGTTGTCATAAAGCAGGATTTGACTGTCCGCAGACCAACCGTCCTGAATATAGAAGACCCGATCTTCATCGTCATACCCATGGATAACGCCTAATTCCGGGATCCAATAGATGACGCCCCTCCCCCGATCGAGACTCTCCTTCACCCATTGCACGGCATCTTGCTGATAGTAACGGAACGAAGGATGCCTCGTTCTGCCTCCGTTGCTGATCGTAAAAATGTTATCAATCGCGGGATAGCGCTCGCTCCCCCACTGCCCATAGGCCGTAACCGACAGAGGCAGCAGTTCCTCATGCACAGAGAACTTGAACGCCATCCCGCTGAGTCCGGAGAGCAAATATTTCGGGCCGGCGAATCGGTTGGCTGCCGTCAAAATCGCGTACAGGCTGGCAGTGAACGACTTCGATTCCCGCTTCATCCGAATTTGCTCCAAATAGATACTTGACACCGTATCCCTCCCTTGCCGATGCATCGGCTTCCTTCCCATTCAACAGCTTACTGCCCTTTTTCCTCCAACCGGGCGGCGATGCGCCCGCATCGATCCCGCAGCTTCGCCTGCAGCCATTTCGGGGACAGCAGCCGCTCCCACTCCGCCACGAGCAGATGCTGGATGAAGGAGTCCGGGTCATAGAACTCGATTTCGTAAATACAATCATGCACGGGGCGAATCGGGTAACCGTGCCACGACTCCCCATCCAGCGGACGTCCCGTCTCGATGCGGGCCATATAGGGCTTTCTCTGGGGTATCGGCGCGTCTTCCCACTCCGTGCGTTCTATCGCGTCCAGATCGAATTTCTCTGCCGTCACCTGCATATGGAGAATGCCGTCCAACCGGAAGGCGCGCTTTCTTCATGACCGTTCGCAATAAGCCGTAATATAGTCCGAATTATAATTTGAAGTAAAATGAAGCGGCCGGATCGGCAGTTCCGCTTCTTGGCCGCCTTCACGGTAGCGGATCTGAACAATGCGCCGTTCCCGGATCGCATGGGACAGCAGCTGCCAATGCTGCATCCGCTGCGGATGAGCGGCGAAGATCGGAAGGCGATGCTCCCCAACCTCCTCCGGCGGACCGGCGAAGCGCTCCAGCACATGGGCAATTCGCTGCACGACTGCCGCGTTCTCATAGTTATATTGACGATCCGGCACGCACCGAGCGTTCCGGAGACAACATAGTGCAGGAACTGCATACCGCATTAGAACAGGAAGGGATCCGCGGCCCATACATCCTGGCGGGCCATTCCGCAGGCGGGATGTATTCCCGATTATTCGCCGAAAAGTATAAGGATAAGGTGGAAGGGTTAGTCTTGATCGATGCCAGACCTGTGAACTATTCCAGGGAGACGGATCCGATTTTTGAGAACGAAGGATTTGACTCGGCTACGGCGGGAATGCCCTCCAAATCGGTCATCAAGCTATTGAAAATGTCAGGAGCCCTCCGGCTGTTTCAACATTCGTTGTTGGCTCAAATGCCGGAAAAAGAAAGAAGCTTATTCGTCAATGTGGAGACTTCTTCCCGCTTCCTGGATACGGCCGAAGAGGAGGATAAACATTTGGCGGAGGCCGAACAAGCCCTTCGGATCCAGCGCCTTGGCTCCCTCCCGGTCAAAATCATTACACACGGGATACCGAACGACGCGACCGCATTCGGGATGTCGGCCGAAGCGAGCAGCAAGCTGGAAGATATTTGGCAAGCGCAGCAGCGGGACATGCTGCGGCTATCCCGCGATAGCGAGCTGATTGTCGCGGAAAGAAGCGGCCATATGGTCATGCATGACGAACCGGACTTGATCATTGATGCGATCAAAAGGGTCATCCAAAGCCGCCCGCGCCAAGCCTTTTAACCCTGCCGACAGCGAAGCCTGCAAAGGCTGGTTTGATACCAGCCGATGCAGGCTTTAATTTGATTTGCGGGGTGACTCTCATGGCCGGAGTATGGCAGACAAGCCGATAAAAATGCCGCATCCTCCTACATTCAAGCGGACCAGATGCCGTCTTATCCGGCGTCCCGTCATGTCAGCGCGATATATTCGCGCTTGCGGTAGGCGGTCGGTGACATGCCCATCCGGGCCTGGAAGACGCGCACGAAGGTCGGATAAGACTTGAAGCCGGCCTCGTAAGCGACATCGGTAATCTTCATATCGGTGCCGATCAGCAGATTGCAGGCATGGGCGGTCCGGTTCCGCTCCAGGAAGGAATAATAATTTTCGCCGACCGCCTGCTTGAAGGCCGCGCTAATATACGGCACGCTGTAACTGAAGCGCTCGGCCAGCATTTCCAGGGTGATGTCTTCCTTGAAATTTTGATAGACGTAGTGAATCACTTCCCACATCCCCCTGCGCTGCATGCCCGAGTAGCCCTCCTGACAGCGCTCCATCCGCTCCAGGCGGTAGCGCTCGAACAGGACGAAGAGCTGGGTCAGCTTCGCCAGGAACATGGTGCGGCTCCATGGCTTCTCCTCCCGGATCTCGTCATACATCTGATGCAGCAGCGGCAGCATCCCGCCCGCGGTGGCGTCGTCCAGCGCGTAGGTCGAATGGACATCGTTCTCCGCATCCTTCAGCAGACGGTGCAAGGTCAGGAAGGAATCCCCCGCTCCGAAAAACGCCTTCAGCCCGATTGCGCCGACGTAAAGAACGAGCTCTTCCCCGGGCGGAATGTCTATTTCGTGCACCTGATGGGGAAACAGTAAAGTGAAGGTGCCGGGAGCCAGCTCCTTCTCGACGCCATTGATCCGTTCCGTGCCTCTCCCCTTGATCGCATACGTATACTCAATAAAATGATGGACATGGGCCGGCACGGTGCCCTTCAGCCGATGTATCTTCAACGTGAACGGAAATTCGCCATGAATCTCCTCGTCGCCATGCAGATTATCCGGGAACATCCCGATCCCTCTTTTCAACCGAATGTTTGCGAAGATCGCATCAAGCCCATTTTATCATTAAAAATGAGAGATGTTATAAAATAATGATAGGTGATTTATAACATTTCGCTCTACAATAATTATGATAGCCATATTCAATATAACATTCATTCCGAAGGAGCGAACATACATGAGCTTACTCAAGCATGTCCATCCGCTGCAGGGGACGGATTCGGTCTACCCGTATTCAAACGGAAATACGCTGCCGCTCGTCTCCATGCCTTGGGGCATGAACGCCTGGAGCCCGCAAACCAATGAAGCCGCAGGCGGCTGGTACTTCAGCCCGCATCATAACCGGCTGGAAGGGATCCGGCTGACCCACCAGCCAAGCCCTTGGATCGGCGACTACGGCCATATGACGATGATGCCGCAGACCGGCCCGCTCAAAGTATGGGCGACGGAGCGCTCTTCCTCGTTCCGCCGCCAGGATATGGTCGTGAAGCCGGACTACTTCAAGGTTCGCCTGCTCCGCTACGAGACGACCATGGAACTGACTCCGACCGCGCGCTGCGCCAGCATCCGCCTGACGTTCGACCGCCGGGACGGCGCCCGCTTCATCCTGTCGACGTTCCCTGGCGAAGCGTCGATGACGATCGATCCGGACAAGCGAACGCTGAGCGGCTATACGACCGCCAAGGCCGGCGGCACGCCGGACAACTACCGCATGCACTTCGTCATGACGTTCGATTGTCCGGTCCTGGCCGATGCCAGCGGCTTGTCGGATCAGGAATACAAGCCGATCGGCAGCCTGTCCGCGACGGGCGAGCGCATCGGCGCGTATGTCGGGCTCGGCGTTCCCGAGCATGGAACGGTTCAAGTCCGCGTCAGCACCTCGTTCATCAGCGAGGAGCAGGCGCGCATCAATCTGGAGCGCGAGATCGGCGCTCGCTCCTTCGATGAAGTCAGAAGCCTGGCGACGGAGACATGGGAGAAGCAGCTTCGCGTCATTGAAGTCGAGAGCGATGACGCGGAACGCCTCGACACGTTCTATACCTGCCTGTACCGGACCAGCCTGTATCCGCACGCGATCCATGAATATGACGCGAACGGGAAGCAGATTCATTACAGCCCGTACAACGGCAAGATCGAAGAAGGGCCGCTCTATGCGGACATCGGCTTCTGGGATACGTATCGCACCTCGTTCCCGCTCTATAACCTGCTCTATCCTTCGTTCGTAAACGAGATGATGCAGGGCTGGGTCAACGCCTACAAGGAAGCCGGCTGGATGCCGAAGTGGGCTTCTCCCGGCGAGCGGAGCATGATGCCGGGCACGCTCATCGACGTCTCCTTCGCCGATGCCGTCGTCAAGGGCAATACCGGCTTCGACGTCGAGACCGCGTTCGAGGGCTTGCTCAAGCATGCGATGACCGTATCGAGCGACAATCGCTACGGCCGCAAAGGCATGGGCGAATATTTGAAATACAACTATATGCCTGCCGACATCCATACGCACGAGAGCGTGTGCAATACGCTCGATTACGTCTACGGCGACTTCTGCATCGCCCAGATCGCGAAGCATCTCGGCCGCGAAGAGGAATACGCGCAGCTCATGGAGCGCGCGAAGAACTATGCGCATCTGTTCGATCCGTCCGTCGGCTTCATGCGCGGCAAGCTTCAGGACGGCAGTTGGCTGGAGCCGTTCGATCCGACGATGTGGGGCGGACCGTATACCGAGGGCGGCGCCTATCAGAGCAGTTGGGCCGTCCAGCACGATCTGCGCGGTCTGGCCGATCTGATGGGCGGGCGCGAAGCGTGCAAGCGCCAGCTCGATGCGCTGTTCGCGGCGAAGCCGGAATTCAAGGTCGGCTCGTACGGCTTCGAGATTCACGAGATGTCGGAGATGGCGGCGATCGATTTTGGCCAGTTCGCCATCAGCAATCAGCCTAGCTTCCACTTCCCGTACATCTATGCCGCGCTCGGCTATCCGTCCTTGACGCAGCATTGGGTGCGCAAGACGATGGACGAGCTGTTCAGCGCCCGTCCGGACGGACTTCCTGGCGACGAGGACAACGGCAGCTTGTCCGGCTGGTACGTTTTCGGCGCGATGGGCTTCTATCCGCTCAGCCCGGGGGTGCCGGAATATGTGCTCGGCACGCCGCTGTTCCAGCGGATGACCGTTCATCTCGAAGACGGCACGCGGTTCGTCATCGAGGCCGGGAACAACTCGGACGCGAACAAATACGTGGCGGGCGTCCGGCTGAACGGGGCTCCGGTCGAGAAGCTGTATGTGACGCACGACCAGGTCAAGGCCGGCGGCACGCTCTCCTTTGACATGACCGATGCGCCTGGCGAAGACAATTACGATGAGGCGGCGCTTCCGTACTCGATGTCGAAGCAAGCCTGATTCCAACTCCCAAAAGATGAACAGTGGAGCCTCTCCGAACCGGTTCGGAGGGCTCCTTTTTGCGTCGTTCCGGAATGCCGCTAACGCTTGCTTCGCGCTTGCATTCCTTCCATGCCCTGGATCATAATGGAATGACAAGGAGGAGATACGATGAATATCATTCAATTGACCGAAGCCCATTTTCCGGAAGCGATCCGCCTGTCGGAATACGCATTTCAATATCAGGTGCCGGAACAGGAACGGAAAGCGAGATTCGAGCGGCTCAAGCAGCATCGCATCTTCGGCGTCGTGGAGGACGGCGAGGTGGCCGCCAAGGCGCATCTCATCCCCTTCGAGATCTACCTTGGAGGCGAGCCGCTCCGCATGGGCGGAATCGGCGGCGTTGCCACCTATCCCGAATACCGCCGCCAAGGCTATGTCAAAGGGCTGCTGACTCATCTGCTTGCCGTCATGAAAGAGGAAGGGCAGACGGTGTCGATGCTGCATCCGTTCTCCGTATCCTTTTACCGCAAATATGGCTGGGAACTGATCACGGATTACTGCCGCAGCGCCTATGCCAAATCCGATCTCGTTCCGCTGCAGCCGGCGGCCAACGGCATCATCCGCCGTTACACGAAAGCGAATCATTCCGCCGACCTGGAGCAGGTGTACGATCAATTTGCCCGGCGGCATGCGGGCATGCTGAAGCGCACCGCCGACCGCTGGTTGCATGCGGTCTATGGGAATATGTTCGCCGCCGTCTATTATGACGAAGGCAAGAACCCGCAAGGCTATATGCTGTATGAAGTGAAGGATTCGCGCATGAAGGTGAAGGAATTCGTTCCGCTGAACGGAGAAGCCCGCATCGGACTGTGGAATTTCATTTGCCAGCATGATTCGATGGTCGAGCAGGTGGAGCTCTGGGCCGCTCCGGGCGAGCCGTTGAACTTCGCCCTGCGCAATCCGCGCATTACGAGAGAGGCGACGCCGCTTGTGATGGGGCGCATCGTCGACGCCGAGGCGTTCCTTGCCCGCTATCCTTTCCAGTGGCGGGACGCGGACGGGACGCTCATTCTCCATATCGACGATCCGCATGCGGAATGGAATAATATCAGCGTCTCGCTGCGGGACGGCGGCATGAAGGTCATCGCCCGCGACACAAGTCCAGATGCCTATGCGAATGCCGCCGCGGATCATGAATTGCGGGTGTCTATCCTGGCGCTGACTACGCTTCTTTTCAGCTACCGGAAGCCGGACGAGCTGCATCAGCTTGGCATGCTTCACGGGTCCGAAGCGGCAGTCGCGAAGCTGGAACGGCTCATTCCCCGTCTCCAGCCGTTCTTTTACGATATGTTCTAAATCATAATTGTTGATCCGGCTTGCCGGACATAAGAGAAGCCACCTTCCCGGCAATGCGGACAGGTGGCTTGCTTGATGCCTATTTCTTTGCTTTGGCGGCCGCTTTAGCGGCAAGGGCGGTCAGCACGTCTTGCTTGCTCGCTTCCGGATAACAGCCCGACTCCAGGGCCATATCGATATTACCGTCATGGCGCAATACATTTATGGCGCAGTTTTTCTCTTCTACCCGCACGAACAAAATCGTCTTTTTGCCGTCGGGTAAAGCAAAATGGTTGTCCTCGACTGTGTAGACGGGGCCCTCATATGTATTGAGAAACTTTTTGAGATTCGAAGCGCTGATAATCCCATCCATACTCTGAACGGATTGTTCCAGGTAATAAATTGTAAAATTGCCGTATCTTGCTTCGAGATCGAAGTACCCCTCTTCCTCGTCCAGACGGACAAGCTTCTTCGGCTTGCCGAGAACCTTCTCGGCCTTCCCCTTGCTCATCCCCATATGAACGCCGCTTATCATGAAGCTGTTTTTCTGATCCAGCGTGATGACTGCCGGTTGGCTCGCCGGAGTTGTCTGCGCCGTCTTCGCGGCCGCATCGGCTGCCGGAAGCAAGCTTGTTCCGAGAATCGCCGCGCCGGCTACGATTGCGGCGATGAGTTGTTTCTTCATCTGTTATTCCCCCATGATCGCGATGCTTGCTGCTTCTATCTTCCCATAAGTATAAACAGCGCCGCACCCGCGTCAAGGAAATTCATCCCAGTTCCCCTGCAGTCATTCATGGCAGTCCGTCAAGCCTGCCGGCGCCGGGCGATCGCAATCATCAGGCTGAATGCGGCTCCGCTGTAGATGAGCGGCCACAGAGCGCACCATGCCTTGTCGTACACCGACAGCGCCGCATCCTTCATGAACAGGCTGAGCGAGGAATGGGCAGGCGGGAGCAGCCACAGCAGCGGCTCCAGCATAGGGGGCAGTGCCTCTGCCACGGACCCCTGGGCCGACGACAGCGCGATGAGGAGCAGTATTCCCGCAATGGCCGCGCTCATCTTCACCCGAACCGCACTGCTCCATAAATAGGCAATGGCGATGCCGAGGCCGGCCAATTCGATATGGACAAGCCAGGCATACAAGAACCGCGGCAGCGCGACCGGTTCATTGAATTTGTCGAACACAATCGGATACAGGACAGTGAACAGGCTGAGCCCCGTCATGATCAGCAGACAGGCTGCAATTTTGCCCCATTGATACCGGACAAAGCTGCCCAAATGCAGAATCGAAAGCTGCTCTTGAACCTGGTTCTCCCCTACGAACATTTGATAGGCAACCCAGGCGGCAATCACATAGATGAAAATTCCGGTGTTCCCGTACGTCTCCATGACCGGATTCGGCTTTACCGAATAATTCATCATTACGGCGAACAGACAGGCGGCGAAGGGCGGAAAATAACGGTGCGACCGCGTATAATTCCGGAGCAAAAAGCCGATGAGCGCTCTCATCTCGGATCGCCCCCTTCCCGGCTTCCCTTCATCGCTTCGACCAGCAGATCCCGGTCGTTATCGCAGGATGTTACCGAGGCAATCGACCCGCGGGAAGCGAGAATTTCGCGCAGCGCCGCATCGCTCTCCTCGCGCGGGACATGGATGCGAAGCGCGCCGCCATGCTCCTGCACGGTTCCGAGGCGGTCCAAGGCAGCCACCGCATCTTCCGCTCCGTCCGGGAGCGTGAAGTCGATCCGCATCCGCGGCTCCAGCCACTCCTCCGCGCCGAGATCGCGGGCGATCCGTCCCTGCTGCAGGAGCAGGATTCGATCGGCGACCGTTTCCAGCAGCAGCGGTTCATGGCAGGTGAACAGCAGGGCCATGCCTTGCCTTCTCCATTCCTTCAACCAGCCGGCCAGATCGCGCTGCGAATCGGCATCCAGGCCGGACAGCGGCTCGTCCAATATAAGCAATTCCGGCGGGTTCAGGACGGCCTGCATCAGATTGACCTTCTGCGCCATCCCTTTGGAAAATCGATCGATGCGCCGATTCTGCGCCTCCTCCATTCGGAACAGGCGAAGCAGCTCCGCAATTCTCGCGCGCAGCGGCTCCGCTGGCATCCCCTGCATGCGGCCCATGGCCTGCAAGTATTCCACGGGCGTCAAGCGCAGCTTCGGAAAGCGCTCCGGGACGTAGCCAATCCGCGCTTTGCCCTGTCCGCCCCTCCACTTCACCTCTCCGGCCGTTGGCGTCAGCAGCCCTGCAGCGATGCGAAGCAGCGTGCTCTTGCCGGATCCGTTCGCCCCAATCAAGGCGACGGCCTCCCGGGCATGCACGGTGAAGGCAGCCCCGTTCACGACCGGCGTGCGATAATAAGCTTTCTCAATTCCTTCCAGATGCAACAAAGAACTCCGGCCTCCCCCAAATAAATTACCGCAATGGCAATCTCTTTAGTTTAATTGGGCGCGGCTTCCTTTTCAACTGGGGGGCGGCTGGAGAACGCCGGTTCCTGCAACGGCGGCAGGGCATGGCCGAAGCGGCGCTGCTTCGATCCATGCCCTGTCTGCTTCCGAACCGGTATCGGCTATGGCTTCAAGACGACCTTGATGCAATTGTCTTCGTGATCATTGAACAACTGATACCCGCGCCCGGCTTCCGCCAGCGGCAGCTTGTGGGTAATGATCTCACGCGGATCGAACTCCCGATTCACGATTTTGCGGTACAGCTCGGGCATGAAATGCACGACCGGCGCCTGCCCCGTCTTCAACGTGATATTGCGCGCGAAGAATGCGCCCAGCGGGAACATATTGTACGTGCTGCCGTAGACGCCGGTAATCTGAACCGTGCCGCATTTGCGCACCGCTTTGGTTGCAATCTGAATCGGACCGAGCGTGCCGCCCTGCAGCTTGAGCTTCTGCTCAATGAATTCCAGCGCCGATTTTTTGCCGTCCATGCCGACGCAATCGATGACGACATCGGCCCCGCCGGAGGTAATTTCCTTCAGATGCTCGCCCATATCGTCATGAGCGGTGAAGTCGAATACCTCTACCTTGTTGATGCGTTCGGCGTGCTGCATCCGGTAAGGAAGATAGTCGACCGCGATGACCCGCTTCGTCCCCTTCATCCAGGCAAAGCGCTGCGCCATCAGGCCGACCGGACCGCATCCAAGCACGATGACCGTATCTCCCGCCTTGACCCCGGCGTTCTCCACGCTCCAATACGCCGTTGGCGGCACATCCGAGAGGAAGAGAAGCGATTCATCCTCCAACTCGCAGGAATCCGGGATGACGAGCGGCATGAAGTTGCCGAACGGCACCCGCAACAGCTCCGCTTGTCCCCCCGGATAATTGCCGAACTTCTCGCTATAGCCCAAATAGCCTCCTGAATCATAATGGGGGTTCGACAGGTCGCATTGGCTCTCCAACCCGTCCTTGCAATAAACGCATTGGCCGCATGCGACGGTGAACGGAATGACCACGCGATCTCCTTTCTTCACCTTCGTTACCTCCGGGCCTGCCTCCTCCACGATGCCCATCGGCTCATGGCCGATAATATAGCCCTCAGGCAGCGGAAAATTGCCTTGGTACAAATGCAGATCGGATCCGCAAATCGCCGTCGAAGTAATGCGAATCACGATATCGTCAGGCTTCTCGATGCGCGGGTCTTCCACCTGCTTCACTTCGACTTTTTTCGGACCTTGATACGTAACCGCTCTCATATTGATCCTCCATTCGAAATTTCCAGCCTTTTCATAATGTGCAGACCCTCCTTGCTTTTTATACCTTGGCCTGACGCAACCATGGGACGGCCGCTGGTTGCCCCAGGGCAAGAAAGCAAGTATAATCAAGGATACGCAAACATATGTTTGCAATCGAATCAGAGGAGGTCATCATGAAAGGCTCAACACATCTTGCTATCGGAACCGCAATCGGCATGGCTGCGGCAGTCTATTATCCCTTCAGCTGGAAGCATGCCGCCCTGTATGTCGCGGTATCGGCCTTCTCCGCCTTGAGCGCGGATCTGGACGGCCCCTCGCTGCTAAGCAGCAAGCTGGGCAAGCTGTCGAAGCTGCTTCATGAGGTGCTGGTGTGGACCGGAGGGCTGCTCGTCTCGGCCGTCCTGATTCTGTATGCCGTGTATGGAATCGAGCATCGGGAATGGACCGTCATCTCCGTCGTTCTTCTGCTTACCGGATTTATCGCCAAGGAAGGGGCCATTCGCAACGGTCTGGTCAGTCTGGTAGGCTGCGCACTTATTTATTCAGGGTGGACCTCGGACCGGTATTGGCTCGTCGGACTCGGGCTGTTCACCGCGATCGCTCCCTGGCTTCGGCACCGGGGGTTGACGCATACCGTATGGGCCGTCTGTGCCTGGGGATACATAGGATTGGGTCTGGAGCAAGAACTTCAGATGGACGGAATCGCCGCTGTCGCCACGGCCGGCTATATGTCTCATCTCATCGCGGACACGCTCACCCCGCGCGGCGTCAAATGGCTGTACCCGCTGTGGAGCAAGTCATTCAAGCTGCGGTTGTAAGCACGCCAATTTTTGAGGGAAGCCGCTGAGGCTCCTCCACGAATATTCTATCGGTAAGCAGGAACGAGCATTGCCCGGGAGCGGCAAGCTTGATACGATGAGAGATATTCAGATAAGCAGCGAACTGCCCGGGAGGAACTATTTCGCTTCGGGCAAGCAGTTATTGGAGGCTTCTTTGTAATGTATCAATATGTTGACCAGCACTATGAAGGCGTTGATTTCAGCCATGCCGATCTGCGGGACGGCGAGCTCCGGAACTGCGTTTTCATCAACTGCCGCTTCCGCAGCACCGGCATGGAGGAAGCATGGACTACGGGCTGCCAGTTCATCGATTGCGATTTTACAGGCGCCATGCTGAACGGCTCCATCCACACGCGCAGCGCGTTCACCAACTGCCGCTTCGTCGGCGTCAATCTGTTCGCCTCCAAGTTCGAGGAATGCAAGATGGTCGGGACCGATTTCGCCAACGCGAACTGGGACGGAATTACGATATTGGGAGGCGATTGGTCGTACACCCATATGCGGCATGCGAATCTGAGCAAGCAGAAGCTGCGGGGCGTGCGGCTGATCGAGGCCGACTTGTCGGAATGCCGGCTGGATAAGGCGGATTTGCGGGACGCCGATCTGACGCATGCAATGCTGACGAAGGTATCCTGGAAGGGCGCCGATCTGCGCGGAGCCAATCTGGAAGGCATTCATTGGAAAGGACTCGATATCCAGGGCGTGCGTCTCGATAGCGGACAAGCCGTCGCCTTCGCCCGGTCCCATGGCGCCAAGATCGACTAGCCTCCTGCGCATTTCGCGGCGGGCGGCCAAAGATGAAACCGGAGAAGCACTCCCGGCCCATCAGCGCCAGAGCCGATGATCGAACAAAGCAGCTCACAGGAGCTGCTTTGTTCTCTTTCGGATCCTTCCTCGCGTATGGTGGCCTACCAATCCCACGCTCCCTGGCCGATACCCAGCATCTGGCCCAGCCATACGCCGGCCGTAACCTCCCGCGGCGCCAGCGAATCGCGGGTGCATGCCGACTCCGGCAAATAGGACGGGTAGTCCTTCAAATGCTTGAGGGCGCCCTCCGCCAAATTATTGGTGACCTCCGCCCGGTCGTAGCACGGAGGCGCAATATACGTCTGATAGGTATGATCCAGGACGATTCGGGTCGAATCCGGGGGATGCAGCGTCACCGGAACGACGAACAGAGCCCCAATCATGATCGCTGCCGCAATGACGGCAATCCAGCCTTTTTTCCGAGACAACATATTCACTCCTTAGGCGATGACCACGGCATCCAACAAAGAAACGCACAGCCTCTCCGCAGACAGGCCATGCGTTGTGTTGAACCCTTCATCCCGGTTCCGATTACTCGACGATGATTTTGCCGACCATATCGTTGTGGCCGGAGCCGCACATAATCGAGCATTTGAACTCGTAAGTTCCTTCCTTGTCAGCCACGAATTCAGTCGTGCCCGGCTGATCGAGCTTCACATTCAGATCCGGGATCTCCACGCCATGAATGCCCTGCTCGTTCTCGAATGTAAGCTTGACCGTCTGACCCTTCTTGACCCGAATCTCGGTCTGATCGAACTCGAAGTTTTTGGCCTTCAGCGTCACCGCCTGCACATCGCCGGAAGATGCTGCCGGAGCCGCTCCTTCATTATTGGATGGACCCGCATCCTTGTTCCCGCCGCCGCAGGCAGCCAACGAGACAGCCAACAGCGTTGTCATTGCCGCGAGAGCAAATTTCTTATTCACCACAAAGACCTCCTTATCCAATTGACTCGTTCTACCGTCCAAGAGCGTCAACTCTTGGCGAACAGCCCCTTGTCGAACAGGACAATGGCAAGAAAGAGAAAAAGCAGCGAACAGCAAAATGGAAGCGGAAACAATAAACATCGGCATCGCAGCGTCCGTCATTTTGATCTGAGACTATGTAGCAGAAAAAGCCATATGCGAATCTTGTCAGCCGCCCGACGACTTCGAAATTGCGCATGAGTCGGAACCATCGCATCAGGTTTGCTCCTGCCAGGCCAGAGCCGGGCAAGATGACAATAAACGAGCGATGGCAGCGATGCAGATGAGCCATCTGCTGTCATGCTTCCTCATTTCTCTCCCTTATCACCCAGTATAGCTATAATTTAGATCACGAATATGGCTGTATTATGAACGGAAGGTGAACGATATTTGAACTTATGGTGACAAAATGTTCCTTTCCTCTCACGCTGACGCCGCCCAGGCTCTTTTCTTCGCGGTTGCCCCTCCCCTTAACGTGCACACAAAAACAGCAGCGAACCTATTCGATTCGCCGCTGCATCCCTGGCGTAGTTTTTGTCCTCGGCAACCACAGAAACGGAGTATGCCTGTTCCGGTGCCTCAATTGCTCCGCTTAGCCCTTAAATCCGTTGTACATCGCGCTCAGCAGCGTGCCGGTCTTGTCACAGCTATACTCCCAGAACATGATGCCTCTCAACCCCTGCTCTTGAATATAGCTGCACTTGCACGCCAGCGACTCCTCGTCATCGTACGTAATGAAGGTGCTGCCGTCGAACAGGCAAGGCGCCTTCGCTTCGTCATCCCAATAACGGGTGAATCCGTTGCGGTTGATATATTCTTCCGCGAGACGGGAGTAATCCGGTCCGTAGCCGCCGGATCCCGGGGTCATTTGCAGATAGCCGTTATTGACCGCCGGAACGTCCTTCCACATTCTCGAATAGAAGGCGGCGCCAATGACGATTTTCTCGCGCGGCACGCCTGCGTTCGTGAAGAGGCGAACCGATGCGTCCACGCTGATGCGGAACAGATCTCCCGTCGACGCATACAGATTGGTGTGGTGACCGGTCAAAGTCTGGAATCCGCCGCGCATATCGTAGGTCATGAGCTGAATAAAATCGAGGCAGGCCTGCACCTTATCCATTTCGGTCCCGTCAATATAGTACTGATCTGCCCCCGCGGCAATCGTCAACAGATAGCGGCGGCCGTCGGCTTGCCCTTGACGGTCGATGGCTTCTCTCATCTCCTGCAGCAGCAGCGTGAAATTCTGCTTGTCCGCCGGACTGGATTGGATTCCCGCTTCCGAATAGCATGGATACTCCCAGTCAAGATCGATTCCGTCGAACGGATGGTTGCGGAGAATCTCAACCGCAGACTCCGCGAACTTGCGGCGACCTTCCGCAGTGGATGCTGCCTCGGAGAACCCGCCGGCGCTCCACCCGCCGACCGACAGTATCACTTGGAGCTCCGGGTTATATTCCTTCAATTGAGTGATCGAGCCAAGATTTTTTAAATGACCCACGGTAATGCGATCTTCCTTCACATGGCCGAACGCCACATTCAAATGCGTCAATCTTGCGGCATCCACCGGGGTAATCTCCGGCAGGACGCCATCGACCGCGTAGCCAGCCAATATGTATTGATGAGCTGCCATTTCTCTCATTCCTTCCAGATGCGTTTATCGCTAACATCATACCACAGACGGAAGGCCAATGAACGTCCAAAATGTTATAAAAAGAACCGCCTGAATGTTCTTTTTTCTCCCTGACTGGAACAATCAGGCAGTTCCCACCCTGTCTTCATCAGACCATCGATTGCGGCTTCACGATATCATCGAACTGCTCCTCCGTAAGCAGGCCGGTGCGAATAGCCGCTTCCTTCAGCGTCAGTCCCTCCTGATGCGCAAGCTTCGCGATCTCGGCCGCCTTCTCGTAGCCGATATGCGGGTTAAGCGCGGTCACAAGCATTAACGACTGCTCCAGATTGCGCCGGATCACCTCGCGGTTCGGTTCAATGCCGGCAACGCAGCGGTCATGGAACGATTGCATCGCATCTCCCAGCAGCTTCGCTGATTGCAGGAAGTTGTATATGATCACCGGTTTGTATACATTCAGCTCAAAATTGCCTTGGCTAGCCGCCATCCCAATCGTTGCATCGTTCCCCATCACCTGACAGACGACCATCGTAAGCGCCTCGGCTTGGGTCGGATTCACCTTGCCGGGCATAATCGAGCTCCCCGGTTCATTCGCCGGAATGAGAATCTCCCCTATTCCGCATCGCGGACCGCTCGCCAGCCAGCGCACGTCATTGGCAATCTTCATCAGATCGGCCGCCAACGCCTTTAGCGCGCCGTGAAGATGAACGATCTCGTTATGGCTGGTCAGCGACTGGAACTTGTTCCGGGCCGTGACGAACTCGCGCCCGGTCGCCTTGCTCAGCTCCCTGGCCATCATTTGCCCGAACTTCGGATGCGCGTTCAGCCCGGTGCCGACCGCGGTTCCTCCAATCGCCAGCTCCAACAGGGCGCCGGAGCTCTCAATTATGTACTCCTCGCACTTCTCGATCATCCGGTGCCATCCGCTGATCTCCTGCCCCAGCGTTAGCGGCGTGGCGTCCTGCAAATGCGTCCGCCCAATCTTGATCACATCGCGGAACTGCTTTGATTGATTCAACAGCGTGCACTTCAGCCGGTGCAGCGCGGGCAGGACTTGATCCTCCACCGCGATGAAGGCGGCGATATGCATCGCCGTCGGGAACGTGTCATTCGAGCTCTGCGACCGGTTGACATCATCATTCGGATGCACTCGCATGCCGCTCCCTTGCTCGGCCAGCAGCTCATTCGCCCGGTGGGCAATCACTTCATTGACGTTCATATTCGTCTGGGTGCCGCTCCCCGTCTGCCAGACCACCAACGGAAAATGATCATCATACTTTCCGTCCAACAGGTCCTGCGCCGCCGCAACAATCGCTTCGCCCTTCTCCTTCTCAAGCTGTCCGAGCTCTCCATTCACGCGGGCGGCACACTGCTTAATCAAGGCGAGCGCGTAAATGACCTCGCGCGGCATCTTCTCAGTGCCGATTTTGAAGTTCTCCAGGCTTCGCTGAGTCTGAGCCCCCCACCGTTTATCCGCGGGAACCTGCAATTCGCCGAATGTGTCCCGTTCCACCCGAACATCCATCGGACTCACCTCCATTAGCATCAGTTTCTCCATTTTTACAGCAAAAACGCCCAACTCGAAACTCCTTCCGTCCCCCCTCTTTATTGTTCCTCCCAAATGCGCTATACTAGCTGATCGTGACCACCAAGATAAATAACCTACGAGGTGCAAAAACTGATGTCTGCCCGAAAATCATCTCATCTCTATCTGCTTCTCATTGTCGGAATCATCGCGATCTCCTTTTCCGCCATTTTCGTAAAATGGTCGGAAGCGCCCGCTTCTATTATTGCCATGTACCGGCTGCTGCTCACGAATCTTGTGCTGCTGCCCTGGGCGTTCGCCTATCGAGCGGAGTGGCGCGCCGTTCGCGGCAAGGACTGGCTGCGCATGGGGATATCCGGCCTGTTCCTGGCCATCCACTTCCTGCTCTGGATGGAATCGCTTCGCCATACGACCGTCGCGAGCTCGACAATGATCCTGTCCTTAGAGCCTATTCTTGTTATGCTCGGTTCATTCTGGCTGTTCAAGCAGCGGACCACGCCGGCGGCCTTGGCCGGCATCGTCATCGCCATCTTCGGCATCATGCTGATCGGCTGGGGCGATCTCCGCTTATCCGGACAAGCGCTGTACGGCGATCTGCTCTCCGTGCTCGGAACCGTTGCTGTCGTTGTACATATGCTGCTCGGCCAGGATTTGCGCCAGCGCATCTCCTCCTATGTGTATAACTTTACCGTCTTTTTCGTCGCCGGAGGCGTTCTTGCCCTCTATAACATGGGAGCCGGCTATCCGATGAGCGGCTATCCTGGACGCGAGTGGCTCCTGTTCCTGCTGATGGCGCTCGTTCCGACGGTGCTTGGTCATATGCTCTTCAACTGGCTGCTGAAATATGTCAGCGCCACCTCCATCTCCATGAGCGTCCTGGGCGAACCGGTCGGAGCCAGCCTGCTGGCCTGGATACTGCTCGGCGAAATGATGACGGCGCTGCAGGCATCCGCCTGCGTCCTGCTCATTGCAGGCGTCTGGATATTCCTTCAATACGACAAGCCCAGACAGGCACACGTCCCGAGTGCGGAGACGACCCTGTCGCCGAAATAGACAAGGCTCGGGGCCGGAGCATCCGTTCCGCCCCGACCTGGGGCTCCCCCTGCTTCTTTGCCACTATCCCATTGCTTCAGCTCATATGAGCCAGGGCGGGCCTTTCCTTCACTATCCCATCGCTTCAGCTCATATGAGCCGCGCGCGGGCCTTTCCTTCACTATCCCATCGCTTCAGCTCATATGAGCCGCGCGCGGGCCTTTCCTTCACTATCCCATCGCTTCAGCTCATATGAGCCGGGGCGGGCCTTTCGTTCGTTATCCCCTTAACTCAGCGCTAAGCGATAAGCGGTCCGTCCTCCCGAGTTCTCCTTTACCGTCAGAGCGGTGGCTGAGCCGAAGGGAGAATGGACAAAAGGGATGGAAAACCACCTCTATTCTCGACATAACCGCGCATCCAAGACAATCCTTCTCATTCCATCCCAGGCGTTATCCCGTTTACACCGTTTACCAAATAATTGGGTAAGTCTGCTGCCTGCACCAAACCGCTTGGAACCTTACTGGAACCTTCTTCCTGGAGCCTGATGCCTGCCCGCCAACGCAGCACAACCGTCCGCGCATTGAGCCAACCCGCGAAGATGCCGTCCATCCGGGCGTGGTCAATCTGTTAGGGAGCCGCTCTGGCAACGATAGCCACGGTATCGAAATAATGTTATTACTCTGAACGGCACTGACTGCCGGGCCTGCTGTTTGCTCTTGCCCCCATTCGATGGCATACTGTAAACGTATAAGATATTTTGATAGCAAGAGGTAGGAGGAATGATTGCATGAGACGAAGTAACAGACAGCGCACAGGCTTGACCCTTGTGGCCCTGCTCATGGCTGCCATGTTGGTCGTCGCGGGCTGCGGCAAGGCGAGCGGCGCGGACAACGCCAAGCATCCGCTTGTCACGATTGAGATGGAGAGCGGCAAGAAGATCGAAGTGGAATTGTATCCGGACACCGCTCCGAACACCGTCAACAACTTCATCTCGTTAGTCAAGAAAGGATTTTATGACGGACTCATTTTCCATCGGGTCATTCCCGGCTTCATGATTCAGGGCGGCGATCCGGAAGGAACCGGAATGGGCGGCCCGGGTTATAGCATCAAGGGCGAATTTTCTTCGAACGGCATAACCAACGATCTGAAGCACACGGAAGGGGTTATCTCGATGGCCCGTTCCGTGGATCCCGATTCGGCGGGCTCTCAATTCTTCATTATGGATGCGGATGCGCCCCATCTGGACGGACAATATGCCGCATTCGGCAAAGTGACTTCCGGAATCGAGACAGTGCATGAGATTGCCAACGCGAAGCGGGATGCGAATGACCGCCCGGCGGAAGATCAAAAGATCAAGAAAATCACGGTAGATACATTCGGCGTCGAGTATAAAGAGCCGGAGACGATCAAAGAACCGGAAAGTAAATAGGCATGCGAAAGAACCCCCATTGGAAGATATTCCAGCGGGGGTTCTGTGTCGTGAGTTATTGTCTGGTTATACCGTGAAATAGGCCGGCTTGACGCAGACCGGCTTCGAGACCTCGACGGTCTTCCCGGTAAATGTCAGCTTGCCGGTCGCCTTGTCCACGCGGAACAGAACGAGATTGTTCGTATCCCGGTTCGCCGCGATAAGATAACGTCCGCCCGGGGTAAGCGCGAAATGGCGCGGATGCTTCCCTTCCACAGAGACATGCTCCACCAGCGTCAAGGTGCCTGCCGCCGCGTCGATCGCATAGACGGCGATACTGTCGTGACCGCGGTTCGAGCCGTACAGATAAGCTCCGTCTTCCGAGACCGCAATCTCCGCGCATGTATTCTCCCCGGTGAAGCCGGAAGGAAGCGTCGGCACCGTCACAATCGGCTGCAGTGCCCCATGCTCCGCATCATAATGGTAAGACGTAACCGAAGAGTCCAGCTCATTGATGACAAAAGCGAGCTTCCCGTTCGGATGGAATGTCATATGACGCGGACCCGCTCCCGGTTGGGCGGCTGTCTCGCCATGGAACTGCAGCTTCCCGCGCTCCTTGTCGATCGTGTAGGCCCGAATCCGATCGATCCCCAAGTCCGGCACGAACAGATACCGCTCGTCCGGGCTGAAAAAGGCGGAATGCGGATGAGGCTTCTCCTGCCGCTCGGCATTCGGCCCGTGCCCTTCATGCTGCTGAACGTCCAGCTGTGCGCCGATGCCGCCGTCGGCCGTCAATGCAACCAGCGCGATCCGTCCGCCATGATAGCTTGCCACTACGATATGGCTGCTGCCAGAATCACGCTGAATATGACAGGTCGGCGCATCGACCGTGAAGGAGCGGTTCAACAGCTCCAGCTTGCCTGCCGCCGGATCGATGGCAAAAGCGGCCGCTTCCCCTGTCTTGCCTCCGTCCCCGTTCGTTCCTTCCACGATGGAATATAACCGGCGGCCCTCGGCGTCAAGATTAATGAAGGTTGGATTGCGAAGGCCGGATACTTCATCCGTCAATGTCAGCGATTCATTCTGTTCGTCGAACTCGAACGCATAGACCCCGCTGCCGGAGCCGTCCGCATAGGATCCGACAAAAACAAGCATACGTTCTGCCATGTTGTCTCCTCCTTGTCACATCCTGATACTTGTCCATTGTTCTAATGTACACTTATCCCCCGCGGCAAATCAATAGCGGGAAGCAAGTTCTGCCCGTGATGCGGGGATGCAAGCCAAGGCGCCGATGACGCATTATGAACCGGCGCTGGCTGTGCATCCGCGGCCAATAAACAGCGATGTCCCCCCGCTTGCCGGGAGACATCGCTTCTGTTCATCTCTCGATTCGATTAAGACAATCTCTCCAGCTCATCGACGAGCGAGCCGACATAAGCGACGGCTTCCTCGATCGCGGCCGGGCCGGACATATCGACGCCGGTAATCTTGATCAGGTCGAGCGGCTTCAACGTGCCGCCTGCCTTGAGCGCCTGGAGCCAGCGATCGACGGCCGGCTGGCCTTCCTCCTGGATCATCCGCGCTGCGGCTGTGGACACCGTCAAGCCTGCGGAATACGTGTATGGATACAGGCCCATGTAGTAATGCGGTTGGCGCATCCACGTCAGATGCGCGCCCTCATCCAGCTCGACGGCGTCGCCCCAGAACTTGGAGAGGACGGCGCCTTTTTGCTCGGACAGCGTCTTCGCGGTCAGCGGCTCATTGGCGGAAGCGAGATCATATACGCGGCGCTGCATCTCGCCTTCGAGCAGATGCGTGACAAAGTTATGGTAATACGTGCTCAGCTGCTGCTGAATAACCCATCTCTTCATCCGGCTGTCGGACGATTGCTTCATAATGTGCTGGGCCAGCAGCATCTCGTTCATCGTCGACGGCGCTTCAATGAAGTACATCGCCGGGCGGTAGGTCGCATACGGCTGATAGCGGCCGGCGAGCGCGAAGTGGCCGGCATGGCCCAGCTCATGCGCCAGCGTGAACGCCCCGCGCATATTGTCCGCCCAGGAAATGAGAATGTACGGATGCGCTCCGTACGGCGACGAACAGAACGCGCCGGTCGATTTGCCGACATTGTCGGCGTAATCGATCCAGCGATTGTTCAGCGCATCCCTGATAATCTGGCCGTATTCCGGGCCGAGCACCTCCAGCGATTCGGCAATCAGCTTCCCTGCCTCTTCGATCGAGATATGCGGATTGTATTCCGGATCGAGCGGCGCCTTCAGATCGCAGAACAACATCTTGTCGAGCCCGAGCTCGCGCTGCTTCAGCTTGGCGTAGCGGCGCATGTGGGGCGCCAATTGTTCCTGGATAATATCCAAAATATTATGGTACATCTCGAGCGTCACTTCCTGCGGCTGCAGCAGCATCTCCGTTACGGAGTTATATTTGCGGAGGCGGGACAGGACGACCTGCTTCTTCACTTCCGTCGCGTACGTCTGCGCGAACGTATGCTGGTAAGCTTTGAGCGTCTCCGAGAACGACGCGTATGCGGCGCGGCGCAGCGTATGGTCGGGAGACATTTCATATTTGCCTTCGTACAGGGCGAACGAGACCGGCCACTTCGTTCCGTCCCCTGCTTCAACGTCAGCGAATGACATGTCGGACAGCTTGCTGCGCAGATAGATGCGGTACGGGGCGCCGAACAGCTCGCCCAGCGACGCGAAAGCGGCTTCCGTCTCCGCGGACAGGCGATGCGGCTTCGTCTCGAGCAGATCGGTCAGCCCTTTGCGGTAAATGGCAAGCTTCGGCTCTTCCTCCAGGAATCGCTCCACCGTGCCCTCCGGCAGCGCCAAAATCTCGGATGAAATAAAGGATAGCTGCGAATTGACTTGCGAGAGCACATCGCCCGCGATGCTGGAGTTCGCCTGGTTGACCGGATCCGTGCCATCCCCGGACTGCTGCAAATGCGCATATGTATTGGCCCGTGACATTCGTACAATCAGCGCGTCCCGGGCTTCGAGACAGGCGAGCAGCGCGGCTGCGCTCTCGCCCAGCGTGCCTTTATGCCGGGTGACCTCGGCCACATCCTTTTGAATCTTCTTCAATTCTTCCTTCCAGGCTTCCTGACTTGGATACAGGTCGCTCAAATTCCAGGTCGCCTTGATCGGCACTTCGGAACGCTTCGGTCTTGCTTGCATGCGATCAACTCTCCTTTTTGCCATAAAATAGAATATCCCACTCTATCCTGATACGATGGTATCACAAAACGGACACAATTTGAGCGTTCCGCTGAAAAAAAGAAAGACACCCCCGGCAAAATCCAAGGAGTGCGCAAGTCTCGGTTCATTCCAAAATCTAGCTTTCTTTATGTAAGTCATCCAGCACCGAATGCTCCCGAACGGCCGGGCGATGCACGCCCCGCTTCCATACGAGCGCGAACGCTTCCCCGCGCATCCGTTCATCGGGAGGCAGTGTCTGCAGGTCGCCGCCGAATACACGTTCAATGGACAAGATTTGGGATTCGTGGGCGCGCAGGGCTGCCGCCTTCATCTCCCAATATGGCGCAGCCTCCAGCCTAATCACCGAATCCGTCTCCGCTTCGGGAACCGTCATCGGCATATTGTAGTACAGCTTCTGCACATGCGGGCAGCTCCCGCTCCATACCGCCTCGTTGACGGCATGATGGATGGCGATGTGATCCGGATGCCCGCTGATTCCGCCCTCGGGAAAGGTGACAACGACCGCAGCCCGGTGCCGGTTGAGGAACGCGGCAATCTTCTCCACTAACTCCCTCCGCGGGACGGAGGATAATTGTCCATCCGGATATCGCAGCAGTTCAATGTCCGCCAAGCCCATAATTGCGCCGGCCGCCGCCAGCTCCCGCTCCCGCCGCGCTGCCAGCTCCTCCCGGCTCATCGGGCCAAGGCGGCCCGGCTTCCCCGCCTCTCCGCTCGTGGCCGTCAGAAGAGTGGCGGTCACGCCCTGATCCGCCAGAGAGCGGATCAAGCAAGCGCACCCGAACGTCTCGTCGTCCGGATGCGCATAAATAAATCCGACGGTATGTGTCAACACAGTTCAGCTCCTGTTCAAGTCTCATATGCGGCTACGTAACATTATAATGGAGCTGGAGGCGGCGCCACAACCTTGGTCTGGCTTCCCTGCCGGGGAGTTCAGCGGCCAAAGGCATGCTGCAGCGCTTCTACGACAACCCCGTCGGGAAGCGAGTAGCTGGCCGGCACCCTGCTCAGAAGCTGGCGCCACAACGTGTCATCCGCCGGTTGCGGCGCGGCCGCCTGGACAGGGTCTGGCGGCGGATGCGGAATTCCAGCCGCATCGGAGGCCGTGCCGCCATGCGCCATGTCGGGGGCCGGCGGCGGCGATGGCGCTTCTTCCGCCGGTGGAGGGAGCGGCGTCGCCAAGGCTTGCTCCCGGTGCGGGGAATCCGCCCCGAGCGGCCCGCTGCGCGATGGCTGGAGCAGCGGGCGCGTTCTTCGCTGCAGCCGCTTCCCGAGGGCCAGCCGCCAGCCGCGCTTGCCTGGCGTGCGCCGGGACTGGCGGCGCAGCCTCCGCCTGGCGCCTGCTCGCATCGCCGTTCTTTTCTTCCGCACCGCCTTCCTCGGACGGGCGGCCCCTGCGAACCTCCGCCTGATAGTACTTGTCAGCTTCGCCATAAGCTGCACCTCCATCCATCAATCTCAAAGTCTTACCGGAGAGGCCGGACCTTTTCTTCCATTCCGGCTGCGCTGTAATAGATATCGAGAACCCGTCCGGTCATCGCCTCGAGCGACCAATGCGTCCGTCCCCAAGCCTGAGCCTGCGCCCCCACCTGCAGCCGGAAGGACTCATTATCGAGCCCCAATTGCAGATGATGCAGAAGCTGTTCGCTGCGTCCTGCTTCGGATACGAGGCCGGTCACGCCATGCTCGACCATCTCCGGAATTCCGCCCGCATTCGATACGATGACCAGCTTGCCGGCCACCTGCGCCTCCATGACCGCAAAGGGTTGATTATCCTGAATGCTGGGAAGAACGAACAGATCCGACTGCCTTATCAGAGCAGGAACATCCTGGCGCCTGCCAAGGAAGAACACATGCTCCGCCAGGCCCAGCGATGCCGTCATATCCCGCAGCTCCGTTTCGGCCTCGCCATCTCCCACCAGCCAGCAGACCCAATCCTGGCGAATCGCCTTAAGCGAATGCAGAGCTTGCAGCAAAAAGACATGTCCCTTGACAGCATTGAACCTCGCTGGACAAATGATCACCTTCTTCCCTTGAGGCGGAGCCCAATCCGTAGGCGCTTCCATCTCGCGGATGAAGGCTTCGACGTCCATTCCGCTCGGGGAGACGATCAGCCGGTCCGGATGTACCCCGAACTCCCGGATCATCAGATCCTGCAGCCAGCGGGTAGGCATGAGCGTCAATCGCGAGCAGGATGCGCCCAGCCGCTCTCTCAGGGCCGAGTAAGCCCAGATCGCAGGGCGGCGCTCGGGCCCATCCAGCCCCATCACCTTCAAGTTGCGGAACCACTCCAGGGCGAGGCAGCCGTGAATCGTCGATACAAGAGGCATTGCCGGCGGCTTGATGCGCGAGAGAGCATACGCGGTGACGATATCCTGCGCATGAATGATGTCGTACTGGCTTATATCCAGATGCAGGGCAGCCAGTTCAAACCCGTACCGCTCCACTTCGCATTGCCGTATCCACGGATCCAATCCGGGCAGATGTTGATCGAAGTATGGGTTGGACTGCGCGGCGATAAAAGGGAGAAGCTTCTCTTTTTCCAATACCCGGTTGCGGGGATAAATGCCGTATCCGTTCTCGTTCGGGGTTGGGCACAGAAAATCGGCCTGATGGCCTTGGCGCTCCAATCCCGTCTTCAAGTGCTCGACATAGGTATTGATTCCGCCTGCGCTCGGAATCCCCCAATAGCTCGCGATCAGGATTTTCATCGTTCTCCATCCCTTTGGTGTATTGTCCATTTATACTATGACGGAACGGCATCTGATGAGAGGTACAGGTACCCTGGTTTTGAAGTGTGTACCGGGAAAAGGTCAGGCGTCCATCTTCCTCGCCGCGTAATCGCGGTACATTTCCAGCACGCCTTCGGCCAGACTGCGGCTCGGCCGCCACTGCAACCGCTCCCATGCAAGCCGGTTATCCAGACAACTATGCTTGATGTCCCCTTCCCGCGCCGGGCCATACTCAATCTCGAAGCCGCTCCCGTGAATTTTTTGCAGCAGGCCAATCAACCGGTTCAAGGTGACAGACACGCCCGTGCTTACATGAATCGTCTCCTTCTCGCCCGAGCGGGCAGCGGCAAGATTGGCCTGCACCACATCATGGACATGAATGAAATCGCGCGCCTGTTCTCCGTCTCCATGGACGCGAATACGCCCATCCTCGTGCAATTGGCGAATAAAGGCGGCGATAACGCCGCCCTCGCTGCCGACCACCTGTCTCGGCCCGAATTCATTGCTGTAGCGAAGAATCGTATAAGGAATGCCGTAGAGCAGGTGAAATAGACGGATATAGCTTTCCGCGGCCCATTTGGACAGCCCGTAATACGACACGGGGCAGATTGGAGATTGCTCCGTCGTGCGCCCCTCCGGCATATTTCCGTATACGGCGGCGGTCGAAGCAAATATGAATTTGCGTATCCCGCTTTCGCGGCAGACGCTCAACAGCCGCACCGTACCTCTGATGCTGGCATCATAGCCGGGATTGTGAACGGAGCGGGCAACGTCGACCTGCCCCGCCAGATGAAATAGGATATCCGGCCGGATGCGCAGGATAATCTCGTCGCAGTGCTCGCTGCGAATATCGGCGACGTGCAGTTCGGCGTCCCGGGGAACGCGCCGCTCGCGGCCGGAAGACAGATTGTCAATAACATGAACGTCGGCTCCCTGATCAAGCAGCGCCTCGGCCAAGTGAGAGCCGATAAATCCCGCCCCGCCCGTTACAACGGCTTTCATGTCCAACACCTCACTTTTTCTCGCTACCATAATACGTGGGAGAGACATGTATGGCATGGGACAATCGTTCTCGGTAGATCAATTCCGCCGGCGGATTGCAAAAAACTGCGGCGAGGCGGGCCAAATGACTCGGCCTCTGAAGGCCAGCGTCCGCTTTACGCGTCCAGCCCGGCGGTAACCCAGGCCAGCGGATTGACGAGCGCCGACCAATCCTGCTCCATCTCGGCTGCGGTCAACAGACATTCATCCAGTCCGCGCTCAATCCGGGAGCGATCCGGAGCTATGCCGATAAGCACCAGCTCGTTCACCCGGTCTCCCCATTGCTCATGCCAGCGCTGGCGCAAATCCGGCTCCTCCTCCAGAATCATCTCCCTCTCTTCCGGCGTGGCGGCAGCGAGCCAATAGCCGGCCGGCCCGATCTGGATCGAATGTCCGGCCTGGCTCAGGCTAATGGCGATATCCGATGCCGGAGCGAGCCAGAGCATGCCTTTGGCCCGTATAATCTCGTCCGGCCAGTCATTCATGAACCGGTACAGCCGTTCCGGATGGAACGGTTGCTGCCGCCGGTATACGAAAGAGGTGATGCCGTACTCATCGGTCTCCGGCGTATGGGCTTCGAGTTCACGCTCCGCGATCCAGGCGGCGGTATGGCTCGCGCTCTCGAAGTCGAACAAACCCGTGTTCAGAATTTGCTTCGGATCCACTTGACCGTTCACGGTGCGAATGATGCGCGCCTCCGGCTGCAGCTCCCGCAGTACGCCTTCGAGCTTCTTCAGTTCCTCTTCCGCCACCGAGTCGCACTTGTTCAACAGCAGCACGTTGCTGCATTCTATCTGATCGATGAGGAGATCGACAACGCTGCGGTTGTCCTCCTCCCCCGCCTGCTGCTTCCGGTCGAGCAGCGATTCCCCTGACGCGAAATCATGCCAGAACCGGCTCGCGTCGACAACCGTGACCAAGCAATCCAGCCGGACGAGCGAGGGAAGATCAATGCCCAGCGCTTCATCCGCATACGTCAGCGTCTGCGCAACGGGCAAGGGCTCGGAGATACCTGTCGACTCGATCAAAATATAATCGTACCGGCCTTCCTTGGCCAGCCGCTCGACCTCCCGCAGCAGATCTTCGCGCAGCGTGCAGCAGATGCATCCGTTCGACATCTCCACCAGCTTCTCTTCGGTCCGCGACAGGTTCGAGCCCGATTTCACCAGATCGGCGTCAATATTAATTTCGCTCATATCGTTGACAATCACCGCCACCTTGAGCCCTTGGCGGTTATTCAGCACATGATTCAATACGGTCGTCTTCCCGGCGCCGAGGAAGCCGCTCAATACCGTTACGGGAACTTGTCCGCCAGGATGTGCACCCGGCGTTAATGTCTGTTCTGCCATAGAAATTGTATCCTCCATTATTCGTAATTATTACGATTTAATCTTATAGGCGTCATCCCGCTGCTGTCAAGCGCCGAAGCAGAAGCGATGGACGAAGAGCTTGATTCCTTGTCGATCCGAGTTCGATTATACGTTCTCAGCGGTTGCTGCTCTGACATCTAAACGCGTCTTTCAGCGCTCTTTTGATCGTTCTCCCAACCGCTCAGGACTTCCCTTCCTGGGTTACGTGTGTTACGCTCACTCTCCCGGCCGCTCAGGCAAGGGGCTCCCCACAGTCTTGTACCCCCTTCGCGAATCGCTTAGAGTGGGGTTACGGCTCCATTTAAGCATCAAAAAAACTGCCTTGCGGCAGCTTTTTCTTCGATGAGTACGATCACAGCTCCAGCAGGTTCGGTTCCTCCTGGTGGATTTTGACGCTCATCACGAGCCCGATCGATATCATATTGGTGAGCAGCGAACTCCCGCCGTAGCTGATGAACGGCAGCGACAAGCCCGTAAGCGGCATCAGTCCGATATGCATCGCGATGTTTTCGAATATTTGCAGCGTGAACATCGCAATAATGCCGATAATGAGGTAGGCGCCCTCCAAATCTTTGCATGCGCCGGCAATAAGCACCATGCGATAAATAAGCGCGAAGTACAGCAGGATCAGGCAGGCCGAGCCGAGGAAACCGAACTCCTCGCCGATGACGACAAAGATCGAATCCGAATAGCTGTACGGAATATAACCGTTATGCACGAAAAAGCCTTTGAGAAAGCCGTCTCCCGAAAAATTCCCCGACCCGATGGCCCGGATCGAATTCATGACATGCCAGCCTCCATCCGGATTGCTCGCCGGGTCCAGGAATGCCTCGATGCGGGAAAACTGATGGGGCTTAATCAGCTTTATCAATAAGTCGCGATTGTGATAATACAGCACCAGAACCGTTCCGACAGCGGCGGCAGCCGCAGATAGACCGGCGATCATATGGGACAGGCGGGCATTCGCCATCCACAGCATCGCGACAAAAATCGATACAAATACGATTGCCGTGCCCAAATCCGGCTGTTTGTAAATCAAGTACATCGGAACCGCCACGACAAGGCCTAGCGGAACGATATCCCGGGTCAGTCTAAGCGTCTCGCCGTCCCTTCGCCCCAGCAAGCGGGCCAGCAGCATAATAATGAACAGCTTCATGAACTCGGACGGCTGGAATTGCTGGCCTCCAATCGCGATCCAGCGCGTAGATCCGTTGATGTTCACCCCTTTGAACATGACGAGCAGAAGCAATCCGATACCGATAACGTAAAGGATGACGGATAAATAGTGGACGACGATGCGGTAATCGAACCAAGCGGTAACGAGCAGCGGGATGAACAGAACAACGTACAGCTTGATGTTGTCCATATGCATGCCTTCATATTTGGTATTCACCGTCGCGCTATATACGACGATGGTGCTAATCGCCATGAAGCACAGCACCAGCCAGAGCAGCAGCGGATCGAGCCGCTTCCATTTTCGCAGCATTACGTTATACCTCTTCTATGTATTGAATCATCTGCCCCGCATGACAAACAAACCCTTCAGCTAGCCGAAGGGCGCGGTAACAGGAAGATCTTGTCACGTGAATACTACCCCATCCCCCTGCCGTTGTCAACCGCGAGCGCAGACTCCCGGCTGCGACGGATATTCCGTTATTTCGCTGCAAAAAACGGGCCGCCTCCAGGCAAACCCGCTGTTTTCTGCGTCTCTATTTGGCTGCCTGATCTTTTTGCCGGCTCAGCTCCGACAAGATGGCGTCCCGGATCCCCTCATAAGAAATGTCCTCGACCTCTCGCCCGTTCACCAATACCGTCGGCGTGCCGCCAATCTTGAACTTGCGCGCAATCTCCATATCGGCCTTTACCGTATCGAGATGCTTCAGATCCTTCAGCTCGGCTCGGAACTGTTCGGCATCGATCGACGGGATATCCCGCTCTACCAGACGGGTCAGGAACGATTCGTTCGCCCAAGCTTCGTCCTTCTCGCCCTGAAGCTCGTTGATTCGCTTGTGGTAGGTCCAGAACGCGGATTCGTCCATATGATGGATTATCTCTCCCGCTACGGCCGCAAGCTCCGAATCCGGGGCCAGAAACGGATAATGGATGTAGTAAAAGGCGGCGGTGCCGTCTGCGATATATTCCTCATGCAGCTTCGACAGCACGAGCTCGGTCCAGCGCTTGCAAGCCGGACATTTGTAATCGCCGAATTCGACGATGCGGATCGGAGCGTTCCGATCTCCCATCGCGGGCTGGAGATCATAATTCAGTTCCTGTTCCGGAACCTCCAGAGAGGCGGACGGCTGTTCTTCCTCGCGGCCGGACGTCCCGGCCAGACTTGCCGCCAGCCATATGACCAGCAGCACAAGCACGATGGCGCTGGCCAGCAGGATTCCCTTATTCATGGAGGATTTGTTCTGCAATGGGCCTCATCTCCTTTTCATCGGAAAAGAATCACCGGTCACGGCCGGGGCAATCCAGGCCGAGCCGACGCCAGTATATCCCATTGTCTGCCTGTCCTCAGTGCATTAGATCATAGGGTCTCCGGTTCCGGCCGCTGACGCCTGCCGGACGAATGGCTTCCGGTCCGTCAAGCGCGTTCCGCCAGGACAGGCAAGCGGAAGCTCGTCATATAGAGCTGGTTCACCTGTTCGAAGCCAAGGGAGCGATAGAGCCGGATGGCGGGCTCGTTGTCATTGAACACTTCCAGCAGAACGTAAGAGGTCAGCCGGGCAGCCCTCCGGACAAGTTCAGCCGTTATTTTCGCGCCGTATCCCCGTCCCCGCCGCGAGGCGATCGTCCCGATGTTCCCCAATTCCGCCGCTTCCGCGCTGTACACATGGTAGCCGCCGACCACCACCAGCTCACGGTCTTCGAAGATGCCGACGCATGGATATTGAAGCTCCTCCTCCGTGGAACGGCATGCCGCGCAGATAGCTCATCCTTGCTGACATGCCCCAGCAAGGCATCCAATTCGGTCGTTGCAAGCTTTCGCAGCAAGGCAATCCCCTCCTTTTTATCGCCGCCGATTCTTCTTGTTCCCATGGGCAAGCATTCCCAGTATAGTACTTGCCCCTGCGTCAATGTCAACGGGGACGCCAAGCCCGCTCTTGCCAACAATTCCCCTCCCCTAAAAATGTTGCCCTAATGAAAATAATTGTTGGCAACTCAATACTTTTGTCCTATACTAATAATAACAAGAGCGGGGGGAACCGGGGACATTCTTCTTCCGAGCCGCTCGCGAGGTTCGGACTTGGGGAGGAGGAACATCATAGATGTCGACAACAGACAGATCTTTGGCAGAAGCGGATACAGGCAGCCGGCTGCGTCTCTCCCGCATCGAAGTGGAAGGAGTGCTGCGCCGGCGGCTTCTGGATCTCGGCTTTGTGCCGGGCAATACCGTCGAGGTGCTGCAGCGCAGCCCGCTCGGGGATCCGGTCGCGTTCCGCGTGAACAATACGACCATCGCGCTTCGCCGGGAAGAGAGCACGCGCATATACGGGGAGATTATTGGAGGTGAGGACGAATGAGCGGATACCGAATTGCCCTGGCCGGCAACCCGAATACAGGCAAGAGCACTTTGTTCAATACGTTGACAGGGATGCGCCAGCATACCGGGAACTGGGCAGGCAAGACCGTCATGATGGCGGAAGGAGAGTTCGAGCATCAGGGCACGCCGTTCCGCATCATTGATCTTCCGGGCACCTATTCCCTTTATTCCAATTCGGCGGATGAGGAAGTCGCCCGCGACTATATTATTTTTGACAATCCGGACGTGACGGTCGTCGTGCTGGACGCGACCTCGCTGGAGCGGAACTTGAATCTGGCTCTGCAGGTCATGGAGATGACGAACCGCGTCGTCCTCTGCATCAACCTGATTGACGAAGCGAAGCGTCTGGGCGTCCGCATCGATATCGATGCGATTTCCCGGAAGCTGGGCGTGCCGGTAGCCGCCATCTCGGCGCGCAGCCGGATTGGCATTCCCCAGCTGCTCGACAAGATCGAGCAGGTCGCCTCGGGCAAGCTCGTGCCTCAGCCGCTGCAGATTCAATACAGCGATCATATCGAACGCAAGATTGCCGAACTGGAGCCGGCGATACGCGAGCAGCTCGGCGACCGTTATCCCGCCCGCTGGATCGCATTGCGGCTGCTGGATAATGACGAGAAGCTGCTTCAGACGATGAAGAAGCGGATGACGGAAGATCAGACGGTGACAGTGAAGGAGACGGTACAATATGGCTACACCGCTTGCCACTAATTCCCCCGACTCGCTCGATTCGCTATTAGCGAAGGCCAAGAGCCTGACCAACGGCAGCGAGGTTCGGGACGACATCGTCGGGGATATTTATAAGACGACGCACAGCATTTGCCGAGAAGCGGTCCGCTACGAGGATAAGAAGAAGCTGGAGAGCACGTACCGGCTTGACAAAATCGTCACTTCCCCGATTTGGGGCTTCCCGATTATGCTGGCGATACTGGGGGCGGTCTTCTGGATTACGATTGCGGGAGCGAATGTGCCTTCCGCCCTGCTCTTTGACTTATTCAATACGATCGAAGGATATTTGACCGCCGGCTTCGAAGCGCTTCATGCGCCCGCGTGGCTGCATGGCGTACTCATTCTCGGTTTCTTCCGCGGCACGGCCTGGGTCGTCAGCGTCATGCTGCCGCCGATGGCCATCTTTTTCCCGGTCTTCGCCCTGCTGGAGAACTTCGGCTACTTGCCGCGCGTCGCCTTCAACATGGACCGCCTGTTCAAGAAATCGGGCGGGCATGGCAAGCAGGCGCTGACGATGTCGATGGGCTTCGGCTGCAATGCCGCAGCGATTTTATCTACCCGCATTATCGAATCGCCGCGTGAGCGGATGCTTGCCATCTTGACGAACAACTTCGTGCCGTGCAACGGACGCTGGCCAACCCTGATTCTGCTGTCTTCCCTCTTCATGGTGTCGGCGGGACTCGGTTCCGGCATGCAGACTCTCGTTACGGCTTCGGTCGTCATGGGCATGGTCATGATCGGCATCGCCGTCACGTTTACCGTATCGTGGGTCTTGTCCAAGACCGCCCTGCGCGGGGTGCCGACTCATTATACGCTGGAGCTGCCTCCGTACCGGAAGCCGCAGTTCGCGAAGACGATTCTGCTCGCGTCCCGGGACAAATCGCTCAATGTGTTGACGCGCGCCATCATCGTGGCCGCGCCTGCCGGGATCATTACCTGGATCCTGGGCAATATTTTCATCGGCGGGGACAGCGTGCTCAATCATATGGCCGGATTTTTCGACCCGTTCGCCCATGCGATCGGACTGGACGGCTTCATCCTGATGGCCTTCATTCTCGGCCTTCCCGCGAATGAGATTGTGCTTCCGATTCTGTTGATGGGATACTTGTCCACCGGCGCGCTGGTCGATGCGGACGGCATGGACAACATCAAGGACATTTTTCTGAACCATGGCTGGACATGGCTGACGGCGCTCAATATGATGCTGTTTTCCCTGCTCCATTATCCATGCGGCACGACGCTGTTCAATATTTACAAAGAGACGAAGAGCGTGAAGTGGACCGTACTGTCCGCGCTCATCCCCCTCGCCATCGCGATTGCCGTCACTTTTACGACGGCTCAATTGGCAAGAGCCCTTAGCTGGGTATAGGGTATAACAAAAGAACATGCCTGTTGGCAGCACGAGCCGATGCTTATGGCTCGTGCTGCCTTCGTCTGCGGGACATATCGCTTCTCCGCGCCGGCCTATTCGCCTTCATCCGGCGCCTCGGCGGCCGGATCGCGTCCGGCGGCATTTCTCTGCGCTTGCGATGCGCAGGTCATGCCGCGCAGGCGTTCAAGCGCCATATTGACCGCAATCGCATCATCAAGGTAACCGATCGGAAATACATAATCCGGGATAATGTCGACAGACAGGATGAAATAAAGCAGAGCGCTGCCGAGCACCGCTTTTTCTTCCTCCGACACCGCCGGATCGCAAAAGCAAGCATACATGTCGCGCAGTTGCTCAATGAACGGGCCTTCTCCGCTCACCTTGCTCACTTTTTCTTCGAAATCTTGATGTACCAGCCGCCTGCCTTCTTCGGTACGGGCATACCGCTCGCATTTCATCAATTCCTGCCGCACCCGTTCGGTGCTGAACTCCGGCTCATATAGCTTCGAATGCCCGAGCACTTGCTGAATCGCATCGACGGAAGCATGCATATCCGTCCTCCCGCTCGGCTCCGACCCGACGGAATAGCCCGCTGCCCGATACAGCCGCTCGGCCGGAATGGTGAGTACCGACGCAATGCGCTGAATGTATTCCGGCTTGATCGCCTGCTTCCCGTTGGCCATCCTGGAGATGGTGGCCGTATCGATTCCGGTTTGCTCGCTTAATTTGCGCATGGACATGGAGCGCTCCTTGAGCAACGCTTTCAACTGGTGGCCGAATTGCGGCACGTTATCCGTCTGATTCATCCTATCCCCTCCTCTCTATTGCGAGAGCGTCGAGGCCATGGAGGCACAGCAACGCTAATTGATGATCTCTCAACAATATATGTAGGGGACACGCACAATTCCTCAATATATCCGTAATCTGTACCGAATCCATTCCTGCACCGCAGACCGAAGGAGTGTTTTTCCGTGAATTGGCTGTTTATATTAGGGTTTGCCGCCTCGTCGAGTCTCGATAATCTCGGCGTAGGGATATCTTATGGCATCCGCGGAATGCGAATCCCGTGGATCTCCAATGCGATCATTGCCGTCATTTGCTTTTTGTTCAGTTGGGGCGGGATTCAGTTCGGGCAGTGGATTAGCGCAATCTTGCCCGGCGTACTGCCTGTGCTTGTTGGGGCCTTCGTGTTGTTCATCATCGGGATACGCATCGTTCTGCTCACGGTGCCGCGCGGCAAGAGCCAGCCGGCCGCAGCAATGGCGGCAGCCGAAGCTTCTCCGCCCCGGAATAAGCTGGCCGACATGCTCCGGCATCCCGAGATCGCGGACGCCGATCAGTCCGGCTGCATCGGCTATGGAGAAGCCGTCATTCTTGGCGTGGCGCTCTCCGCCAATGCGCTGACGAACGGCTTGAGCGCCGGGCTGCTCGGCCTGTCTCCGCTGGCCATCTGCATTACCGCTGCCATAGGCAGCTATATTACGGTGTGGTGGGGCGTATCGATTGGAAGGAAGGCCGCGAATATCCGCATCGGCTCCTTCAGCCTGGGCCAATTCAGCACGCTGATCAGCGGCATCATTCTGATGCTGATTGCCGTCAACGCGCTGTTCTAGCGGTCCTCTTCAATATTCAACCCCACCTCCGCCGCACTCGCGGCCCACAGCCGCTCCGCCAGCTGCGCATCCTGCGCGCGGCGGGACGCCGGCACCTGACGCTGGCGGTAGAAATAAGCGCCCGTCACCGCGGCTGCATCCGGGCTGGTCGCCAAGTAAATCGCGGTGGCCGCCCCCTCCTCCGGCGTCAGGAAGAACGGGCGCAGCATCGCCATGATGGTTTTGCCGAACCCGGTGCCGCGATCGACGCCGATATTGGTGGCGACGGCCCCGGGATGAAGGCTGTTGGCCGTCACCTTCGTCCCCTGCAGCCGGCGGGCGAGCGCGGAGGTGAACAATATGTTGGCCAGCTTCGACTGCGCATAGGCCGTGACTGCATTATAGCCCCTCGTCAGATGCAGGTCATCGAAATGGATGCGGCCTATCTTGTGAGCGCCGGACGACACATTGATAATCCGTCCCTGCGGCGCTCGCCGCAGGGCTTCCAGCAGAAGATTCGTCAACAGAAAATGTCCGAGATGGTTGACGCCGATATTCTGCTCGAAGCCGTCGCTTGTCGTCTGGCGGCGAACCGAGACTACCCCTGCGTTGTTAATCAGCCCGTCCAGCGCCGGATAGTTGGACAGCAGCATTGCCGCGCATGCGCGAATGCTGCGCAGCGATCCCAGATCGCAGAGCATGAGCCCGATGCGATTCGAGCCGCTGCGGCGAACCGCTTTCTCCAGCGCCCGCCTCCCCCTCGCTTCATTCCGGCACAGCATGATGACATGGATTCCCTGCCTGGCCAACGCCACACTGGTTGCCAGTCCCATGCCCGAGTTCGCGCCGGTTACGATCATTACCCGTTCCTTCATCTTGTTCCCTCCCTTTGTCCACGCGGCTTTTTTTCGGCGCCTCTTGGTATATTCGGCTGGGGCCTTCCCTTTTCCTTCCCGATACGCCTCGCCGGAACGCGCGGCAAAGAACGGATAACCGCTGCCGCCCCTTCGCATCTGGATATACACCTGCACCTATAGTACACTGGACGAGACAAGACAAGCTTCGCATTCTACATCCACTGGAGTGATTCAACATGAGTAAGATCCCGATTCAACGGCGCGGACTCGCGGCCAGCCGGCTTGTGCTCGGATGCATGGGGCTGGGAGGGGGCTGGAATGACGAGCCGATAACGGACCAGCATCTCGCAGCGGCGCACGCGGCGGTGGATGCCGCCCTCGAGGCGGGCATCAATATGTTCGACCATGCCGACATTTATACAAGAGGCAAGGCGGAGCAAGTATTCGGGCAGGTGCTGAAGGAACGGCCGGAATTGAGAGAGCGCATCGTGCTGCAATCCAAGTGCGGTATTCGCTTTGCGGACAATGGCATTCCGGGACGCTATGATTTTTCGAAGGAGCATATTTTGCGCAGCGTCGACGGAAGCTTGAAGCGGCTCGGCGTCGATTATCTCGACATCTTGCTCTTCCACCGTCCCGATCCGTTGATGGAGCCGGAAGAGGTCGCGGAAGCGATGGCGGCATTGAAGTCTGCGGGGAAAGTGCGGGCCTTCGGCGTCTCGAACATGAGCGCCGGCCAGATACGGCTGCTCCAGGCATACAGCAAGGAACCCTTCATCGTCAATCAGCTGGAGATGAGTCTGGCCAAAATCGGCTGGCTCGATCAAGGCGTTCACGTCAACCAAAATGCCGCCAAGGAAGATATATTCCCGGAAGGCACGCTGGAGTACTGCCGTCTGGAAAATATTCAAATTCAAGCTTGGGGCCCGCTTGCCCAAGGCGTCTTCTCGGGCCGGGATCTCTCCGATCAGCCGGCCTCGATCCGCGAGACCGCCGAGCTTGTGCAGGCCATGGCCCGTGAGAAGGGCACGACGCGGGAAGCGATTATCCTCGCCTGGCTGATGCGCCACCCGGCCGGAATCCAGCCGGTGATCGGGACATCCAATCCGGAGCGAATCCGCGCTTGCGCTGAAGCGGTGAACGTCACTCTGACACGGGAAGAGTGGTACGCCCTGTACGTCAGCTCCAGAGGCAGAGCGCTGCCGTAATACACATAAGAAGGGCGATCCCGCAGGCCGCGATATGGCTTGCAGAATCGCCCTTTTTCTTTTGTCCCCGGTTATTCACCCGGTGGAACATAGCGCCCTTGCGCCGGGATAGCCAGCTTGTCGAATTCCCGGGCCAGGCGCTGCAATTGAACGGTCAGTTCCTCCCCTTCCATCGGCAAGCCATGCCCGGTCACGGCCACCTGCGGCCGCAGCTTCTCCAACCGCTCCACCGAGCGCCACGCCTCCTCCCAAACGGGAGTGAAGTAGGCGGGCGGGCCATGGATTTCTTTGGCTTGCCCGATTACATGGAGAGCCGATTCCTGCTTCACGGTGATGAAAGCATCCCCCGCAATCAACGCCCGATCCGATTCCCGGTAAAAGGAAACATGCCCGGGAGTATGCCCCGGCGTAGGAATCACCCGCCAATCCGGCAGATGCGGAACGCGGCCATCATCGGGCAGAGGTTGGACCCGGTCTCCAAGCTGGATCGCTTCGTTTGGATAGAACGGGGACAGCAGCGACATCAAGCCCCCGCCGACCGTCGGATCGGGCGGAGGATAGTCCGCTTGCCCCGTCAGGTAAGGAAGCTCTTGCGAGTGCGCGTATACGGGAATATCCCAGATGTCTAATAGATCGCGCAGCGCGCCTACATGATTGAAATGGCCATGGGTCAGCAGAATGGCCGCGGGCGGACCGTCAAAATTGGCTTCCGCCGTCTCGCGAATACGATCGCCGAACGTGGCCAACCCGGCGTCGATCAATACGTAACCGCGGCTTCCCGGCGCTCCGATGAACACGACGTTGACCATAACGGTGCGCAGGCATATGATGTCTGGACGGGCAGCGATTACGGACGTGGTCCCGGAAGACAGCATATTCGGTTTGTCCATTTGATTTCACTCCTTGCCGCATTAACGGTTTGCCAGGTTCTTTATATCCTGTCCTGCCAAGCCGTACCTAATCCCCCTCTTTCTCTGATGAACGCGGTGCGTGATTCGCAGGCCCGTCTAGCGGAGCGTCAAGGCCATCCTGTTGCCTGGACGCTTATTTTGTGCAGCTTATTTATCGGCGGTCGTATCGAAGCCGCTTCCGAACTGGGACAATTCTTTATTTTTCTCTCGCTCTATTCCATTTCCGAAATAGGTCTAAAGACCCACTCTCTTTTTTGGCACAATCTATTTATTTTACATAATTAGTAATCTTTCTACATTATCCGTCAGGGAATTGAATTGGAATATAGTTAATAGTACCCTTACCCTTAATATGAAATATATGTAAACTTGATTTATGTGATCGACATCATAGACAATCATCATTTCTTGATTCCAGCTATGAGAAAGGAGGCTGAGGTCGCGTTTTCCTTCATCAAGGATCTACCCGACAGTAAAATAGCAAAGGAGGCTTACGTTTGAGACTGCATTCATTCCGCAAACTCATGTCTTTGGTCCTTAGCGCCTTGCTGCTTGCCGGCATGCTCTTCCCGGGAGTATCGGGCGCAACCGAAAAAATGAATTGGTCCGCATCCGAGACGAAGCAGCAACTCCAGAGCCAAATCAAGGAACAGCTCGCAACCAAACTGCAACTCCCCCGCATCTCCGAACTGAACTTATCAGATGTCACACCGCAAAACTTTGTACCGCCTTCTGACAGCAGCGATATTATTACCGTTATCGTCGAACTTCAAAATGAACCGTTAAAAGTAGCAGAAGCTCAGGCCGCGAATACATACTCCTTGTTCGCCGACGATGTGGAAAGCGATATCCGGCAAGAGCACAAACAATTCCGCACCGCGCTTAATCAACTGCAAGCCTCAATCCGTTACGAGTTCAGCAATGTTTTCAATGGATTTTCGGTGAGCATCCCGGCCAACAAAGTCGATGATTTGTTGACGATTCCTGGCGTAAAAGCTGTTTTCCCGAACGTGGACATCCAGGCGATACCGAACGAACCAAGCGCTCATGGCGACAGTACCTATATGCATAAAAGCGCGCCCCATATCGGAGCGAAGCACTTGTGGGAGGATCTCGGCTTAGAGGGAAAAGGCATCAAAGTCGGGGTGCTTGACACCGGCGTCGACTACAACCATCCAAGTCTGAAAGGCGCCTATAAGGGCGGCTATAATTTCGTCGATAATAACAATAATCCGATGGAGACTAGACCGGATGATTCGAAGCCAATAATCGACGGAAAAGAGTATCACACGACCCATGGCACGCATGTCGCGGGAACGATAGCCGGCAGAGGAAACTATGATAATCCCGGCGACAGCGGCAAAGTACGCGGCGTCGCTCCGCAGGCAGACCTGTATGCTTATCGCGTGCTCGGGCCATATGGCAGGGGATCGTCGGAAAACATTGTGCGCGGCATCGAGCGCGCCGTCTATGAAGATAAAGTAGATGTCATCAATCTGTCGCTCGGCGCCGATTACAACTTCCAATATACCGCGCATTCGGTTGCGCTGGATAATGCAACCAAGGCCGGCGTCGTCGTGGCCGTCGCTGCGGGCAATGCCGGACCGAAGCCGTACACGCTGGGAAGTCCGGGAGGAGCCCATGCGGCCATTTCCGTTGCCGCCTCTTACCCTCCGGTCCTGACCCCGGTGTTTGAAGCCGAAGGCCTCGACAAAAAGTTTTTCTCGCAGCTAGCTACTTCCTCTCCGGTTCTGGCTATTGGCACCCCGCTTGAAGCGGTCTATGCCGGATTCGGAAAGCCGGATGATTATCACAACAAAGAAGTTAAGGGAAAACTCGTGGTCGTCTCCCGCGGGGAAATCAGCTTCGGCGACAAATCGAGAAATGCCAAAAAAGCCGGAGCCGCCGCGCTCATCATTTTCAACAACGAAGCTGGCGATCTGGCCGCGACTCTCGGCGAAGGGGAAGTCGATGAATTCGTTCCTACTTATACCATTTCGCAAGCCGACGGTCTTGTATTAAAACAGCGTATTTCAACTTCCAGCCCTGTGAAAATAAAGCGCTACGATGTCGAAGAGAAAGATATGCTCGGCTCCTTCAGCGCCCGCGGCCCTGCGCTGCCGGACTATACGATTAAGCCGGATATTGCCGCGCCGGGCGTCGGCATCACATCATCCGTGCCGGCCTGGGACGGCAACTACGAGAACGCGTACGGAAGCTCGCAAGGCACGAGCATGGCCTCGCCGCATATCGCGGGAGCTGCCGCATTGCTGGTGGAGTATTCCCGCAAGAATAACCTTGATCTGACTCCAGACGATATCAAAGCGCTGATGATGAATAATGCCGTAGATTTGAAGGATCGTACGGGGAAGGTGTATAAATTGACTGAACAAGGTGCTGGCCGGCTTGACCTGAAGCGCAGTGTAGAGGCTCCGGCGATCGCCTTGGTGCAAGAGACAGCGAACGTCACAGTCAAAAATAATCCCGATGCCCCGTTCGAATATGAGACGGGCAGCCTATCGTTCGGAGCAACTTCCCCTGGTACCGCGTTAACGAAGACGATACAGTTGAAAAGAATTGGTGATCAAGAACAGAATTATTCGATTTCAGTAATTTGGCAAGAGGATGCGGGGACATTAAAACCTAGCGTGCACACCGTAATTCCGGAGCAAACCTTTGACGTAACATTGGAGCTCCCGGCGAACGCCGATGGGAATTACGAAGGACGTGTCATACTGAAAGGCGATCGCGGCCACGAGATTAGAATTCCCGTGAGTGTATACGTCGGCAAGCAGTTTGAAGTGCCCGCCATTGGAGGGTTTGAGATTGATCCCCCCATGTTTGCGCCATTCGGGCATACTGGCCACAATACGACAACGCTAAACGTTCTGATCAACAAGAAAATCACAGACTTGAAATTCACCGTCCTGAATACGAAGGACGAACAAATCGGCGATGCAAACGTGAAGAAGAGCGAACTAAATCCGGGCATTTTGTCCTTCGAATGGGATGGAAGCCTGACTGACAACAATTCCGCCAGACTGGAAGACGGTTTATATTATATGGTGCCCGTTCTTGAAGGCAAACGTCTGGATGAACTGCGCTCTCTTTTCCTTATCGACACTACGCCTCCTGAAATCCAGGTTGATAAGCCGGTGATTCGGGTCGATAACCCGCAGGAACGCAAAGGAAAAATTACAGGTACTGTCTACGACACAATTTTGGAATATGTGAATTCTCCGATTCAGGATCTCATTAAGATGAAGGCCGTCAACAAGGATTCGAATGAAGAATATGAGGTCAACATTAATTCATACGGTATCTTCACCATCGACATCCCGCATCTGAAGGACGGACTCAATGAAGTTGACATCTATGCATGGGATTACGTCAAGAACGGATATGAGACCCCATCCCGGACGATTTCATTCGACTTTGATCCGGATGCGGTCTATGCCAATGTGAAGATTGAGAAAAAACAAGCGTTTACGGGAGAAGAGTTCAAAGTAGATATCGGCTTCTCGGTCACTGAAGCAGTATACTCTGCATCCTATGCATTGGTTTATGATGCTTCATTAACAGATGTTCGGGTTGAGCCAAGCGTTACCTTTGCAACATATTTGCAGAAAAATCACCCGGATGTGGAATTAAGTTTTACAAAGGATATTATAGTAGAAGGTAATTTGAAGGCCCTCCTGGTGACTACCAGCATGCCGCCAACTGCGGCGTATTCAGGAGATGGCACCTTTGGCACCGTAGTATTCTCCAGCAATGCTCCGGGAGCCTACAAGTTCTGGCTGGTTAATTTGGAGTTGGAAAGTATTGAGCCTGTAAAACTTGTATACGGGGCGCCGGACTGGATTGAGATCGTTGACGCACCGACACCGCCAGACCCAGATCCAGAACCAAAACCTGAACCAAAACCGGAGCCTGGCCCAAGCTCAGGCGGATCGTCTTCCAGCAGCTCCTACTCCTCCACTCCGACGAAGCCGGCCGGGAAGACCTTGAAAGCCGGCACCTTCACGGTAACGGAGAAGGACGGCAAGAAGCAGGGCTTGCTGCTTGTATCGTCGTCGGCGCTCAGCTCGCAGTTGAACGACAAGGAAGCGACTGAAGTGAAGCTGGATATCGCGGACATCGCCTGGAACGACGTCAATCTTTCGGATATCCGCATCACCCGCGCGCTGGCGGAGCAGCTTACCGCTTCCGGCAAAGCGCTGCTGCTGTCCGGCAAAGATTTCGAAGTGCTCATTCCTGCCGAGTCGTTCGTTGACTTTATCGGGAAAAATGGCGATCTGACCGTACGTCTGGCGCTGGCGCCGCTGACGGAAGGCGGGCAAGCGTCCGCACTGAGACAGGTCGCTCCGGGATTGACCGTTCAAGGCGAGAAGGAGACGGTCACCAAGCCGATCCGTATCGGTCTGAAATGGAGCGCCTCCGCCGTGAAGGATGCCCGCAAGGTAGGCGTCTACGGCAAGGATGCGAAGGAGGCGTGGACGTACTACGCTCCTGGCGTTCGCTGGGATAAGGACGGCGTCCGCTTCACTGCGGCGTCGCTCGGATCCTATACGGCGCAGGAATCGTCCAAGACGTTCGATGATATTCGCACGCACTGGTCCAAAGATAAGGTCGAGGTCGCAGCCGCTCACCAGTTAATCGAAGGCAAGGGCAGCTTGAATATGTTCAAGCCGAACGATCTGGTCACGCAAGCGGAATTCGCCTCGCTGCTCGACCGTCTTACCGGTTCCGGCAAGACATGGAAAGACCGTATTGCCGAGCCGGGAGCTCGCGATCCGCTGACGCGCGAGAACATGGTCGTCATGCTGGTGCAGGCGCTGCAGCTGAAGACCGATGACGCTCCGGCGCTCGGCTTCGCCGACCAGGCGAAGATCGGAGCGGATGCCCGCGCCGCTGTCGCGGTCGCCGTGAGCCGCGGCTATATTCAAGGCATGGGCGGCAACAAGTTCTCTCCTGAGGGAACGTCGACCCGCGCCCAAGCGGCCGCGGTCCTCGCCCGCGTGCTGATCGATATGCAATCGAACCCGTAAAACCGGCCTGACGCGGCCAAGACGCAACCGCTGTCCTTCGGGACAGCGGTTGTTGCATGTCGGGCGGCCTGCACAGAGATATGGCATGCGAGACAATCCGTACCACATACGATAACAATAGAACGGATTCTGAATCGTCATCCATCATCTGCAAAGGAGAATACATATGCACAGTCATCAGACTCTGGCCGCCCCGCCGGGTTCGCTCTTGTTCGAGCACCGCTTCTGGCTGCAAATATTGGGAGATCATTCCCGCTTCATACTGGACGCCCTGTCGCCGCGGGAAGCGAAGGATATTCGTCAGGCGGATCAGTTTATCCGGCGGTTCGATGAGCTCCTGAACCAAGCCCGCCAGGCCTCCTCGGAGCCTCAAGCGATTGCCATCGCCGCCGATGCGCATGCCGCGACGATGGAATTGAAGAATTTCAAGCTTGATCTGCTGCGCCGATTGCTGCTCGGCCAAGTTACCGTATTTCTCCCGCCGACCTTTTTCAACCATATGCTCAATGAGCTGCAGGAGTATGTCTATATTCTCGACGCCGTGCGGGCCGGGAAGCCGGTGCCGTTGTTCGATGCGCTTCATTATGATCTGGTGTGGCTGTCGGACGCTTCCGGCCACGCTTCGGCGATCGCGTCCAATCTGGATGCGGTGGAGAGACGGTTGATCGAGAAGAGCCGCGAATTCGAGAAGCATTTCGATGATTATTACAAAAAAGCGGTCGAAATGGTGGGCTACTTGCGCACCCAGCTCCGCCGCTTCCCGGCGCTGGAACGGTTCCACCGCGATGTGAACCTGGAGATTAAGCTGTTCACGAAATTCTTGCTGGAGCTGGAGGAAATGGAGTTAAGCGCGGAGACGCTCGATATAATCAGTCCGCTGATGCCTGATCATATGGCGCGGGAGGAATGCTACTACCTGATCAAATTGGCCCAGGCCGGCGCCGTCCCTTCCCCGGAATGCGATCCGACCACGCCGCGGGTTCAAGGATGAAGCAGCCCCCCAGTTCCGGGAACTGGGGGGCTTGCGAAGCATGGGACGCGTATTATTCGGACAGCTTTGCATCCGCATCGCGCGCGGCTTGATTCTGCTGAGCGCCTTCCAGATCGGCACCGAACTCGGCTTCTCGTCCTTCGATATCCGGCATTCTGTTCAGCTTCGTCGTCTGCACTTCCGCCTTCGTCGCTTGGTCGCGGTTTTTTTCTTGGTTGTTCATTTCGGCAACTCTCCATTTCGCATATATTCATGTACAACGTTAGTATGCGGGAAGGAGAGCCGCTTTATTCATAGATGTTCCGTTATTCTCATGTTCATGTATCCGCATCGCCTTGCGGCCGGGATGGCAGGCCATCCCCTACTCGATATGCTTCCGGTATCCCTCCGCGGTGAGCAGATGCTTCATCGCTTCCTCCGGATCGCCGTCCAGCTCCACCTCGGCAATCCATCCGCCTTCATACGGTTCGCTGTTCACCTTCTCGGGACTGTCCTCCAGGTCGGTATTCACCTTGGTCACTTTACCCGATACCGGGCAGTACAGCTCCGATACCGTCTTGACCGACTCGATCGATCCCATGCTGTCGCCCGCCGATAAAGCGGTTCCAATCTCGGGGAATTCGATGAATACGATATCTCCCAATTCCGCTTGCGCATGATCGGATATCCCGATACGCACGGTCCGCCCTTCGACGACGGCGACCCATTCATGCTCCTCGCTGTACAACAGATTCTCTTTCACTTCGCTCATGTTCACGCTCATTCCTCTCTCATTATTATCGCAATTAGCCGGCACAGCAAAAAAGACAGATCAAAGACTCGTTCGCCTCTTCTCTGTCCCGGGTGCCTGAGAGTTTGCCCGGCTGCCCGCGGCAGGCCGGTATTCCCCTTGGGCGGCTGTACGCTCTCTCCAGAGGTGCGTCGGACGACGGTGCTTCTACCTGAGAGATTCCTCGCCGAACGGCGGTTCGGCGGCTTGCTCCTTCGGTGCCGGGACTTGAAGCCCGGTCTCTCCCGCTCGTCTTCATTCGCGGTATGTGATAATGTTCCAATTTTACATCTATAGCGTAGTTCAGCTTCCCCTCCATGTCAATATGAGAATCATTTTCGCGGAAGTTCGCAGAAATGGATTGACAATGTCAGGAAGGTTCGAGTAATAATGGAGGTATGACAATTGCACATTGCGAATGATGGTAAAGGGAGAGATTACTGCGAGACAGTAACGCCGAAGGAGTAAGCCCGCCACGGGTGAATCTCTCAGGCAAAAGGACGTTTACCGGACGCGCCTCTGGAGAGCACCCGCCGATGCGGGTCACCCAAGGGGAAACTTATGGGCCGGCTTCGGCAGACGGAAGCCGGATGATCATGAGGTAACTCTCAGGTACAAGGACAGAGCGTAAGAAGGCATCCGCATGGAAGCGGATCGGCCTTTTTTCGCCTGTCCTTTTTTGAGTTCCATTCATTATGCCTATCGAGGTGATGTCATGTCCACGTTACAACGCACGCCCCTGTTTTCGAAGTATGCCAACCATCCTTCCGTCCGCTGCATCGATTTCGGCGGCTGGGAGCTCCCGGTGCAATTCAGCGGCATCCAGCGGGAGCACGAGGCCGTACGGCAGCAGGCCGGCCTGTTCGATGTGTCGCACATGGGCGAGCTCTTCGTGAGCGGGCCTGCGGCATTTTCCTTTTTGCAGAAGATGACGACGAATGACCTGTCCAAGCTGGAAGACGGCAAGGCGCAGTACTCCCTGCTCTGTTATCCGCACGGAGGCGTCGTTGACGATTTGCTCGTCTATCGGCTTGCCGAAGATCGCTATATGCTGGTCGTCAACGCGTCCAATACGGACAAGGTTGTCCAATGGCTGCAGGACCATGCGGAGGAGGGCGTCCATATCGACAACGCGTCTTCCCGCACCGCCCTGCTGGCGCTGCAAGGACCGCAGGCGCTGTCCATTATGACGCTGGCAACCGAAGCGCCTGTCGGCGCTTTGAAAGCGTTTCACTTCTTGTCCGATGTCCAGGTGTCCGGCGTTCGGGCTCTCGTCTCGCGCACAGGCTACACAGGCGAGGATGGCTTCGAGCTCTATATCGCGGCGGACGATGCGCCCCATCTGTGGACGGAGCTGCTGCGGATTGGCAAACCGTTCGGGCTCGTTCCGGTAGGCTTGGGGGCCAGAGACACGCTTCGCTTCGAAGCGAAGCTGCCGCTGTACGGCCAGGAGTTGTCCGAGCAGATTACGCCGCTGGAGGCGGGGCTAGGCTGGTGCGTGAAGCTGAACAAAGGAGAGTTCATCGGCAGAGAAGCGCTCGCCAAGCAGAAGGAAGAAGGAGTTCCCCGCCGCTTGGCCGGCATCGAAATGATCGATCGAGGTATCCCGCGGAGCCATTATCCCGTTTACGCGGGCGATAAGCTTATCGGAGAAGTAACGTCGGGCACGCAATCTCCTACCTTGAAGCGCAATCTCGGCCTGGCGCTCATTGAATCGCCATATGCCGAATTGGATACGGAACTGGAAGTCGAGATTCGCGGCAAGCGGCTCAAGGCCCGCGTCGTCGCTGCCCCATTCTATCAACGCCCTACTACGACCAAGGGAGGTTCGCCTACATGACCAAGACACATCGCTATATCCCGATGACCGAGCAGGACGAGCGGGACATGCTCGCGGCGATCGGCGCGGCATCGATCGACGAGCTGTTCCGCGACATTCCGGAAGCGGTCCGCTACAAGGGCCGACTTCCGATATCCGAGGCGCTGGACGAAGCGGCCCTGCTGCACCATATGCAGGAACTGGCCGCCCGCAACGCCAACCTCGATCAATATGCGAGCTTTCTTGGGGCCGGCATCTATGACCATCATATTCCGGTCGTCATCAATCACGTGATCTCCCGTTCCGAGTTCTATACCGCCTATACGCCATATCAACCGGAGATCAGCCAGGGAGAGCTGCAGGCCATATTCGAATTCCAATCCTATATCTGCGAATTGACCGGCATGAAGGTAGCCAACGCGAGCATGTATGACGGGGCGACCGCGCTGGCGGAAGCCGGGGTGCTGGCAAGCGCCGTCACGAAGCGCAAGCGGATCGTCGTCTCCCGCACCGTGCATCCGGAAGCGCGGCAGATCCTGCATACGAGCGCCCGCGGACTTGGCCTTGACATTGTGGAGGCGCCCGATGCGAACGGAGTGACCGATCTGGAGAAGCTGGAGGCGCTTATAACGGACGATACGGCTGCGGTCATCGCGCAATCCCCTAACTTCTTCGGCTGCATCGAGGACGTGCGTGCCATCGAACCGATGATTCACGGGCGCAAAGGATTGCTTATTATGAGCGCCAATCCGCTGTCGCTCGGCCTGCTGGAGAGCCCGGGACAACTCGGCGCCGACGTCGTCGTCGGAGACGCCCAGCCGTTCGGCATCTCCTCCTCGCTGGGCGGTCCGACCTGCGGCTACTTCGCCGTATCCGAGCCGCTGATGCGCCGCATTCCGGGCCGGATCGTGGGCCAGACCAAGGACCGCGACGGCAAGCGTGGCTTCGTGCTGACGCTCCAAGCCCGCGAGCAGCATATCCGCCGCGAGAAGGCGACGTCCAATATTTGCTCGAACCAGGCGCTGCTGGCATTAAGCGCTTCCGTCTATTTGTCCGTGATGGGCAAAGCCGGCATTCGCGAGGTCGCGAATCTGAACATCCAAAAGGCGCATTACGCCGCTGAGCGGATATCGCAAGCGAAGGCCCTGTCCCTTCCGTTCACCTCGCCGTTCTTCAATGAATTCCTGGTCAAGCTGCCGGAGGGCGTCTGCCCGACGGTATTGAACGCCGCCCTGATGAAGGAAGGATTCATCGGCGGACTGGATGTATCCCGTTACTATCCGGAGCTGGCGGGCCATATGCTGGTCGCCGTGACGGAACGCCGGACGAAGGCGGAAATCGACCAATTTGCCGCACGATTGGAGGGTGCTGTATGAAACCGGAGAAAAAGCTGATCTTCGAGCTGAGCAAGCCGGGGCGGACCGCTTATTCACTGCCGGAATGCGATGTTCCGCAGCGGGCTATCGAAGCAATGATACCGGCGGCGATGCTCCGCCAACAGCCGGCGGAATTGCCGGAAGTGTATGAAGTCGATGTCATCCGCCATTACACCGAGCTGTCGCGCCGCAACTTCGGCATCGACAACGGCTTTTACCCGCTCGGCTCCTGCACGATGAAATACAATCCGAAGATTAACGAAGATGTCGCCCGCTTGGCGGGCTTCGCCAAGATTCACCCGTATCAGCCGGCGGAGAGCATTCAAGGCGCGCTGGAAATGCTGTATACCCTCCAGCAGGATCTGGCCGCGCTGACGGGGATGGACGAGGTGACGCTCCAGCCGGCGGCAGGCGCTCACGGGGAATGGACGGGCCTGATGATGATCCGGGCCTACCATGAGAGCAAAGGCGAGCGCCGCACCAAGGTTATCGTCCCCGACTCTTCCCACGGGACGAACCCGGCGAGCGCGACGGCGGCCGGACTCGATACGATTACGATCCCTTCGGATGAACGCGGGCTCGTCGATCTCGAGGCGCTGCGGGCGGCGGTCGGACCGGATACGGCGGCGCTCATGCTGACCAATCCGAGCACGCTCGGCTTGTTCGAGGAGCATATCCTCGAGATTGCCGATATCGTCCACGAAGCCGGCGGCCTGCTGTATTATGACGGCGCGAATTCCAACGCCATTATGGGCATTACCCGCCCGGGAGACATGGGCTTCGATGTCGTGCATTTGAATCTGCACAAGACGATGAGCACGCCGCATGGCGGCGGCGGTCCCGGAGCCGGCCCGGTCGGCGTCAAGAGCATACTGGCGCCATACTTGCCGAAGCCGCTCATCGTGAAGAAGGAGGATGGCAGCTTCGGATTCGAAGAAGAACGGCCAACCTCGATCGGCAGGGTCAAAGCATACCTTGGCAACTTCGGCATTCTCGTCCGCGCGTACACCTATATGCGCACATACGGGCCGGACGGACTTCGCCGCGTATCCGAATGCGCGGTGCTGAACGCGAACTACATGATGCACCGGCTGGCGCCGTATTTCGAAGTGCCTTATCCGGGCGTATGCAAGCATGAATTCGTCATCTCCGGCAGCGGCTTGAAGCAATATGGCGTCCGCACGCTGGACGTCGCCAAGCGGCTGCTGGACTTCGGCTTCCATCCGCCGACCATCTATTTCCCGCTTAATGTCGAGGAATGCATGATGATCGAGCCGACCGAGACCGAGAGCAAGGAGACGCTCGACGCCTTCATCGACACGATGATTCAGATCGCGAAGGAAGCGGAAGAACAGCCGGATCTGCTGCTTAACGCGCCGCATCACACCGATGTGAGAAGGCTGGACGAGACGCTGGCCGCGCGCAAACCGGTCTTGAATTGCGCTTGCAACTAACGAATGAGAAGCCCTTGCCCCTGCGTTTGAACGACGCGCCTCGGAGCGGGGGCTTCTGTGCCTTCAGCAGCAAAAAAGGAGAACCGCCTCATCCATCGGCAGTTCTCCTTCTCTTTTAGAGCTTATTTCTGTTCCCGGCTAATATAGAAAGTGACTCGTTCGCCCTTCTTGATCGGCGCGCCCGCTTCCGGCTCCTGCTTGAAGATCTGGCCAGCCGGCTGCTCCTCGCTGTTCTCTTTGAAATACTGCCAGCGAAGCCCCGCAGCCTTCACTTCCTGCTCCGCCTCTTCCAGCGTCAGACCGATGAGGCTCGGCACCTGCACCTGTCCTTCGCCCGGCTCTCCCGCTTCGGCAGGAGGCGTCTCCGTCCCCGGATTCGCCGGATCGGCCGGCGTTCCCGTGTCTGGCGTCCCAGTACCCGGCGTCGTCGCCCCCGGATCTGTCGTTCCTGGATCGCCCGGTATCGTTCCAGGCTCGGTTGTGTCCGGCTGCTGTGTATCCGGCTGCGTTGGCGTTCCCGTGTTCGTATCCGGCTGCTGCGATCCTTGGCCGGCACTGCTGCTGCTGTCGGTGTTCGAGCTTGATGAGCCCCCGTTCGAACTCGAAGAGCCTCCGTCCGAGCTGACGGACGTATTCGGATCGGCAACGGAACCGCTATCGCCGCCATCCGGAACGACAGTGCCATTATCGGCATTGTCGCCGCTGCCGCCCGGCTGCTCCGCCGCCGCGTCGTAGCCGGCTTCCTGCCCCGGCTCGGTCACCGCGACCGGTTCATTGTCTTTGGAGAGCGAATTGGCCCAGATAACGGCTCCGCCCAGGACAGCGAAAAAGACGCACACGCAGGCAACGATAAGCAGCATTTTGCTTCCGTTGAAGGAAGCGGCTTCCTTGCGTTCGTAATCATCGTCATCCTCTTCATCGGCCCACTCCTCGTCCGCTTCCGCCTCATCCGGTTCGGATTCGGCTTGAGGCCGCCGGGACGCCGCTTCCTCCAGCGGAGGAGCAGACGTGAATACGGGCTCGCGGCTGGCTTGCACCGGCACGACCGGCTGCTCCAGAATCTCCCGCAGCCCGACCATGAAGGTGAACAGCGAGGCATCTCCTGCGTGCACCTTCCTCATCAGCTTCAGAACCAAATCTCTCTGCACATCATTCAAGTCCTTCAATGCGCCGTACAAGCGAGTCTCGACGACATCGAATTGCGAAGGGACATGCGGATGAAGCGTGCAGAGCTGATACAGCAGCCGGTACAAGGCGGTGGTGCCGTGCTCCCCTTCCTCGGCCTGGGTCCAGTAATTCATAATAATCAGTTGATTGTCCGCCGTTATCCACACATTATCAATCGTGACCGGAAAGCGGCTGACCCCTTCCTCCAGCGCTTCCTGAATGCTGGTCCCCAGCTCGTAGATCATGGACAGCACCTTCTCCGAGCTCAAGACGTGACGCTGCGCATACTTCACTAACGGCATGCCGCTGTACGCCATGAACACCACGTAGAAGTCCTGCCCGGACATGCCCGCATTCAGCATATGGAAAAATCGGTTATTGGAAAAATGCGATACATTCCCGAATGCGGTGCGGTATTCCTCCGCGCGGCCCGATTCCGTATTTTCGACCACATAAATAAAGACATCCCGCTGCAAAGACATATCGACGGCTTCATAGAGAATGCCGCCGCCCAAGTGAAAAATGACGGAATTCAGCTGATAACGTTCTGCTATGTAAGTGCTCATACAGTAACTCCTTTTTCCATGGTAAAGGGCATTATGCCCCCTTGTCATTATGAGGCATCAGCCGCCTTTTTGCAAAGCTCCCCTACATTAGACGATCCAGTCCGCCGTTCGGTTGCGCTCCCAAGCAAAACTAGCAAGACACAAATAGTATTACGGTCTTCAGTATAGCATAGTTCCAAAGATATCCGTTACTGAACTGAGTTGTCATTATTTCCCGCATTCTTACTTCCGTTAGCCAGGCCCTTTGTCGATGACGGCTTTCTTCCATTATAAATAAGAGCCGTCCTGCATGCGCTTCAGCATTGCAGGGCGGCTCAAGGCTCCGGCTCTTAGCCTTGGTTGTCGTCGCCGGTCCGATCCAGTATGAGATTCGTAACGGACGTCGAGTCGCCGCGTTCAATTTCTTCCGGAGTCGCCTTTTCTTTTAAATTATCCAGCTCCATGCCTGGCGCGAAGCTCGGCCCGGATTGCTTCTTCTGCTTCTTCGTCATCAATGGACATTCCTTTCACCGTAGGCTCTCCCTTATTGTTCCGGTCAAGCCAGATATCTATGTGCCCTGGCGAGGATAACTCGGCGCTTCGGCGGTCTCCGGAACGAACCGCGTGCCTGCCAGACCGGACAGCGCGAGATCGGCCTGGTCGAGAGCGCAAATGAGCGCGGTTCCTCCCTGGGCGGCGAAGGACGCGGCAGCCTCCACCTTCGGGCGCATGCTGCCTTCGCTGAAGTGCCCCGCTTCTATATATCGGGCAGCGGCGGTTGGAGTCAGGGTGGCCAGGGGCCGCTGCTCCGGGCCGCCATAGCCGGCATAGACGTGCTCGACATCGGTCAGAATCAGCAGCACATCGGCCTCTATTTCCCGGGCCAGCTTGCAGCTGCTGAAATCTTTGTCGATGACGGCCTCAACGCCGGCATAAGCGCCGTCTTCCTGCCGGACAACCGGAATCCCGCCTCCCCCGCAGGCGATGACAATCTGGTTCAGTTCGAGCAGTCGCCTTACCGCTTCTGCTTCCACAATCGCTTGCGGCCGAGGAGACGGAACGACCCGCCGCCAGCCCCGGTTCGCATCCGGCTTTAACTGCCAGCCTTTGTCGTGGATAAGCCGCTTCGCTTCCTCCTCCGTGTAGAAGCTGCCGATCGGCTTGCTCGGATTGCGGAAGGCCGGATCGTCCGCCGCCACCTCCACTCTCGTAATCAAGCTGACGACCGATTGGCCGCGGCCGCCGCTTGCCAGTTCGTTGCGCAATAATTGCTGAATCATGAAGCCGATGAATCCCTGGCTCTGGGCCGTGCACACATCGAGGGGCAGCGGCGGCACCTCCGCCTGCGCTTCTTCCTGCTGACGCAGCAGATTGCCGACCTGCGGTCCATTGCCATGCGTAATGACGATCCGGTGTCCTTGCTCGACCAATCGTGCCAAGACGCAGCAGCTGCGCCGCACGTTCGCCAGTTGATTCGCATAGGTGGCCTCCTGCCCCGGCTGCAGAATCGCATTGCCGCCCAATGCAGCAACAATGGTAAGCTGCTTGGCGTGTCTATGTACAGTTAGACGAATCCGCTCCTCTCGTGTTCGATGAATATGATGCTGTACACGATTGCATCAACGCTATTCATAGAATCATAGGACAGATGGCAAATTTTATCAAGATTATGTCCTGTTGCCAAAAAAACCTCTCCCGTCAAACGGGAGAGGGTTCGGATTAATTAATCATCAAGCCATCCACGCCATAAGAGAAGTCGCGGTACGGGCTCATATCCAGTCCTGTAAAGCGCGCATTGTTGCCCCACATATCCCGGCGCTGATACATAAAGATGTATGGCAGGTCTTCATTGATTTCTTGATACAGCTCTTTGTAGATCGCTTTGCGCTCCTCGATATCCAGCGTTTTCCCGCCTTTTTCGAACAGCTCATCGACTTTTTTGTTGGAGTAGCCGATTTCGTTCCAAGATCCTCCGGTAATGAAGTTATGTTGTGCACCTTGCGGATCCGGTTCAAGGCGCCAAGCCATGAACAGCATATCGAAATCGCCCTTCTTCCGCTTCTCCACGACGGCGTTGAAGTCCATTTGCTCGGCAACGAATTCGATCCCCAATTCCTTGTAGTTCGCCTGCGCGACCGGAATAATTGCATCATTCACCACATTCGGCGAGGTAGCGGCAAAGTTGATCGTGAATTTCTCGCCGTCTTTTTCACGAATGCCGTCCGCGCCGACCTTCCAGCCCGCCTCATCGAGCAGTTTCTTCGCCTTTTCGAGATTGAATTCGTACTTGTTCACTTCATCGGTATAGGCCCAGGACAGCTTCGATTGCGGCACATTGATGACCTCGGCATAGCCCTGGTATACGGCTTCCACGATTTGCTCGCGGTCCAGGCCGTACGCCAATGCCTGACGCACCTTCACATCCTGGAACTTGGCCCGGTTATGGTTAAAGGCAATGTAGCCGTAACCATTCGTCGGGAACAAGGAGATATCGAGGAAGCCCATCGATTTGAGCAGCTCGAAGTTGTCCAGGTTGGCGGAGATGAAGTCCATATCCGTCTCTCCGGCCTGCAGCAATTGGGCGTTTGTCTCTTCTGTCGTGAACTTGTAGATCAGCTTCGGGATCTTCGGTGCGCCTTTGAAATAGTGCTCATTGGCGACAAAGGATACCTCCTGGCCAGCCTGGAATTTATCCAGCTTGTACGGCCCGTTGCCAAGCGGCTTCGTGAACAGGTCGTTCATATAGCTCAAATTGCCTTGCTTGTAATTTTTGCCGTAATATGCTTTGGATAAAATGCCTATCTCGCCGATAGAGGGCTTCGCCAGAGCGCTTGGTTCAATCGTTGTAAACTCAATGGTGAGAGGATCGATTACCTTGATGCCTTCAATGGAGGTTGCTTTGCCATCGTAGTATTCTTTGCCGCCTTTGATTTTGGCGTCCCGAATGATGTCCTTCGGACCGTCGTATGACTTGTCATGCAGGACGGTAATCGTAAAGGCGACATCTTCCGCCGTCAGCGGCGAGCCGTCGCTGAACTTCAGGCCTTCCTTCAGCTTGTACGTGTGGGTCAAATTATCCGGTGAAACTTCGTATTTCTCCGCCAGCATCGGCGCATACGTCCCGTCCTTCTGCACTTCCAGCATCGCCTTGAACAACGTTCTCATTACATAATTATCGTAGACCGTTTCCGCGTAAAGCGGATGGAAAATTCCAGCCGGAGCCTGCATGCCGATTATCAGCGTGTCTGTCCGGGCAGTGGCGTTCGCCGGCGATTTGCTTGGATCGGAAGCCTTGACAATTCCTTCGTTGATAACCCCGTCTTCTTCCGGGTCGGAGGCCTGTTCCCCATTCTCCTTCTTCTCCGACTCATTGCCCTGCTGCTCTTGAACCGGTTCCTTGGACGGTTCTGCTGCATCGCCGGCACCGCCGCATGCCGAGAGCACCAACGTGAGCGACAGCAGCAAGCATAAAAACATGGCCCAACTTTTCTTCACTGCACAACTCCCCCTACATTTTATTATCATTATGTTGACACTAAGCAGTAACGTAGTTCATGGTTTGCCAGCAGGCGGCAAAGCAAACAAACTTTTCGAACTTTGGTCAAATAATTATGCAGGAATCTCGTTGTTTCTGTCTAAGCCAGGCAGTTACAGAATATAATACTTGCCTATCAACATTTTGTAAATCCCTAGATTATAAAATATTGTAGTTTTCTGTTAACCGACACATGCTTGATTGTTACGAGACCCATGCGTATGCCTCGGATCTATTCTGTCATAAAAATCCTCTCCCGACAGGACGGGAGAGGGTTCGGATCAATGGTATTATATACAATCAATTGATCATTAATGAATCTACGCCGTAAGAGAAATCGCGGTAGGGACTCATATCGAGCCCTGTAAAGCGGGCATTATTGGCCCACATGTCGCGGCGCTGGTACATATAAATGTATGGCAAATCCTCGTTGAGCTCTTGGTACAGTTCCTTGTAAATCTTTTTGCGCTCTTCTATATCCAGCGTTTTTCCGCCTTTTTCGAACAGCTCGTCGACTTTTGGATTAGAGTAACCGATATCGTTCTGCGATCCGCCAGTAATAAAAGAATTTTGACTCACTTGCGGGTCCGGCCTTAACCCGACGGCCAAGAACAGCATATCGAAATCGCCTTTCTTCTTCTTCTCTATAACCGCGTTGAAGTCCATTTGCTCGGCGACGAATTCGATGCCCAGTTCCTTGTAGTTCGCTTGCGCGACCGGAATAATCGCGTCATTCACCACGTTTGGCGAGGTTGCCGCGAAATTGATTATGAATTTCTCGCCGTCTTTTTCACGAATGCCGTCCGCGCCGACCTTCCATCCCGCCTCATCGAGCAGTTTCTTCGCCTTTTCGAGATTGAATTCGTACTTGTTCACTTCATCGGTATAGGCCCAGGACAGCTTCGATTGTGGCACGTTGATGACCTCGGCGTAGCCCTGGTATACAGCATCCACGATTTGCTCGCGGTCCAGACCATACGTCAAGGCCTGCCGTACCTTCTTATCCTGGAACTTCGCCCGATTATGATTGAAGGCGATGTAGCCGTAACCATTGGTCGGGAAGAGCGTTATATCGAGGAAACTCATTGATTGCAGCAGCTCGAAGTTGTCGAGATTCGCGGAAATGAAATCCATATCCGTCTCTCCAGCCTGCAGCAGTTGGGCGTTCGTCTCCTCCGTCGTGAATTTGTAGATCAGCTTCGGAATTTTCGGTGCGCCCTTGAAATAGTTCTCATTGGCGACAAACGTTACTTCCTGGCCGGCCACGAACTTTTCCAGCTTGTATGGCCCATTGCCAAGCGGCTTCGTGAACAGATCGTTCATATAGCTCAAATCGCCCTGTTTGTAATTTTGGCCGTAATAGGCCTTAGAGATGATGCCAGCCCCACCTATAGCGGGCTGTGCTAGTGCGCTAGGTTCAATGGTTGTGAATTCAATCGTGAGAGGATCGATAACCTTGATGCCTTCAATGGAGGTTGCTTTACCATCAAAATACTCCTTGCCGCCCTTGATCTTGGCGTGTCTGATAATGTCTGTGGGGCCGTCATACGACTTGTCATGGAGGACGGTTATCGTGAAGGCGACATCTTCCGCGGTCAACGGCGAGCCATCGCTGAACTTCAAGCCTTCCCTCAGCTTGTACTTGTGGGTGAGATTATCCGGCGAGACTTCATACTTCTCCGCCAGCATCGGGGCATACGTTCCGTCCTTCTGCACTTCCAGCAGTGATTTGAATAATGTGTCGGCGACGTAAGTATCATAGGTTGTCTCCGCGTACAGCGGGTGGAAGATTCCAGCCGGCGCGGACATGCCGATAATGAGCGTGTCTGTCCGGGCCGTGGCGTTCGCCGGCGATTTGCTTGGATCGGAAGCCTTGACAATTCCTTCGTTGATAACTCCGGCTTCTTCCGGCTCGGAAGCCGGATCTCCATCCTCCTTCTTCTCCGCCTCACTGCCCTGTTCCTTTTGAGCCGGTTCCTTGGATGGCTCCGCGGTATCGCCGCCGCTGCATGCCGAGAGCACCAGCGTTAGCGACAACAGCAAGCATAAAAACATGACCCAACTTTTCTTCACTGTACAACTCCCCCTACATTCATAAAATAATTATGTTGACTCTAAGCATTAACGAAATTAATGGTTTGCCGGCAAACGGCGAACTACTTTTCGAACTTTGGTCAAATAATTATGCAGGATTCTGGTTGTTTCTGCGTAAGCCAGGTAGTTAAAGATATAATACTTGCCTATGAACGTTTTGTAAATCCCCAGTTTAAAATTTTTGTTGCCTCCTGTTGTCTCATAGCAAAAGAGCGATTTGCGGCATGGAATGAAAAAAACCTCCCCGTTACCCGGAGAGGGATGCATAAATATTCAACCACAAAATGGTTGTTATAGTAAAATTTATAATAAAATTTCTTACGTATCACTTTCCGCATATACCATAATCTCATCCACTTTCACAATCACTTTACCGTTGACCGAAGCCTGGCCGCTGCCTACGACAAAGCCCCGCCTTGCCTTAATAAGCGTGTACTCGAGCTCCAGGCAGTCCCCCGGTAAGGCATGACCGCAGAATTCCGCTCCTTTGATGGACGACAGAAAGCCAAGATTGCCGCCATGTCCCATCGCCGCCAACGCGCCCAATTGGGCCAAGGCTTCGACGATCATCGTATGCGGCATCGTCCGTTCCGACCCTTCACCGGCGAAATACCATTCCGTTCCAGCGACCTTTTTTGTCCTTCGCCCACTGCCCTTCTTGAATGTCGGTAATGCAATCCACCATCAGGAACGGATACCGGTGCGGCAGCCGATTCGTTATTGCTTTGCGCTTCTCTATCATTTTCTGCCCCTGCTTTCTATCATTTTGTGCGAAAAATCCGGTTGTTCCCCAGCCCCAATTCCAGTTCATTTCCATAGGCGCTCCACTTCCGCAAGATTCTCGCCGCGGAAGGTGCAGCGGTAGATGTCAGGCATGCTCGTATCCTTCCAGAAATCATAGCCGTACCCGGAATCAAAAGTCAACGTGATTTCGCAGTTGACACGCCAACATAAAACAATTCGCTGCCTCAGCGCCATTTCCCTGCTTTTCTGCATTATGCAAGAAAGTCCCGAGCACAAAAAGGCCTCCGTAGAGGCCCTTTTCCGCATAGTTCAAAAAAACACGATCGTCAATGCTGAATTCGTTCTTCCGGGGTATCCGTATCGGCATCGTACAAATGCCCTGACCAGGCCAACGCTTCCTCCCGCTCCTCAGGCAGCGTCTTGCAGCGGTTCTTCACCCACTGCTCGATCAGCCAGTTCATCTCCAGAGCATTTTTCGTCGGAATTTGATGCTTCGCCTTCGGGATCCAGTACAATTGGCTGTTCGGCAGGCCATGATGCAGGATAAGCGCATATTTGTGAAAGCTTCTGTCGTTCTGTCCGTAGATGAGCAGCACCGGCGCCTTAATCTCCTGCAGCCGATCCGTGCAATTGTAGTTCAAGCTGTACTGGTAATATTGTCTCCAGTTGGCATTATTGCCTCTCCTGGCCGCTCGCTGAAGATTTTTATAGGTAAGGCGGCTATCGGCGTTCCCCCATGTGATCGCCCATGATATGAGCGACTTGGCCTTCCAGCGAGTGAAGGCTGCCGCCGCGCGGATGCGGCCGCGCAGCCACATATCGCTCGCTTCGGACATCGCGCTGATCAGCACGCCCCCGAGGAACCTCTCCGGGGCGGACAAGAGCGCGTGCAGAGCGATCGATCCTCCGGTAGAGTAGCCGCCGACATACGCTTGCTTCACGCCCAGCTTATCCATCAGCGCGAGCATATCTTCCGCGATGAGCTGGTATGTGATCGGCTCTTCAGACGGGCCGCTGTATCCGTGGCCCCGAATATCGAACGTGATGACCCGGAAGCTGTCGGACAATTGGGCCATCTGGTAATTGAAATTTTCCGATGTCAGCAATGGCGGATGGATCCAGATGATGGGCACCCCTTTGCCTCGCACATGATAGTGCAGGCTGACACCGTTCAAGCGGGCAATCGGCACCCCGGTCACCTCTCTCATCAGATGTGGTTAGGCTCAGGGTGCCCTGTAAGTACCATGTTTATTCCTGGCCTTACAGCCGATTCAAGTGCTGCACGGCCGTCTCCAGTTGATCGCAGACAGGACGCAGCGTCTCCACCCGGTTCAGATTGGCGAGCATCCCGAGCACGATAACCCGCCGCGGCTGAATCTCCATAAGCTCCTGCTCCAGTACCGCGAGCGAATCTATGGCATCCTGAATTCGTTCGGGAGGCAGGCTCAGCCGGCTCAGCTCTTCACGCATTTTCTGCACCAGGACCAGCGGATGCATCGCTTTCTGCGGCTCCTGGCTGATCGCTTGCAGAAGCGCCGGCCAATCCTCCTCCTTCATGAACGGTTCCGGCCGGGATTGCAGCAGCTTCTGCGCGCTCAGATCGACCAGATCAAGCGCGTAATCACTGAGGCGGTCCAACTTCACCGTAACCTCCTCCAGCAAGATCACGTTTAAGTATGTGGTAATGATTCCGCTCAGCAGCAAGGTCAAATCAAGCTTGTATGGCGAGATGGCGTTCCCGTACATATCCGTCAAATCGTTCATGATGCTCCGGGTGTTATCAAGACTGGCCTGCTGCAAAAATTGATGGATCTCTTTATTGGCGAACCCGGCATTTTCCCGCATTTGCATCGTCGTGAACTCGGGATATTCGGACAACATCACCATATGGACTTCGATCTTCTTCTTCACCCGTTCACGGGGCGTCAATAACGGATCCCGTTCAATGATCTGAATCCGATCATAGAGCAGCCGGTAATAATATTTGAATATGTTCAACAACAGTTCTTCTTTGGAAGCGTAATGCTGATATACGCTGCCTTTGGACATTTTGCAATATTGGGCTATCTCCTGCATCGTCGTCTTCATATAACCCTGCGTGGCAAACAGCTTCATCGCCGACTGTAAAATATGCTTCTTTTTTTCTGCCGAACGCTCCTCCATAACGATGAATGCCCCCTGTACAAACTGTTCCGGTCATGCGAATATGACCTATCTTAACGAAAAAGCCTCCCGTTTGCAATGAATCCGTCCTCTTACAGGGAAGCCGTGGAGGATTGAACCTCCCCCTTGCCGGTTCGCTTCCAGTTGGCGAGAATCATCGTGCTGAGCAATAAAATCACGGCTCCGAACCAATAAGGAATATTGGTATTCACGTCATATAAGATCCCGGCAATCGAAGGCCCGATAATATTGCCCAGACTCATGTACGCCGTATTCATGCCGGCGACGAAGCCTTGCTCGTTCCCCGCCATTTTGGAGAGCAGCGTTCCGGCGACGGCTAACCCGGCAGCGAAATAAAAGGGAACGCGGATGCCGTATTCCGCGAGCAGTCCCCCGATGCCCGGGCCGATCACGACTCCCAGCGTCATGGAGGCGCCGAACAGTCCCATCCCCTTGGCCCGTTCATCCTCGGTCGTAATATCGGCAATATACGCCATCATCGGCGAGGTTAACAATGCCGCCCCCAAGCCGCCGAGAAGACGGGACAGATACAGCATCCACATCTGGTCCGCAAAAGCAAACACGATTTGCGACAAAGCGAATATTCCGACCCCGCTAACAATCAATATTTTGCGGCCGTATTTATCAGACCATTCCCCCGCTATGGGAGAGAACAGAAATTGAGTAAGCCCAAAAGCGGCAACCAGATAGCCCATCGCCTGTCCTCCGCCGCCAAATTCCTGCAAGAAAGAAGGCAGTATCGGGATAATCAACCCCATTCCTACCATCGTCACGAACATGTTCATCATCAAGATGACCAATGGTCCGTTGTATTTCCGCCTTGCTTGCGACATCTCTCGTCCTCCTCTTTTTTCTGTTCATTATCTGTTGATTAGGGAGCCTGACGAGTGCAAAACTGCCGCCTCCCATTTAGTACCGACCGGTTCTATATATGACTGCAGGGTCGAAATCATTTTACCTCAACCATCCAGTTCAAGTCAAAATGCTCTGGAGAAGCTTTCGTAACACGACAGCAAAAAAAAGAACCGCATACGCGGCTCTCTTTCATGTAAATATTTCTCTTCTCTTTTTACAGCAAGCTTTGCAGCAGACCCTTATCTTCTTCCTTATCCACATGCCCGACCAAGCGGTCTAGCCGGCTGATCTGATGGCCGTATTCATATAAGGACGCAGCCACGATCGATAACCGCAACGCTCCTTCCGGTCCATCCGTGCCGTACTGCAGCGCCTGGGTCATAAAGCGTTCGTTTTCCCGCTCCAGATTGGCGATGTCGCCGCTGTCGGGCTTGACCTTGTCTTCGAACTTGAGCAGGACATGCTCATGGCATTTAATGAGCAGCTCCAGATGGCGATCGAAGAACAGATCGGATTCCTTCGTACGGGCCGACTGAAAATAATGCTCTTCGATGATATTGAGCACCTCGATGCCTTTGCGCAGCGTATTCAGCAGCTGCTTGTACACGACGATGCGGCGCGTATGGCGGTATTTGGACCGCTTCAGCTTCTTCGTCTCCTCCTCGAACAGCTTGTACTTATCCGAGATCGATTTCAATGAATCCTCCAGCCCCTGCTTCTCGACGCGGAACGCGCTCTCCTTCATCTCATCCGAAATGGCGGTGCGAAGCAAAAGCGACATCCGGCTGAATACATTCTGGATCTGCCCGATAAATTGCGCCTGCGGATTCGGCGGGAAGAACAAAATATTGATTAAAAATGCCGAGCCGATGCCTATTAGCGTCAGCGCGAACCTTCCGAGCGCAAAGTCCCATTGCCCCGATGCTTCCATGACCGAGATGACAGTGACCAACGTTAGCCCGACCGTCTCCTCCATCTTCATCTTAAGACAGATAATGATGACCACAATGCATACAATCCCGACCGCGATCGGCTCGTTCGAGAACGCCATGCCGGCCAGCAGGGCGATCGCGGCCCCCAACGTGTTCGTCTGGAGTTGATCGAGAAAATAACGCCATGACCGGTAGATGGACGGCTGCATGGCGAAGATGGCCGCCACTGCGGCAATCACCGGCGTTTTGAATTGAAAATATTGACTGATGTATAAGGCGAGCGTAACGGCGATCCCCGTCTTCAACACCCGGGCGCCAAAAGCCATGGCCCTCCCTCCTTCCTCCTATCCTATCCATATGGACAGAACTCCGCCATATTCCTTTATGGACAAGGTTTTATTTTATCTAATCTTATTGTAAAATCAAGTCCCGGAGGCGGCAATATGCTTCCAACCGTTCCGCTTAGACAACGCCAAAAAGCCTTCATGCCGGATGTCCGGACAGAAGGCTCAATCCGCGGTCTGCGTTTATAATTGGATCTGTTCCTTCAAGTACGCCTTATGTTCGGTCACCAGCCAGAACTCTACCGTATAGGTTTGACCCTGCTGCAGATTCACAGACTCGCGGTATGTCAGCGATTTCCCGGGGAGCACCGTCTCCTCTCCCAATACGGTTAAATAAAATTTGTCCTTGGAGGCCTGATATACCACTTTGCCCGCCGAGTCCGTCACCTTGAAGTCATAGCGCTGCGAGGAGGTGAACGGAAGAACCAGCTCTTCATGCGATACGTTGGTTACGATGAACGTCAGCACCGCCTCTCCTTGCTTGGTGCGGCCGACTTCCATCTTCGTCTCCAGCGGCGAAATCCGGACGGCCTCCTGGAACTGCTCCGCCAGCTTCTTGGCCGCTAGCTCGGAGATCGGCTTACGGAAGTCAAGATCGTCTTTGACGATCGACAAGGCTACAGCCGCGTGAATATAGCGGGACGCCCAGGCCGAGCACTTGTATGGCCCTGACTTCGCCTGTTCGAGCGCCGGCGCGGCCATCTCGTCAAGCTGGTACCCCCTTGCCAGCGCAGCGATCATCTCCTGATAGGTTACGCTTCGATCGGGCCGGAAATGCTCGGCATCCGTTCCCTTCATGAGTCCCGCTTCGATGACGGCGGGAATGGCCCCTTGGGCCGTCGCCCAGTGATCGGCCGCATCCGCGAATGTCGTGCTCGCCTTCTTCGTATCGAGCCCGAAGAGCTCGGCCAGCAGCACCGCCAGATCAGCCCGACTCAGCTCGTTCATCTCAATGGCCATGTTGACGGGCTCTATGGCCCGCGGTTCCGCCTGTGTTCCTGCCGGCAGCGCCATCATGCCGGCAAGTGCCAATCCGCAGGCAAGCCTGTTTATCTGCTTCATCTCAATCTTCTCCCTTCTTACATATCGGAATGAATGCATGAACGCATCTTCCTATATTTTACCTGACGCTCTTCAGGCGCGGGATGTTGCAGGATCAGGAATAGGATTCCCTTTCGGAGTCAGCGGCAACCGGATGCGCGACAAAACAGCGGCACCTTCTCCCGATGCCGCTGCAGTGATGTCATATTTAATTTTAGCCGGTGAACTCTTGAACCCATTCGCCATTGTAATAAGCGACGCCAATCGAAGTATAGTTCGGATTCAAAATGTTTTGGCGATGGCCTTGGCTGTTCATCCAAGCGTTCATAACCTCTTCCGGCGTACGCTGTCCTTTGGCGATGTTCTCGCCAGCCGTACGGTATTGAACGCCTTGCGCCTTCATCAGATCGAACGGGGAGCCGAGCGTCGGCGATTGATGGTCAAAATAGTTGTTGTTATACATATCTTGCGCCTTAATCATCGCTACCTTCGTCAGCTTCTCATCCGATTGAAGCGGGTTCAAGCCGGCTTTGGCCCGTTCCTTGTTGACCAGATCGACCACTTGACTCGCAAAGTCGGACTTGTCCGTGACCGTGCCATTATCTGTGCTTGGCGCAGGCTGTGCCGGCTTCGTTGGAGCAGGCGTTGGCTTGGATTCCGGTTTGGTGACGACGTTGCCTGGATTTTGAACCGTCGGCAGTTTTACGACAGGCTGCTGCTGTGTGCTGCCGTTATTGGCTTGATTCTTCCAATCCTTTACCAGATTGTCCAACCAAGCTTGCCAGTCGGCGGATTTTGCCGGATCCGGAATGACGGCTTTCACATTTACGCCGTTTACTTTAACCATATAGCAATTCGGGTTCTGCGCCTGCACCGCATCGGTCTGCGGCGCCGCGAAGGCGGAACCGGCCGCCAGAACCGGAGCTAGCGCGATAGCGCTGGTTACTGCGACTTTTTTGAGTGGATTCTTCATTCATTCATCTCTCCCTTTGCAGCCTACGAGGTTAGCTGTCGGGTTCGGGTCAAAGAGGTCACCCCTGACGCAAGTATGCGACTTCACCCCAAAAGTTGGGTCCCCCGCGCTCTTCCGAGCTTCGGCTTGATTCGAATTCGTACACATCGTAACACGAATAGGAGGAGAGATCATGCTATAATATATGGCATTTAATTAAGATTTTGTTACCGTTTTGTAACCACTTTGACATCAGATCGTTCGAAAAGATGATATAGAGGTTAAGTGCCTATGATTATTCGAATTACTTTGGGACTGCTCATCGTCGCCATTGCAGGAGTGTATGCCCTCATTGAAGATGATCTGTACCAATTGTTCAACATTACGGGTTGGATTGGTCTCGGGCTGTGCGGATTTGCCGGCATGATGTCCGACGGGCTAAGCCAACCCGAGTACAACAGACAGCACAGCGCCAGTCAAGGCATAGGCTTCGTCGCTACGCTATGGCTTCTTGGCGCACCGAGCCTGCTCACTTCGCTGATGCTGTACATCCTCGTGTACCGCTAAGATTCCCCTCATCGGCTGCATGGGAACGCACGGCTACCAGGCTTTCTCTCCGAGCGCATCCTGGTAGTGGGACGTGTCGCCATGCAGTAAAATACGAGGTCTCCCCTCCGTGAACTCCAGCTTGCACAGGCAGGCCGGATGAATGTAGGGAAGCTCCCACAGCAGATGAAGAGGGCGCGGCTCCGCGTAAGCCATCAATAGCTTGACCACGACCGTATGGGTCACGATCAAGACGGATTGGCCGGGATGGTCGCGCACGATGCGCAATAGCCGCCCCAGAGCCCGCTCTTGAACCTCATGGAAGGTCTCTCCGCCTTCAACCTGGAATTGGCCCGGGTTTTTCCAAAATAATTCGAACTGCTCCGGGTCCCGCTCCCGCACCGCCGCCTGCGTCTGTCCTTCCCATGCGCCGAGATGAATCTCCTTCAGATCCTCACAGGCCTGAATCGGAAGACCCCGCTCCATTCGAATCAGCTCTGCGGTCCGATACGCCCTTCCGCTGGAACTGGCATATATCGCATCAAGAGGCTCATGCCGCAGCGCCTCCCCCAGCCAGATTGCTTGTTGGACACCCAATTCGGTCAAGGGAGAGTCCTGATGCCCCTGCATTCGATGCTCCAGATTCCACTCCGTCTGTCCGTGGCGGACGAGATAAATCGTGGTCGGTTTCATAGTTTTTCTCCTCTCTGCCTCGTTCAAAGGCATGTCCTGACAACACTCAACGCTGATAAGTAACCCAGGCAGGAACGGCCTCGAACGGGAAAAAATCAAGCCTCGGCAATGCCCATTCGTCTGTCGTATCGATCTCGGCATACAGCCGCTCCAAGCCGATCAGCTACGCATAGCGCACTTGCCGCTTCGTCAATTCCACGATCCAGTGCCTCGCACGCTCCCGTTCCCTGCCGCATACTCCATTTTTCTGGATATCAATCAAAAAACTGAATATGGGGCTTGCGGGCACGATAGTATTGAAGCCGATCGCCGAGCGTCCCCGTATGGAATTCGAAGCAGTGATGATCGGGATCGAGAAAATAAATCGACTGTCTGTCTTCCCGTGACCTTTCCCGGCCAGCAAGTACCGTAACTCCATAATCCAGCAGCTTCTGGCGCACCGGCTCATAATCCTTTTCATCAATGCTGAACGCGATATGCGTATAAGTAACCGCCTGCCCGGAGCGCTCGGCATCCTCCTGATTCAGCGCGATCCACAAGCCATGGCAATCGAAGTAAGCCAGCCGCCTCCCGACACACAGCAGCTTGCCTTCCAAAATATCGCGGTAGAACGCGATCGAGGCTTCCATATCCGACACGGAAAAACAGAAATGATTCAAGCCTCTGATATATGACATCGGCGTCCTCCTTACCCTGTTCGCTCCGGCTTCGAAGCCGGGTCCACAATATACGCGACATTCTCATTGAAACGCAGTGCGTAATCGAGAGCGGATAGCCGGACGAATGCGGTGTCATCCAGATCGAACATACTGATTCCGGGCAAGTACTGGGCGGAACTGCTTAATACAACATCATCCCTTCCCGGGAAGCGGAATGTATACCTGAAATCCCGGCTCGACACATAACCTGAGAGCAACCGGATGCTGATATACCATTCCCCATCCAGCATCACCAAGGAACCGCGCGAGTCTCCTTCCATCGGAAAATGCGGGGAGCGAATATGATATGCGGGCCAAGCTTGAGATGATATATGCCCCTCACATAACGGAGCAGCTTGATCATCCCTGCCGCTCCGCCTCCGGCCAGCCCAACCACGAGCATTCGCAACGGATCCCCTGTTCTCAACCAATGGAGCAAGCCGTCTGCTCCCGCGGCAAACAACAGGGCGATGCCAAGCAAGAACGCGAACATCAGAGCCAACCTATCCGCCCCCTTTACGCTCTCCGGCATACCGCCACCATCGAAAGAGAGGAAGGCTCGAGGGATGCGCCGGACCAGCCTCCGTACAGATGCAGGAGTTCAAAGTCGCCCATTCTAGAACCATCGGCAGTTCAGGATTGCCCTGATTTTCAAGATCATATACGTTCGGATCCTCATATTCGGATAAGTCCCAATCCATCATGGTCATCAATCCACCTCTTCACATAGAATCATGCCTGCTCCGGCATGGCGCTTCAGTGCCTCTTGCCTCATGCTCCAGTCTGTATTCCTTGGCGCACAAGCTCCAGCCATTGTTCATCGGCTTCGGGGGAACAAGCAATCAGGTATGGCTCCTGGCACATCGTCCGGAACGGCCGGCCCTGGAAGTCCATGACCTGACCGCCCGCTTCCTGGACCATCAACACGCCGGAATACAGATCCTCTCCTTCCGAATTATAGAGCACGATGGCGTCGATCATATCCCGTCCCAGTTGGCCGGCTTCCTCGCTGCGAATGCGATGAGCGGGGAATTTCCGCTCGATCGCCTCCACGATGACCTGTTCGGCTTCATAATCGGCTTCAGTCACCACATCTCCGGCGTCCCCTTTCTCATCCACCTTATGCATCGTGTCGAAGCGCCGCTTGATGATGGCCCCGGCCGCTTTCGCCGCGCTTACCGCCACCTCTTTGGCTTCCTGCAATATCGTTCTGTTCATTTCCGCACCTCACTGTACGTCGTTATCCCCCGATTCTTGACTGACACATCCATCAGGGAGACTCTATGAATTCAGGAATAATTTTACTATAATATAATAATAGGCAAAGACCAATATAGACAAGGAGGTAATCATACGATGTCCTCTCCACGGAAAAGATGGATTATCGCCAGCCTTGCCATTCTGCTGGGAGCCGGATCCGCGGCGCCGGAAGCGATTGCTCATCCGGGCAGAACGGACAAATACGGAGGCCATACGTGCCGGACGAACTGCGAGAAATGGGGGCTGGAGTACGGGGAGTATCATTACCATAACGGGTCAAGCCGTTCGTCCAAGGCAAGCTCGTCGAAGCCTGCGGGAAGCCGTACTAGCACAGCAAAAAGCAAGTCCTCCGCTTCAGCCGGTCAGGCTTCATCCAAGTCCAAGCCCGCACCCGTCAAAAAGCAGCCGGAGCCGGTAGAAGCCGACATTACCGTCTCGTGGAACAAGGAAGACGTCTCCCTGTCCTCGAAGCCGGTCCGGCATCAGGATCAATTGATGCTTCCTCTTCTCGATACGCTGGATGCCCTCGGCATCTCCTATTCCGTCAAAAACAAATCTATTCAAATCAAAGAAGATGAACGTCAGGTCATCGTCCCGATTAAGCATAACGAAAAGAACATTCAAGTCGACGGCAACAAGGTTAAGCTTGCTGTCCCCATGATCATTGCCAAAGGGAAGCTAATGGTCCCCTTGTCCTTCTTCCGCGAGGCTCTCTCCTGCACGTTGTCATGGGACGAATCGGCCCAACACTTGCAGATGGCAAAGTAATGCCGTCAGGTCAGTCCCGGATTCTCTTTTAGACTGAAGCATTTGAAAGAGGCCGGGGCTGCCCGAAGACCTCAACCCGCGTTCATTTCTTGGAGTCCTGATTCTATATCAGCAGGTACATTTTTCCTCGAACGCGCGGCCGGATTCCTTCAGATCATCGTTCACGATATGGCGGAACTCGCCGTTTGATCGAAGCAATTGCTTCAAGGCCGCCGGGTAAATAACCGTATCCGGAATCTCATCCAAATCGATCCACCGGAAGGTAAGGACAGGCTCCGCTTCCTTGCCGATAAATTCGTCGTCCGGAATATCCGCCTGTTCCCCCGGGCAAGCATGGACTTCGTAATATACGCCGAATTCGTGCAAGCCCGCCTGCCGGTACGCATTGAAGTTTTCGATCAAGCCTGCGAGCCTGACCGGTCGTACCCGCATGCCCAATTCCTCGGCAAATTCCCGAACGACGGCCTCTTCTGTGGGCTCATTCCACTCCGCCCTGCCTCCGGGGAGGACCCATACATCCCCCGACTTGTTGCGCTGCATCAGCACCTTTCCGTTATCATCACTCCCGCCAGCATGGCTAGAAAAGACGCAAAAAATGCCGCGCTTGCGCACGGCATCTTGGTGAAAGCGAACGGCCTAGGCCGCTGTATTTTCTTTTGGCTCCGGCGCAGGGAATAAAGGCTCCCATTGGAGACCTTCCCCGCAGATTTCCTTGCGCAGGTCGGAGATGGCCTGAAGCGATTCTTCACGCTGCTTCTCCAGCAATTGAACGGTTTCGTTATGAAGATCGCCAATCTTGTTTTTCGTGATGGCGGTCAGGTCGGCAATCGCCTTCTTGCTGGCCGCCACCCCTTTGGATACGTTTGCGGTTTGCTCTTTCTTCAGTTCGGCATAGAGCTTTTTTGCCTGCGTCTTCGTCAGCTTGCCCTTGCTGTATTTATTAATCGGACTATCCGCATAATTTTCACTGGAGCCCTTCTTCAGCTTTTGCATCGGACTGTTCAAATAATTCTCATTCACCGTTTTGTTGTATTTCCACATCGAGCTGTTCAAATAGTTCGGATTGATCGCTTTGCTATAAGTCCACATAAGGCTTTCCAAATAATTTTCATTCAGGGCTTTATTCAGCTTCCACATCGTGCTGTTCAAATGATTCGGATTGCCGGCCACCTCATATTTCCACAAGGGACTGTTCAAAAAATTCGGATTGATATATTGACGATACTCTCTGAGCTTGTTCTTAACACTTCTGTCGCTGCCATACCGCTCTTCCAGAGACTTGAGATCGGCGTCCAGCTCCTCATGCCATTCCTTCTGGTCCGCATGCACCTGCGCCATCATCTCTTCGTACTTCCGATGGCTGTCGTCATAAAATTTCTTATACGCCCGCTCGGTTTGTTTCAAATAACTCTCGTAAGCATCGACCGTTTTTTTGTTGTAGGCTGTGTATTCCTTCCATACTTGAGCAATCCATTGCTCGTCAGCCGCATGCGCGGAAGCGGCCGGCAGCAGCGCGACTGCAGCCAACAGCAGACTGCACGCAATCCGCATCGATTTGGAAAGCCATAATTTCCTTGGAAACATAATCCACCTGTCCTTTGTTTTTGTATTCAGATAGAGGATATTTTATCCAAACGTTTCTCTGTTTCCAAGTACCTCAGCCGATAAACCGTTCTTAAGAACTATGCAAATCCCGCCAAGGATATAGCGCGAGACAGGAACGTTGCGTTACCATCGCGTATTTTGCCCTATTGACGCCAGTCGGGTTTGTTCCGATCAGAAGCGAGCTTTCCGTGCGCCGATGCGGCGGATTTTGAAAAAAATATAAACCGTGAAACTTATCCTTCAATGATTTGCTCCTCGGCATCATCTCTGCCAAGATCATCGCCGGCAAAGCGCTGCCCGACAGCAACTATACGCCTTAAAAAGAGCGCAATAAAGAGAGCGCACATCGTGTGCGGCTCTCTTCTGCGCCGGAGCAGGGTGCCTATTGCTCTTCCGGATGAGTCTCATACGTGCAAGTGAACCGCTCCACCCCCGGGTAGATTTCGCCCCGGCTCTCAATTCTAAATCCGATATTTCGATAAAAATCAACCGCTTCCTCATCGGTCTCCGCTTTGACGACGTCCGGCTGCTCCTGATGGATGAGCTCTAAGATCATGCCTCTGCCGAACCCTGCTCCCCGCAGCTCCGGATGGACGGCGATATGAAGAATCTCGATCTCCTTCTCCTGCTCCTTCTCCTGCTTCCGGAAGCCGATGATGCCTGCAACCTCGCCTTCGCTCTCATATCCCCACAGCTCGTGGTCGGGATGCTGCTCATACCATTTCAAGACAGCTTCCACCTTATCCGGATCAGGAAATACAGATAACTCGACAAGCTCGCGAATAGCCGTCTCCCGCAGCCGCGGCTTCACATTGATAAACATCCTTTCATTCCTCCTGCTAACCTAGTCAATTCCGCGCCAGCTTGCGCACGAGCGGAATGAACCAATCCGTCACTTCCGGAAACTTGAATCCGGCTTCCCGCGCCCGGCGGTTATCCATGAACCAATGATCCGGGACGCCGAATGGCGAACGGTTCCCCTCCGCCGGCGGTTCCACGATCGCCTTTCTGCCGACGGTCTCTTCCACGATGGCAAGGATGCGATCAAGCGACAGTTCTCCGTTGGAGCAGGCATTGATCGGTCCCGCTCCCTTCTGATCCTTCAGCCAGCATAAAAACGAAGCCGCTTCATCCGAGCTGATGAACGACATTTTCGCCTCCCGGTTCGGGATGCCAATCGGCTCCCCCTGCCGGATCCGGTCCACATGGAAATGCAGCCGCCGCGTATAATCGTCCTCCCCCAGCACAATCGGGAAGCGGACCGCATGCACGGGGAAGCCGGCCCGCTGGAAGAAGACGGCCTCCGCCTGCCGCTTTCCTTCGCCGTAGTCTGCCTCGGCCTCCGGATCCGTCTCGAACGGATACGAATAAGGATCGAAATCCGACTCGGGATGAGCGTCGCAAGCGCAGTCGTATACCGACAGCGTCGAGGTGAAAATATACTTCTTCGCTTTCCCTGCGAAAAGATCGCATGCCATCAGCGCTTCCTGCGGCGTATAGCAGATGTTGTCATAGACCGCATCCCAGACCTGATCCCCGAACGCTGTCCGCAGCGACTCGCAGTCCTTGCGATCAGCCCGGACACGGACGACCCGGTCGCCGAAAGGATCCGGAGTTGCGCCGCGGGTGGCGATCGTAACCTCGGCTCCGCTCTCCAGCAGCTCGAACGCTGCCTCATTCGCTTCGGGAGATTGGCCCGCATCATCCGCTTGTATAATAAGAACCCTGTCCTCGGATGTATATCCCAGAATGCTTAACATATCTATGTATCCCCTTTGTTGGCGTACTGACGCGGCAGGTTGCCTGTCATCATGTCATACGCAGGAGACTGTCTTTCGTTTCCTGCATTACGTTAGCTTTTCCTTGGAAAAATATTACGCAGCCCTGGCCGCGATCTCAACTGATGATCCGGACGATGGAGGCGATCCAATAGGCCGCCGGGACCAGCAGAAGCTGCGCAAGCAAGGTGCCGAAGAAGCGCGAAAACATCAGCACCGCATAGATTCGGCCCAGCCGGCCGCGTTCTTCGGGATGCTGAAGCGCCTTATCCGTAATCAATCCGAGCTGCGGATCAATGAAAATGGTCAGCAGGATAGTCGCCATCCCGTTAATGAGCCCCGATGACTGCGAAGCGGTCGTGCTGAGCTCCGGAACAAGATAGGCTGCATACAGCGAGGCGAGCACGCCTACCGTATAGATCGCGGTAACCGCGATATTCAACAGGATGAACCGCTTCGGAATTCCTAAATACCGGAGACTGATCAGCATGGACCAGGTCGGTCTGCGGATATAACTCTTCGTCCGCTTCAACTGGCCGATCGTGACGCCGGCCAGCAGCTTCGGGATCGAGCCGGCCACCTCCAGCCGGGCGATGATCCGCGTGAACAGTTGAACGAAAGTCGGGAACACCCCGATCGCGAGCAGCGTCCCGGCCGAAGCCGCCACCAGCGTGAACCTGAGGTAGGGCAGCGGATCGAACTCCGGATGGCGATTGGCATAATCAATAAAATTGGCGGTGAACGGCGCTTGAATCAGGTTGGCCGTGCGCGCCACGAGCACGACGATGCCGGTCAGGGACAAGGCGACCGCGAGCTTGCCGATCCGGACGCCCGCGAAGCGGATCGAGTAGGATAGCGTCTCGGACGCATGAATAATCAAAGTAAGAATAAATACAATTACTAGCGTATACGTCAACGGCATCACTCCGAATGGACGATAAGAATAAATACATCATGGTTGCTGCTCCCCCTGCTGCTGGCGCTCGTCTCGGGACAGCTTCGCCATATCGCGCTGGCTCGGAAGATCCCTCCAGTCCGTCTCCGACCGGGGGGCCCGGTACAGCACCCTCGGGCCGGGAGCCGGTTCCGGCTTCGCGAACCGCGACGCAATCCGGCTCTGTTTCTCATGGATTAGAAATAACAAAATAACGATGATCGTAGCGTCGAAGAATAGCAGCGTCTCTATTCCCAGCCCCTTGAATATAACTCCATTCAGTATGACGAACAGGAACATCATATAGATACGCATGTCAATCCCCTCCTTCTCCGTCAACATCGCTTATTTCGCTTATCAGAAATAATTCGCCATCAGCTGGTCTACCCAGGCGGGCACCTGCGGATTCGATGGCGAGTCAAAGGCCGGGAAATGCGGCTTCACATCAATCACTGGCGTATCGTCTATCGCGTCCAGCCCTTGTACCCGGATAACCGCTCCTTCAATGTCAACCAGCTTCGCGCACGTAATGCCAATCGGATTCGGCCGATGCTTCGCCCGCTGCGCAAAAATGCCGATCTCCGGCATATCGGACCGCCCCTGCGGTCTGCGGACCAGGTCTGCCGCGGGATCGAAGGTAGAGCGATCCATATAATATACGACAAGGATATGGGAAAATTCCCGCACTTCCCCTCATTTCCCAACAAGAACCGAACACATTATATCCCATTATTTAGAATGACACCATTGGGGCTGTTCCCGTTGCTTCCCTCCCATAACGGCTGAAGACCACAGGCACCTTTCGCGCATGTGGTCTTCCATCCCCGCGGATATTCCATTGTCCCGGGCTTACAGCTTCGTATCGTCTACCTCATTCAACCATTGTTCGATAACGCCGATGACCGACGCCACGCATCCGTCCTCGAACGGAGAGATGAGGCCGGCTACGGCGACAAGCTCGGTGAAGGACTGGCTTCCCCCGGTCTGGCACAGCTTCAAATAATCGGCCCATGCCGCCTTATAATCTTCATTCATGCGCTTCCAGAACTGGAAGGCGCAGATTTGGGCCAGCGTGTAATCAATATAGTAGAACGGCGACTGGAATATATGTCCCTGCTTATGCCAGAAGCCGCCGCGCTCCAGGTAATCGATGCCCTCGTAATTGCGGTGCGGCAAATATTTGCGCTCGATATCGCGCCAAGCCGCCTTCCGCTCCGCCGGCGTCGCATCCGGATTTTCGTAGACGAAATGCTGGAACTCATCCACCGAAACGCCATACGGCAGGAAGAGCAGTCCCGATGACAAATGATCGAATTTATACTTCTCCGTCTCCTCTTCGAAGAACAGGTTCATCCACGGCCAAGTGAAGAACTCCATGCTCATGGAATGAATCTCGGCCGCTTCAAATGTTGGGAAATGGTATTCCGGTACTTTTAAATGTCTGCTCTCATAAACTTGGAACGCATGCCCGGCTTCGTGAGTCAGCACATCGATGTCGCCCGAAGTGCCATTGAAGTTGGAGAAAATGAACGGCGCCCCGTATTCGCTCAAATAGGTGCAGTAGCCTCCGCTCTGTTTCCCCTTTTTGCTGACCAGATCCATCAGCCCGTTGTCAACCATGAACGTAAAGAATTCGTTCATCTCCGGCGACAATTCCGCATACATCTTCTTGCCGTTCGCGATTATCCAGTCCGGGTCGCCCTTCGGCGTCGCATTGCCCGACTTGAAGCTGAGGCCTTCGTCATAGAAGCGAAGCGTGTCGACGCCGATCCGGCTGCGTTGGCGCTCACGCAGCTTGGTCGCTATCGGCACGATCTCATCCAGCACCTGCTTGCGGTAGTTGGCTACCATTTCGGCGTCATAATCGGTGCGGCACATCCGCGCATAACCAAGCTCCACGAAGTTGGAGAAGCCCAGCTTTCTCGCCATCTTCGTGCGCACCTTCACCAACTCGTCATAGATCCGGTCGAACTCCGCCTCATGCTCGGCCATGAACTGATAACGCGCTTCGGACGCGCGCCGTCTCATGTCCCGATCCGGCGACTGCTCGAACGGCATCAATTGCGCCAGCGTGCGCTCCTCGCCCTCAAATGGAATTTTCGCCGATGCGATCAGCTTGTTATATTCCGTCGCCAGCTTGTTCTCCTGCTGCAGATCTTCAATAATGTCCGGATGGAACGTCTTCACCGACAACTCCGCCAATTGGAACAGTTGGCGGCCCCATTTCTGTTCCAGCTCGGCCCGGAATTTCGAGCCGATCAATGCCTTGTAGTAATCTGTTATGTATTCCTGGAACATGGGCGTGATCTCGTCCATATAATCCTGCTCCGCCTTGTAGAACTCATCATTCGTATCGATGGAGTGGCGGATGGAAACGAGCTGACTCTGGGTATCGAAGACGCTGCGCAGCTTATTGATGGCCTCCATGGCCCGATTCTGCTCTTCAAAGCTCTCCGCCGCATTGAACGCCTGCAGATGCCCCTTGAACTGCTTGCCGATCGCTGCGATATCGGGTCGCTCGTAACGATATTCGCTAAATGTCATGCAATTACACAACCTTTCAGAAGGTAGTCTTACCCCTCCATTATACTGAACAACCCGTCCGAATTACTACGCCTAATGAAGGAAAACTTTTGCAGGCGCTCCAACCGCCGTTTATCTCATTTTAATCTAATCCCGACATAATGCTCCGAGACGGGAGGGCGCTCGAAAAAAGGCTGCAGCAGAACGCTCCACTCGAGGTAGGATTCCGATGCCGTAAAGCCCGGCATATGATCCTTGAACGAGTTCCATTGGACGATCATAACATACTTATCCGCGACCTCCACACATTTATGGAGCTCGTGCTTCATATATCCCGGCCGCTCCGCCAGAATCGCCGAGGCCTCGCGAAAGCAGCTCTCGAAATCGTTCGCCGTTCCCGGCTTGACATAGAACGTCGTCATATGCACAATCATCGTCTCACCCCTTCTTTATTGTCATATGCGCCGACGCGCCGGTACACGACACCCCGATGTTATCAAGCGTTCGAATCTGTATGGCGGGAACGTGAATTTCTTTGATGCAAGCAACTTTAGGGAGACTTGCGATACACTTGACCAGAGCCGCGATGTCTTGAACCTCATTGCGGGGATTATTGGGCGGGTATTGCTAGAAGAGTGGTTCAATAGAGGTAGAGGAGCGGAACATGGCCCGCATCATACGGCCTTCTGCAGCCTTCTGCGTGTGGACCGGAGCAGAAATCCACTCGCAGAAGGCCAAAAGAAGCAACGCCGACAGCGGCGGCAGCAGAGCCGGACATTCGCCCGGCGAGCTTGAACCACCTAGCGCTCGACGGCGCTGCACAGAATCGGTACGCCTGCGGAAGAACCGGTTCCGCGGCAGCTTGTGCAGTGGCTCTGCGGCCCTTCGGGATGGGCGGCCGTAGCCCGTTTTGGCGTCGTGCCGAAACTGTCGGGATAAGGGAAAAATACGTGTTCCGTTCCGTTGCGCGTGCTGCAGCTCGGACAAGACTTATATTTTCCGTCGCTGCTCCATTGCGACGCATTCAACGGTTTCTGGCATGATGTACAAATCAATGGCTTCATGGAAGCAGTACCACCTTTCTCTATGTATCCTTTCCATGTGAAGAGAATCACCTGAACGGACGGATGATCCTCGGCACGCAGAAGGCTGCTCCTCTGTACATTGTACATGGAACAGCCTGGAATAGGAATCAATATTTGCGCAGAGAAATTGGTCCCCAACCGAACCAGCGCTCCCGAACCGTATTGGCGATTCGACCGAACAGCGCCTCGATAGCCTGGGTCGAATCGCCCAGCATGCGGACGCCGAAGCCGGGAATGATCAGCTCCGACAGCCCGATGCGGCCTTTCATCCGGTTCAGATCGAGCGTCTCGGCCAACTCCTCGATGAACGCGCGGGTCGCAAGCGGGCCGATGACGAATAGCGATCCGACATGCGTATGTCCGTCCATGCGGCCAAGTCCGCGAATCGGCCGCTCCCCGGGACGCAGCCTTAGATGATCGAACAGCACAGGCGCTCCGTCCATCTCAATCATCGTCTTCAGCGCAATCTCATCATACGAGAAATGCTCTCCATTCGGGGACCAGCCCGGGGTTACGATTTCCCCCAGAATAAGCGCGGCGCTTCGGTCCATCCGGATTTCGGTCTGCTGCCGATACCTGGAATCGCGGTAAGCAATAACCGAATCGGGCAGCCATTCCAGATAGCTGCCTGCCTCCAGCGCGATGCGCGTCCATTGGAATACCGGCTCCTTCGGCGTGCGGTAAATTTTAGTGGAAGACTGCGTCGTTATCAACGCGGACGCGCCTTCCCCCAGCCCGAGTTCCATTCGGTACCGGTCGCCGCCGACGTATCCGCCCCCTGGATTCATGACGTAATAATGCACCTGGCCGCTTCCGTCCGGGTAGATGGGACGGGCAATTTTGTACGCCCCCTGGTGATATTGGCGGGAAGCGGCCGAACGGCCGCCCCGTTGCTCAACCTTTAGCTCCAGTTGGCCTGTCCAGGGCGCCATCTTACTCCAAGCCGGACAGCAGGGCATGTTTTTCAATCCAATCAACGACTTCATCGAGCCCCTGCTCATCCTTCAGATTCGTGAAAATATACGGCTTATTGCCGCGGAACGTCAGCGTGTCCGCTTCCATCACCTTCAAATCCGGCCGACATAAGGAGCCAGGTCTGTCTTATTAATAATGAACAAATCGGATTTGATCATCCCTTGCCCGCCTTTGCGCGGAATCTTCTCCCCCTGGGCCACGTCGATAATATAGATGGAAAAGTCGACGAGCTCGGGGCTGAACGTCGCGGCCAGATTGTCGCCGCCGCTCTCCACGAAGATAATCTCCAAATCCGGGTGGCGCGATAACAGCTCATTGATCGCCGCGAAATTCATCGATGCATCCTCCCGAATCGCGGTATGCGGGCAGCCGCCCGTCTCCACCCCGATAATGCGATCCTCCGGCAGAACGCCGGTGCGCATCAGAATCTTCGCGTCTTCCTTCGTAAAAATATCATTGGTGATGACAGCCATGCTATATTTGCCGTGCAATCGGCGATTCCATGCGTCAAGGCCGGGTTAATCGTATATTTGGCCACATACCGTCTCACCCGGTAATTATCCCCTGCCTTGCCGGCATCCTCTGCCAGCTTGCCGCGCTGCTTCTTCATCTTGTCCGCCGTCTGCCATGTCCGCGTAACGACTTCCCCGACGCGGCCCATCGCCTGCGAATCGGAGCTGACCATGCTGAAGACCCCAATGTCGTGCAAAATATCTTCTGCCGCAATCGTCTCAGCCCGAATCCGGGAGTCGGCAAAGGCCACATCCTCCGGCACGCTCGGATCGAGATGGTGGCAGACCATCAGCATATCCAGATGCTCGTCCACCGTATTGACCGTGAACGGTCGGGTCGGATTGGTCGAGCTCGGCAGCACATTGGCAAGGCCGGCCATTTTGATCATGTCCGGCGCATGGCCCCCGCCGGCGCCCTCGGTATGATACGTGTGAATGATTCGGCCGCGGATGGCGGCAATCGTATCTTCCACGAACCCGCCCTCGTTGAGCGTGTCGGAGTGGAGCGCAACCTGAACATCATATTTGTCAGCGACCCGCAGCGCATAATCGATGGCGGACGCTGTCGCTCCCCAATCCTCGTGCACCTTCAAGCCGATGGCTCCGGCACGGATCTGTTCGGCCATCGGCCCCTCCGTTGCGCCGCTTCCCTTGCCCAGGAAGCCGACATTGATAGGCAGACCTTCGGAGGCTTCCAGCATCCGGTGCATGTTCCATTGCCCCGGGGTGCAGGTTGTCGCCTTCGAGCCCTCAGCCGGGCCGGTGCCGCCTCCGATCAAGGTCGTCAACCCGGAGGCCAGCGCATGCTCGACCTGCGCCGGGTTAATAAAATGAACATGCGTATCGATGCCCCCGCCGTAACAATCATTCCCTCCGCGGCGAGAATTTCCGTGCATGCCCCGATAATCAGATCGACCCCATCCATGATGAGCGGATTGCCGCTTTTCCCGATTCCCGCGATTTTCCCGTCGCGGATCCCGATATCCGCTTTATAGATACCGGTATAGTCGACGATGATCGCATTGGTCATTACGAGATCCATCGCACCCTCATTGCGGGTAATCAGCGGATGCTGGCCCATTCCGTCGCGGATTGATTTGCCTCCGCCGAACTTCGCTTCATCCCCGTATCGTGTAAAGTCCTTCTCGATCTCGATGAACAAATCCGTATCCGCCAAGCGGACCGCATCGCCGACCGTTGGGCCGTACATATCCGCATACTGGCGTCTGCTCATGCGAAAACTCATGATAATGTCTCCTTCTTCTTTGTCTCGGACTCGCGCTGCTCGAAATCCTTGCCAATCGTATTCAACAGACTTGGATCGGCCGGTCCCCAAGATTCAACACCGAGACGGTAATCGCGCTGCGCCCCTCGTTGCAAACGATTTCATCGTCCCGTAAAATAAACTCGCCTGGCTTCAAGCAGTACTCCTCCTTCAACGTGAACAGGATACATGTGGCATTTCCATTCTCCATCCCGGCCTACCTATCGGGGCCTCTTGTAGCGGACCTGCTATATCGGGCTAATTATTGGCCCTAGCGATGGCCTCCGGATAATTCAACTTCAAGCCGCGATCTCTGCGTCTGCGGGCCAGATCTGCCGCAACGACGATCATCAGCTTTTCCTGTTCCCGAGGTGTCAATCTCATATATGCTCCTCCCGTTCCGTCTTTCCATCCTGATGAAAAGGTGCCCGAAAAAGAAATGGACACTTCACTTTTTCATGAAACCTGTCCATAAAGTTTCATCTGTTTGCATCGAATTACGTTGCTGAAGAGCTCTTTTCATCCCCTTACATGTCTGATCGGCAAAGTAAGGCAGTCGAAGCTGCCATTGTTGGAAATGATTTAATTGATATCGTAAAAAAGGGGGGCTGCAATTGAGGTTATCGAGTTGCAGACCATTGGCAAAATGAATGCGGCTTTCAAGCCGTCGAAGAGAAGAGCTGATAACCATGAATGAGCAGTAAATTAAGGAGGGACAACTCATTCATCGAAAAAAGCGAGGACCAATCGAACTTTGTCGATCGTTACCTTCATTCTATTAAAAAGCGAAATGAAATTAAAGCACTGCAAACCGACAAAACGAACAAAATAAACTGCCCTCAGGCGTTAAAACAAAACTTTTCCTCCGCTTTCATGCCGGATTGCATTTTTTATCCATTTAAGCAAGTTTTTCAAGTAAACCAATTCCTATCGGAGAAAAAATTTCCCATGATATGAAACTAAAAACGCCAATAATACGACCAACTCAAACCCGCCTTCACCCCGCAAACGCCGGATTATTTCTCGTCATTTCACGAATATAAGACATCCTCTCGGAGCTTCCTCCACCTTGTCATAAATGCACTAACACGCGAGAGTCGATATTAAATAACGATCCAAGCTCCGGGCCCCTTTGGCCCTGCCGTTCTTTTGCTCGCAATCCCGTCGGATCAGTTCTAACTGTCCTTAGCTCCCTCACCTGGACGCTCCCTTTTATTACTCTTCTATCGATGCTCACAGCGGGTTCGTAACTTTTGCAGATGACGGTAAGAACCCGTTAGCTGAATCCGTTTAGCTCTGTTTCGGATGTGTACTTCCTGGATTTTCGCCAACCGCTTCCGTTGTCGTTCCGGATCGTTCGTTTGACGTTTCCAAGTAGGCACATCTTCTTGTATCAGATTGCGGAGCGACACCAAGGGAACAATCCCTTGCTCGAACAGTGCTTGCAGATAATCGGTCGTTCCATAGGCTTTATCGGCAGAGAGCGTACGAATCCGGATTTGTGGATGGGCAAAGCGAATCGCGGCCAGTTGCTGCAAACTCGTCTCGCGCTCAGCCGTCCCGGACGCGATGCTCGCTTGCGTAGACAAAATGACGCCGGACTGGACATCCGTTACATGGTGCACCAAATACCGCAAATGCGCTTCCTGACCATTGCT
>NZ_LDIG01000063.1 GCF_015845845.1 Paenibacillus dendritiformis
TAATTAAACTAACATTGGACTGTAATAAGTCGACATGGGATCTCCTTCAGTTGATTCGCATCTATGCGGAAAAACCATGGGAAAATTTGATCGCTGCACTCAACCGCAAGCCGACCCGAACATCTAGGGGACGACCAAAGCGAAATGGGAGACGTCCGAAAAAGGCAACGAAGTCGATGAAACCGAAACTGATTGTGAGGTAATGACAAACGAAAAATACTTTTACATATAATGGATAACGCGCAGGGTCTATTTCCAGCTCGACTTTTTTAGACTTAGCGCGGACATTGCAGATGTAAATATATATCATATATTGATGTTAATTGAAATTAGATTATGAACTAACCGCTCGATGCAACGCTAGTGCGATATTTTACGAAATTCCTGCAATAGCGCAATATTTCCGCAGATTTTTGCTTTCTATCTATTGCATTGGCTTGAAATTCATGCGGTTTTGCAGGAATGCCTGTAACGGAGTAAACATCATACGGGAAAACTGCTTATTTGCATTTTTCGGCAAGTCGAGGCTTGAGAATCAGGAGGGCTGTCTCGCTGTAGCTAAATACTGCTTATGAGACAGCCCCTTCTTCGTTACTTATTCAAATTCCCAAAAGTTACTTCGTCCCGTGTCTCGCCACTTGACGGCTGATCAGGAGCATCATGAGGGCCAACGCGAGAAAATAAGCAGGCATCGTGAGTAAAGAATCATTGTGCAAGTAACTCATGCCGCTCGTAATCAGACTGACCACCACATAGTAACCTAATCCGAAAATCGCGCCCGCCGTACCAAGCACATCGCCATAATGGACGAGCGCCAAGCTCAGGCAGTTCGGAATCGCCATCCCTATCCCCAGCAAGAGGATAAAGATGCAGGCTGCCATGAGAACCAAGAAGACAGCGGACGGTCTGATTCCATACAGAGCGAGACCCGCAAGGCATGCAGCTCCGACAGCCGTCACGGTACAGCCCATCAGGATGATGCGTTCCGCCGGAAATCTCGCGACCATTTTTTTCGACAACATCGCCCCGAATATGGAAGACATCGCTACCAAAATACCGAAAAAACCGAACAACCCCGGGGTCATCCGAAAAAATTCAATAAAAATAAACGGCGCTTCGGCATAGTAGCTGAACAAGATGCCATTGGTGTAAAAGCCGCTATCATGCGGCTTAGTAAGCAAATGCAGCTCTGATCTTTTACTGCTGTTTGAGAACATGGCGAAGCGTTGATCTCAGATCCGATATTTCCCGGTGGTAAGCATTCATTTGCTCCGTAAGACGATCCATGACCGCTGTATTCCGGACCAGCTTGATTTGCTTGTCCATCGTCTCTTTGGCCCAATCCTTCACATAAACGATCAATTGCAGATCCAGGAGATGCCGCAGATTGATTTCTTCCTGCCCGGGCAAGGCATGGTAGACCAGGATCGGCATTTTTTTATATAAGCATTCGCTAACCGTTACTCCCCCCGGCTTGGTCAGTACCGCGTCGGCCTGATTGTATAAATCATTCATTTCCGCTCTCGATTCAATATAAGGCATCGGAATGATGCTGGGGCAGTTTTTCTTCTTCAAATGGCGATATAGCGCTTTATTCTTCCCGCATAACACGATATAGCGCACTCCCTCCGCCTTCCCGATCGTGCGGCACATCGATTTCATGACCCCCGCGCCGAGATTTCCCCCCGTAATCAAGACCGTGAATTCGGAATTGGTTTGCTTCCGTTCCGGACGCGAAGCGGTGAATTGCGGATGCACCGGTATGCCGGTGACGAAAATATGCTCGGCCGGAACGGATCGGTTGGTCAGCCAGTCCTTGATATGCGCATCCGGAACGAAATGATAATCGATTCCGTCCCTCCCCCACACATCATTGATAAAGAAATCCGTATACACATTGATTACCGGAATGGAAAGCAGGCCTTTGCGTTTCAAGCGATCAAGCAAGTAAGACGGCAGCGCATGAGTGCACAGGATGCAATCCGGCTGCCTTTCCCGTATCAATTGTTGCATGCCTCTCATAAAGATCATCTCATAGAGACGGTAACGCCTCTTAGTGCGGAGCTGGGAGCCGCAGCTTTTGCGGTACATCCAGCTGTAAGTGAGCGGCAGGAAGTGAATCCATTTCAAATAGGTCGAGGACACCAAGCCTTCCACGCGTCTGCCGTAGCTGTAGTCCAAAATATCAACGATGTCGCATTCGATGGACGGATCGATCGACAGCAAATGCTCCGCCAGCGCATCGGCGGCTTGATGATGTCCCATTTTGATTTGCAAAAAGGGCAGTAACAGAACTTTTGTGGCCATGTCCTTTCCTCCGCAGCCAAGCTTCCTCTTGAATGTTTAATTTGCGCCAAATCACCGGCCGCCATACATCAAAGAACATAGATCGAAGACGGAATACCATCCACTCCATGAATTACCGCAGACATGGACCTGCCGAACCTTATATACTGGTATATAGAAAGGAGATTTAAGCTATGCTATTATTTATGTTTATCGCAATCATTGTGGCTATGCTGGCATACCTTATATATAAAGCTCATCTGAATACGCGGCAAGTAAATATGAACAAGATCAGCCTGGAGAGCAAGGAACCGAATCGTTCCGGACAGGCCATTCATGTCTTGCATCTGTCGGACTTGCATCTGGAGAACATCTCGATTTCGCCGCATCAATTATTCGACAAGCTTGCAGACGAACAGATTGATCTCATTGCGCTTACGGGCGATTTTCTCGATCGGACCCGCTCTATACCGAAGCTGGTCCCCTACCTGAAGGTGCTGAACCGCCTCCAGCCGAAATACGGCATGTACGCGGTGTTCGGGAATCATGATTATGTGCTTAAAGGGAAGGACTTTGCTTCGTTGCAGCAAACCTTGGAGCGGAACGGCTGTAAAACGCTGCGGAACGAAAATGTCATGATTGACATCAACGGAACGCGGCTCAATATTATCGGGATCGATGACTCCAGCACGGAGCGAAGCGATCTTGCCGCTTCCTTCCAAGGGATCGAGCACGGATACCGCCTTGTGCTTACGCATGATCCGAATATTGTGCTGAACATGAGACGCTATCGGTTTGATTATTTGCTATCGGGCCACTTTCATGGAGGACAGATCCATTGGCCGAAGCCGTATCATTTGGCGGCCATGGGAAAGCTGGTCGGCATGAATATGATCAAAGGCCTGCATGTCTATGACGGCAAACCATTCTATATCAGTGAAGGCTTGGGCCAGACCGGAGTGAACATTCGCGTAGGCAGCCGGCCTGAAATAACCATCCACCGCTTGCCGGTGGCATCATCCGGATCGATGATGGAACAAGCAAAGACTCTGGCAGCTATGTAACCGCCAGAGTCTTTTTTGTCATACCGCAAATCGGTTCAATTTCGCCTCGGCGGCAACCAAGGCAGCCGCCAGGCCATTGTTGCAATCCTGCTTTCTTCGGAAAAAAAGGCAGCGGATCACGTTTTTGCTGTTCACCTGGGCGATCCTCTGACTCCGGCTTCTCGGCCGACTGCAGCATTGGGCCACGCCGCTTAACCAATCAACGATCTCCTGGTGTGGTAGAAGGCCCTGATCAATCATCGCATCCAGGATGGAGGCGAGCCGCTCATCCTCTTCCTCGTTGAAAATATGTTTGCCGTTGTGCAGCACTCCCTGGACTGCGGCAAGAACCGCAAGCTTTGCCGCAGCATCGCACTCCTTGCACGCACCAGTTCCGTCAAAGCATCAGCGGCATGAGCCGCGCTGTGAGCCCAGCCTCCTTCATTCACATAACCCCGCAGATCCTTCTCCTCCTGAACATAGCTTATCAATGAATGCTTCACTTGTTGGAATTCCGCAAGATCCAGAAATGGCTTTTGCCTGTGGCGCCTCAAGATCAACGCAATCGGCAGAACGGAGAATGACCGCGTAAATACAGTTGAGTCCCCCTCGCTGCCGATACGATAGAACAATTGCTGATCATCGGTCAAGACGGTCAACAGGCCGCGGAGCTCCGCTTCCGTATACACCTATTGCTTTTGCGCCCGTATAAGCTAAAATTCTCTCGCTCAAGGATAACACATCGTTAAATGCAATACCGCTTCCTCCGCGCCGGGATTATGATAGCGGTGGGATTCCGAAGCCGAGAATTGGATGGAATCAAAGGTTTGCAGCGCATACGTCTTGTCGCCGATCGTTAATTCGAGGGCCCCTGCCATCACCGTAACGATCTCAATCGTGCCGGCATGATGGTTCTCCGGAATGTATTCGGTATGCGGCTGTACATACGCACGATGCATCTCCAGCTTTTCCCTGACGTCGCTGAACATCGGCTCAAGCGTCCAGCCCGGATGGTCGCTGTCATATTTCGGCCCTTCGCCCGCACGGGAGATCGACACGGCATTTCCCGGCTTCAACAGCGCCATTAGCGGGACCTCCAACTGCTTCGAAATTTTCCACATCATCCCGATCGTCGGGTTCGTGTCCCCGCGCTCGATATTGCCGAGCGTCAATTTGCTTACCCCGGTTAGCGCCGCGAGCTCCTCCAGACTCAGCTTCCGCTCCTTCCGCAGCTTGCGGAGGTTGCCGCCGACCGACTGCATCAGCAGTTTCGTCTCATCTTCATGGACAGGCTTCATGCGCACCACACCTTTACCAGAGATTTGAAATATATTATAGTTTACTTTTTATTAGTTATGGTTTATTATTCTTTACTGTAGATGAATGAAAATGATTATCAATGAGGTGAGACAAATGAGAGCCATCATCGTTGGCATATTATCGTCGCTGTTCTTCTCGGCGACCTTTATTATCAATCGGGCCATGAATCTGTCCGGCACCAGTTGGGCATGGACCGCGTCGCTCCGTTTTCTGCTGGCGCTTCCCTTCCTGATCGCCATCGTGGCCTTCCGCGGCAACCTGGCGGGCCTGCTCCGCGAGATGCGCAAGCACCCGCTGCAATGGCTGCTCTGGGGCACGCTTGGCGGCGTCGGCTTCTACTCCCTGCTCAGCTTCGCTGCGGTCTTCGCCCCTTCCTGGCTCACTTCCGGAACGTGGCAGATCACGATCCTGGCGGGAGCCCTGCTGTCGCCGCTCTTTTTCGTGACCGTGCCCGCGCAGGAAGGGCCGCGCAAAGTGCGGCAAGCGATTCCCTATAAAAGCTTGCGTATATCTGTCATTATATTAATCGGCGTCATCCTGATGCAAGTGACCGAAGCGGGGCAAATTACGATGTCCGATCTGCTGGCGGGCTTCCTTCCGGTTCTCGCCGCCGCCTTCCTCTATCCGCTCGGCAACCGCAAGATGATGGAGCTGTGCCACGGCAGGCTGGACACCTTCCAGCGCACCTTGGGCATGGCGATCAGCAGCCTGCCGATAGCGCTGCTGCTCGGCCTGTACGGAACGGCAAGCGTCGGCTGGCCGACCGGTCCGCAGCTTCTGCAGGCGCTGCTGCTCGCCGTCTGCTCCGGCGTTATCGCCAGCCTGCTGTTCTTCCTCGCCACCGATATGGCGAAGCACAATAACATGCTTCTGGCAGCGGTCGAATCGACCCAATCCGGCACCATGGTGTTCACCGTGCTGGGGGAGGTGCTGCTGCTGAACGGCACATTCCCGCAAGGCTGGTCGATGGCGGGCATGATCATCGTCATCGTCGGCATGGTGGCAACCAGCTTGTCGGGCCGGAGGTTCGCGCCGGCGAAGCCTGCGGCTGCCGCCAAGGAGCAGAGCGCGTAAGGCGGCGGCTCCCATACATGGCGCAACCCTCCGGTAATGCCGCCGGAGGGTTGCGTCCCGTGTTCCGTTCATTTATCCGTCTGGGTCATCATCGCCTTCACGAGCCCGTTGTAATAGCGGAAGGAAACATAGCATGTCTCTCCGTTAACCATATGGATCACCCGCTTCAGCTTGTCTATCTCTTGGATATTGTTCACATTGACAATATACGCCTTGTGGCAGCGGTAGAACCGTTCGTCCAACTGCTTCTCCAGCTCCTTCAGCGTTCCATAGAACTCGATCTGCCGGTACCGCTCATGAAGCTTGATTTTATGCGGCGAGGAAGAAGTCTCGAAGAAGAGCACATCCTCATATTTCACATTGATAATGGATTCATCGGTCTCAATCGTAATCCTCCGGGGATCTGCCCCCTTCTTCAAATGGCGTTCATATGCTTTGCGGAGGCATTCCTCCAACCGCATCTGAAATTGCTCCGGATGATCTTTCATAATAAAATCAAAGGCTTCGACTTTGTACTGAAACGTCAAATAGCTCAGTTCCGAATGGGTGGTCACAAAGACGATCAAGCAGTCCGGATACTTGTCGCGCAGCAGCCCGCCGAGCTGGATGCCGTTCATATCGGCCTTCAGATCAATATCGAGCAGGAAAAGGGCCGGAGTGCCGTCACGTCCCGGCCGCTCCACCAGTTCGCGATAGTCGCCGGTAGCCAGAGCCACCTTCATATCCAGCTTCTGCTTGATAATGGAATGTGTGACGATTCGTTCAAGCTGTTCCCGCTGCCGTGTGTTATCCTCGCATATATAGACGCTCAACATGAGGCAATCCCCTTTATCCCGAAATATCCTTCCCGTGATGGAACTTCTTGATCCGAAGCTGCTGCATGAATGTCATGGCGGCAGGGTCGATCTCCGTGTTCAGAGCCGCATGAGGGTATTTGCGATCGAGCAGTTCCCGCACGGTTGACAGGCCGAGGCCCCGATTCTCTCCTTTGGTGGAAAATCCGTATTCGAACATTTTATAAAGCGGAGGGATCTTCTCGGAGCAGCTGTTTTTGACAATGAAAAGCGTGGAATCCTTCGCGGCTACGATGCCAAGCTCGACCCGCGGCTCCGGCGTCTCCAGCGCCGCCTCGATCGCATTATCCATCAGAATCCCCATGATTCTGCACAGATCAATCGCGGACATGTCCACCTCGTCAATGTCTTCCGCAATGTCGATAAAGACATCGATTCGCTCCGTCAGAGCTCGCAGCATTTTGGAGGAGAGGACCCCTTTGAGCGGCGCGCTCTTGATATGTCCGAGCAGGGACAGTCTCGTATTCATCCGGAACAGCTTCTCGGAATACGCGCATACATCATCATAGAAGTATCGCTTCAGCTCCGTATAGTTCTCTTCCTCTATGAACCCTTGGAGGGTAGATAAAATGTTGGCATAGTCATGCTTAAATGCCCGCATATCATGCAGGACCGCTTCCAAGGAGGCCGCATACTCCTCCATCTGCCCCAATTCCCGCTCCATCTGCCGCTTCTCCATTTCCTTCGCGAACGTGTACGTATATAACCGGTGACTCGTAAAAATGACGGCGATATACACGACCAGCAGCAGAGTATGCAGAAGCATGCCGTCCACATCGGTCGCGTCCCGGTAAAAGATAAGGGAAAGATATATCCCTCCCATGATCATGCACATATTGCCGAACGAAATAAAGATGCGCTGCCGCAAAGAAAACACATGCTGCTCGCCGCGGCCCTCCCGCTTCGCTCCGTCCGCAAACAAGCGCCCGATCAGATAAGCGACGATTCCGATGAACGCGAACAAAAATAACTGCTCTGCCGCCGGATGATGCATGTTCAGCAGCTCTGACCATACGATGTGGCTGATCTGCAGAGCGAACAGAAAGTTCACATAGTTCAGCACGCCGAATAGCAGCGATGCTGCAATGTCCTTGGTCCGCATATACAACAGCAGGAAGAATAAAACGATGATCCATGCCGTGCTCATATCCATGTTACACCACCGGCTTCTCTTTTCTAGGTTGCCCGGACCGAGTCTGCTCCCTTCCGAATCGCGAACAGGAAGCCCCACGTCAAAAACAATTGGGCAGCGATGATCCCGGGTATCGACACATATGAGTATACCATCCAGGTTGCCGATACGGCCATCGACATGGCCCAGAGCGCATACTTGCGCTTATGCTCGAACATCTGGCGGGTGTGGCTCCAGTTGAAATTCGGCCGCTTATAGTCGTAATACAGCTTGATGAACGTAATGAGAACGAGCGAGCACAGCATGACGGCGAGCAGCCCTGGAGAATACCCCGCCGGATGTGAGGCGCGGACGATCGCATAGGCAGCCGCATACAGCGGCAGCGTAATCGCAAGACTGAATATATATTTCCCCGCGAACAGGCTCTTTACCGATACCGGCAGCGACAACAGCAGCTCGCGGCAGGGCTTCTCATAGGAGAACAACACGCCGGGCGTCGAGCATGTCGACAGCAGAGTCAACAGGAAGAGCGCCAATTCGCTGTCCGCATCGGAGACCGTAACGGCGTTCCAGAGGAAAAAGAGTATAAACAAGGAATACCCGATATGATTCACAAGGAGCACTTTATCGCTTGCGAAGCGGACGAATTCCCTCTTGAGCCAGTTGAACTTCATGCTCGATCGCCTGGACGGGAACCGCAGGAAGCCGCGTTCATAAGCGAAAATAACGGCGCCAATGCTGACGAATGAAGCGGCCCACCCGACGATGGCGCATGCCGCCCCTGCCAAGACGGATTGCAGAAGCGTGAGCCTCCCGCTATAGGCGCTTACGGCAAGAATAGACAGGACAATGGGCATGACGCGAAGCGCATAGGTCTTGATCCATAACACGAGCGCATACTGGAAAATGAACGTTCTCTTGTCTATCGGCAGAGACAGCAGCAGCTTGTACTTCCGATCTCTGATCTTGGAGATGGACGACAGCGCCGATAAATACAACGCAGCCGCAATCGTCCCCTTCAGAAGGGTGCCGAGCGATTGGAGGCCGAGAGCAATATACGGAGCGGGGATGACGAACAGGATGACCGCCATGACGGCAGCGATAGCGAACAGTTCCCTGCTCCAATTTTTATTCTTGGTCTCGTCGAGCAGCAGAACTTGAAACACCGATGCCGGGTTATTCATGGCCAATCACCTGGAAGAAACGCTCTTTTACCGAGCGCTGCTCGCTTGTCGTGACGCATTCCTTGATGGTCCCCTGATGAAGAATGAAGGCTTGGTCGCAGATATGGTCTACGATCGGGAACAAGTGGGTGGACAGCAGCACCGCGTTCCCTTGCGCCGCATAAGCCCTGAGTTCCTCGTAGAAGGTCTCGATCGCCACCGCGTCCAGGCCCACTAGCGGTTCGTCCATAATAAGCAGCGGGCATTGAAGCAGCAGCGCATTGATCACCGCCGTCTTTTGTCTGTTGCCGAGCGACAGGGCTCCGATCTTCCGATGAAGGAAGGGATCGAAAGAGAAAGCCGCGCATAGTTCCGCCAACCGGGCTGTGTCAAGCCTTTTGCCGTATAAGCGGTGCACCAGTTCCATAAAGGCGATGGGCGGCATCTCATCGAACAATTCCGGATGATCCGGGATAAAGTATCGATGGCGCTTCAGTCGCAACGAATTGCCCGGAGTCAGCTTCTCGCCGCAGTAGCGAATCTCTCCCCTATATTGGCTGTGAATCGAGGCGAGAATATGGAGCAAGGTTGTTTTTCCCGCTCCGTTCGCGCCGAGCAAGGCGCAGATGGTTCCCTCCTCGACCCGCAAGTGAACATTTTCGATAACGTGCTTATTTTTCGTATACCAACCATATAAATGGTTCACTTCCAGTATCATCGCATCCACCCTGCCTTACTTGTCCGGATGTTTTAGGGCGCCATAGAGCTTGAATCCCATTCCAAGCGCCACGGCAAACGCCACGATCGAGAGCAGGAGGCTTCCCTTGATTGCATAAATGACGCCTCCCGCCCCCCATACGGCGAGCATGATGACGGCAAAGCTTATTTTTTTCTTTTTCGTATCCAGCAGCATCGCTGACCCCTCCCTAATGAGTTGATACGTTTATTGTACTTTTTCGCGGGAGGAGATCTGCCGTTCTGTCCTCAAAGGCATCGTATTCGTGCCGACAGTCATCGGGCGGCAGCCTGCCATGACGGTCAAGACCTCAAGAGGCACGTTCAGGATGCGCCTGCCTCCAACCAGGAGCTCTTCCAGGCTGGAGCGTTCGCATGTTCGCGGCAGAAGAAAAGGCATGCCCCGAGTTCTCCCCTGGAAGGGGTGATCTCCCAAGCATGCCTTTTCCTTTTCCTTTTTCATATCTTCTTCGTTATGTTCTATCTCTTGTTGTCTATTCGGATTGCTCTTCTTGAATTCCTATGACGCCGGTCGGATCGATGCCCGTCTTCACGCCGAAGACATCGGCCAGCGAGCCGAACGGAAGATAGATCTTGCCGTCCTTGACGATCGGGGCCGTTTTCAGTTCGACGTTCATTTTGCCGACGGCGGCCGTCGTCCCGCCTTCCTTCAAGGCGATCCATTTCGCGCCGCGCACGAATTCGAAGGCGCCCGTATCCTTATTAAGCTCGACTGTGTAGCCAAGCGCCTTCCCGATCGCTTCCGCCGGCACCATCACGTCATCGTTCGTCGTGAATACGTCCTCAGACGGGACGCCGATGCCCTCGCCATTGACGACAATCACCCAATGCATGCCCCCGAAGGAATCTTCCGGAAGCTGATCCGGCCGGCTCTGTATCGTGACATCGCCTTGCTCGTTCAAGCTCACGTGCGCCTTCAACACTTCGGCTGCAAATTGCAGCGGCACGTACATCCTATTTTCTGTGATCACGGGAGCTTTGCCGAGCTTGATCGGCATCTTAGCGTAGTTGTACTGGTCCTTGTTCAGCTCCACGCTCGTCCATAGGGCGCCCTTCACGGCTTCGACCGACTTATTCTTGGCGTTCCATGTCAGTTCGTACCCCATCCCTTCCATGACCGGCCGCAGCGGAATGAGGAGGTAGTTACCGTCCAGGACAGCGCCGGCATCGACGTTCTGGCCGTCCACGGTCAAGCTGTACCGCTCGGAGACGAGTTTCAGCCAGTCCTTGTTGAGGCTCGTCTCGCGGGTCGTGCCGATGATTTCTCCGTTCTCGTTATGGACGAATTGCTTCACATATTCATCATAAAAATTACGTTCCTGCTCAACGGGAACTGCCGTCCCTTGATCGTTCATCGCGCTCGCCTGCGCGGCAAAAGGTTGCGCGCTCATCAGAGCGATCGCCAAAGCGATGGAAGCGGTAATGGTTTTGTTCATTCGATGTCATCCTCTCTGGAGTGCAGGTCATATTATGGACTCCAATTGCGCAATTGGTTGACCGCTTTTTCACACTCTCAGACGGAGATGATTCATGCAAGGTTGCACAGAGCGAGCGAATTTTTTGACAAAGAGCATTGGCAGAGAGCCCTAATCTCTTGCTCACCCTGGCCAGTTCAGCGAAGGAGGCGCAGGATCAGCTTCTCAATCAGCGTCCACGGCAGAAGCGTCTTCGCGGCCAGGAGCAGGCGCGCCCCGCTCCCGATCGGATAGCGGAAGCGCGGCCGCTTATCCGCCGCGATGCGGCCGATCAGATGGGCGACTTCCCATGGATCGGCCTTGGAGGATGCGCTTTGCCGGGAGAAGCGGAGGATGGTCTCCAGACGACTCCGGTATGGGGAAGCATCGTCTGCCGCCATAGACGAGAATCCTTTCTCCCAGATATTCGTTGGATACGAGCCGGGCTCGATCAGCGTCACATGGACGCCATACGGCTTCATTTCCAGCCGGAGCGACTCGCTGAAGCCTTCGATCGCGAACTTGGCCGCCGCATATGGCGCGTAGCCGGGGAACGCGATCCGGCCGCTGATGCTTCCGATATTGATAATCGTGCCGCGGCCTTGCTCCCGCATATGGGGCAGCACCGCCTTCGCGGCGGCAATCGCGCCGAACACGTTCGTCTCGAATTGCGCGCGCCATTGCTCCATCGTCACTTCCTCCACATAGCCGCCCTGCGCGTATCCCGCATTGTTCACGAGCAGGTCGATTCGGCCATAGGTGCCGAGCGCATGCGCCACGGCCGCTTCGATGGACACCGCATCCGTGACATCGACCCGGCGCACTTCCAAGCGGGACTCCACGCCGCGCGCAGCCGCCAGTGCGGCCAATGCCTCCGGCCGGGACGTACCCCGCATCGTCGCGATGACCCGGTAGCCCTGTTCCGCCAGCTTCACGGAGGCCAGCATGCCGAACCCGCTCGAAGCGCCCGTAACCAAGGCTACAGGGCGATCCGCCGCTTTGCCTCCATCGCGCATTGTCTTTTCCATCGGTCTCCCCTTCCCTACAGCTTGTATTTGCGCATCACCGGAATGCCGACGCGCGTCAGCAGATTCGCGAGCGATCGCCACGCGAGCCTCGTGCTTAACGGCAGATGATCGCAGAACACGGCGCTGTACTCAATATCCGCCCGCAGCGCGATCCCCATCGCCTCCTCCTTCCTGACGCCGACCGAATAGCGCGTGAACGAAGGCTCCCCGTTCAGCTTGAACAGCCGGTACGCCGCCTCCATTCCCGCGGCCATGCCGATGGCCGTCCGGTACGGCACGCGACGGAACCGCGGCGTCTCCCCCATCTCCGCGAACAAGCGGTTCACCGCGTCGACGAACCGGATCGGCTCGCCGTTGCTGAAATCGAAGTAGACGCTCGGCGTCGAGACTAATACGAACCGCTGCGCTCCGTGACGCTGCGCGGCTTCAATCATATGCTCGGTGGCGGCGACGTTGCCCGCATAGAAGCCGGCATACGTCCCCCACACGGTGGACAGCCCCGCGCAGTGGAACACCACATGCTGCCGTTCGCCCGCGCGCGCCACGGCATCCTTGTCGCAGAGATCCAACGGAAGGAAGCGGATGCCGGCGGCTGTTAACAGCGCGCCCCGCCCCTTGTCGCGGCCGACGGCGGTGACATCCCAGCCCGACTGATGCAGCCGCCGGGCCAGGCACATGCCGAGAAACCCCGTCGCCCCGGTTACCAATGCCTTCATGTCGCATCACCATTCCATTCCAGATCGATTGTGCTTGCTTCTGTCGGCGGAACGCCATGCTTCCATCCAAGGCGAAGCAGGCTGAACAGCGCGGGAACTTGCCCCAGGACAGGCCAAGGATCGCGAGCCCGGTACAGCACATCCCGGCTCCGGCACAGCGCGCGCAGCGCTTCCTTGCGCTCCGTCCAAGCCAATCCGCGGCGAAGCAGGCACGCGGCCATCGCGAACCCGATCATCGCCTGGCGTCCGCCCGCGGGAGCGATCGCACGCTGTTCGCGATCCGGTTCGGCGCCGCGCAGCACCGCTTCCGTGATCCCGTCCTCCGAAGCGAACAGATGAATTCCGCTCGTCGCCCTCGGATTGCATTCGATCGGGAACAGCGTCCCGTCGGGCGCCTCGATGAAATCGAATGCAATCTGCCCCGTCAGCCGCTCGGCCTCCGCGAAGCGGCGAACCCAGCGGAGCGCGCCCGGGTGGTCGAGCGCAGCGAACTGAACGGCCGCGCCGAGGCCGGCCCGATAGCGGGCCTCATAAGCCGCATCGCCACCACGCGCCCGTGGCGCACGATGCTGTAGGTGCAGATCGGCGCGCCATCGATATATTGCTGCAGCACCCACGGATTCGCGGGCGACAGGTTCGCGGGCGCTTGAATATGGCCGCGGCCCGGCCGGGGGCTGCCGATCTGCACCTGAGAAGCGAACCGGGAATAGGCCGGCTTCAGCACGACCCGTTCCCGGTCAGACCAAGCGGACAGCGCTTCCCTCAAGTCCGCCGGCGTCTCAATCAGGCGCGTGTCCGGAACGCGGATGCCCCGGGAGGCGGCGGCCCGGATGAAATCCCCCTTATGGTGCAGCCGCAGCAAAGCCGGCAGGCTGTCCGCGAACAAAGCGGCGCCGGCTTCCTCCAGCCGCTCGCTGTGCCGGGCCAAATAAAAAATCTCCTCGCAGGTCGGCACGACCAGCGCAATCCGATGCTTCGCCACCGCCTCCGCGACCGCATCGGCAAACGCTTCCGCCCCGAACCTCGGTGCCGGCACGGTGAACGCGCCGGCCACGGCGCGCGAGTAGCGGCTCACATAAGCGGGCAGGCTGTCGCAGACATAGACCCGGCACTTCGCCGCATGCATGAGGCGAGCCCACTCGAGCGCGGCCGGCGCTCTCCCTCCGGTAATGAGCACGGCGGCTGGTTCCGCTTCAGTAGTCAATAATCATTCCTCCAAGCGTCAGCCCCGCCGACGTCCCGAGCAGCAGGATGCGGTCCCCGCGCCGAAGGCGTCCCTGCGTCATCACTTCATGCAGGCCCATCGGGATCGAAGCCGCGATCGTATTGCCGTGATTCGGCGTAATGTACAGGAGCTGCTCCTCGGCGATGCCGAGCTTCCTGCCCAGCAGCCTCATCGTCATCGCGCTTCCTTGATGCGGGATGACGAGGCGGAAGTCAGCCATCCGCGCTCCGGCCGCCTCCAGCAGCTCCTTGGTGAAGTCCGGCAGCAGCTTCGAGGCCAACCGGTAAATGGCCTGGCCGTCCATCCGGAACAAAAACTGCTCGCGCGCCGCTTCGTTATATGCCGAGGCGTGCAGCCTTGATCCGCCGCCGCGGATTTCCGACAGCTCGGCGCCATTGGCATAGGTGCGGATGGCCTGCCATCCTTCGTAATGACAAGCACCGGCTCGGCAGGCCACTTCCGATGAAGCGGTAATGTCATCATTATCACCTCTATAACTCTAAATTACTAAAGCATATTCATAGCGGGACAATGATGCGTGTATGTTTGCAATGGGGTGTAACACTGCCGGCCAAATAGGTTTTATTCTCCGAAGCTGTCGGATTTGCTGTTGATCGGCAGGATGCGCCGCTCCGCTCGTTCGTACAGAGCGAGCAAGCGCTTGACGAACCCGAGCTTCGGAACGAGCCAGTACATGACCAAGGCGGACACCATGCCCAATAGCGCCCCTGCCGCGATATCTACCGGATAATGAACCCCTACCCAGATCCGGGAGACGGCTACGCAGCAGGCGAGCCCCAGCCAGATCCACCCTTCTTTCCTGCGAACGAGCCAGAAGGACACACAGACGGAGAAGAAGAGAATCGTATGATCGCTTGGAAAAGAGTTGTCGATAGCATGGTCGATCAGCTTGTTGACCTGCGGAAGTTCCGCGAACGGCTGATGATGAGAATAGAGCTTCCCGGCCGCTTTCCCCATGATTTCCGCCAAAATGAACGCAAGTCCTGCCTGGATGACCATCATTCGATTCCGGCCGCTTCGGTTGAACCAATAGACAACCATCGCCAAGGCGAGCGCGTACAGCATATATTCCGCCACGAAGACGGCGGCGGGATTGAGGGCAGCGAATTGCTTGCCCAGATCATTAATGGCGCGAAAGATATCTATGTTCCATTGAGACAAAATGACCTTCCTCCTCTATATTGTATTTCTATTTCTATATGACGACAGAATCAACAGTTCGACTTCAATGAATGTCCGTTTTGTTGAAGTACACGATCGTGGCCATCAACCCGATGACTGCGGCGGCAATAATCACCGCATAGGAATACAGCGGAGGATAAGCGGGAACGAAGCCGTTTTCCGCGATTACATGGACCGCCGACCACGGAAAGATCGCCTTGTATTCCCGGTTGGCCAACGCCACGTTCCCCATCGTAATCACGGCCGTAAAAATAATGGTCGGCACATAGTTTTTGAACAGAAAAGAAACGAACATCGTCGGGGTCGACAAGAGAAAGAGCAGACTGCCCCCGATAAAAAACTTCTTCAACGAGTGCAGCACAACCCCGGCAGTCAAGCCTTCAAACTGCCCCAGCAATCCGAATATAAACATCAGTCCCCACGACGTAAAGGTCAATACCATGATCCACAGGAACAGCAGCACCAACTTGCTGGCAATGAGGCCGGTTCTGGACACCGGGATCGTCAACAGATTTTTCAAGGTGTCTTCCGCATATTCGCGGTTGAACAGATAAGCCGTGATGACGCCGTACAGCAGCGTCCCGATAAGCAGGGTCGTATACAGATTGGTCTCCGACCACGCGTCGCTGAATAAGACGGGCATGCCGGGCTTTTTGGCCATGTAATCCAGATAGCCGATAAAGACCAAAATCGGGGCGGCCGCCGCTCCAATCAGGCTGACCATGAACATTTTGGCCCGCTTCAGCTTCAGAAGCTCGGTGCATACCAAATTAACCAATCGTACCGCCCCCTATCAAGTGAATGAAATAATCTTCCAGTCCATCTTCGCTCAGCGCAATTCTCGTCACTTCGATCTCATGCTCGACCAGCATCTTATTGATCTGCCCCTGTTGACCGAGATGCGAATACACACGGATGATCCCGCCGTCCTGCACCTCATAGTCGGAAATGCCGAAATGCCGCTCCATCAGCATGGCCGCCCGATTATCATTCGAGACCTGGAACTCGAGAAATTTGCGGTTCCGCCGCCGAAGCTCGGCAAAGGAGAGCTCCTCCAGCAGCTTGCCTTGATGAATAATCCCGATATGATCGGCCAATTGCTCGACCTCGGATAAAATATGGCTCGAAATCAGAATCGTTATTTTGCGTTCTTCGGCCAGCGACTTGATGAGCTTCCGGATCTCCTTGATGCCGATCGGATCCAAGCCGTTGGTCGGCTCATCGAGGATAAGCAGCTCCGGATGATGAAGAATGGCGCGGGCGATGCCCAGCCGCTGCTTCATTCCCAAGGAATATTGGCCGACCAGCTTGGCGGGCTCATGCTGCAGCCCGACGATCTCGAGCGCTTCTTCGATGGCATTCTTTTTATGAACCCCCATGAGCTTGGCATTGATGAGGAGATTCTCCCGGGCGGTCAAGTTTTCATAGAAGCCCGAGAACTCGACAATAGACCCTACTCTCCTTAAGATCTCCTTCTGCTTGCTGTGCAGATGTTCCCCGAACATTTCGATCTCCCCGCGCGTCGGCTTGATTAACCCGAGCAGCATGCGAATGGTCGTTGTTTTGCCTGCGCCATTCTGGCCGAGGAAGCCGTAGATCTGCCCCTGCTTCACCGTCATGTTCATGTTGTCTACCGCGGTTTGATCGCCATAGGTCTTCGTTAATCGGGTCGTCTTGATAATTGCGGTCATTGCTGCACCTCCTGCTGCGGCGCGATGTATTCGCCAGCCCATACCTCAATGATAAGCAGGCGATTTTAAATGCCTCTTAATCGGTTCTTAATTAAATCTTAACTGTGCTTCGGAAGGGAGAAGGTGAACGAGGTTCGTTGTCCCGGCTCGCTTTCCGCCCATATTTTCCCGCCGTTCTTCTCGACCAGCGCCTTCGCGATGGCGAGCCCCAGGCCGCTTCCTCCGTACATCGGGCTGCGCGACCGCTCGGTCCGGTACATTCGTTCGAACACTTTGGCCAATTCATCCTCCGGGATGCCCTGCCCCTTATCCCAGATGGTCAGATGATACGCTCCCGCATGCTCCGCCAGTTCGATGCCTAATGCTTGTCCGTCGCGTCCGTGCTGCACGGCGTTTTTCATCATATTATTCATGATTCGCTGGAGGCTGATCCGATCCGCCGTAACGAAGCATTTGTCCTCGGGAATGGATGCGTTCAGCTTCATGTCCGCCTGCTTCAGCTCGGGGAGAAACGCGATGACCGCCTCGCGCGCCATTTCGGCCAAATCGAGCTTTTCCGGCCGGAGCGGAACTTCGTCCGCATCCAGCTTGGCCAGATCGAATATTTCATCGATCAACTGCTTCAACGCCGTAGCCTTCCTCAAAATAATGCCGACATATTCTTGCTTTTCTTCGCGGGAGGCCGCGATATCATCGTTCAGCGCATCCACATATCCGATAATCGAGGTGAGCGGCGTCCGAATATCATGGGAAATATTGGACAATAGACTTTTTCTCGCGGCTTCGGATTTGATCGTCTGCACCCGAATTTTATCCAATTGCTCGATCAACTCGTTGATGGCGAATATGACCTCGTTGATGAACGGCTCTTCATTCGCCAGCAGGCGGGTGTTCACATTCCCGCTCCCCGCCCGCTTCAATGCCGCGGACATGTCCGCCAGCTTCGCTCTGAACCGAAGGCGCATGAGCAGCAGAATAACCGTGATCGCCGCCAGCGCAATAAATAAAGCCCCGTGCAGGAATCGGCGGGGCTGGTTCGTCGCTTCTATCGCAATAAGACCGGTCATAAGCAATAATTGCGCGCCGAGAAGCAGGATCGTTGTGTCACGCTTCATCTTTTTCACCTGCAAACTTGTACCCGATTCCCCACACGGTCTGGATCCATTTCGGATCGGACGGATCGGCTTCGATCTTCTTTCTGAGCTTGCGGATATGCACCATCACGGTATTGTCGTCTTCCAAATAAGCGCTGCCCCACACCTGGCGAAAAATTTGCGCCTTCGTAAAGACTTGCTCCGGATGGGAAGCCAAAAACTTCAACAGCTCAAATTCCTTGGCCGTCAACGCAACCTCTTCTCCCTCTATCGTCACCGCATATTTTTTCAGATCGATGGTCAAGCCTTTGTACCGGAGGTGCGGCTCCTCCTGGCCGGCGCTGCTGTTGGCCTCGCTGCCCAGCACCAAAAACCTTCTCAAATGGGCCTTGATTCTCGCAACCAATTCGTTGATGCTGAACGGCTTCGTCATATAATCATCCGCTCCGATGCCCAACCCCAGCACCTTGTCTATCTCCTGGTCCTTGGCCGTCAGCATCAGAATCGGAATATTGGTCTTCTGGCGCAATCTCCTGCACACTTCAATGCCGTCGATTTTCGGCATCATCAGGTCCAGCAGGACCAAATTATATTTATGGCTCTCGAACAAACGTAGGGCCTCCTCTCCATCGGCCGCCGTATCGGCCTGATATCTTTCTCTTTCCAGATACGTTTTAACCAAGTCTCGGATTTCTTTTTCATCATCGGCTATCAGCACGCGAATCTCTTCCATCTTCTCACCGTTTCCACAAGGTTATTTGCAGTCATTGATAACATGCTCTGATCCCGGGGACGAGACACGATGCCGCCAGGCGGAACATCGCGTATGGCCGCTCTTGATCATTCGTCCATGATCATATTACAGGATAACCGGCTTGTCCGCTATCAATGTGACGGAAATGAAAGACTCTGGCTCATACAAAAAGGCTGCCGGAAATGTCCGGCAGCCTCTTCCTAAGCTGCATCCCTGCTCATCGCGATGACCGCGGCGACAGGATCCGCAGCGATCGGGAGAGCCAGCTTGCGCCCATCGCGCCATGGATTAACCGATGAACCCCATATACGCCATTCGCCGCCGTGCATGCGACGACATGACGGCTTGTCCGCAGCGAATGGGTAAAGCACGAACGTTCCCTTATTTTTTGCAGATGATCTTCGGTCATGCCTTTTTTCGACAATGCCTCGTCAAATTCTTGCTGTGCCGCCTGCTTGGCTTTGAACAGCATCATCTGCACCCGGCTGTACACGTTGATCGCCCCGTCGCCCGTCGTCTCGATCGGCAGAAAGATCGCGTCGGGATATTTCTCGGTAATTAACGATTGCACCCCGTCGGATACCCCGGAAGATGGCATGCACCCGAACGGCTTGACGGAGATCGTCATGTTCACCTTCCGCTTCTTGACGTTCAAGATCAGCTTGCCGACCTCCATATGGCCTTCTCCGCCCCGCAAATGATTATTGTAGTGCTCATGGGCGACCCGGGCAATCTCCTCCATGTCGGGCAGATGATAGCGATACAGACCGATGGTCCGCGCATACGCGTGGAACATGACCCGCAGGACGCGATCGGCGAGCCACAGCATCCGCAGCCGCTTCTGCGGATTTTTCCCTGCCAGGCCATGCTTCCCGGAGTCGGCTTGACGAAGCGTCATCCGCTCCTTCGTATCGAAGCGCCCGGACCAGATCAGGAACAAGATCCAGGCCGTCATCGACTGCACTTCGACCTCGGCCCCTTCGCTTTCCAGGAAACGCTGCAGTTGATAATTCCCGTCTCCCTCGGTAGTCATCGCCCAGAATTCGCCGAGAATGCTTACTTTCGGTTTGACCCTGGTCCGGTCTACCGGAACGGCCTGCAGTTCCTTGCGGCTCTTGAGCAAGGCCGGCCGCAGCCGTTTGCGTTCGCTCATCGCTTCATAGAGATACCGCTTGCACCGTTCCAGCGCGGCATCCGTCGCGCCGGGCTCCACTTCATAAGGGCGGATACGGTACGCGAGCGCATTCAAAATGTCTCCCAGAAGCACGGCCTTCAAAAAGCTGAGAAAAAACGCGGTATCCAGCTTCAAGGCCGATTCGCTGCCGGTCGCCTGCTTCAGCCCGTCGGTCTGCTGAAAAATGAGAACCCGAAACCCGTCAAACCCTGCATCGCGCAGCGCCTTCCGGTACTCCGTAACATAGGTTCCGAAGCGGCACGGGCCGCAGGAACCGCTCGTGACGAACAAATAGCGGGAGATGATCTCCTCCTTCGATTTCCCCTCCACATCCCGCAAGTGATGCAAATATTTGATCAAATTGCCGACCGTGAAGTAGGTTGGATTGCACTGCCCGCGGTTGCCGAACTCTTTCCCGTAGCGAAGGGACTCATTGTCCGGACAATCGAGATGCTTTACCCGATACCCCAACCCCGTCAGCGCGCCCTCGACCAAATAATCGTGGGCCATCGTCAAGCCTCCGAAGAGAAGGGTTGTCGTCGCTTTGTCTTTGGCCAAAAACTGCCGCGGCACCGGATCGAACCATTGGCTCATGGTCTGCTGATCCAGGCCGAGCGCTTTTTCCTGTTCCTTCTGAAAGTTCAGCATCATCTCTTCGATAGACGCCTGATTTTTGTCTCTTTGCTTGCTTCCTGCAACAGACATTTCCTGACTCACTCCTTCGTTATTCGTTTGCATGTTATATTACCTCGGCTTGTTCTCCGGGCTTTCTGCCCGTAAGCTCGGCAAGCTTTTGATCCAGCCGCTGCTGCAGCTCCGCCTTTTTGCGCGCCACATCCTGCAGCCGTTCTTCATGCAGACCGAGACTGTGCGCATACGTCTTCACCCGGATCTTGATCGAGCCGCCCGGTTTATTGGCGTCGATATCGTGCAGCGCGGAGTATGGCGTCCCGGCCGTCGATATGATCGATTCGATCAGCCCGTAGGTAGGCGCATCATGTCCGCATTTGAAGCTGGACAGATCCAATACCGCCACATTGGGGTGACGCGCGGCGAACTTGGCCGCCCACACTTTTTGCACGCTGTTGGAGCTGAAATTTTCAGGCCATACATCGCTTACTTCCAGAGCATATTCGACGCGGCCGCTCTTCAGATCCTCGCTGAAAAAGCGCTGCAGCCATGCCTCGTCCTTCGGAATGGATCGCATGGATAACACAGGGTAGCCGAGCACCTGGAACTCTTCGAGCACGCCGTGATTCAATCCGGGGTCGGAATGATAAGGGCGGCCGATCATCAGGATGGCAAGCCGATTTTCCCGCTCGATCTGCTCCAGGATCTCCCGGCCCTTCTCCTGCATTTCCGCATCGAACCGATCCATCGCCTTCCACCCCTGCTCTGCGGCAAAATCGCTCTCGTCTTCGGTGATCTGCAGCTTCTCGGCGAATGCCTCGAACAACTGCTTTTTTAGCATGTTCGGCTCGGTGAAGGTAACCGCCGGATCCAGGTAGGCGATTCCTCTCGTCGCGAAAAAATCGACCTCCTTGGTGAAGGCGGCTTTAATTACGTTCGGAGCGCCCGCCACGATCGGGCAGCTCGCCGAGTCCATCACATTGTGAAGATGGGTCGGGATATGCGTGATGCACGGGAAAAAGATGTAATCGAGCGGTTTGGACTCATGGTGCTTGAACAGCAGATTATGGACATGAGCCTGGGCCGCTTTCGACGGGTAGCAAGGATCGATCGAGCCATATTTTCCGCCTTCCTGCCACATTTCCTCGCTCGTGTTATCACTGAATACGATGTTGCGCTTATCGATCCCGAGCGTCTCGAAGTACGTCCGCCAAAACGGAGCGGTCGACCAAATATTCAATACTTTCGGTATCCCGATCCGGATCCGCCGGCGCCGCTCCATCGATTCGGCGGAAGAGCGCGCGAACGGACGCCGGTTCGGTATTTTGCGCATGCCAAATCCGAACAAGCGGCGTTTCAACAGGATGTCCTCCACCTCCGCCCCCGCTTCCGGCAGCGGATCCGCATCGTAGAAATGCTGGAACATGCGCCGCGCTTCATATTCGACGAGATTCGGATAATGCTTTTTCAACGCCTGCCGCTCTTTCGTTAATTTCAAGACCGCTTCCTGGTCTTCCACCGTTCCTTTCTCGCAAGAGAACCCGGAAATATAACGGGCCGTCAGGCCGTCCGGCGTCTCGGAATCGATAAACGTCCGGCTGCAGTGGTTGGGACAAAAATTGCAGCGGGTCGATTCATCCTTGCGGCTTACATACCTCAGATTGATAGCGGCATCCAGGCCCAGGAAGCTGGAATACCCCCGCCGCTTCACGACGCGCAGCGTTTCCATGGCGGCTCCGATCGCCCCCGCTTCGCCCGGATGCGGATGAACGTATACTTCGGCATCGGGTACCCGCTCCTTGATATAGTCGACCTGGGCCTTGACGGCGGCCAGATTGTATTGGGTTCCGCCCTGGAGCACGAACTTGCGGCCGAGCTCGGACATGCGCGGAATCTGCACGACATACTGCCATACGTTTTTGGGCAGGACGAGAGCGAGCCCGGCGAGCAATTCCTCCTTCGAATACCCTTCCTTCTGGAAATTGACCCGATCCGCATCGAGGAATACCGCGCAGCCGTAAGAAAATTTCGGACTCAAATCGGCATGGAAAGCCGTATCCGCATATTCTTGCACCGGAATGCCGAACTGATCCGCCATCGCTTGCAGGAGCATTCCGTTGCCCGCGGAGCATTGATTGGACAGCTTGAAATTGCGAATGTCCCGGTTTTTGAGGAAAAGAACCTTGATGTCCTGACCGCCGATATCACAAATGACATCGATGTCGCCGAACTGGTGAACGGCGCTCATCATATGCGCGACCGTCTCCACGATATTGACGTCGGCACGCAGCGTTTTTTCCAGCACGTCTGCGGCGTATCCCGTAGCGCCGAAGCCGAAAATCTCCAGTTCGGCCCCCTGCCCCTTCAGCGTGTCCCGGATCCGCTTCAGCATTTCCTTCGTATCTTCCAGCGGATTCCCCTTGGACAGTTGATATTCTTTCAGCAAAATATCCCCTTGTTCATCCACCAGTACGGCTTTGGACGAAGTGGAACCGCCATCCAATCCGATCACCGCCCTGACCTTCTGGCCCGGCGTGAACGTCGCGGGAGTGAACTTGGGGATGCTGTAGCTCCGACGGAACTGCTCCAGCTCCGTCTCGCTGGCCACCAGCGGCGGGCCTGCCTTCTCGCCCAGCTTCGCCTTGCGGCCGTGGGCAATGAACTCCTTCAGCTTCTCCAAACCCGCGTATAAGCCGACATCCGCCGGTTCATGCAGTCCATACAGGACCGCGCCGTAAGCCGCATAATACTGCGAATTCTCCGGAACGAAGATCAAGCTGTCGACAGGCATATCTTGCGGATATTCATACCCGCGCTCTTTCCAGGTCTGAGGAATTCGCAACCGCCAGCATTCCTGCAAGAAAGGCAAATAGGTGTTTGGCCCGCCCAGCAGCAGGACGCGGTGCCGCAGCGTGTTTCCCCGAGTGAGCACGGAGAGGTTTTGCATGACGATGGCATCTGCGAGCGAGCACATGATCTCCCCTGATGGAATGCCGCTTTTCACGAGATTGACGATATCGGTTTCGGCAAATACGCCGCACTTGGCAGCAACATGATGCAGCTTCGAATCGTCAAAGCGCAGCTTGCCTACTTCTTCCGCAGGCATCCCTACTTTAATCATGCACTTGTCGATCGTGGCGCCCGTACCGGAGGCGCATTTGTCATTCATGGAGGTAAGCGCTTGCTTATTGCCCGTTTCCTTGTTTTCCTTGAAAATGATAATCTTCGCGTCCTGCCCCCCGAGTTCGATGACGCTTCCGACATCGGGATGGAGATGCTCCACGGCCATCGTGACCGCATTGACCTCCTGCACGAATTTCGCCCCGATATGGGGCGCGATGGGCCCGCTGCCGGAGCCGGTCGCAAAGACACGAATGTTTTCCGGCTTCATATCCGGAAATTCGTTGCCGATGGCAACCAGCAATTCCAGCACTTTCTCTGCCTGCTTCGTATGATGGCGCTGATAATCCGACCATACGATTTGCTTGCTGTCCGGATCCACCGCTGTCGCTTTGACGGTCGTCGAGCCGACGTCAATTCCAATAATGAGCGAATCCAGCTCCCGGGTAATGGTTGTCATTCGATTGCCTCCTTATCCCAGATCAGGTTTTGCTTAGTGTACACTTCAGGTGTGATATTTATCACACCCGCGTCGCTAACCTATACAAAAGATTCTTTTTCGGATGAAAAAGAGAAAGGCCATAAAGGCGGCGAGAGCAATGGCTCAACCCGCTTTTATGGCTTCAGGAACGCAAGGAAGCGACTCCAAAAAAGATTTCGTCCATTTCCGTTTTAATTTTTTTCGTGATCGCCTGCTGTTCCTCTGCGGTGATTTCCTCTTTGGAATATCCGAATAAATAATTATTTAAATCGAACGCTTTGAGCCGGCACTTCGTATGAAATATGTTGTCTTGATATACATTGACATCGATCAGATCGAATTGCCGGATGATGCTGTCCTCAAGATAGTCTTGGATCGATCGGATATCATGATCGATAAATAATTTGCGCCCATCGATATCACGCGTGAATCCCCGCACCCGGTAATCAATCGTCATAATGTCGGTATCGAAGGAATCGATCAAATAATTCAAGGCTTTCAATGGCGAGATTTCGCCGCATGTGGCGACATCGATATCCGCTCTGAATGTGCTGATCCCTTCATTCGGATGATACTCGGGATACGTGTGGACCGTTATATGGCTTTTATCCAATTGCATGACCACCGCCTCGGGAAGAGGCTCGGGCATTTCATGGGATGATGTCCGGGGAACCTCGATCACCGGTCCCTCGGATACAAGCATCGTCACGCTTGCTCCTTGAGGAACATAATCTTGTTTGGCGGTGTTCACGATATTTGCGCCAATCATCTCGGTTACGGTCTTCAATATCTCCGTCACCGGTCTGCATTATATTGTTCGTCGATATACTCGATATAAGCTTCGCGCTCTTCTTTGGTCTTGGTATAACAAATATCGTACATATTGAAGCTTAATGATTTTGTCAGATTGTTAAAGCCATGCAACTGGATGTGCCGCTGGGGAGTGACTGTCATAGTAGATGCTCCTTTGGATAATGAACGTTGACGCGGTCACGACGTGCCGCCAGACGGGAACTTACCTATTTGTTCACCGATTTCTTCAGTATCCCTCTTCGGCGCATATTGTTATACAAAATGACTACCTTATCAGAAGATTGCACAAGAAAAGGCTGCCGGATATGCTCCAGCAGCCTCTGTGTATTCGTTACGTTCAACCGAGAACGTTGCCTAGAAATTTTTCCAATGTTCCGACATCCGTAATGCTCTTGTTGCAGGCGTCGCTGTTCACGCATACATAGTTGCCGATTGCCTTGTAGTAATCAGGCGATGCGTTCGCCGGCTTCGATTTCGTTACCGCCGAGAATAACGCGACCTCTTGATGCCGGTTGCACAAAAAGCACACGCTCTTCTTGTTCGTCGGGGTATATCTTCCTTCGATGCCCACTACCTGGCCGTTCAGATGGTACACAAAGAACATTCGATTCGTCGCGATGTCGATCCAGCCGACATAGGTGACATAGCGGAAATCGATGGCAGCCGCATCGGGAACCTTCAGCTTTTTGATTTTGGGAAACAGCTTCCTGATCTGCTTTTCCGTCACGGGCGCAAATTCAGCCATGTACGGAACGAGCGATTCCAAATAGTTTTGGAATTCGGCTTTTTCATGCAGCGTCGAGATTTTCTCCAACGCTTGCTTTTGCGCCTCTTCCGCATTCGGGAACGCTTCGGCGATCTTGGTGAGCGCGCTGTATCTTACCGACTCCACGACTTTCGGATCGGTCACCGTGCTGCAGGCATGCTGCAGCAGATCGGTCTGCTTCTTAATCAGGTTATATTGATGGTTTCTAATAAATGGTTTCAACATTGCTTTACAGCCCCTTATTTTTTAATGGAATGGAAATAAGGTGCAAAGCCCATCATTAGAAACGATATCAAGCTCACTCGGGCGACAATTCCTTATCATCACTGTCCGCCCCATGCAAAGTATCGCCCCAATATCAGGCTTTGCATGAGTCGTTGCCGATTCCGGCAAACTGCTTTGCCATTTCTATCGACCTCCCTTGTGCTGTCCATTATAAGGGGAATACGGCCTGAACGGCAACTCCCTTTTTTTGCGGCCGAGCAGCTTATCTTTCCCTCTTCCATGAATCCTTGAGAGAGACAATCCGGTTGAACACGCGTCTCTCCTCCATCGTATATTTCGTATCGAGACAGAAATAGCCGTGCCGCACGAACTGGTATTTTTCAGTAGCGGAAGCGTCCTTTAAGGCGGGCTCCAGCACGGCGTGCTTCATTTTGACGAGCGAATCAGGATGGAGCAGCTCTTCCCAGCAGTTCTCCGACTCCTTCAGCACGGCGGAAGGCCGCAGCAGCGTATCGTACAAATGAACCTCAGCCGGAATGCCATGCGCGGCAGACACCCAGTGAATCGTCGCTTTCACCTTTCTGGCGTTGAAGCCGGATCCGCTCCTGGTCGCCGGATCATAGGTGCAGTGCAGCTCCTTGATCTCCCCCGTCGCCGCATCCTTCACCGCATGCTCGCACCGGATGAAGTACGCCCCCTTCAGCCGAACCTCCATTCCCGGAGAGAGCCGGCGAAAACCGGGAGCCGGGTGCTCCATGAAGTCTTCCTTCTCAATCCACAGCTCTCTGGCGAAGGGAACTTCTCTGCTGCCCAATGCTTCATCTCCTTCTTTATTTTTAAGACGGAGCATTTCCGTCCGATCAGCTCGCGCAAATACCGCTTGCTTGTCACCATCCCGGACAGGCTTAAGCGGCCGAATTCCCGCTGCTTCGGCGGCTCGGAAGCTTCCAGCTCATGGAGTACCCATTCATACAGCGGACGATGGTCTTTGAACTCGGCGGAGCAGAAGGAATGAGTGATTCCTTCGATCCAATCCTGAATCGGGTGGGCAAAGTCATACATCGGATAGATGCACCAGTCCTTCCCTGTCCGATAGTGCTCCGCGTGCACGATGCGGTAGAGAACGGGGTCCCGCAGATTCAGGTTGGGCGAGGACATATCGATTTTGGCGCGAAGCACTTTGGAGGCTGTCGGGAACTCTCCCTTCCGCATTCGTTCGAACAAGAGCAGGCTTTCCTCCACGGGCCGGTTGCGGAACGGGCTGTCTGTTCCCGGTTCGGTCAATGTCCCTCTGTACTCGGTTATTTGTTCGGGCGTCAGCTCGCAGACATAGGCTTTCCCCTTGCGAATCAGCTTGACGGCATACTCATAAAATTGTTCGGAATAGTCCGAACCGAAGTAGACCGGCGGTTCATATCCCAGCCACGCGATATCTTCCCGGATCGCTTCCACATACTTGATATCCTCCTTCAGCGGATTCGTGTCATCAAAGCGCAGATGAAACGCCCCGTTATACTTGCTCGCAATTGAATGATTCACATGGATCGCATACGCGCTCCCGATATGCAGATACCCGTTCGGTTCCGAGGGAAATCTTGTGGCGACAGGTCTGTGATATTCCCCTTGCGCGTTATCATCCCGCACCAGCTTTTCCAAAAAATTTTCCGCTTCCGCCGTTTCCTTGCCAGGATTCATAACAAAATACCTCCTTAAGTGATTTGCCTTTTCTTTATGCGGAAAATAAAAAAATCCCGCCTCCAAGACTGCTGTCTTGGGGACGAGATTTGCTGTCGCGGTGCCACCCCGGTTCGCCGATATATCGCTATATCCGCCTCATTAGGTACGGCACCCGCATCGGATGCTTATACCCTAGCTCTGTAACAGGAGCTCCTGTCGCACCATCCCGGGATCCCGTTCCGATGCGCCGCTCAGAGGCTTGGTTCAACGAAGGGAATCCTGCTCCTTTTCAGCTTCCGGAGCTCTCTGTAAGGCTTCCTCATTCATCTACTCTACTCTTCATCGCGTTTTTCATTTGGTACATAGTATCATCAATCAGGAGGAAAGTAAACATATAGCGGCGGCAAGCGGTTGCTCCCAAGCGATGTCACCCATCCAAAAAAAACCTGCTTGAGCAGCAGGGCACGAACAAGATGCTGTAGATCAGAAAGCCGTGATCGATACCGATCGCATTCTTGCTTACGTCCATGCGCGAGAAACGATGACAAGAAGAATAAACAACACAAGAATTACTGCTGTTGACGTAAACCAGCCTCCGCAGACTGCACCCACTTCACTCATTTGTTTATCCTCCTCTCATTTTGGCATACCTTCATCATATTAAGGCTGCTTCGGGATTCCTTTGGTTTTTACCTACCAAGCAAAAATAAAAAGATGCCTCTCCCGGTAAAAACGAGAGAGGCACCACAGCCTGAATCTCTAATGACATATGGTATGCCGGGGCAACAACACTGGTTTCTTCTTACTCCGCAATCCAAAAAATAAAATACTTCCCCAGCCGTTCATTCATCTGTTCATGCCTTGCTTGTGAATGGGGGAAAATATCGGTTAGCAATATGCCTGCGACAAGCGGAATGGAGAGATGCGGTTTGTCTAGGCAGCCTGTCCAGTCTATCGCCGCGCCACGCATCCGAATTCCATGATTTCTCTCCTCTAACCCAAAGTAATTATAAGGTAGCGAACGACTTCGTCTCTATCAACTTTATCCTCCCATTCTCCGAATTTGGGACGAATGGCCTCACAAGATTCCTGCAATTCTTTTTTTATTGACGAGAAGTTTTAAGGAAAAAGAGGCTGCCATCGGGACACTGGATTGGTTGCGCAAACTGCTTCCTGTGATCAGTATAGTACTTGCATTCGGCGCACTCTGGTATACTTGGTACAGATATCACGACATGGCGAATTCGCTTGCAGCACCCTGGTACGATTGGATACGGCTCGGATTCATCTCGCTTATGGGAATCTTGTGTCTGGCCGCTTCCATCTTATTGCTGCTTGGCCGCCCGTCCGGAATGGAAGTGTTTACGGACGGTTTGGAGATGGTTCCGCTTAAGCTGGTGTCCAATCTTGTTGTCTGATTCAAGGAGCCATCGGCGAATATATGCTGAACTCCGCCCTTGCCGCAGCGTTGGCCTGGAGACGTACAGCAGTGAATTGGTAAGCATCGTTCACAGGGCATTACGCAGGTAAGCGCCAGATTCACGCTCGCTTTCTCATCACAGAAAATTTCAGTCAAAAGCAGGTGTAAATGGACTATGAATTCCGTTCCGATCGATCCTCAACGCTGTCCGTTATGCGGACAACCCAATCATTGCGCGTATGCGGCCGGGCGGCCTCATACCGAATGCTGGTGCATGAAGCGCTCCGTTCCGCAGGAGCTGCTGGAGCAGATACCGGCGGAACAGCGCCGGACAGCATGCGTATGCGAAGAATGCGTCAAAGCCTTTGTCGAGAAAAATTAAAGATTGACATCGAGGGCGCTGCCATTTTATGATGAATGTATATTTTGGAAAAGGAGGTTGATGAAGATGACATGGAATCAAGCTGCGCAACGGCAACCGCATATCGATTGGGAACAGTCTCTCGTCAGCCTCTACGGAGTGAGAACAAGATAATCGGGCAATCCCCTCGCGGGGAGCTTATGGTTGCGGAGTATAACGAGAAGTGGGATCAAATGTTCCGCGAGGAAGCACAAAAAATAAAAGAGATATTTGCGGATGAATTACTGGAGATTTATCATATCGGCAGCACCTCGGTTCCCGGGTTGAAGGCCAAACCGATCATTGACATCATGCCTGTAGTCAAAGATATTGAAAAAATAGATTCGTTCAACCCGCAAATAGAAGGACTTGGCTACGAATGCATGGGTGAGTTCGGGATGACGGGAAGACGCTATTTCAGAAAAGGCGGAGACAACCGCACCCATCATGTCCATGTCTTTCAGGCCGATAACAAGGAAGATATTCATCGCCATTTGGCGGTAAGGGACTATCTCCGATCCCATCCCGAGGCAGTCGAGCAATATGGAAATCTGAAAGCAAGCCTGGCGAATCAATTCCCCAACGACATTGAAGCGTATATGGACGGGAAAGATGCGTTTGTGAAAGAACTAGAAAGAAAAGCGCTGCATCGGTATTGGAATCAATAGCAAACCGCCACATTGCCTGCAAATTAGCCATGACGCGCCAAGCCGCCGACCTCATCAAGAGCCTGGGAGTCTTCCCAGGCTCTTCTTTGCGGTCAACTTCCCCTGCCCTTCTATCCAACACTCCTCCAATCGGGTTTTTCGATGGGGCGTTTGTCCATTTCTGAGTAAAAATCTGCAAAGTTCACACACTAACCGCAATGGAGGAGGTTGACAGCATGAATATCAAAGAAACCGATTTGCCCGGCATCGGTCATAAATACGAAATGGTAACGCAAAGCAGCGACAGACTGGTTATCGTCATCCATGATGACGGCCGGCGTGAAATGTACCATTTCGACAACCACGTTCAGGATGATTGCACATCGATAATTACGCTCGAGGATGAAGAAGCAAGGCAACTGGCGGCCATTGTCGGCGGAATGACTTACCGGCCGAAGGCATTGGAGACGATGGACGTCGCTTTAGAGGATCTGACGATTGAATGGTACCGCGTCGCGCCTGATGCTGCCTGCATCGGCAGCACGATCGGGGACGCAAATATTCGTCAGACGGCGGGAGTGACGATTATTGCCGCCATCGAGAAAGGCGCCAAGCATATCAATCCCGGACCGGATTATACCTTTAAGGCAGACACGATCCTTGTCGTTGCGGGCGAACGCCAGCAATTAAAGCAGTTGAAGCAACTGCTGCAAACCGGGAGACGTTAATTATGGATCATCTCGTGCTGGAAATTGGACTTGCCGTCATTCTCATCGCCTTGGTTGGATTACTCGCGGCCGGCATTCGCACCTCGGTCATTCCTTTTTATATTTTGATCGGCATGGCCGTCGGCCCGCATGCGCCGCATATTGGCCCTCTGGACTTCCGGTTTATCGAGAGCGCGGAGATTATTGCGTTTATGGGACGGCTTGGCGTGCTTTTTCTGCTGTTCTATTTGGGGTTGGAGTTTTCCATCGGCCGCTTGATGAAATCAGGCCGCTCCATCGTCATGGGCGGAACGATCTATATCCTTATTAACTTTACTTTAGGCTTGCTCTATGGGTGGGTCAACGGATTCCCTATTGAGGAAACGATGGTTATGGCCGGCATTACGACCATTTCATCCAGCGCGATTGTGGCGAAGGTGCTCGTCGATCTGAAGCGAACGGCCAATCCCGAGACCGAGATGATTTTGGGAATCATCATGTTCGAAGACATTTTCCTGGCGGTATACATCTCCGTCCTGTCCGGGCTGGTCCTCAGCGACTCGTCCTCTGTCGGCGGCGTAATATTGTCAGCCTTGTATGCTCTGGGATTCATGCTTCTCTTGCTGATTGCAGGACGCTCAGCTGCGCCTCTTCTGAATAAGGTCTTCAACATCCGTTCGAATGAATTGTTCTTGCTGCTTGTATTCGGCTTCTTATTCCTCGTGGCCGGGTTCTCGGAGACGATTCACGTAGCCGAGGCGATCGGCGCGCTGCTGACCGGGCTCATACTCGCTGAGACGATGCACATGAAACGAATCGAGCAGTTGATTTTGCCGTTCCGTGATTTCTTCGGCGCCTTGTTCTTCTTCAGCTTCGGACTGACCATCGTTCCTTCTGCGCTTGGCGGAGCCTTGTGGCTGTCGCTCGGCGCCGTCGCGGTAACCTTGTTCGGCAACTTCCTTGCCGGCATGCTTGCGGGCAAGAGCGCGGGCTTGTCGCCCAAGGCGTCGGCCAATATCGGGCTGACCATCGTTTCCCGCGGCGAGTTCTCCATCATTATGGCGAATCTCGGCAAAACCGGCGGACTGCTTGAGCTGCTCCAGCCCTTCGCCGCGCTGTACGTCCTCATCCTCGCCATTTTGGGGCCGCTGTTGACGAAGGAATCCCGGCTCATTTTCAGAAGCTTGAACAAAATTTTTCGCTGGGAAAAAAGCAAAGGAAGCGTTCACGAACGGGCCGAATAATTCGGCCGCAAGAGAGCGGCTTACGCTGGCGGCAAAGCGGATTCGCGGCCGATTTGTGAAGGAGCAACATTGTTATCCGGCGGCTACATGACGGCGAGCATGAAAAAAGGTTTCTGTAGACCCACTCGCCTTTCGTTTGTTATTGTATATGAACAATAACGAAGCTTGGGGTTGTGATGATGTGAATGGACCGAAAATTGCTATTTTATCCGTGCTCAGTAATGCCTTCGTCGTCTTGTTGAAGCTCATTGTCGGCTTGATTACGGGTTCAATTGCCGTCATCTCGGAAGCGATCCACTCCTCGCTGGATTTGGCGGCTTCCGTGATCGCTTTTTTCTCGGTGCGGCTGTCGGGCCGTGCCGCGGATAAGAATCATCCATACGGGCATGGCAAGGTGGAGAACATATCGGGAACCGTAGAGACGCTGCTTATTTTTATTGCGGGCGCCTGGATTATGTATGAATGTGTTCACAAGCTGTTCGAGCCTGCGCCGATTGAACTGCCTTATTTGGGCGTCATCGTCATGTTTGTCGGGACGGGCATCAATTTCATCGTCTCTCGCCGGGTAAGCAAAGCGGCATCAGAGCTGAATTCGGTCGCCATGAAATCCAATGCGCTGCATTTGCTTAGCGATGTGTATACATCGTTAGGAGTCGGTTGCAGCCTGTTGCTTGCTGCCTTGACCGGATGGACGATATTGGATCCAATCATCGGCATTATACTGGCTCTGTACATCATGAGAGAGGCGTACAAGCTGATGAAAGAGTCCTTTCCTCCGCTGCTGGATGCCCGCTTGACCGAACAAGAGGAACGGGAAATTGTGCAGGTGATAGAATCTTTTCAAGATCAATACATAGAATGCCATGACTTGCGCACCCGGCGCTCCGGTCCCGTCGAATACGTCGATTTCCATCTTGTGGTCCCCTCCAAGCTCGATATCGACACCGCTCATCGGCTATGCGATGACATCGAGCAGGCAATTACGGCGGCGTTCCGCCGTGCCCAAGTATTTATTCATGTCGAACCGGAGCATGAACGATTGGCCAGCTTGAACGAATAGGATCGAGCCAATGCCGCCGCATTGGCTCCCCGCTCCCGCTTTTCCATTCGGTTCTGCCGCAAGCCCCCCCCGGCTTTACAGCCTCCGGCTCATGCTCAACGAATTCGGGTAAGTCAGCTCGAAGCCGTATTTCTTAATAGAAGCCAACGGACGGGACATCGGCCATAAGCAGAATGTCTGCCCCTTGCGGCGCCTGCTGCTGCAAATGATCCATCAACGCATCCATTATCTTCTTTTCCCCTTCCCCGCCTTCACAGGAGGGATGGATCAGAACATCGACGATCTGAAAATAACAAGCTCCGTCGCCGATGATTCTCCCCATTCCGAGCAGTTGCCCATGGTCGCCTCTAATCACGATGCACAACAGCGAATTCCTCAATGCCGTATGGGCAGCCGCCTCCTCCTTCGCGGCGAGACCCGCAGCGGCCCGCAATTCCACATACTCTCCCGTGCCGGGAACTTCATGCAAAACGTTCATCAAGATGTCCTCCTTTAGTCCTTTCTCGGAACAGCTCTTTCATAAACCAACATACTACATTTATGCAAGTGCTAAAGTTCTGAAAGAGAACCTGCCGGGGACTATAGAAAAGAAATAGTAAACCCTGACATGCAGCTTGAATTTTTTTTTATAAGAATTTGCCCTTCGCCGAACTTTATCCCTTAAACCCAAAACTGACTCGCAAAATGATAGCCAGTTCTCTGGATAACCACTGGACATAAATAACTGGCACCGATTATGGGCAGTATAAGTATAATTTCTCTTGCAAGCTTGCCAAGACTTCTTGTGGCACTTCCCTGATCTTGATATCCCGACCAAGAAAAAGCAGCCAATTCGTCATTTCGGTCAATTCTTCTGAATGGTCCGACAGATCAAGCAGGTCTGGATTATAGGGGTTAGTCCCTTCAAAAAGCAAGATTTGATTTAACAGAACAAGGTCATCTTGCTGGTTTTCCGAATGTTGGCGGGCCAAATGCAACGGTCGAGATGGGGCAGCGAAACGGCTTCGTATATGGTGAAATGTGGATTCCTGTCGTTAGGAAATAAAGAAATAAAAGGAGCGAGAGAAATGTCCTATATCGTTGATTTTAAAAACGTGTCCACGGTCGGTTTAGAGTCTTCACCAGTAGCGGAATCTCTTGCCGGTTTACGAGCGAATGAAGCCCGTTACTTTATGAACAAATATAAGCATGAATTTACGGTTGTACCCGCTAGCGAAAGCCAGGAGACCCTAAGCTACGTGAACCGGGTTTTGAAAGAAGAACGTGGTATTGAGTTTGCGGCCAAACCTTTAGAAACGTCAAGTTTTCAAGTGGAAAATATCAAATGGGCCTTCGTCTTTTATGAGGACGGTCTTGAGGTCAACGTCATGTATACGGTTGATGACCCTAAGAAGCGGGCCGTTGGTTTTAAGCTTTCTGAAGGGATGGAAGTACCGAAGGAGTTAGAAGGGGATTTTAAGTTCGCTCGGCAGAAGTCTAAACTGGCTGGAACCATTCGGGGCTCGTATTTTGTAATTAAAGGAGAATATTAAAGCAGGCATTAACATCGCAAAACAGCACCTCTCCATCAATGAACAGTGACCCAAGAGAAGGGACATTTTGAAAAAAGTGCCCTCCCTTGGGTCTTATGCATTTATGAGATGAAGCAGTTGGAGAGCAACCCCAATGTGTTGCACGTAACAAGCCCAAGCACAGCAGCTTAAATGTTTTTTTAGAAGAATTGCCCTTCGCCGCCTCATCTGGTATAGTGGAATCCCGAACGTCGCCCCAAGGAGGTCAAGACAGATGCGCTACTACAAGCCAAGCGAGATAGCGAAGGAGCTTCACATCAGCACGAGCGCTTTGCGCCACTACGAATCATGGGGAGTCGTCCCTGCCCCTGCGCGCGCCGCCAATGGGTACCGCCTGTATACGATCGAGCATCTGGCGTATTTCCGCTGCCTGCGCGCCATGTTCCCCGGCTTCGGTGTCGCGGTCACCTGCCAAGTGCTGCGCCATATTCAAGAGTCGAATGTCGACGCCGTCTTCTGGATCGTGAACAAGGAGCAGGCAAATCTTCAGCAGGAAAAAGTCGCCGCTGACCAAACGCTGGAGCTGCTGCACCATCTCGAGCTTCCTCCGATCGCGAACAAGAGGCTGAAGGAGTACATGACGATTGGCGAGGCCACCGAAGTCACCGGCGTGACTGCATCTGCCATACGCCATTGGGAGAAGGAAGGATTACTGACGCCGGCGCGCGACGTCCGAAAAAGGCAACGAAGTCGATGAAACCGAAACTGATTGTGAGGTAATGACAAACGAAACCTGAATCCGTGAAATGAAATCATAGAAAAGTTAGAAAATGAGCCGCCGGTAAAGTAAAATAAGGAAAAAGGGAAGAATTCCCGTATTTCTTTAACTCACCCCGGAGGTGCCATTGATGAAACCCGTACGTTTTCAACTGGATCAGTCCGTGGAGATGCTGACCGCTCATTCCGGTCTTGCCCTCATTGGCTTGCTCCTTTCCCATACCCAGATTGCCAAGCGCTTGACTCGTTCCTCGCTTCCCGGTGTACATCAACCCACGGTCACTCACCCGGATGTGGTCTACGCGTACCTGGGGCTACTTTGTCAAGGGAAAAGTGACTTTG
>NZ_LDIG01000064.1 GCF_015845845.1 Paenibacillus dendritiformis
CAGCCGCCGGGCGACCGGTGCGTTCCGTATATAGCGGCGCTACCCAATCATGGACGATGGATAAATCAAGCGCCTCGTTGATTTGACGCAGGATGTGCTTTTTCGGCACGAGTTCATCCATATCCACGAATTGAAACATCTGAGGCTGGACAGCCGATGACTTATAGGCTTTCATGTTCAATCACTCTCTCGATTATTTGTTACAGTACAAATTCGACAAAACCGTGGGAAAGACCTGTTTAAGCGGACTTTTTCACCGGACTTCTAAAACTGCATTATCTCCCGCCGCTCTAGTCACCTTCTCCACCAAAGCTGCATTAGCTCCGGCCACTCTAGTCACCTTCTCCACCAATACTGCAATAATGCAGCAATTTCATTGACACGAGGCTGCGAAAATAGGATTGCTGCAAAAATACAGCAATTACCCTACGGCAAGGCATAAATAGCGTTCAAAATGGAGAAATAATGTAATTTTGCAGGATTTTCTCGGAATTTAGCCTCTTGAGGTTAAAAATGCTGCGCCTGTGCAGCATTTTCATACGGGGACTAGCTTGCTTCATGCGCAGACCACCTTGCTTCATGCGCAGACCATCTAGCTTCATGCGCGGACCAGCTTGCCCTAACCTAACCTGTTCTGCCTTCCCCGGTCCCGCCCTTCCTAAGAAAAAAAGACTGTCGACCGGACTGTGTCGACAGTCTGGGCGGCTCTCCCAACTCAGGAGAGCCTTTAGGCAGATTCCTCGTGCAATTGATTCGATAGTTCATATTCGTCGCGGTGCGTGGAATCATCAGCTTAACCGGAATAGAATCTATACCTTGGACTGCCATAGTCCCCGCATAGTCCCCTATAATTCGCGTCGGAATCCTCCGAGTCTCCTCCAAGAAGAGAGTCCGGATATTCGTGACCTTAATGTCTCAGAGATAATTTTTTCACACAAAAAAAGGAGAACCGCGGTTCCCCTTTATCCCTTGAGCCCGGAATATCCCAAGCTATTTGCATCGTCCCTGCCGGCGAGCTCCGCGATCATGAACGCCGCGCCCGGCAACAATTGTTATACGATCTGGAAAATGCATCCTTTATCCTCTATGATAGAGAAGGTGCCGGACAGATTCTTCAATGCCACGAGGAGGTTAGAATGAAAACAGCAATCGGGGTTGGAATCGTTGTACTTATCGTTATTGCCGCGATGTCCGTCGTCGCTTGGGATATTTCCATGGCGATGAAGTTATCCGGCTATGCAGGATTGGGCTCCTTAGCCTTAGCCGCTCTTTTTTCTGGCGCTGTGATTGATCCCGATTCCAGACGTGCGGATATGGCGACTGAAGGCAGGGAATCGAGAGACCGAAGGTTCAATTTATCCACCTTTTTCCTGCTGGTCGCTTTACCAAATCTGCTTGCGTGCCTCATCCTCTACTTCGGTTCGAAATGATGTCACAATCGGGGATGTATCAGCTAGTTCTCCCACCCGCATATTTAACAAAGACTCTATCGCATCTATTGCGATAAAGTCGGGCTCCGACGTTAAAATACTTTCGTCGTCCAAGATTCACAATTCCATGTCTCCGTCACGACATCCCGATAAAATTCAGGTTCGTGGGAAATGAGCAGAATGCTGCCCTTGTATGCCTTGAGCGCGCGCTTCAGCTCATCCTTCGCATCGACATCCAGATGGTTCGTCGGCTCATCGAGCACGAGCAGGTTGGTCTCTATATTGACGAGCTTGCAGAGGCGAACCTTCGCCTTCTCGCCCCCGCTCAGCACGGCGATTTTACTCTCGATATGCTTCGTCGTCAGTCCGCACTTCGCCAGTGCCGCACGCACCTCGAATTGGGTGAAGGAAGGGAATTCGTTCCAGATCTCTTCGATGCACGTATTATAGTTCGCATCCTTGACTTCCTGTTCGAAATAGCCGATATCCAGATTATCTCCCCGTTCAACCGAGCCGGATATCGCCGGAATTTCGCCGAGAATACTGCGCAGCAGCGTCGTCTTGCCGATGCCGTTCGCACCGACCAAGGCGATCTTCTGACCGCGTTCCATGCGGAGGTTCAACGGACGGGACAACGGTTCATCGTAACCGATGACCAGATCTTTGGTCTCGAACACCAGCTTGCTGGAAGCCCGGGAATCTTTGAAGTTGAACTGCGGCTTCGGCTTTTCCTTCGCCAGCTCGATAATTTCCATCTTATCCAGCTTCTTCTGCCTCGACATCGCCATATTGCGCGTAGCTACGCTCGCCTTGTTGCGCGCGACGAAGTCCTTCAGATCGGCAATCTCCTGCTGCTGGCGCTTATAGGCCGCTTCCAACTGCTGCTTCTTCATTTCATAGACCTGCTGGAATTTGTCATAGTCGCCGACATAGCGCGTCAGCTCCTGATTTTCCATGTGGTAGATCAAGTTAATCACGCTGTTCAGGAACGGAATATCGTGCGAGATGAGAATAAACGCATTCTCATAGGCTTGCAGATATCGCTTTAGCCATTCGATATGCTGTTCATCCAGATAGTTCGTAGGCTCGTCCAACAGCAGGATATCCGGCTTCTCCAGCAATAGCTTCGCCAGCAGTACCTTCGTCCGCTGGCCGCCGCTCAGATCGTTGACGTCCTTATCCAGGCCGATATCATTCAGGCCGAGTCCGCGGGCAGTCTCTTCCACTTTGGCGTCGATCATATAAAAATCTTGATTCGTCAACGTGTCTTGAATCGTGCCGACTTCCTCGAGGAGCTTCTCCAGCTCTTCCGGAGACACGTCTCCCATCTTGGCATACATGTCGTTCATTTCTTGTTCCATGTCAAATAAATATTGGAAGGCGCTCCGCAAGACATCTCGAATCGTTAAGCCCTTGCTCAGAACGGCATGCTGATCAAGATAGCCGACGCGTACGCGCTTGGACCATTCAACCTTGCCTTCATCCGGTTGAAGCTTGCCTGTAATGATATTCATAAATGTGGACTTGCCTTCTCCATTGGCGCCGATAAGTCCAATGTGCTCGCCTTTAAGCAGGCGGAAGGATACATCCTTGAAGATTGCACGGTCTCCAAAGCCGTGGCTTAGTCGCTCTACGTTTAATATGCTCATCCATGACACCTTTTCTTTTATACTATGTGCTTGATTTATTATAAACGGTATCGGGCCTAAAAGTAAGCGAAAAATAGCCTGAGCTCGTTTTATGCATTGTTCTGCTGTGGAACTGATGCAACCGTGGACGGGGGATTCTCCCCGAAGGCTGTTAGGGTCTAAGCTATGTAAGTTCTCTGTCTGCAGGAAGAAAATCCTGCCCTGGAAAATGGTTGGAGGGAAAAGGAGCAGGACTCTTTTTCCCTATGACAAAAAGTCTTGAACCCGGTCTCGATACTTCTCCATGGCGCCTTGGTAAGCCGTGTACAGCCGGGTGTTCACCACAGAGGCATTTCCGAAGAAAAAACGCTCATAGACGGTCTGCCTCCCGCCGAAGGTACTGACGCTTAGCTCCCATGCCAATCTGGATAAGTGCACATTTTTTTTGGCATCCAGAGCGATGCCCTTCATATAGCGGTTCAATTGATCGCGCATAGGGGCAGCAAAATCCTTTTCATCCGGAATCATAATCAGATTGCTGGCGCCAATCAACTGAACGATCTCAATCATGCGCGGATACACTTGTTGAAAATATACATTTGCGGCAAGCAGCGGCTTCCGGGCCGGAAGCATATTGCCCCATCGATCGGGGGAAGCCCCTTTCTCGGCGGCAAGCTGAAATGCCTTGAGCGTCTCAAGCGCTACGATTACCTCCGTCACCTTCTCGATAACATGGCCATGGCTTTCCAATCCGGAGGTCTTAACCAGCATGTCGATCATGCCCAGCAAAAACTCCGTTTTGGCAATGTTCTTGCAAATGATCTGCGTGCCGGCGTAGGTGTGAAAATGACTCTCATCCAGTAACCGGTATGCCATTTTTTCATCCCCGCATATAAAGACCCGGTCCCACGGTACGGTAACATCATCGAAAATGACAAGCGTATCCATTTCCTCAAACCGCGAACTCAGCGGATAATTGTAAGTGGACTCTCCGCCTACAAAGCTTTCCCTGCATATAAAGCTGATGCCTTCCAGGTTGCTGGGAACTGCAAAGGCGAAGGAATAGGGACTTTCCTCTGCCCCAGTGAAAGAGAACGGCGCAGGGAATACCAGAATTTCGTCCGAGGTTGCTCCTTGCGTGTCTAACAAAAAGGCACCGCGAATCACGATCCCGTCTTTGTTTTTCTCCATGATTCGGGCCGCCTCCGGCTCTTCGAATGTTCGAAGAAAAGTGGATACCCTCCCCGCCTTCGGCTGAATAAATACATGAGAAAGCGTAATATCGTTTTCCCGGCACGCCTCGTAATACCGTTGCAAGTTCGAGGCATACGCGGGATATTGCTCTTCAAGCACCCCGGCCGCAGCTGAAAAAGCCATAATGGCGGTGTTCATGTAATCGGGGGAACGCCCCAGGAAGCCGTGGTGGATGCCTGCCCAGGTCTGCATCATCTGCCTGCGCAGCGCAAGATCCTTTTTTGTTTTTGGTTGCATGTAGGACATGCCGACCGGATCGCCTGTCAAGGGCGAAGGATAGACCATTTTGCCTTGCAAATAGGCGTCATGCTGCATATCATACATGGAAGCCTGGGTAGCCATAAGTCCTTTGAACGCTCTATGTTCCGACAGAAGCCCCTGCACTCGCTCTCCCGCGATCCAGACATCGGGGGAATGATGATTTATCCGCTCGATATACTCGCTCCCGTTTTTTACCGGCATTCAGATCGCCTCCTCGTTTCTACCTACTACTTTATTCGTTCCAGGACAGCTTGGAATGAACGAATATCCTGGCTTGTCAAAATAACGAGGAGACGTGCTGGCATGTGGCCATAAATTAATTTTAACTGTCCCGATTGACCATATAGTTCAATAAATGTTTTAAAAAAGCGATTTGGCGAGGCATCGCTCTCAACGCTTCGCTGGCAAGGCAGTAATGCTCCCACATCTCTTTTCTGGCGCCTTCATGGCCTAGAATGGTCACAAAAGTCGAAGTATTGTTTTCCGCATCCTTGCCGACAGGCTTCCCCAGCAATTGCTGGTCTCCTTCATAATCAAGCAAATCATCCTTAATCTGAAACGCAATGCCCGCATGATAGGCGAATTTTTTCAACGCCGCCATTTCCGTCTCGTTCACCTGAGCGAGAATGGCAGGCATGATGAGGGAAGCTTCAAATGCAATCCCGGTTTTGTAAAAGCATATCATGTTCATTTGCTCCAGCGTCAACGCTTGGCCTTTGGATTGCAAGTCCATCGCCTGTCCCATGCAAATATCCGCGGCCTTTTGGGACGAATATCGCATCAAGGCAAGCACGGCGTTCGGATCGAACCCGTCCAGGGAAGCTTGTTCTTCAATCGCCTTCTGAATCAGGAACAGGCCGGTTAATTCGGCGGTGGCGCTGTTATGCGCCTGGTGCAGGGTTGGCCGTCCTCTTCGTGTAGCCGCATTATCCTGCGACGGCAGATCATCAAAGATCAAGGAGGCGGTGTGCATATATTCCAATGATCGCAGCAGCGGGACAATCGCTGAAGCCTTCAAGCCATATTCGTGTACGCCCATGACCCAGGCCAGCATCGGTCTCAACCGTTTGCCGTCCCCTTCGAGACTGTAGTTGGCGGCATCAATTAGCGTTTCCTTCATCGCTGGAATTCCGTGAGGCTTCGGAATCGGCAGGAGGCCGTTAATCTGTTGGCGAACCGTTTTGATCGTTTCGAAAAATTGTTCCTTTTCTTTGCGATCGTTTTTCAGAGCGGTTACCATCTGATCACGAAGCAGCTTATCGAAAAAATCGACCTCATCCGCTTTGCGAACCATGTGTTGGATCAGACGATTAAATTCCGGAATTCCGGAGGCGAACATATCCATGATTTCGTTATATTTTTCGTTACCGACGCGCTGTTTGCATCGTTTCAGACCGTTGATGGCACGGTCCAGGATCACCTCGCGGGACTTGGCATCGGATCGATATACGTTATGGATTAAATGAGAAATGACCGCCCAGTACAGTTCAAAGGGGTTGATCAGATCCTTGCGCTGACCGCGGTATTTTAAATAATAGGTATAGGGCGTTACGGCGCCGTCTCTCATATCGTCAAACATATCCGCAAAATCATCCGCCAACTGGTTGTAGATGCCATAACAGAATGTGCGATGATGAAAGCCTTCATCCTCAGGCGCGCGAATGACCGAGCGGACGATCAAACGGGAAGAAGAAGATTTCAGAATGATTGGCACATACAGCTCCTCATTGGTGTAATTCGGATTCGACAGTTCCTTGGCCCGGTCCAGATCCTGGGAATGATAAAACACATAAGACTGTTCGAAAAATGTTCTCTCGGTGTCCGGTAGCTGATATCCTTTAATATACTCAAAAGCATCCCGGAGCTCCGCGTGGATAAAACGGAGCATTTCCTTGTTCTGGCCGGCCAACTCTCCCCATTCCGGCACCGTTCCCGTGACAAGCGCGGAACGTATCATACGGGAATATTGCTCCTTCTCGTGCTTCTGCAGCACTTGGGAATCGAGCAGATCGTCAATGAAGGGATAGGTCAGTCCGTAGGAATAACCCAGCCTGATGGCTTCATCAAGTCTTCGGGCCCGTTCCGCCGGCAATATATCGTCATCCATCTCTTCGATGACATGGAGAACAACCCCGGCAATGATTTTGATCAGCTTGCGCTGGCCCTGCTCCGCATCCATTCCTTCCGGAATATGGGCGGATACGCTTCTCAGCTTGCCGAACACCCATATCGCGGCGTTTTCTATCCCTTCCTTCTGAGCCCATCGATATACCCCGGCCAGACTCAAAACTTCGGGCTGTTCTCCCCCGTTGGTTGCCGTGGAAGGAAGCAAATGCTTTTTGATTCCGGCAATGCAGCGCTGAATTCGGGTCTGCGTGTGAGGAGAATCCAGGGCTTTGCCCAGATCCCTCATATACATGTAGGAGACGCTCCGATCCAGGTATGCGTCCAATCTTCCGGCATCGTTCAACCATTGCATATATTTATCATAATCCGAAGCTTCCGGTTTTCTCCTTGTTCTCGAAAAAAAGGAGAGCCATGAAGGAGATGGAATATGGTCCCGCTGCCATAATTCAAAATCTGCTGTCAGTGCAGGCACATACGTCTTGCTCTTGACCTGCGCGGAAAGAGAGGCAAAATAATGAGCGGCCTTCTGCTCCGCTTGCCGATACCCTCTCTCGGCTTGATCTGTCATGTCGTATTTCATAGGATGTCCCTCAGCTTCTCGTATGGATTTATTCGTGCCCCGGCCATTCGCCGGAGCGGGGTCAAGACTTTATACGTGACATTATCTTTGCGGTTACGAAATTATGACGTGACAAGTGATTGAATACACTCCAGAAATATTGTGGTAATATCAATGAGGAATCACACTTCTGTTCAAGGAGGCTTATCTTCATCATGGCCGACCAACCAATCGATGGGACTGAGAAAAAAGGTTCTGATCTTGATCCTCATATGCGCTTGGAACAAAATAGATTCGCGGGGTTGCAATGGTTATCCCCGGCCGAAGAACCGTTTCGGTTAAGCGGCTTCCCCTGGTTCGAGCGGGAACGGTTTTTCCGCAGACTTCCCCTTCAGTCACGGCATACGATCCCCCCCATTGTCTATCTGATCGCTAACCATACAGCAGGCGGGCAGCTTGCCTTCCAGACCACCTCCCGTAAGTTGGCCATCCGCGTATACTTGGCCAATAAGGCGGATTTGTATCATATGCCTGCCACCGGGCAATGCGGGTTTGATCTCTATTTAGGCAAGCCCGGGGAGCAAGTTTATTTCCGAACAAGCCAATATGATCATACCCAGAACCATTACGAAGCGATGCTGTACGATTTCCCAGCGGCCGGGTGGCGCCATGTGACACTGAACTTTCCGCTCTACCAGGGAGTGAATGGGCTGTCCATAGGTGTAGAGCCGGATGCGGTAATCGAAGCGCCGCTCCCCTACCGCAAGGACAAAAAAGTGATCGTCTATGGCACATCGATTACGCAGGGCGCCTGTGCCTCCCGGCCTGGAATGGCTTACACAAACATACTAAGCCGCCGCATCCCTCTGGAATTTATTAATCTCGGATTTTCCGGCAGCGGCTGCGGAGAGCCGGAGATGGCGCATATCATCACCGAGATTAAGAATCCGGCGATGCTGGTGCTTGATTATGAAGCCAATGCCATCAATCCGGACCGGCTCAAGAAGACCTTGCCGGAGTTTATTCGTATTTACCGGGCAGCTTTTCCCCAAGTTCCGATCCTCGTTATTTCGAAAATGGAGTTCGCCAGCGAGTCCTTCGTGCCGGAATTAAGGACCCTGCGGCTGGAAATGGGCCGGATCCAACGCGAAGTGGTCGAGAGGCTTCGCAAGCAAGGGGATTCGCATCTTCATTTTTATGACGGCAGCACACTTCTTGGCACCGATGAGACCCGATTTGAATGTACGGTTGACGGCATCCACCCGACCGATCTTGGCTTTATGCGCATGGCCGACAAGCTGACGACGATCTTCAAGCATCTGCTGCGGCACGAGCTTGCCTGAGTCTTCTCAATAATAATCCTCCTGCGCGACGCAGGGGAAATTCTTCCGTTTAGGCGGCTGCCGTAATGAATAAAGCCTCAAGCTCCGAAGTTGGCTTCCATAATCTCTTGGCATCGATGAATACATCTTCATCGAATTCCATACTGTAAATATCCGGCGTGGAGGTTCCACTTCAATTTTGCAATCTTACAATTTTATAAGCCTCTTGAAAGCTGGATCGATTAGTGTGCAGATGTCTTCTGCTGTATATTTAAGCCATGGAACAGCAACGACAAACTTGCTTGAGGTGATAGATATGAACGGAAACAAACTAGTCTCTGCTCTTTCTTACTGGAGCGTTCTCTTTGCGCCGATTTTATTTCCGATACTTGTCTGGATTGTCGGTGACTCCGAGAGCAAAAGCCATGCCAAACGAGCGCTGTGGACGCATATACTTCCTACGGTTGCAGCCATTGCAGGGTTTGCCGCATTGGGAGTCATCAGCTTAAGCGTGCGGGAGGTAGAGGTAACCTTGGGGATTGGCTCGGTTATTACCGTCGCGCTTTGCGCTCTCATTAGCGTGTACTTTTTCATTTGGAATATTGTCAAAGGGATTCAAGTGATCAAATCATAACCATGATATCACATCGGAGGGAGGTGCCGGCCGGCACCTCCCTGTCCTCTTTTGAAGCCTATATTTTGATCTTCGTCAATTGGACTGTCCCCTTGTTCCAGTCGGCCGCGATATGGTACTCCAATGCTTCCGGCAATCACACTCATGAAGGCCCCCCTCACTCCAACGTAGTTACTTCCGATTCAGAATCCAGATCGCGCCGCCGTATCCTATTTAGCCCCTATATAAACTTGGACAGTACACCCCTTACTCCGATACAATAATATTGAGGCGGAGGGGAACGAAATGAAGAAGAAACAGTATGATCTTAATTTCAAAAAGATGGTAGTTGCTAAAGGGAAGGAAATCGGCAACATGACCGCTGTAGCAAGGCAACATGAGCTTGATCCAAAGATGGTACTGCGATGGGCTAGAGAATTAAATCGTAAGGACCTGGATCAACTGGATGGGGCTAGTATGAAGCAAGCGAAGTTTGTCCCGACTGCAGAAGATTATGCTGCCCTTGCGAAAGAGAATGAGAAGCTCAAGAAACTCTATGCAGAGCAAGCCTTGGAGAGGGACATTCTCAAAGACCTACTAAAAAAAACG
>NZ_LDIG01000065.1 GCF_015845845.1 Paenibacillus dendritiformis
TTGCTCTGCATAGAGTTTCTTGAGCTTCTCATTCTCTTTCGCAAGCGCAGCATAATCTTCTGGAGTCGGGACAAACTTCGCTTGCTTCATACTAGCCCCATCCAGTTGATCCAGGTGGACCACCGCTGCTGACAGATTGTCGAACCAGATCCGCTGGGGGACGCCTCCCATCTGCTCGAAACATTGCTTCATCGCTTCTAAAAAGCATTCCTGATTCTCAGCCGGTGTCGGGTATACAAATGCAGCATTACTGTACGGAAAGGAGATCACCAGCAACTTGTAGGTGAGTAGCTGCTGCGCTCGACTGACCTGCATGGTCGTAAAATCCACCTGTGCTTCTCCCGGTGGATGCTCCAACCGCTCGTAGGTTTTAGCGCGTTCGAGCTCCATTTCGTTTTTTCGCTTCCGGACATAGGCCAAAACGGTTCGTTGTCCGCCTGTAAACTGGTGTTCATCTCTCAGCCGCTGGTAGATCCGTATCCCGGTATGCCGCTGTTTCCGGGGAAGCAGGCGATCTTCCTCCAGCCATGTGTCCACGATCTCCATATACGGCCCCATAACTGGGCTTTTACTCTTTCTTTTACCAATCGATTCGTTCCAGTTGGATTGATCTGCGTACTTCTTCGCGGTTCTCCAGTGAATGCCCATCTGTCTGGCGATGTCACGGATCGAGCACCCTTCTGCTTCGC
>NZ_LDIG01000066.1 GCF_015845845.1 Paenibacillus dendritiformis
CATCGGCTGTCCAGCCTCAGATGTTTCAATTCGTGGATATGGATGAACTCGTGCCGAAAAAGCACATCCTGCGTCAAATCAACGAGGCGCTTGATTTATCCATCGTCTATGATTGGGTAGCGCCGCTATATACGGAACGCACCGGTCGCCCGGCGGCTGACCCGGTTTGGGAAAAAGCGATCTCGAACTGGTATGTCGGCATGCCAAAAAACGAAATCCGTGATGACAGAGGCGTTGTCACGCCTACTCATTTCAGCGCTGGCTGAGTTGTTTTACTCGTTTTGCATGTCCATCAGACGGCTACAACTGCACTAATTCACCGGACTTCTAAATGTCTATCTAAGAAGCCCAGAAGCCCGACTCGACGGAAAATCCGAACCCCTCGGCTCGGCAACAATCGTTTATAACTACAGAGTTCTGCGGAGTATTTTTGGAAAAGCAGTTGAATGGAATGTTTTAGAAGAAGACGATAATCCAATGAAGGGCATCAAAAAGCCAAAAGAGGATGATATTGAAGAAAGAAAGTACTATGACGAAAAAGAAATTGCAGCTCTTTTTAAAGCACTGGAAGATGAACCAATTCACATTAGAGTGCTTATTATGCTCGCAATAACAACAGGTATGCGCAGAGGAGAAATGGCGGGGTTGGAGTGGAAAAATATCGATCTCGATAACGGAACAATTAATATTATTCAAACCCTTCCAAAATTCAAAAATGGACAGCCTATTCTCAAAGGACCGAAGAACAAAAAATCAAAACGAAAGATTGCCATATCACCGGCAATGGTTGAGGAGCTAAGGCTATACAAACAAAAATGGGAACTGGACCGTAACGCATCGGGAAATAAATGGCAAGGTGGTGACTTCGAATTCATATTCTACAGACATAATGGTCTACCATCATATCCCCAACGACTCACAAAACGTTGGATTTCTTTCCACCGCAGACATAAATTAAAACCTATTCGACTTCATGAGCTAAGACATACTTCAGTTTCGTGGATGATCTTCAAAAAAGTTCATCTTGAGGCTATTGCACGGCGAGTCGGTCATTCTAACACAAAGATGATGGAGATTTATGGTCATATTTTCGAGTCTGTTGATAGGGCTGCATCTAGCGTATTTGATGATATGATTAAAAAACAAACCTAAATATCTTTTGGGGACCGAGTGGGGACGAAATGTTCAATAAAGACCACAAAACGTCCAAATTCAACAATAACAGTATTCATAAAACGACTAATTCACACTACATAACTCTACTAGAACAGATTACACAAATACGTAGGATACTCCTCTCCCATGAGGGCGTCCCGCAAGGGGCGCCCAATTTATTTTGGCATTAAATCTTTATCGCCTTTCAACTCTTCTTAAGACTGCCTTATTATCACGATACTTTGTTGACAGTCCATTCTCGCAATTTAAATTAAAAAAGAAGCCCCAGGTATCGTAAAGTTCTTCGGACTGTATGCCGCCTCACAAAATAAAGGATGGATTTGTAACAACAACCCCGAAATAAAAAGACCTCAACTTCCACCCAAAGGTGATGCAAGGGGGAGTTGAGGTCTTTTTCCGATTCGCTGTTCGCATCCTGCACAAGGTTTGCTGGATCTGTCGCTTATTTTGCCGTTTTGGCGTATTCAGACGATTTTATGCCGGCTTGGCGGCCGAATATGATGATTTCGGCGACGGAATTGCCGCCGATTCGGTTCTCGCCGTGTAAACCTCCGGTCACTTCACCCGCAGCGAAAAGACCCGGGATCGGTGTTCCTTTTTTGTCCAACACTTCCGTGTTCGTATTGATTTTCACGCCGCCCATGGTGTAGTGAATTCCTGGTCCGATTCTGATCGCATAGTACGGCGCAGCGGACAGGTCGTGATCCATTCCCGTCTTTCTGCCGAACTCGGCGTCTTTCTTATTTTTTACCGCACGGTTCCAGGTATCGAGCGTCTTTTGTAATTGATCCGCAGGTACGCCAATCTCATCAGCCAGCGCCTCGATCGTGTCCTTTGTTTTCACGAAGCCCATTTTCTCATATTGTTCCACCGCTGTGGCGCGCGATCTGACGCCGGAATCGAACACAAGGAAAGCGTTTTTCTCCGGCAGCTTATTGATCGCCGCTGTTACGCTGTCGCGAGCAGCCATTTCGTTGATGAACCGTTCGCCTTTGCTGGTGATGAGAATGGCGCCTTCTCCGCGCACCGCTTCTCCGATGAGGTAGGAGTTTTCCTGCTGCACCGTCGGATGAACCTGAATCTGATCCATATCGACCGTGGTGCCTCCCATTTTTTCGATCATTGCAATGCCGTCGCCAGTGCTTCCTTCCTGATTCGTCGTCACATAACCTTCCAGATCCGGCCGAACCTCGGCGATGATGTCCATGTTAGCGCCATATCCGCCTGCCGTAATCACGACGGATTTCGCCGCGATCGTTTTTTCGCCATGTTGAGTGAAGAGTACTTTCACCCCATTTGCTTTTCCGTCTTGTTTCGTAATTTCTTTGACATTGGCATTGACAAAAATCGGAATGCCCTGTTCTTGTACATTTTTCAGCAAGCCGGTCACGAGATACTGGCCCACAGCCGATCCGTCTTGGGGACGATGAGTGCGTTTCTCGCTCATGCCGCCCGTGATCGTGATATTATTCAATGTAATGCCGAGGGAATCGAGCCACTCGATAGCATCGGCTGAATGGTCGACGAAAAAGCGAAGCATGTCCTTATTGTTGGTGTTATGTCCGCCTTTTAATGTTTCTTCATAAAATAAATCATTACTATCCGAAATGCCCTGCTCCTTTTGGAATTTTGTTTCGGAGGCGTTCATGCCCGAAGACGCTTTGCTTGTATTGCCGCCTGCAACCGGCATTTTCTCGAGAATGACCGGATTCATGCCCGCTGCCTTGGCTTCAAGCGCGGCACTCATGCCTGCGCCGCCCGCGCCGACGATCACGATATCGTAGCTGTCTTTTAACTCCTCAATTGGAGTATACTTCGCCATGGACGCACCCGACGTAGCGTCTTTTTTTCCTTTATCCTTTTCTTCTTGTGCCGCGTTGCCCTTGCCCGCATTCGTATCCGGTTTCGTGCTTCTTCCGCACCCTGTCACAACGAGCAGGATGGAGAGGACGAGAATCAGGGCTATTTTTGTATTTTTTGGCATCATGTAACCTCCAATGTTAAAGCTTTTGCTGAATGAAAGAGTCTTGCGGTTAATCACATATAGGATTTCAAATTCCGCTTGTAATATGCTTCGCGAAAGCAAAAAGCCCCGGGTCTCTCTCCCGAGGCTTTTGTTGATTTACATCGTCTTTGATTTCGGAGATTCACGCTTGGTGAAGCCCCTCCTCTTCGTTCCAAAGTGTACAGGGTATACCTTCTTGTTCTCCATGATAACCTTGTCTTTATTTATGTTAAGCAAGTCTTTCAGGATTATTATGATTTTCTCCATGGAACGTTTAGCTTTTTCGGTACTCGGGCTTTCTACCGGCTGCAAATGGCTTAACACGATGTCAAGAGTAAGGAGCAAGGCGCCGGCCAGCAAGCCGATAAACCACCATGCCACAGCAAGCTCCCACTGAAAGGAACCGGTTACCGCTGCGAGTTCCGTGCCGGCATAGCAACCCATCAAGATGCCGCCCGCAACCATCGCCAAAGCAAAAGCTCTCCGTACCCACTTCATTGATGCGTCCACCCCTAAAGTTTTCGTTATAAGGGTATCGTACCATCTTGAACTATACAAAATTTTGTATAGGGTAAGAAGTATGCCCCGCTTGATACATAGGAAGCCATAAAGCCCGGACCAGTCCGGGGCCCCGACCGACAGGCTTATACGGCCGGGCAATCCGGTATTTATGATTCCAATTCGTCCTTTATCCATTTGAAGCGTGTATGAAGCATCTCATGGGGATTTATATTTTTGGATGAAGCGGCCTTGGCCGCGAAGCTGGCGAAATTGAATCCCGCGCCAAACATCTGCAGCGCCCCGTCAGCAAGGTTTCCTCTTTTTAGTTGTTCGATGCCGTCCTCGAAGCAACATCCGTCTACAGTTGGCATCCGGCCATGTATTTGCATGAGGATGAAGCCCTTCAACAATTGAATGCCAAGGTGTTCACCATCAATCCAAAGCTGATTAACAAGTTCAAAGACGCTTATGCCGACCTGGACAAAACCGACCGCATCGATGCCTGGATCATTGCAGACCGGCTGCGTTTTGGCAGACTCACGACGACTATCGTGATGCAGGAACAGTACATCGCCTTGCAGCGGCTCACTCGCATGCGGTTCCATCTCGTACACAACCTCACTCGCGAGAAGCAATACTTTTTGCA
>NZ_LDIG01000067.1 GCF_015845845.1 Paenibacillus dendritiformis
CTTCGGTCCATGAGCTGCCCCGACGCTGCTACTGCCGGGCATGGGTTGCCGAAGGGAACAGCCAGCGGGTAAGAAGTGCAAGCGAGTACCGGAGAAACAGACTTAAAAAGCAGATTGGACTACAGGAGTGAAACGAATTTCCCCGAATGGAACCCTAAGTTCCATTGTCCGGAGACATTCCGGAAAGTCCAGTCCCAATATTAATTTTCAATATGAAAACTGGAAATTTTGAAGGCATTCCATGTTCCTATAAAGGACTGGAAAAAGACTCAAAACTGCCTTCAGGAAATACTATACGAGGAGTGTCGACGATGAAGTCAATTCATTCGTGCCGATGGACCGGGCGCCTGCCAGTCCTTCTCTGGCTTGCCCTATTCTCCATTATGTTTGCTGGCTGCAGCGGGGGGAGCTACTCTCTAATGATGGGAAGTATTGGAGAGCCAGCGGCTCTTATTATATGAAAGTGATTGGTCAACATCATAAAGGTTCTTTCCAATTCGAGCGGCAGAAGGAACAGTAAGGTTCGGATTTATGCCACACCGCGGTTCCGCCTTTCTTTCGTCCGTTTTTATAATGAAGAGACAGGAATGATTAAGATGAATATCGCAACGATAATGGTGAGCGCCGTACTTCAAGTCGGCCTATTCACACTGATTCCGTTCGCATGGTGGCTGGTTACGGCCCGAAGACATCAATCTTTTCTAAGTTGGCTTGGGTTGAAGAAGCCGGTGATCGAGCGTAAAAAACGATTTTATTTGCAGCTGCTGAGCATTATTCTGCTATTTACGCCGGCCATGCTGTTGCTGTATCTTTTTGTCGATACATCGGATGCGGCCGTATCGCAATTTTCTGGGCAAGGCGTGCTGGAATATGGACGCTGCAAAATGACCAAGGAAGGCTTCCGGATCTATCCGACCGGCCAGATGGTCATCGCTTATTCGCCGGACAATACGGCGGTTGCGATTGTGAAGAGCAGCGCCTCCATCGCCGAGATTAATTTTCAGGGCGAGGAAGTGACGGCGGTCGAGATGGAGCTCGTCCGCAGATTGAACGAAGAAGAGTCCCGGGTCCAGACCGCTCTGGCCCACGAGATGTTCTTCGGCAATCCGAACCGCGCCTAGCTCCGCAAGCGCGTCCTGGAATAGAAGCGCCTGATGCCGGTTATCCAGGCCGAAGGGCTTCTATTTTTGATCCGGGGCGAGAAAAGGGAAGCCGATGGAGCGCGTGCCACGGTTCCGGTTGGGGGAAATAGGGCATTCTAGGAATAAGAATGCCTGCGCGCCACTTGCGACGCAGAGGAAAAGGAGTCTGATTCCATGCTTGTCCGATTCGGGTACGTGGCCATGTCGATGGTGGTGGCGAACGCATCCCCGTCGCGCACAATGACGTTTAAGCGCTTTCAGGCGCTGCCCGATCGCGAGGCAGCGCTGCGCAAGCTGGAGCGAATTGCGGCGGAGAATCTGCATAATACCCTTCGGCTGCTGAAGCATAACCGCGCGCATGATATCCGGCTGTACCGGATGTCCTCGAAGCTCATTCCGCTGGCGACTCACGAGGCGCTGGCCGATTGGGATCCGTTCCCGGCGCTGCGGGACGGTTTCGCGGCTGTCGGCGATTATGCGAAGCGGCACGGCATGCGCCTGTCATTCCATCCCGATCACTTCACGGTGCTCAGCACGACGCGGAAGGAGGTGCTGGAGAGCTCGAAGCGCGATCTGGACTTCCATCTGCGGATGCTGCAGGCGATGGGGCTTGACGCGCGGGCGAAGAACAATATCCATATCGGCGGAGCCTACGGCAACAAACGAGCGGCCGGAGAACGGTTCGTTCGCCATGCGGAGGGACTGCCGGAAGAACTGCTGCGGCGTCTGACGCTGGAAAATGACGACAAGACCTTCACGGCGGCGGAGACGCTGGCCGTCTGTGAGCGGCTTGGATTGCCAATGGTCCTCGACATTCATCATCATCAGGTAAATAATGAAGGCGAGGCGCTGGAAGAGCTGTGGCCCCGCATCGCCAAGACTTGGGAGACGCCGTATGCCCAGGCCGACGCCCCGCCGGACGATCCGCTTCCGCCGAAGATTCATGTCTCCAGCCCGAAGAGCGAGAAGGATATCCGCGGGCATGCCGATGATGTCGATGTTGGGCCGCTGCTTGATTTTCTGCGGGTGGCTGCCGCCCATACGCAGCGGCTGGACGTGATGATTGAGGCGAAGCACAAAGACAAGGCCCTGTTCAAGCTGATGGACGATCTCGCGGCATGCGAGGGAGAAGGGGTTGCGATCGCGGATCAGGCCAGCGTTCGAATCGATCCGTAATGGACTTCCACTTGAAAATGTGGCGAAAATACGATACGTTGGACACAGAACGTTTACTGCTTGATTGTGGCTATGATGCGCGATGAAGCGAGTAGGCGAGAGGAGGAAGGTTGAAGCAATGACTCAATTATTGGCAGGTAAAAATATCGTCGTCATGGGCGTCGCGAACGATCGCAGCATCGCCTGGGCGATTGCGCAGTCTTTGGCCGCCCAGGGCGCAAGATTGGCATTTACATATGAGAGCGAACGGGTGGAAGGCCGCGTGCGCAAGCTGGCGGAGACGATTCCGAATTCGCTCGTTCTCCCTTGCAACGTGACCGTCGATGAAGATATTGAGGCGCTGGCAAGCCGGCTGCGGGAAGAATTCGGCACGCTGCACGGACTGGTGCACAGCATTGCCTTCGCGAAGACGGAGGAACTGCAAGGGATGTACGTCGACACATCCCGCGCAGGCTTCGCCTTGGCGCATGACATCAGCGCTTACTCGCTCGTCGCGGTGGCTCAGCGCCTGCATCCGCTGATGACGGAAGGCGGCAGCATCATGACGATGACGTATCTGGGCGCTGAGCGCGCGATGAAGAATTACAACGTCATGGGCGTGGCGAAGGCGGCGCTTGAGGCGTCGGTTCGCTATTTGGCGAATGATCTCGGACAACATAACATTCGCGTCAACGCGATCTCGGCCGGACCGATCCGCACATTGGCTGCGAAGGGCATCAGCGATTTCAACTCCATCCTCAAGGAAGTGGAAGAGAAGGCGCCGCTCCGCCGCACGACGGACGCCGCAGAGGTGGGCGATACCGCGATGTTCCTGATGAGCCATCTGTCGCGAGGCATCACGGGAGAAGTGATTTATGTAGACGGCGGTTTCCATATTATCGGAGTATAACACGATAGTTACGGGGCGCTGCAGCAGGCGTCCGCCTTGCGGGATCGATCTCATTCGAGGCCGGTTCCTCAAGGCGGATTTTCTGTATCTTCCGGTGTAAAGGCAGGAACGGGACGCGCGATCCGATGATTGGGCCAGTCGAAATTCGATGAAACCCGGCTGTTGCAGGAACGTAGAATAGGTAGGGGGTAGTCCGTTCCATTTTTTACAGAAAGTAGCGTGATTGTTTTGAATACGAAGGAAAAAGTTCCATACGTCGTGTCCAGCAAAAGCCACACCGCGGTAGCGGTCAATTGCGCGGCGAAGGCGGGCGAATGGATCAAGAGCAAGGTGGGGCAGTTCAAGTCGCTTCATATAAAGTCATCCATGCATGACCTTGTTACGGAAGTGGACAAAGGCGCGGAGCAAATGATCCGCAAGCTGATATTGACCCATTTTCCGGATCATGCCATTCTGGGCGAAGAAGGGGTGGAGCCGGGCAGCGACGCTTCCAAGCAAGCCTGGGAACAGGTGAAGAACGAGGAGTATGTGTGGGTTATCGATCCGCTGGACGGCACGACGAACTACGTCCACGGCTTCCCGTTCTATTCCGTCTCGATCGCGCTGGCCCATCAGGGCGAGGTCATCGTCGGCGTCGTCTATGACCCGATGCGCGACGAGTTGTTCGTCGCGGAGAAGGGCAAAGGCGCCTACGTGCACGGCCGCCGCATGCAGGTCGCTCCGGAGAAGGAATTGTCCGGCAGTCTGATAGCGAGCGGCTTCCCGACCGAGCGTACCCGCGCCCTGCCGGCCAACCTGGCGGGCATTCAGGCGCTGGCGCCGCAGGTGCGCAATATCCGCACGGCGGGCTCGGCCGCTCTGCACATGGCTTATGTCGCAGCCGGCAGGCTGACCGGATTCTGGGAGCTGAATCTGAATGCATGGGATTTGGCCGCAGGCAGTCTGCTCATTCGCGAATCCGGCGGACAGATTACCGATACGTACGGACAGCCGTATCATCTGGGCGTGCGCGATGTCGTCGCGAGCAACGGCGCCATCCATGACGCCTTCATCGGAGCGTTGGAGGCGGCGGGAGCGCAAGGGTAACAACCCGGCTTCACATGGCGGACCTTCGAACCGGCGGCTGCGGCTTCGCTCGGCACCGGGTGTCCGGATGCGGGTAGTCCGCTACATCATCAGGAGGAGCGTGTTTTCTCGAACAAGCCTATGAATTGGGTATACTACGGTATGAAGGAGGGGGATCGCTGATGCCCGAATCAGAAGAGCGCCGGCGCCTGGAAGCCCGGCTCAGCGAATATCTGACCGAAGGAGACATGGAGACGGAGGAGCAGGAGGAGGCGGTGCGAAGACGCCTTCCGCCCCGCACCGAGATCCGGATTCAGACGGCCCTCGACCCGATTGTCGAGGAGACGAAGCAGTATCGAAGCATGGCGAAGGAAATCGACGGCCGGTACGATGAGTATTTGAAGCGAGTGAAGGAAGACAAGCCGAAGGATTCATGATGGCATGACGGGGCCCTGTGCTGTTCCGCAGGGTTCTCCTTGTCATGCCACGAAGGGTTACCGTTAACATTTATCACATTTTAACGAAGGACAGGCTCTCCGCTGCATCAATGTTATGATTTAAGGATTGTCTGGGCAGGAGCCGCCTTCGCTCACTGAAGGAGTGGACAACGATGACGACCGCATCATACCGAAGACCGAACATTTTATTTGTGATGTCAGATGACCATGCTTCCCACGCCATGAGCTGTTATGGCAGCCGCATCAACACGACGCCTCATATCGACCGGATTGCGAATGAAGGCATCCGCTTCGACAACTGCTTTTGCACGAATTCGATCTGCTCGCCGAGCCGCGCTTCTATCTTGACGGGGACTTACAACCATCTCAACGGAGTGAAATCGATAGACGATCCCTTCGACGGAAGGCAGCAGACGTTCCCGAAGCTGCTTCAACAGCACGGATACCAGACCGCCATTGTCGGCAAATGGCATCTCGGACACGGCGGACATGCCAATCCGACAGGATTTGATTATTGGAGCGTTCTGGACGGGCAGGGCGAATATTTCAATTCCGAGTTCCTGGAGGAAAATGGCGGCCGCCGTATCGAAGGATATGTAACCGATGTCATTACGGATCTGTCATTGGATTGGCTGCGGAAGCGGGATCCAGACAAACCGTTCATGCTGATGTGCCATCATAAGGCGCCGCATCGGCCTTGGCAGCCGGATGAGCGTCACAGCCGCATGTACGAGGACGTGGAAATCCCGTATCCGGAGACGTTCGATGACGATTATGCCAATCGCTCGCAAGCTGCCGCCGAAGCGAAAATGCGGATTGGGCGCGACATGGTCACGACCGATACGAAGGGAGATCCGCCGGAAGGGATGTCGGAGGAGGAAGCGAAGCGGTGGAAGTACCAGCGCTATATTAAGGACTATTTGCGTTGCGTCGCGTCCATTGATGACAATGTGGGGCGGCTGCTCGATTATTTGGACGAGGAAGGTATTGCGGAGGATACCATCGTCATTTATACCTCCGACCAAGGCTTTTTCCTCGGCGATCACGGCTGGTTCGACAAGCGGTTCATGTACGAGGAGTCGCTGCGCATGCCGTTCGTCGTCCGTTATCCGAAGGCGATTGCTCCGGGCAGCGTGACCGATGCGATGGCCCTGAATGTTGATTTCGCGCAGACCTTCCTGGACTATGCGCAGATCGAGGCGCCTGCTGGCATGCAGGGACGTTCCCTCCGGCCGATATGGGAGGGAGTGACGCCTGCGGATTGGCGAACCTCGATGTATTACCGCTATTGGATGCACCTGGACGAGCATCATAACGTCTATTCGCATTATGGCATCCGAACGCACCGGTATAAGCTGATTTATTATTATGCGCAGGCTTTGGGCACGCCGGGGTCGGTCGACGAGGATCGGCCTCCGGAGTGGGAGCTGTTCGATCTGGAGCAGGATCCTTGCGAAATGCGCAACGTATACGGTGAACCGGGCTATGAGGCGGTTGTCAGCGAATTGAAGGCAGAGCTTCACCGGCTGCAGGCGGAAGTGCTCGATGCGCCAGTTGAGGAAATATCCTAATCAATAGAGACGAACGGGGTCCGCGTTGCTGCGAGCTCCGTTTTTTCGGTTGGCCGCCGATGACTGCCGAGAGGGCCATCAAGCCGGAGCGGCACAAAAAACACCAGCGAAGAGAACGGAACGATATCCGGTCAAGGCAGGGGATGAGGTCGGAAGAGATAAGAGGAATGTGATGTATGGGGGCGTATCCTTTTGTTCATTATCCCATCGGTTCATACAGACTGTTCCACTGGATGTAATCCGCTCTGGATCGAGAAGCCTGTGTCACGAATAATGCGGAACCCGAAATTAAATCGCATAAAGAGAAAGAAAGGAAGAGCGAAGCGGAGTGAGGCGAAGAAGCCTCAATCCTCTGATGCTGTATGAGCGAACGGGATAGCAAGGAACGCGCCTCGTGTGATGCGAACAGCTCGTGTGATGCGAAAAGAGTATGAGGCATTGGGATATGGCGTAAAGAACGGCAAGCGAAAAGTAATCCTAGGAGTGAGCGGGATTGCGATCAAAAGAGCAGCGGAGAGCAGTCAGGTCTTTGAACCGTTATGAGGCAATGGGATAGTGGACGTAAAAGGAGCACGCCATGCAAGCTTATGAGTCAACGGGATAGTGATGAAAAAGGCCGCTGGATAATATATAACAAGCAGAAGGCCAAGGGATGACGAATGGGTTTTTGGCGCCAAAGGCATCCATTTTGATCGAATTGGGTTTGAATTTATTTCCTTTTATGGCATGATGGAGAGGAGAGTGAGCGACTGACTGCTCCAGCTTGTACATGGATGGGAAGGGAGGGGGTGCGCGGGAGAGGCTTGGCCGGACGGCGACGGACAGGCGATCGCCGACGGATTGAGGTTCAGACAATGGCAACAAGGGTATATCATGTAGACACAGACAACCAGATTCGCTGCTTCATACCGCAGGACCATGTGCAGCCCGGTGACCGTTGGGCTCCGCATGGATTTGACAGGGGAGGTGGATGGAATGGGTGAACTGATTCCTTGGATGGTCGGATTGTTCATTTTGGTTGGCGCCGTGCTCTATGCGTTATGGTATTTCAATAGCCGGGTATCGAACCATCAAGACGAAGAAAATGTATAGCGGCGTTGAGATTATATCATTGGCTGAAAAGAAGCCCGAGGCTTTCCTTGTCACAGGACAGGGAAGCTTCGGGCTTTTGCTTGGAGCCGCAACATTCTATATAGACTCTTCCGGCGGCAAATAGGTGATGGCTTGGCTCCCCATCTGCTCCCAGCCTCTCTGGAAGGCGGAACGTTCGATGCGATCGCGGCGGCCGAGCGGGTCATTGATATAGACATATTTCTCGTCATAGCCCGTGACGATGAAGGAATGCTCGAAGTAGGTGACGCGCACCGGGCCGTCCGGGGTCTCCCATGTGACCCAATATTTATCCGGCACCTCATCATACATCGTCGTGTGAATGACCCAGACGGGGGTGCCCTGCCCGACGATCCACAGCAGGTGCTCGACCGACGTGCCGGTCAAGTCGGCAATGCGGCCCGGCAGGTAGCGCTCGGCCAGCTCGGCAATCGGCTCATGGTAGACGCCGAGTCCCGGGTTGGCAAAGGTGTACATGTCGCCGACGAACCCTTTATGCGGATTGCCGAAGTATACCTTGCCGCCGGCTTTCTTATATGGCGTCGGGTCCCGGCGGATTTCCCGGGCGAGTTCCATCTTGTCGACGTCGACATCGGCCGTCTTCAACAGCATAGCCAGGGCGGTGACTTCGCAGCCGCGCGGCAGCTCCGGCAGCTGCAGTATGAGCGGCGCCCCGTTGTAGCGGAACGACTTCGGCGCCGGCTTCTCCGGGTCCCACATGACATGCTTCCCGCGATAGGTGACCCTTCGTCCGGGCGCCTGCCGGGCGTAAGCGACGGCGTCTTCCCACCGGCGGAAGACGCGCTCGAAGCGCCCGCCGAGCTGGACCCCATACGGTCCGAACGTATCATAGTCGATATATTGGGACAATTCCTTCCGCCAATCATTCCACTGCGTCTCATTTGGCGCGTCATCGCGATTCCTGAGTGCGATCACGCCGTCCCGGGCGTAAATATTGCGCCCTAGCGCCTCGCTGACCGGGCGAAGCGGCACGTACGTCAACCCGTCCTTGACGTACGGAGTCGTATTGACCGGGGACGTGGCTCCCGCAATTTTGACCTCCGGTTTGTTCAGCCGATAGGTCACCCGCGCGTCGTCTTTGGTGAAGGTGATTGTGCCTTTGGCTTGATCATAGGCCAGCTCGGCCTCCAGCTTCGAAGCGAGGAAGCGGGCGGGAACCAGCGTCTCGCCGGACTCCTGGTATGGCGACGCCTTGTCCTTCTGCTCATCGATCGGAACGAGGTAGCGGCCGACGAAGGCGGTATTGCTGTGCAGCATGAGGACGATATCGTCCGTAGGCATGCCGAACGAGAAGGACAGCCCGCCCTCTTTGAATTTGGAGGCGAGCAGGATTTGTATCGGAAAGGCGCACAGCGCCAGTAATATCAGGAACAGCAGCCAGCGATTGAGCCGCCGAACGAATTGTGGCAATTTCAATATCCTCCTCAGACATACTCCCTTATGTATATCGGCAGATGGTCCGCATTTCATTAGCCGCTCCCCGATTGACCAGGCGGACGCAAGGGAAAGTGCCACGTTGTTCGAAAAAATTTGTTCAACAATGAACCTTTTCTCCCGCTAAGTTGTTAACTTAATAGAGTAGAGCATGGGAAAGGTGGAGGGCCTGTTGACGGACAGGGAATTTTTCGAGCGGTACAACAAAGAAGTGTACAGGACCTGCTACTATATGCTGCGCGATGCGTCAGACGCGGAGGATATATGCCAAGAGGTGTTCGTAAAGGCGTTCACCTCGGGATGGCGGCAGGTGGAGCACCTGAAGACGTGGCTCATGCGCATCGCCGTCAACCACTGCTTGAACCATCTGCGGCGGGGCAAGACGCGACGAATGAAGGAGAAGCTGCTGCTCTTGTTCCAGCGGGAGCAGGCGGAGCCGCCTGTTCTCGCCGTGGTCGAGCAGCAGGAGACGGAGGATGAATGGAAGAGCCGCATGGCGCGGTTGCCGGATAAAATCAGGGTGGTCGTGACACTTCGCTTTACGAATGATCTGGCGCTTAAAGAGATTGCCGACATATTGGATATCCCGGTTGGTACGGTGAAGTCGCGCCTGAATCGGGGCCAGAAGCTGATGAGGGCCATGCTGGAGGAGCCGGCCGAGCTTGAGCCGAATGGGATGGGCAAGTCGGGGAATAGCAGCGTACATAAGCAGGTAAGAGGCAGGAAGGAAGGTGCGGATAATGAGCAAGGAGACACGCGTGGAGACGGACCTTGCCCGGCGGCTCGGCGATGAGGAGGGACACGACTATCCCGATTTCGATGCGATGTGGACAAGGATCGATGCGGCCAGACAAGAGTCCGGGGCGGAATCCTCAGGCCGGCCAGGCCGAACGACGTTCCTTCACGGGCGCCGCTTGGCGGTCTTATCGGCGGTCGCGCTGGTGCTGATCGCGACGCCGGTGCTGGCTTCCATGTCGGGACATTGGGATTTTACGTTCCGGCCGGGCGTGAAGTCGGCGCTGAACCACGGATTCGGGCAGACGATTGACAAGTCGGTTACGAACAGCGGCGTTACATTTACGGTCGATGCGGCCATGTCTGATGGCAACGGGACCACGTTGTTATACAGCTTCGATCCGGGGGACGAGGAGCCGCGGGAATGGAGATTTTCCGAGGTGGAGCTGCGTAAGGCCGACGGGGAACAAGTGGTGAAGCTGAATGATGTCCTAACGATGCGAATGAACTGGAAAAAAGGATACTACTCCCACATTTGGGATAAGGAAAATAAACGATACTACGGTTTTCTGGAAACGCCATGGATCTTCGACGGCACGGAGACAGAGCTGCAGCTTAGCGTGCGGGGACTGCAGGAGTATAACACCAAGCGGTTGCCGCTGGCTCTCGATCTGGCCGAGACTGGCGTGCAGACGTTCCCGGTTCAGGATGGCGGCATTGAATCCGCAAGCATTCAGATTTCACGGGAAGCGGAAGGGAAAGTGGTGCTCAAATCCCTCTATACGTATTGGGATGAGCGGAGCGCGAATACGAATCTTCCCGCGATTCTGGTGAAAAAGGACGGGAAGCTCATGAAGCGATCCGGTATACGGGTCGGGCTCGATAACGGCAAGTGGGCGGAGCAAGAGATTTATCAATTGGACGACATTCATCAGCAAAATATCACGTTCGAGCTCGCCTACATGACGCCGGGCAAGAAGATAGACGGCGAATGGAATCTCGAAGGGCTGCGGCTGAACAAGGAGAAGGCTTTGCATGCATCGGCTATCCGCACCCTGGACGTGCCGGTGCGAACGACGGAGGGAGAGGCCGTCGTCCGCAAGCTGTTCATTCGTCCGACAGGCATTCGGGTGGAGATTGAGCATGGCAGACCAAACTCGCGGTTGCCTTATAAGGGCGTCTACTTGTCCGTTGGCGGCCGGAAGCTGGAAGGGGAAGAATGGTTAACGGACAATACGGGCGAGGGATCTCATTATTTGCAGACGTATCTGTTCGAGGCTCCGCCTGATCTCCGCCTGACAGCGGAATTGCCGATGGAGCTGCTGCTGCAATATGAAGTTGAGGAAAGATGGGATTACAGACAACCGATCCTTCTGTCAAATATTTCGGGCGAAAAACAGACGTTGACGATGGACGTTGGAGAATATCCGGTGAAGTGGACCTACTACAAGCAGAATGGTGATCTGTATGTAGAAAGCGAAAGCTCGGACGAACGATTCGGCGGAATCAATCAGACGTTCATTCGCCAGGAAGATCGGCGCATCCCCGGACATATCCTGTTCGATTGGATACCAGGCGCCGGGCTTAACGATAGCCTCAACAAGCGGGTGGACGTCTATCCCGGCTTTGAAGGAACGGAAGCGGAGATGTATATCTTTATGTATTTGGTCAGACATCCGGAACGGGAGTTAACAGTGAAGCTTCAATAAAGGGACGTTCTTCATTCCGCGCTGCGGCAGCGAATGCGGAGAGCTTGCCGCAGCGCCAGACCGACCAGAGATTTCTGGTTGGTCTATTTTTTTGGACGAGCACAACAAATGATTTCCACAAAAGTGAACCTATTCTCGCCTAGCTGTGTTTATAACATAGAGGCTTGCGCCTAAGGGATCCCAAAGCAATGCATTGCGGCCTGGACTTGAACCGAAGAACGATCAAAAACGAAACGCTGGAGAGGGGAAATAGAACATGAAAAACATGACCAAAGCGGCGATTGCCGTGACGAGCTGCCTGCTGCTGTTCCATTCGATGCACATCGCCGCGGAGGCGGCGCCGGCCAACACGGCCAAGGAAGTGACGGTACTGGCCGCAGCGAAGGCGCCTTCCGCCGCGGAGAAGAAAAAGGCAGTGGAAGCGGAAAAAGCGAAGTATGCCAAAATGAAAAAAAATCCGGGTGACTATTACATATTGTATGTAAGCGATAAGTCGCTTAATGGCGGCGAGCACTTTTCCAACTATCTGAATATGTACAATTTCAAAAGCTATGAAGATTACATGAAAGTAGCATCCAAGCTGAAGACTCCCGTATTGAAGCGTCCGGACGGCTTGCCGGAAGGGTATAAGTTCACCAAAGCCAACATCGAGCCGCCGATTCTGGCCTATGGCGACAAGTATCAGAAAGAAGTGAAAGCGGAGGCCAAAGACAAAGCCGCTTATTTGAAGCTCATCAAATGGACGGAAGCGGGCCAGGTCGATCTCGAATTCAAGAACGGAAAAGATGTCGTGAAGCTCCAATTTAGCCTGATGAGCGCAGAGATCGCGAAGAAGCGCGGCCAGCAGAAAGGTTACCACTTTACGGCGGCCGAGGAATGGGATGAAGAGACGAAGAAAAAATCCCCTCAATCCGTTAAAAATATACTGAGCTGGACAGACAACCAATATCAATTTACCATTTCGACGAATCCGGAAAATCCATTAACGAAAGAAGAACTGATCGAGCTTGCGGAAAGCGCGGTCCAGCAGCCGGCCGGAGCGAAAGCCAAGTAACGTTTCCGGGTGGCGCCAGTAAAGGAGAATGAAAACGATGATGCGACTATCCGCCATTGCCCAAAAAGGCCTGCTTCTGCTTGGGGCCGTCGTCTTGCTCAGCGGGTGCTTCGGGTCGAAGCCCGTCTTGGAAGAGCTTGGCGAGGAGGGCAAGGGAACGATAAAGATTCTTTATTATAACGAAGATGATTTTTACCGGGAATACGGAAATGCGTTCAACGTCAAGTTCCCCAATATCGAGTTCGATATTGTGAGCACGAAGGAGCTTATGACCAAAAGGAGAAGCGGCGAGGATTTCGATTACCGGAGCGAGCTGGCGAAATGGGTGGACCTCCATAAGCCCGACGTGCTGCTGCTTGGCGGGGACGAGTATGAAGAGTATGCCCAGGCGGGCAAGCTGTTCAACCTGGAGCCGATCATCAAGCAGGAGCAGTTCGATGTGGACGGGTACATGCCCGGCTTGATTGACTCGCTGCGGGAGAAGGGGGGAGGCTCGCTTTATGGGCTGACGCCGAATTTCTTCACCAGCGTCATCTTTTATAATGCCGACCTGTTCGCCGAGCACGGCATCGAGCTGCCCCGCAGCGGCCTCTCCTGGCAAGAGCTGTTCGATCTGGCCGCTCGCTTCAAGGGCGCCGGAACGGCCGACGAACCCGTGTATGGATTGTACGCTGGCGATGGCGATGCGGCGGAACTGCTGGACAGTATCGCCAGGACGCTGAAGCTGCAGAGGTTCGACGCGCAAGGGGAGAGCGTGCTGCTGGAATCGGAGGGATGGAAGCAGGCGTTCCGCATGACTGCGGATGCGGTCCGCAGCCGTACGGTGAAGGTGCTTGGGGCGGGCGAGGCCCCAAGCTATCTCCCGTCCGATGATCTCTTCATCAACGGGCAGGCCGCCATGGTCATTGCGGGTTCAGGCTTGGCCTACAACATTAACGATACATCGTACAGTAAGAAGGCCAAGAAGTTCGAATGGGGCATAGTTCCGGTCCCTGTAGACCCCGCGAATCCCGGAGAATCGCCATTTGCGTTTTATCGAGAGACGTTCGCCATATCGGCGGAGTCCGCGAACAAGCGGGCGGCTTGGGAATTCATCAAGTATGTCGCCGGTCCGGAGAGAGCAAGCTCGGATGCGCAAGGGATGTTGTACCAGCTGCCGACTCGCATCGGCTACGTCAAGGACCTCAACGGGAAAAGCGCGGAACCGTTGTATGCGCTGAAGCCGATGGATCGGAAATATGAACGTACAGACAAGAAGATTCCCAAGTCTTTTGACGACGCTTATGCGTCCCTGGTGAACGAAGCGCTGCAAGCCGTGATCGATCAGACGAGTTCGGTGGACGAGGCGTTGGCGAATCTGCAGCAACAGGCGCAAGCGGCGCTTCAGGCGGCCCGCAGCGGCCAGTAGGGACCGGGGATCACACGCGCAACGAATGTGGACGGGCGGGCTTGCGTTCGCCTGTCGCCATACATAGGGAAGCTTGCGGCAGGCGGGCCTCCGACGGTAAAGAGGCAAGACCGCCAGCTAAGGGGGAAGGAAGAAGAGATGAGGTTATCAGGGAAATGGAAGATAACGGGGCTGCTGCTTAGTATTGCGATCCTGTTGAATGGTTGCATGGCAGGCAAGCCCGTACAGGACGAACTGGGGGAGGACGCCCCCGGCAGTCTGACAATATGGTACCCGGATGTGGAGCCGTTCCATACCAAATATGGGCAAATGTTCGCCGCCAAGTTCCCGGGCATCCAGGTGGACGTGCTGCAGGCGCGAGAATGGATAGAAGAGGCGCGGCAAGGGGATTACGAGGAGGAACTGAAGAGGCTTATCGAATTGCATAAGCCGGATGTGCTGCTGCTGGACCAGGATGAATATGAAGCGCTGGCCCGGGCGGGCAAGCTGTATAATCTGGACCCGGCGATCATGCAGGATCAATTCGATCTGAGCGGATATATGCCGGGCATGATCGACATGCTGCGGGAGAAGGGGGACGGTTCGCTCTATGGGTTGGCTCCATTCATCCGGCCGCGGGTCATGTATTACAATGCGGATTTGTTCAAAGAGAACAGCATCGATCCCCCCTCCAACAAGATGCAGTGGCCTGACATATTCGCGCTGGCGGCACGGTTCGCGAATACCGGGACAGAGGACGCCCCTGTCTATGGCCTGATTGGCAATGAAGCTCACGATGTGCTGTCCCAGGTTGCGTTGACCTTGGATCTGCAATTATTCGATGCAAAAGGCGAGAACGTCGTGCTGCAATCGGAAGGATGGAAGCAGGCCTTCCAGATCGCGGCCGATGCGATCCGGAGCAAGGCGATATCGGTCCGTTCCCCGAAGGAAGCGGGCGATGGCACGGAGGGTTACGGTTATTTTCTCGCCATAAATAAGTTCCTGAACGGTGAAGCGGCGATGTTGTTCAGTGATCATTACTTTGCTTCCCAGCTCCGCAGCAAAGCGAAGACCTTCGACTGGGGCATAGTTACGGTTCCGATCAACCCGGCGCGGCCCGATGAATCGACTTCGGTCTACGTGCCCCAGATTCTGGCTATCGCCGCGGATTCTCCCCGCAAGCAGGCGGCTTGGAACCTTGTCCGTTTCATCAACGGACCGGAGGTGGCCAAGGCCCGATCGCGTACGGCCGGGAGCGACCTGCCGGCGATAACCGATTATGTCTCCGGCGGCGATCGCGCCGATACGGAGGTGTTCTATATGCTGAAGCCGGCGCCTCAGCATAACGAACGCGTGATGAAGCGGATTCCGGACAGCTTCTATGAGGCGTATTCATCGCTGGCGAATGAAGCGCTGCAATCCGTGATCGATAACGAGAAGCCGGTGGATGAGGCGCTGGCCGAACTGGAACAGAAGGCGCAGGCCGTGCTGGAGTCGGCCCGCAGCAAGGCGCAGGAGGCGCATCAAGGCAGATGATGACCTCGCCGACCGGAAGAAAACTTGGTCTGTCGGAAGCTGCCCTGTGGAAGAGAGGTAGAAGGATAAGGGATACGATGAAAAATAGCTTCAAAGAGGCGGCAATCGCGGCCTTCTGCATGCTGCTGCTGTTCGGTTCGATGAACGCGGTTGCCGAAGCGGTTTCGCAATCCACGAACAAAGCCGCGGCCAAGCCGGCCGCTTCTTCCGACGCGATCAGGCAAAAGCGGATTGAGGCAGCCGATCCTGCCTAACGGTCTGAAGGTACAAGCAGGAAATGAAGGCGGAAGCGGGCGAAGTGAAGCTGGAGTTCAAAAAAAGACCAGGGCAGCGCCCGCCCGGCCAAAGGGCGGTTCCGGCCACGCGGTACAGCCCGACTGTCACCTCGTTCGATGCTTGCCAGTGCGAGTCGGGTACATGGCCATTCTCCGGCGATGGCCGCCTCATCGCCCAATTGGCGGCGAACATACCCGGCGGCTTGCTCTTAGGACGGTCTCCATTCGGTATGAATCACAAATGCGCCTCCTTATTTTCAGGGGGTTGTCTTTATTCCTCGAGTCTACCCTGAAAAAATGAAGAGGAGGGTGCTTAAGAGGCATTGCCAAATGATTGGTCAGACGGGTCAACAGAGATGTGGAGCGGGAAAAAACGGTGTCGGGCATGGCGGCGGCGGATACAACAGCGGAAATATCGGGGACACAGCGACGCACATATTGGCGGGCATATCGGTAGGACATAGCAGAGGACACAGTGACGGACATAGCGATGGAACCAGCTGCGGAAGTGGGAAGAGACTGTAAGATCCTGCGTGGGTGCAGCAATTTTCGCTGTTTAGGGTGCATTTTGATGAAATTCCTGCAAAAGTACACTAGCGTTGCATCGAGCGGTTAGTTCATAATCTAATTTCAATTAACATCAATATATGATATATATTTACATCTGCAATGTCCGCGCTAAGTCTAAAAAAGTCGAGCTGGAAATAGACCCTGCGCGTTATCCATTTTATGTAAAATTATTTTTTCGTTTGTCATTACCTCACAATCAGTTTCGGTTTCATCGACTTCGTTGCCTTTTTCGGACGTCTCCCATTTCGCTTTGGTCGTCCCCTAGATGTTCGGGTCGGCTTGCGGTTGAGTGCAGCGATCAAATTTTCCCATGGTTTTTCCGCATAGATGCGAATCAACTGAAGGAGATCCCATGTCGACTTATTACAGTCCAATGTTAGTTTAATTA
>NZ_LDIG01000068.1 GCF_015845845.1 Paenibacillus dendritiformis
GCGCTTCCATGACGGCCACATGGCCTGATTCCGTCGGAAATGGTTGGCGAATCCAGTTGATATCCGTTCTGGCGGCCAGCGCTTCATAAGTTTCTCGCACGTCTTCCACGTAGATTTCAATGTCGGCCACCTGGAAATCGGGATGATTTTGCAGGACGAGCTCGGAGCTCTTTTCGTCCGGGAACTTCATTCCGGCCAAGGTCCATGTTCCGCCGTCGCCGAGGGGCCGCTCGATGCGCCAATGCTCCGTCAAGCCGAGCGATTGGTAGAACTCGATCGAGGTCTCGATGTTTGCGGTGTACAGAGCGACGCATTCCAGTCTTTTGAACATAGTGTTATTCCTCCTAGCAGTTGTTGTGCCGTGCTTGTGTCTACTGTACCATCTATATACGTCATCATTTGTCGTAGATAGAAAAGAAGTTGTGCTATGGTTGCAGAACAGCAGAATGATGTTGACGATGAGCGCGTAATAGCAGAACTCGGGTATGTTGACGATGAGTGCATAATAGCAGAGTTCGGGTATGTGGATGATGAGTGCGGACAGCAGGACTAGGTAGGATATGTTAACGACGATGAAGGCAGAACAGCAGAACACGGGTTTGTTGACGATGAATGCGGAACGGAAGAACACGGGTACGTTGACAATGGATACAGAACGCGGCGTTCACGCGTAATGGAAGAGGAGCGAGGCAACGGCGTATGCAAAAAGCGAAACGGCTTATCGAATTAGTGATGCTCATCAACAAAAAACAGCAGTTTACGGCCCGCGAATTGGCTGAGGCATGCGGTGTGTCGCTGCGCACCATCCAACGAGATCTGCGCGACCTGGAGGAGCTGGGGGTGCCGCTGTATGCCGAATTCGGGCCTAAGGGCGGTTACCGGCTCCTGAAGGAGAAGCTGCTGCCTCCGCTGACGTTCACGGAAAATGAGGCGGTGGCGATGTTCTTCGCCTATCAGTCGCTGCATAACTACGCGTCGATACCGTTCGGGGAGGAAGCCGTCTCGGCGCTGTCCAAGCTCTACAGTGTTCTGCCCCCGAACGCGAAGCGGACCATCGACCGTCTGAAGGATTGCATTCAGTTCTGGGTGCCGCAGAGAGAGCAGGAGGCTCCGTTATTGCAGCCATTATTGGAAGCGGCTGTCGAGCGCCAAGCGCTTACGATCCGCTACGATTCGGCGCAAGGAGAGAATGAACGGGATATCGTGCCGCTTGGCTTATATGCGCATAACGGCTATTGGTACTGCCCGGCCTATTGCTTCCGGAGGGAAGCCTACCGCTTGTTCCGCGCGGACTATGTCAGATCGCTGAAACCGCGGGAGCCATTGGAGCCAGAGATGCGGAGGCAGATTAAGAAGTTGATCACGCTTGAGCAATGGTTCCTGCCGCCTGTGCGCCAGCATCATGTGCCGCTGCGGGTGGAATTGACCCGCTTGGGAGTGAGGAAATGCGAGGCCGATCCTTGGCTCGATAAAGCCATCACGCGGCACGAGGACGGGACGGGCACCATCGACACCCGCATTGGCGAGGGCGAACTCGAATACTATGCGGATCGGATATTCAGTTTGGGGACGGACGCCTTCGTGAAGGAGCCTCCCGAGTTGGCGAACTTAATCATAGACAAGTTGGATCGGCTTCGCGGCCGGTACGGTACCAGCCAGGCTTAGCGCATCAAGTAATGGACGAATATGGGCGAAACCCCATATTCGTCTTTTTGTATGGAGTTTGTTTTGGACAGAGGCAAAATGTTGGTTTTAAAGTAAATAAAGCCAAAAATCTTGACTTTACCTTTGCAAGTGACAAGGAATAAACAAAAAAATAATGTAATAATCAACACAAAACAATATAAAACAATAAATTTTCGTTGCGATATAGGTATGAAGGTGGTAGTATTTAAGACAACAACAGGTTGTATGGCTTTTTGCATAGGACCTGAAGGGCTTTTGATTACCTTAAAAGGGGTGCAGGAGATGAAGTTCAAAGTGATGACCCGATTTGTCGCCGCAGTAATGGCCGTATCGCTTGTATTGGCAGGCTGTTCGGCCGGGGGAGATTCCGCCCAAGGCAAGCCGAATGTGGACAAGAGCAAAATCGAAAATCTTCCTCAGCCTATTGCCAGCAAAGACGTGAAAGTGATGGTTATCCGCAAAATCGGAGGCGACGATCATACGGCGCAATTTCTGGCAGGCGCCAAGCAAGAGGGCGAATCGATGGGATTTACGGTGGACACGTACTCCGCGAACGGCGACACGGCCAAATTCCATGACGCGATAGCCCAGGCCCTGGAAAAGAACTATGACGGGGTTATTATCTCGCATGGGGATGATGCGGCTACGGTGGATGATGTCAAGAAATTGACGGAGAAGGGGATTCCGGTCGTCACATTCGACTCCAATCCGGACTTGGCCCAAATTGAAGGCGTGACGTTGACATCGCAGGACGACAAGCAGTTGGCCCGGTTGGCGTTGGACAGCATGAATAAGCAGTTAAATGGAAGCGGTAACATCGTTTATTTATGGGTGGACGGATTCCCGCCGATGGTAAGCCGCAACGGCGTATACCAAGACTTTTTGAAGGCGAATGCCGGCATTAAGGAGATCGAGCGCTTCGGCGTCGCGGCATCCGATACGTCGGTGCAGACGCAGAATGCCGTATCGGCGATGCTGACCAAGCATGGCAAAGGCAAGATTGACGCCATCTTCGCCACATGGGACGCGTTCGCCATCGGCGCGGCGCGGGCCGTGAAGGAAGCCGGGCGGGACGAAATCAAGATTTACGGCATTGACGTGTCAAACGCCGATTTGCAGCTGATGCAGGAAGAGAACAGCCCATGGGTTGCCACGGCCGCCGTCGATCCGAAGGTGATCGGCGCCGTCAATATGCGCCTGGTCGCGAAGAAGATCGCGGGCGAAGACACGCCGCAAACCTTCGACCTCAAGCCGACAATGATTACGCAAGAGCAATTGAATTCCTCCGGGGAAAAAGTGAATATGGAGAGCCTCAGCAAGATCATCCCGGATTGGGGCGTAAGCACGGACTTCGAGGAGGACTGGATGCAAGCGCTTAAGAAAGCGTATTCATCCAAATAAGTAGGGGACGGAATAAGAAGGGGGCGGAGGGAAGCGCGGAAGCGGCCAACGCCGGATGGACGGCGCTTGCCTCCCGATTCCGTACAGGAGGTGGAGAGATGATTGGACAGCAAGCGATTCGCCTGGATATGAAGCGGATTTCCATCGAGTTCCCCGGGGTGAAGGCGCTGGACAACGTGGATTTTACAACCGAGACCGGAACCTCCCATGCTCTGATCGGCGCGAACGGGGCGGGCAAGTCGACGTTGATGAAGGTGTTGTCGGGAGCCTACAACCATTACACGGGCGATATTTCAATCGGCGGCCAAGCGGTGCAGATTCGTTCGCCGAAGGATGCGAAGGACTTGGGCATCCAGATTGTATATCAGGAAGTGGATACGGCGCTGATTCCTTATTTGACGGTCGGCGAGAACATCATGCTGGATGATACGGTCAACGACATGGGGAAAAAGCAGTGGATCAACTGGAAGCGGATACACAGCGGCGCGAAGGCGACTCTCGAACGGATGAATGTGAAGGTGCCGACGAAGAAGCTGGTAAGCGAGCTGACGCTGGCCGAGAAGCAGATGGTTCTGATCGCGCGGGCGATAACGAAGGAATGCCGCTTTCTCATTTTGGACGAGCCGACCGCGCCGCTCAGCCATGCGGAGACGGAAGAGCTGTTCCGCATCGTGCGGGATTTGAAAAAGAACAATGTCGGGGTCATCTTCATCTCGCACCGTCTGCCGGAGCTGTTCGACATCTGCGACGACATTACGGTGATGCGGGATGGGCAATTCGTCATCAAGAAGCGGATTGCGGACACGAATCCGAATGAAATTGTGGAGCGGATGCTCGGCAAAAAAATGGACGATCAATTTCCGAAGCTTCCAATCGAAATCGGAGATACCAATTTTGAAGTAAAGGGCCTGACGGATGGCGACAAGCTGAAAAATATCGATTTCTATGTGCGAAAAGGGGAAATCATCGGCCTCGCCGGACTGGTGGGCGCCGGCAAAACGGAGCTGTGCAAGGCCCTGTTCGGCGCGTCCCGCATTGCGGCAGGCGAGCGTGTGCTGCAGAAGCGGAAGCTTTCCATTCGAAATTGCAATGAGGCCGTGAAGCAGGGAATCGCCCTCGTGCCGGAGGAGCGGCGCAAGGAAGGCATTCTCGTGCTGGAATCGGTGGTCAATAATCTGTCGGTTGCCAACCTGGCGAAGTTCTGCGCGTACAAGACGTTCCTGCAGTTCGGCAAGGAGAAGAAGGAGGCGCAGAGACTGATTCAGGATCTGGGCATCAAGACGCCGAACGAGCTGGCGAAGGTGAAAAACTTGTCGGGCGGAAATCAACAAAAAGTGGCGATCGGGAAATGGCTGACGACCGAGGCGGAAGTGTACATTTTCGATGAACCGACCAAAGGCGTCGACGTCGGAGCGAAAAAGGACATCTTCAAGCTCATTTCGCAGCTTGCGCAGCAGGGGAAGAGCATCATCTATGCCTCCTGCGAGCTGTCGGAGATTATCGGCATCACGGACCGCGTCTACGTGCTCTATGATGGCGAGATCGTGAAGGAGCTTCAGACGAGCGCAACCAATGAAGAAGAATTATTGTTCTACTCGACGGGAGGAAAGTAGCATGAGTTTGAGCACAGGGACAGGGCAGCAGCGTCAAGTGAAGGCGGCCAAATCTTTCGATTTCTTTGATTTTCTATATAAATACGGAACGATTGTAACGATTCTTATCCTGATTGTCGTGTTCGGAATCATGTCCGATAGCTTCCTGATGCCTACGAATATCATCAACATCTTGCGCTCGATCTCCATCGTCACCGTCATTGCGATCGGGATTACGATTTCGCTCTCGGTGGGCGGCTTCGACCTGTCGGTCGGTTCCGTGGCGTCCCTGGCCAACGCCGTCGTCATCTCCATGTTCGTCTGGCACTCGCAGAATGCGTTCGTCGGCATTATTACGGCGATCGCGGTCTGTCTTGTAGCGGGCGTGCTGAACGCGTTTATGATCGTCAAAATGAAAATTCAGGACATGCTCATGACGCTGGCGATGATGTTCATCATTCAGGGGGTGGCGCTCACGTATACGCGTGGGGCGACCGTATCGCAGAACATGGTCATGCCGGACGGCACGTTCGCCACGGGTCAGATCAGCGCCTTCTTCTCGAAAATCGGCCAGGTGCCGTGGATTATCATCATTATGCTTGTCGTCGTGGTCCTCGTCCATATTTTCCTGAACTATACGAAGCACGGCCGGTACATGTATGTCATCGGCGGCAATATGGAGGCCGCCAAGCTGTCGGGCATTCCCGTCAATAAATATCGCGTGCTCGCCTATGTGTTGTCTGCCGGATTTGCGGCCATCGGCGGCATTATGCTGGCTTCCCGCGTCATGACGGCGGAAGTCAATGCGGGCGCTCCCTATCTGATGGACGCGGTGGCAGCGGCCTACATCGGGTTCTCCGTCGCGGGCGCCGGCAGACCGAACGCGTTCGGCACCTTCGTCGGCGCGGTGCTCATCGGCATTTTGCAGAACGGTCTGGTCATGATGTCGGTTCCTTACTACGCGATGGACATCGTGAAAGGAACGGTGCTCGCTTTTGCTCTGGCTTTAACCTATTACAAACAGAAATAACGGGTGCAGGAGGAGATCGAAATGAGCGAATTCAAGACGTATTTCACGATGACCGAAACCGATGTGATTCAATACGCCCTCAGCCAGCTTGATTACTTCGATCGGGATGCCGAACTGTCCTGCAAGGAAATCGGCGACGGCAATCTCAACTATGTGTTCCGGGTCGTGGACGAGAAGACGGGGCGCTCGCTCATCATCAAGCAGGCGGGGCCGGTCGCCCGCATCTCGGATGAGTTCAAGGTGTCGCCGGACCGCAACCGGATCGAGAGCGATATTTTGCGCATCGAGCATGAACTGGCTCCGGGACTGGTGCCGCAAGTATACAAGTATGATCCGGTCATGAACTGCTGCGTCATGGAGGACTTGTCCGATCATGAGATCCTTCGCGCCGCCCTGCTGAAGCATAAGCAGTTCCCGCTGTTCGCCGAGCATATCTCGACCTTCATGGTCAATACGCTGCTGCTGACATCGGATGTCGTCATGAATCATAAAGAAAAGAAGGAGCGGGTGAAGGAGTTCATCAACCCGGATCTGTGCGAGATAACCGAGGATCTCGTCTATACCGAGCCGTTCTTCGATTGCCCGCGCAATGATGTGTTCCCGCCGCTGCTCCCGTTCGTGAAGGAATACTTGTGGGAGGACGAAGCGCTGCTCCTGGAGACGGCGAAGCTGAAGTTCGAATTCATGACCAATGCCCAGTCGCTGATTCACGGCGATCTGCATACGGGCTCCATCTTCGTGAAGCCGGATTCGACCAAGGTGATCGACCCGGAATTCGCCTTCTACGGCCCGGCCGGCTACGATGTGGGCAATGTCGTCGCCAACTTGATCTTCGCCTATGTCCATGCGGACAGCGTCATGGAGGACGGCGCGGAGAAGGAGCGGCAAAAAGACTGGCTCCTGTCAACGATTCAAGATATGGTTGATTTGTTCAAAGCGAAATTTTTGGCGGCGTGGAAGGAATTCGCGACGGATCCATGCGCTTCTTACAAAGGCTTCGATCAGTATTATCTGGAGACGATTTTGCGGGATGCGGCAGGGGTCGCCGGGCTGGAGCTGTGCCGGCGGACGCTCGGCCTCGCGCATGTCAAGGACATGACGTCGATTGCGGACGCGAACGCGCGGGCACGGGCGGAGAAGATGTGCATCGTCATGGGCAAGCGGTTCATTATGGAGCGCCATCTGATGAAGAACGGGACGGATTTCATGAAGGTCATTACGGCCGCTGGCGAAGTGTATAGCAGATAAGGAGGTCATGGGACGATGGGAGACAACGGCTTGACAGCGACAATGATTCAATCGGTAACGTTGGATGACGCGAACGATACGCTGGTCATTCTGGACCAGACGGTGCTGCCGAACGAGAAGGTATTTCTCAAGCTGAAGGAATTGAAGGATATTTGGGACGCGATCTATCATCTGAAGGTGCGCGGCGCGCCGGCGATCGGCATTGCGGCGGGATACGGCCTGTATCTGGGCGTCAAGGCTTCGGTAGCCGCGACGAAGGAAGCGCTGGCCGAGGATTTCAAGCGGGTCAAGGACTATCTGGCTTCCTCCCGTCCGACGGCGGTCAACCTGTTCTGGGCGCTCGATCGGATGGAGGCGCGCTTCCGGCGGGAGCAGGGCGGAAGCATCGCCGAGATCAAGGAAGCGCTGCGGCAGGAGGCGGAAGCGATCCGGGCCGAGGACGAGCAAGTCTGCGAGCAGATCGGCCGCCACGCCTTGTCGCTGCTGGAGCCGGGCTGGGGCATCCTGACGCACTGCAACGCGGGGGCGATTGCGACGGCCAAATACGGCACGGCGCTGGCGCCCATCTATTTGGGAGAGGAGCGGGGATACGGCTTCAAGGTGTATGCCGACGAGACGAGACCGCTGCTGCAGGGCGCGCGGCTGACGGCCTGGGAGCTTCAGGAAGCGGGCATCGATGTCACGCTCATCTGCGACAACATGTCCTCCATCGTGATGAAGGAAGGCAAGATTCAAGCCATCCTGGTCGGCTGCGACCGGGTGGCTGCCAACGGGGATACCGCCAATAAGATCGGCACGTCGGCGGTGGCGATTCTGGCGAAGCATTACGGCATTCCGTTCTATGTGTGCGCGCCGTTGTCCACGGTCGATCTGCAGTGCGCGACAGGGGACGATATTCATATCGAGCTGCGTCCGGATGAAGAGATTACGAGCAAATGGTATGAAAAGCCGATGGCGCCGGCAGGGGTCAAAGTCTATAACCCGTGCTTCGATGTGACGGATCACGAGCATATTACGGCGATCATTACGCAGCACGGCATCGCATACCCGCCGTTCGCCGACAGTCTGCCCGCCATGTTCGCGAAGCAAGCATCGGGCAATTAAGCAGAGCATATGAAAAGCCAGGCTCCTATGAGTCTGGCTTCTTTGCGTTGTTTCTTTGCGTTGGCTTCTGACGGATTCGGCCGCATCGCCGCCTGGGCTTCCTCAGACACATTCATGCAGCGAGATATTGCGTGAATCGAGAAACTCGTGCCAATCCTCTCCCAGCGTCTTGTCGGTGATGAGCGTATGGATGCGATCAAGCGGACAAATGCTGGCGAAGGAGGTGCGGTCGAACTTCGTGAAGTCTGCGACGAGATAGACCTTGTTCGCGCGCTCGACCGCGAGCCGGCGGACCTCCGCCTGCTGCTCGTTCGAATCGGTGATGCCGTGCTGCATGCTGACGGAGCGGCAAGAGATGAAGGCCAGGTCGAAGAAATAGCTGTTCATGTTCAGCTCGGCGTTCCGTCCGAGCGCGGACATGGAACTGGAAGAGATGCCTCCGCCAATCATGACGAGATGGACGTTGCTGTTATCGACGAGAGCGTTGGCGATTTTGAGGGAATTGGTGACGACCGTGATGCGCTTATTCTCCAACTGCTGCGCAATATAGAGCGACGTCGTCGACGCATCCAAAAAGATGGAGTCGCCGTTGGCGATGAATCCGGCGCACCGCTCGGCCATGCGCTTCTTGCCGTCGACGTGGATATGCTCCCGCAGGTTGACATTCACGTCATTCTGCACCCCGTCCGGAACATAAGCTCCCCCGTACGTGCGTATCAGAACGCCCTCGTCCTCCAACTGCTTCAAGTCGCGGCGGATCGTTTCTTCCGTCACGTTGAACAGGGAGGTAAGCGCGGCGACGGTCACGCTCTTCTGCTCCATAATGATTTCTTTGATCTTGGCTTTTCTGGCTACTGGTAACATGTATCTATTCGCTCCTAAAAACAGACATTTTATTGTTTTCCATTAAGTATAACATACTTTCCTCCTGATAAAAGTACTGTATTTTATGGGGTGGTTATCGTTTATGTGCCAATAAGGACTTGATTCAGGTTGAATATAGACTAAAAAGTAGAATAATGATGAATTTTGCGGACAGAAAACAAACATAAAACAACAATAGTCAAAATAAAATATTGACAAACAACGTATGAAGTAGGAAAATGAATGACATAAAGGATGTGTTCAAAAGCGGACTTTTTGAACAAACCTCATTCAGGCATGCGCTTTCAGGGAATCTACAGGAGGTGACATCGTGCTAACCCAAGCAACACCCTACTATTCTGATTTTGAAGCGAAGAAAATGATCTGTGAAATCGGCCGAAGAATGTACCTCAAAAATTTCGTGGCTGCCAACGACGGGAACATTACGATAAAGACCGGTCCCAACACGATCTGGGCCACGCCGACAGGAGTAAGCAAAGGGTTCATGACCCCCGACATGCTCGTCAAGCTGGACTTGGACGGGAAGGTGCTGGCCGGAAGCCGGAAGCCGTCTTCCGAGATTAAGATGCACTTGCGGGTCTATGCGGAGAATCCGGACGTGCGCGCGGTCACGCATGCGCATCCGCCGGTGGCGACCTCGTTCGCGATCGCCGGCATCGATCTCGATCAGGCCGTATCCCCGGAGGCGGTCGTCATTCTGGGAACGGTCCCGGTCGCGCCGTATGCGACGCCGGGGACGCAGGAGGTGCCGGACTCGATCGCTCCGTTCTGCAAGGATTACAATGCGGTGCTCTTGGCCAATCACGGCGCGTTGACCTGGGGCAAGGACATCATCGAAGCCTATTATCGCCTGGAGTCGCTGGAGCATTACGCGCTGATGCTGATGTACTCCGGCAAAATCATCGAGCAGGCGAATGAATTGAATTGCCGTCAAGTGTCCGACCTTACCGAGATTCGCAAGAAGATGGGCATTCACAGCGGAGGGACGCCAACCTGCAAGCCGGAGGGGGCCGCGAAGCCGAGCCGCGCGGAAGCGCAGACGATGAGCGAAGCCGACAAGGAAGAAATCATCAGTCAGATTGTCGCCAGAGTTACGGAACAAGTGCTTCAGAAGCTTCAATAGAAGGGGTGAACGAAGTGGGCATCAAGCTATCGGAATCGGATATCCAGAGCATTATTCAAGGCGTGCTGAAAAATATCGAGCAGAGCTTGCCGGGCGTACGGGCCGGGCAGAGGGCAGCCAAGCACGCGGATCTCCGCCAGGAGGATCTCCGGCAGGCGGACGCGGGGCTGGCGCAGCCGGAATCAGAGGCGGCGAGTGCTTCTCCTGCGGAGAAGGACGGCGAACGGGGCGTCTTCGCCGAGGCGGAAGCAGCCATTGATGCGGCTTCCGAGGCGCAGGCGGCCTATGTCCGGCAGTTCAATCTGCAGGATCGGGAGCGGTTCATCGCCGCCATTCGCCGCGCGACGCTCGAGCAGAAGGACGTGTTGGCGAGCATGACCTGGAAGGAGACGAAGCTCGGCCGCTATGAGGACAAAATCGCGAAGCTGGAGCTGACCGCGACCAAGACGCCCGGCACCGAAGACTTGATTTCGAAAGCGTTTACAGGCGATGACGGACTTACGCTGCTGAAGGAAGGCCCGTTCGGCGTCATCGGCGCCGTGACGCCGGTGACGAATCCGGTGGAGACGGTCATCAACAACGCGATCGGGATGCTGGCGGCAGGGAATGCGGTCGTCTTCAATGTGCATCCGTCCTCCAAGGCCTGCTGCGCCTACGCGGTGCAAATGATCAACCGGGCGGTGCAAGAGGCGGGCGGGCCGGCAAACCTGGTCACGATGGTGAAGGAACCGACCAAGGACACGCTGGACGCGATTGCGCAATCGCCGAAGGTGCACCTGCTCGTAGGAACAGGCGGCCCCGGATTGGTGAGAGCGCTGCTGCGCTCGGGCAAGAAAGCGATCGGCGCGGGGGCGGGCAATCCTCCCGTCGTTGTGGATGACACCGCTGACATCGAGCGGGCCGCCAAAGAAATTATCGCGGGCGCTTCCTTCGAGAACAACATTCTCTGTATTGCGGAGAAGGAGGTGTTCGTCGTGGACAAGGTGGCGGACGATCTGCTGTTCCACATGCTGAATCACGGCGCATACCGGCTGGACGACCGCGAGCTCGAACAGGTGATGAGCTTCGCGCTGGAAGCGAACGAGAGCGGGACGGCCAGCGGCTGCTCGCTGGACGCGAAGCGCGAGTACCGCACCGCGAAGGAGTGGATTGGGAAGGATGCGGCTTTGTTTTTGGAGAAGATCGGCGTCGTTCCCGGCAAGGAGGTCAAGCTGCTTATCTGCGAGGTCGACTTCGACCATCCGTTCGTGCAGTTGGAGCAGATGATGCCAATACTGCCGATCGTGCGCGTGAGCGATCTGGAGGAGGCGATTCGCCTGGCCGTCCTGGCGGAGCACGGCAATCGGCATACGGCATTGATGCATTCCACGAATGTGGCAAATCTCGCCGCCTTCGAGCGCGCGATCGGCACGACGATCTTCGTCAAGAACGCCTCGTCGCTCGCGGGTGTCGGTTCCGGCGGAGAAGGCTTCACGACGATGACGATCGCCGGGCCGACGGGGGAAGGCCTGACATCGGCCCGCACGTTCACGCGGAAGATGCGAAGCGTTCTTGCGGAGCGCTGAACCTGAACATCTGACTTCGGGGATAATTCCGGGCAAGAGAGGTAGATGACGATGGCAGACGGCAAAGCATTGGGATTCGTGGAGGTTCAAGGCTACAGCGTGGCCCTGGCGGTGATGGACAAAGCCTGCAAGGCGGCTGACGTGCATATTCTAGGAATTGACGCGAATAACCCGCCGGAGAACATGGAGACGTCGATCCCGCTGATGGTTCAGGTCAAGTTCAGCGGCACGGTCAGTCATGTGCAGACGGCGCTCGCGGCGGCGCGGGAAGAGGCCTTGACGTATTTGCGCGAGGATCAAGTGATTACGAAGTGCATTACGTCAGGCAGCCCCGGCATCGCCTCCTTGCTGAAGCAGGGCAAAGTAGCGGTGAGATAGACGGGAAGCCGGCGGACCATGTCCGGCAATGGGCAGGAACGGGCCGGGCTTCCCGGCATGAAGGGGAGGGGGCGGCATGAAGCGAGAAGGGAAGCAATCTCTTGGCATGATAGAAACGATAGGCATCACCCCGGCTATCCGCGCGGCGGACATGATGATGAAATGCGCTTATATTACCGTAGTAAGCATTGAGAAATCAGGAGCGGGCATCGTGACGGTACTCATTCAGGGCAAGCTGGATTCCGTTCAGGCCGCACTCGAGATTGGGGCGCTGGAAGCGCAGAATACGGGGGAGCTTGTCGCCGTCCATGTCATCAACAATCCGGATGACGGGCTCGCCGAGCTGCTGCCTCGCAATGGAACGGAGGGAACCTGGGAATGACGTACGATGCGATTGGCGTAATCGAGGCCCGCTATTTCGCGACGGCGCTGGAGATGACCGATGCGATGAGCAAGGCGGCCCAGGTGGAATGGCTCGCCAGCGAGAAGGCCTTGGGCGGCAGGCTGGTGACGATCATCATCGGCGGCGATGTCGCCAACGTGAAGGCGGCGGTGGAGGCGGCCAAGGCGGTATGTGCCGGCAAAGCGGTCAATCCGCTCGCCCATGCGGCGGTCATCCTGAAGCCTCATGCGGAGATAATGAAGTTCGTTATGCCTAGGCAGGCGGGGGAAGAAGAGCGTGCCGGGTCTGCGGGATCGGGGGTAGCTGCGGCATGGGATGCAGGCAAGGCAGCAGCGGAAACGGCCTTAGACGCAGGCAAGGCATCGTCTTCGGATCCGGCTGTCAGCGAAGCGAAGGCGAATACGGGTCCGGCTGCCGATGCGGACGCTGGGACGGGTGCCCCAGCCGGAACGAAGACCCCGTCAACGCGGAAAAGTTCCCGGCCAGCTGCGGCAGAGAAGAACAAGATGAAGGAGGAACAATGAGATGAACCAAGCATTGGCGATTGTGGAGACAAGAGGCTTGACAGCGGCGATAGAAGCGGCGGACGCGATGCTGAAGGCGGCGAATGTGGAGATTGCGGGAACGGAGAAAATCGGTTCCGGACTCGTGTCGGTTATGGTTCAAGGCGATGTCGGCGCGGTCAAGGCCGCTGCGGAGGTCGGTGCCGAGGCGGCGCAGCGCGTGGGCGAATTGGTTGCCGTTCATGTCATCCCGCGTCCGCATGGCGATGTGGCGAAGCTGATTGCCGCAGGGAAGTAAGCCGGGCAAGACCGGCATCAATGAACTTCATTTTCATATCCACAAGGAGGCTATCCAAATGAACGAATCATTGGGAATTATCGAGACGAGAGGCTTGACGGCGGCGATCGAGGCGGCGGATGCGATGCTGAAGGCGGCGAATGTGGAGATTGTGGGCACGGAGAAAATCGGATCCGGACTGGTGACGGTCATCGTTCGCGGCGATGTCGGCGCGGTCAAGGCCGCGACCGAGGTGGGGGCCGAAGCCGTGCAGCGGTTGGGCGAGCTGGTGGCGGCGCATGTGATTCCTCGTCCGCACAGCGATGTGCTAAAAATTCTTCCTTCCCTGAAATAAGCGGGATAACCGGTCATTGGGACAATCCATTCATGCTGCAAGAAGAAGGCTGGGCAGGAAGGAATCCTCAGGAATGGGGCGAGACAAGCGGCTTGGCGGCGGCAATCGAACCCGGCCGATGCGATGCGGGAAGCCGGAGCGGAAGCGCGCAGAGCGCAGGCCAATTCGCGGTTGAGCAGTCATCCCGCGTCTGCCAAGAGCCTGCATCCTGCCTGCCAAGCCATCATGGCGGTGATAAAGATGACAGAACAGGTTAATAAGGAACTGACGGAATATATTACGCAATTGGTGATGGAAGAACTGGAACGCTGCGGCTTGGCTCCTGCCCGGGAGCCGCTCCGCTTCGTGCCTGTCGGCGTCTCTGCCCGTCATGTGCATCTGTCGCAAGCCGATATGGAGCTGCTGTTCGGCCCGGGCAAGCCGCTGACCAAGTTCAAGGATATTTCTCAGCCCGGCCAGTTCGCGGCGAACGAGAAAGTCACGGTTGTCGGCCCGAAGGGAACGATGGAGAACGTCCGCATTCTCGGGCCGTTCCGCAAGCATACGCAGGTGGAGATTGCGGCCAGCGAAGCGCGCAGGCTGGGCGTTCAACCGCCCGTTCGCGAGTCGGGCCGGATCGAAGATTCTCCGGGCGTGCAGCTCGTCGGTCCGCACGGTGCCGTGACGCTGGCGCGAGGATGCATCATCGCCGAGCGCCATATTCATATGACGCCTGCCGATGCCCGCGCCTATGGCGTGCGGCATGGGCAGAAGGTGCAGGTGAAGGTGCCGGGCGACAAAGGCGGCATTATGGATCATGTATCGATCAAGGTGCGGGAGGACTACGCGCTGGAAATGCATATCGATACGGATGATTCCAATGCCTTCGGCATCAAGCAGGGAGATGCGTTAGAAATATTGCGGTGAAAGCGAGGCTTATGGCGATGAAGATGGGCAAAGTGGTGGGCAACATGATTTCCTCCCGCAAATATGACGGGCTTCAGGGCTACAAGCTTCTCCTCATTGAATTATGCTATACCGAGCCGAAGGCGTATATCGTCGCCGCCGACACCATCGGAGCCGGTCTCGATCAGCTTGTGCTGGTGGCGGAAGGCAGCAATATTCAACAGGCGCTGACGAAGCCGGCGCCGATCGACGCGCTTGTCGTCGGCATCATCGACAGCGAACCGGCGCTTCCCGCCGCGGCCCCGCCTGCCGAGTGAGGAGGAATTCCGATGAATGAACCGTTGAAGGATGGCGGCAGGGACAAGCATTTCTGGTATGATGCGCATCTGCGTATGCTGCGGCAAGCGCGGCCGCTGCCTGCGATGCGGCGGGCGATATGCTGGGCGTGATGTACGAGGAAATTGGCGCGGCGTTCCAAGGGGTGAGAAGCGCCGATGAGGCGCTGCAGCGTGCCGAAGCGCGCATTATCGCCATTCAGCAAGGAGGAGGCTGATCCTATGAAAATCATCATTATCGGCGGAGTCGCGGCCGGCATGTCCGCCGCTTCCAAGGTGAAGCGGACCTCTCCGGAGGCGGAGGTCGTCGTATACGAGAAGGGGAGCTTCCTGTCTTACGGCGCCTGCGGCTTGCCATACTACGTGTCGGGCGCCAACGACGATTACCGGAAAATGATCGCGCGCACCCGCGAGCAGTTCGAGCAAGCGGGCATTCAGACCCGCCTGCGGCATGAAGTCCTGAAGATTGTTCCCGAATCGAAGCGGATTATGGTGAAGGATCTGGACAAGAACAAGGTGTTCCTCGACCACTACGACAAGCTGATGATCGCGACCGGGACCGTTCCGATCGTGCCGCCCCTGCCGGGCAAGGATTTGCCGGGAGTACATCTGCTGAAGACGCTGGAAGACGGCATCGCGCTGAAGGAGAAGGTCGCTTCGCTGGACGTGCGGGATGTGGTCATCGTAGGCGGCGGCTATATCGGCATCGAGGTGGCCGAGGCGATGGTCGAGCTCGGCAAGCGCGTCCGGGTCGTCGAGCTGGGCGATCGCATCCTGAAAACATTCGACCCGGAGATTACCGACATCGCTTCCCGGGAATTGGCGGACAAAGGCGTCAGCCTGAACACCGGGGAGAAGGTCGAGGCGATTGATGGAACGGAGCGGGTGACCGGCATTCGCACGGACAAGGGCGCCTATCCGGCGGATATGGTTATCTTGTCGGCGGGAATCAAGCCGGCGACCGGCTTCGTGAAGGGGACGGGCATAAGATTGGCCCGCAACGGCGCCATTATTATCGATCGCGAGATGAGAACAAGCGTGGAGGACATCTATGCGGCGGGGGACTGCGCCGAAGTATACAGCCGCGTCATGGAGGAGAACACGTATATTCCGCTCGGTACGACGGCGAACAAGTGCGGGCGGATTACCGGCTTGAATCTGCTGGGCAAGCATGAGAAATTCATCGGCACGCTGGGCAGCGCCGCGATCAAAGTGCTGGGCCTCGAGCTTGGCCGCACCGGCATGTCGGAAGAGGACGCGAAGCGGCTGGCCATCGATTATGGAACGGTATGGGTCAGCGCCGCCGATCATCCGAAGTATTATCCCGACCCGACGCCGATTCATTTGAAGCTCATCTATGAGAAAAAATCAGGCGTTCTGCTGGGCGCGCAGGGCATCGGGGAGAAAGGGGTCGTGCTCCGCATCGACATTTTGGCGGTCGCGATTCATAACCGCATGACGGCGGCGGAGATGGGCATGGTCGATCTCTGTTACGCGCCGCCGTTCGCCGGCGTCTGGGATGCCGTTCATATCGCATGCAATGCTATCAAATAGGTGGTGGACCGAATGAGTCGAAAAATAATCTCCCTCCAGGAAGCTGCCGCGCTGGTGCGCGACGGCGACATCCTCGCTCTCGGCGGCAATGTGCTTCACCGCGCGCCGATGGCGATGGTGCGGGAACTGGTGAGACAGCGGAAGCGCCGGCTGCGGCTGGTGAAGACGGCGGGGGCGCATGATATCGATCTCCTGTGCGCGGCCGGCTGCGTGCAGTCGGTCGATGCGGGCTTCGTCAGCTACGAGACCGAATACGGCCTGGCGATGCATTACCGCAAAGCGGTGGAACGAGGCGAGGTGCAGGGGCGCGAGCATGCGTGCTATACGGTCATCTGCGCCTTGCGCGCGGCGGCCGCGGGCGCTCCGTTCATGCCGGTGGCCGGATTGAAGGCGGGGGATCTGATCGCCGCCAACGATTATTTCGAGGTCATCCCGAATCCGTTCGGAGATGAGCCTGTCACGGTGGTCCGCTCGATCGTGCCTGACGTGGCCGTGCTGCATGTGCAGGAGTGCGACGAGGACGGCAACGCCGTCATTCTCGGCCCGAAGTTCGAGGATGTGCTCATGAGCCGGGCCGCCAAGCGGGTCATCCTGACGGCCGAGAAGATCGTGCCGAAGAGCAAGATGCGGATGCGCCCCGACAGCGTCGATATTCCTCACTTCCTCGTCGAGGCCGTCGTTCACGCTCCGCGCGGCGCGGCGCCATGCTCCTGCGACAAGAGCTATGATCCGGACTTCAAAATGCTGGAGCGGTTCGTGAAGATGAAGGCGGCGGCAGAGATCGAGGCGTATGTGCAGGCGTATGACAGCAAGGATCGAAGCGGGATAAAGGCAGGTGGCCAGTGGTGAATCAGTCGAATCAAGCGCAAGCGGCCGCGAAGCAAACACGGGTCAGCGACATCATGGTCTGTGCGATGGCCCGCATGCTGCAGGACGGGGAGACGGTATTTCACGGGGTGTCATCGCAGATGCCGATGGTCGCCATGATGCTGGCCCGGCAGCTTCATGCGCCCAATCTGGTCCATCTGAACATACCGGGGGGCGTCAACCCTTCCTCCATCAAGAAGGCATCGTACTCCTCCGCAGGGGCGGATTTGCTGGCCAGCGCGGAAGCGTATTTTCCGCTGGATCAGGTCTTCGACCTGTCGATGCGCGGCGGGCTGGATGTCGCTTTTCTCGGCGGCGTGCAGTTCGATGCCCGGGGCAATGTGAACGCCTCCGTCATCGGGGATTACCATAACCCGAAGGTCCGCTTGCCTGGCGGAGCCGGGAGCGCCGTGCTTATCCCGACCGCGAAGAAGGCGATTATATGGCGGACGAAGCATGATCGGCGCACCTTCGTCGACAAGGTCGACTTCGTGACGACACGGGGCAATGTATGGCGGATCGTCACCCCGCTATGCGTGTTCGCGATGAAGGACGGGATGCTGATGCTCGACAGCATTCATCCGACCTCCTCCCTCGAGGAAGTCGTGCAGAACACCGGGTTCGAGGTCAAATACGATGAGCTTCGCTTCACTCTGCTGCCGACAGCCAGAGAACTAAGCGTATTGAAGCAGATCGATCCGTTCGATTACCGCTCAAGCGAATTTTGAGGTTCCTGTGTCGTAACTCGCAATTCGCCATGATGAAGACAACCCGCAAGCCAAGCTTTTCCTAAAGGAGAGGCCGGAATTGCGGGTTATTTGTGCCGGTCAGACCGTATGATGATCCCCCGGTTCTCCTCCGATATCGCGCAAATAGTCCGGGACCGGGTTCACCGGATATTGGCCGAAGGGCAGGATATAGGTTTCTTGCCCCAGCGGTCCGCCCCACTTCCGTTGATAGTAGCTATGGTACAGCGGAAATGTCACCTGATGGAGCAGCGTCAAATATGGATCGGACTTCACCGTTGAGGCCCCGTCATTATGATGGGTCACTCCCAGGCCGGTATGGGCGATCTCGTAGCCGGAGAGAAGCACTCTGCGGTACCAGTCCTGATCCGAGAAATACATCGGCAGCTCCGTGTCCCACGGTCCCGCGGCCTTCACGGCCTCCATCCGGAATGCCGCCAGCGTATCGAGATTGGTAAACGCGATGCCCCATTTGTGTCCTGCTTGAAGCCAACGGTTCAAAATAGCCAAAAAGGCGTCGGGTGTCCCCTCATGCGCTTCCGCGTCGCTGTGCATATATAATACGGCATCGCACTTCTGTTCTGCCCCCCAATATTGCAGCAAGTTCTGCGACTGGCTGTGCGACAAGGGAACGGGCGGGACATAGACCGTGACCCTCGAAAACAAGCCGGGAGCGCGGATCAGCTCCTGCCCCGGCGAATTGTCGATGACGACCGTGTGCGGCCAGTAGTGCCGGATGCTGCCTACCGCCCGGTACAGCAAGTCCAGCCGATTGACGTAGAAAATGCCGACAATAAACTTAAACTTCACGTATCTCCCTCCCTGCCGAGCTTGCCGGTTCAGCCGAGCTTTTCTACATACAATGCGGCCACGAACCAATCCGCTTGTGGCTTTGAGAAGGAATCGGAGCCGAATATGAAAATAGGCTTATTCCATTTGGCTCCCGATTCAAGAAATTTCCCCCTCCTTAAGAGGAATTTATCCCATCAATTGTGGCAAGGAACAAAAATATTTAACATTTACATTAATATTACATCTAGAGGTAAAATGACCCAAACCAAAGTCTGAATTTGAAAAGCCGCAATGTATTCGTTTTCTTGGTTCTTCATGCGGTTTTACTTTTGCATGCCAATTAGGATAGGTTGATTAGTAGAAATGGCGTAATCTGTAAATAAGGAGGCGAGAGGAGTTGTTCCCGTTTGTTGAGATCGGCGTCAAGGAAGCTTGGCCCTGACCTCAAAAAACGAGCATTGCACCCAGAAATCAGCTCAATGTTAGAGAGAAAAAGGAGTGAGTGCCATGCAGTACATTTTTTATGGAACAGCTATTACGTTTCTGGTGTTTCAACTTCTGTATACGATCATTCCATTGCTGTGCAGCAAGGTGAAAAAGCTGAATCCCGATCTTGCGGAAAAGTCGATTTCGGTGCTCGTGCCCGCCTATAACGAGGAGCTTACGATCAAGAATTGCATAGATGCCATGACGGGCCTGCATTATGACAATTATGAAATCATCGTCATCAACGACGGTTCCAAGGACGCCACCTTCGCCAGGCTGGACGAGCTGCTCGAATTGGAGCCGGATGACCGGGAAGCGGGTCATAAGCTGGCTTATAAACCGATCAAGGGATGTTACCGTTCCCGGCGGTATCCCCGAATCTTTGTCATCGACAAGCTGAACGGCGGCAAGGCGGACTCGCTCAATGCGGGCATCGATTGCGCCGCTTCGGAGATCGTCATTACGTTGGATGCGGACAGTATGCTGGAAGCGAACGCGTTGAAATATGTCAATCAATATTTTCATCAGGACGATGTGATTGCGCTGGGCGGCACGGTCAAAATTGTCCAAGGCGCAGAGAAGCGGAACGGCGTCATCGTGGAGAGATTCCGAGGCAGAGGGCTTGTTAAGAGCCAAATCATCAATTATATTCACGGCTTCTACGTCCGCAAATTAACGCAATCCGTCTTTAATTCCATTGTGGTCATCTCAGGCGCATTCGGCGCTTTTTACAAAGATATATTAATTCAGGTGAACGGATTCCGCAGCACGGTGGGGGAAGACATCGACATTACGTTGAAAATTCATGAGTATTTGAAGGCGAAGCAGTTGAAGAAAAAGCTGGTGTACGCGCCGGAAGCGGTCTGCTATACCGAATGCCCGGAGAACCTGCCCAACTTCTACAAGCAGCGCATTCGCTGGCAAAAAGCGTTTGTCGACTGCATCTTAATCTACTGGTCGAAGCTGTCGCAAAAATTTTCCTCTGGCGTAAGCCTGTTTTTTGCGATCGACGGCTTTATGCTGGGCACCTTCTCGGCGTTTACGACGCTATTTTATGTGGCCCAGGCTCTTATCGCAGGCGGAAATATCATTCATGCGCTTATTTTTCTGCTGATCAGCCTGGTGTTCAATGCGGCCCAGATCATGATCTCCTTATACTTATGCAAAAAATTCGGGAGCACTTATTCGTTCAAAGACTATGTGAAAATGTTCTTGTTCAGCCAATACGAATTGCTTACTTACCGGAATTTGCTGCTCTACATTAATATTGCCGGGACGTTCAAATATTTTGACAATGATGAAGGCTGGGGCTTCGTCGAGCGCAAAGGCGTCGCCGCGATCAGCCAGAACATCGCTGCCGGTTCAAATTAATGGAATGGAGGAGCACGCATGAGCAGCGTTTTTCACACGAAACGGATTTTATATGTGGATATATTGCGAATTCTGTCTATTCTCGCCGTTATTATTTTGCATTTTACCGCGGAATTGTTGACCAACTCGAATGATTTCAATACCGCCTCGTGGTGGATCAGCAATCTGTTTAATTCGATCTCTCGCTTTGCCGTTCCGGTGTTCTTCATGATTAGCGGGGCGATGATTCTGAGAACCGAGATCCGATCATATCCGGAGTTCTATAAAAAAAGAGTCGTGCCCTTGCTCATTCCGCTTGTGAGCTGGTCGCTCATTTATGGCTTGTACAACCAATACTATATTTTACAAAGCAAGATGACGGCCTACGAGTTCGTGCTGGACTTCGGCTATCGGCTGCTGACGGACAGAACCTATGTGCATTTGTGGTTCTTGTACGCCATTATCGCGATTTACATGACCGTTCCCTTAATCAGCAAATTAATCAAAACATGCAGCGAACGGGATCTCCGCTATTATCTGCTGCTGTGGTTCATTGTCAGCATCGCGTATCGCTTTATCTCCGATGCCGTCTTTCGCGCCACGGATCAATATATCAATATTCCGAGCATGAATATCCCTTTTTTCATGGGGTTTCTGGGCTATTTTATTTTGGGATATTATCTCTTTCATTACGATCTGCCGCCGCGGGCGAAAAATATCGTGTTCAATCTCGGCATCGTCTCCTTCTTCCTCACTCCGGTCGCGACGTATTTCGTCTCGCTGCGGAACGGCGTGCTGGATGAGATGTTCTACGGCAACTATTCCATCACCACTTTCTTCATGGCGGCCGGCATGTTTATTTACTTCAAGGAAAAAGAAGAGCGGATCAGCGAAAAAGCGAATCATAAAATCCAGAAATTAATCAGTTCGGTTTCCAAGGCGAGCTTCAGCATCTATTTAATCCATCTGCTCATTGAAATGCTGGTGTCCGGCCGAACGGAAGTGCAGGCGTCGGTGCTGGAGGCGACGATCAGTCTGCTCGTCAATATAGCAGCCATATTCAGCATCAGCTATATCACCGTCAAGGTGCTCAATCTCAATAAACTGGTTACCTACGTATTATTCGGCGGAAGAGGGTAGAGCGATGAAAGTAAACCTGTGGACGAAATGCTTTATCGTCGTGCTGCTGGCCGGCATGGGCCTGTATTTCTATCAAATCTCGAGCGCGGTGGATCGCAAAGTTACCGCAGTCTATGTGGAAGCGTGGAAAGATTACAACAATATCAACCTGTCGGAAAAAAATGTGGATATTGCGTTTATCGCCTTTGCCAAAATCGATGGCACCAATATTTATTTTCATGAAGACGAGGCGACCAATGAACAGATTAAAGAAAACATTAAAAAGCTGAAAGAACATAATCCGAAGACCAAAATGGTCTTGGCGGTGGGCGGCTATGGCGCGGATGGCTTCTCTGACGCTTCCCTGGACGACAACCGCTATCTGTTCACCGAGAGCATCATCAACATGGTGAAGGAGCTGGAATTGGACGGCGTCGATATCGACTGGGAATATCCGGCGTTCCACGCTTGGAATACGCAGAAGGCGCGCCCCGAGGATACGCAAAATTTTACGAGTTTAATGAAGGAACTGCGGGAGAAGCTGTATCGGCTGCCGCATCCCAAGAACAAGAAGTATCTGCTCACCTTCGCTTCGGGCACCCAGGACTGGTATTTCCAAAATGTCGAGGTCAAACAAGTCGAAAAATACGTCGATTACATCAACGTCATGACCTACGACTTCACTGGCAGATGGTCGGACACGACCGGGTACAACTCCAATCTGTATCCGGATCGCGAGAAGAAAGCCAAGCACAGCATCGATCAAGTCATCACGATGTACCTGGACCATGAGATTGACAGCAAGAAGCTGCTGCTCGGCGTCCCTGCCTATTCCTACGGCTGGAAGGACGTCAAGAGCAAGACCGATGGCGCCTTCGCTCCCGGCAAGCCGATCGATATCGACAAAACGGATCTCAGCTACAAAACGATCGAGAAATCCTACTTGAACAAAAACGGCTATAAGCGCTACTACGACGATCAGGCCAAGACAGCCTACCTTTATAACGGCAACACCTTCATCACCTATGAGGACAAGGAGGCCCTGGCGGAAAAGGTGAAATACATCAAAGCCAAAGATCTGGGCGGTGCGATGGTCTGGGAATACTCGCGGGACGCGGAGGACGGGATTGTGAAGTTTTTGGGGGAGAAGTTGAATAGGTGATCGGGATTATGAATGATGGGTTTATGTTGGTTACAAAATGATGGACTATATGGAACGATATTGAATTCAAAAAAAGCAGGGCAAAAGAAAAAGAAGAGTTAATCAAGGCTTTGTTTGGATTCTTCGGTATTGGCGCAACTGCGTTATCCTATTACCTTACCCATTCTCTGAAATTCGCTGTTGTAGCGGGGCTCATTACCATCGGTATCATCTTGGCCGTTCTCCTCGTTCAAAGTGAGCGGAAGAGGAAAAGGTTAAAGCTGTCGGGAATCGAAGATATCGATCGAATGGATGGGATACAATTTGAGCACTATCTCGATCTTTTGTTCCAATCTCAAGGGTATTCCGTCAAAGTAACAAGAGCAGCCGGGGATTATGGCGCCGATCTCGTTCTCGAAAAAGACGGTAAAGCCATTGTTGTTCAAGCGAAGCGTCATAATAAAAATGTAGGTATAGAGGCGGTACAACAAGTACATAGCTCTATGAATTATTATGGAGCTTCCGAGGCATGGGTTATTTCGAATAGAGAGTATACCGATGCGGCAATGACGCTGGCCCGGAGCAATGGTGTACGCCTTATTGACCGTCAGGCCCTTATTGGTATGATTCTTGCCATGAATCCCGAGGCTGTGCCGCAACCAGAACAGATCTTAATGGATGCAACTCGACATCAACATATTTGTAACAGATGCGGGGGCTTGTTGGTCGTACGCAAAGGGCCGCGCGGACAATTTTATGGATGCAGCAGCTTTCCCAAGTGCAGAAATACTAAACCAATGTAAGGAAGCACGAATCGTATTCAGAGACCCATGAAAAGTTAATAAGAACGGAGATCAATAATCTCCCGAATATCGTCGATGCCCAGCGCGTCGGCGATTTTTTCGATATGTGCGAAATTGATGTTTGCGCGTTTGCCATTGGACAGTTCACTTAGCGCAGCATGGCGGACATCTGCTAAGCGGGACAATTCCCGCAGAGAAATTCCGTGTTTTGTGGTTAGATCAGCAATTTTTACTACCACTTTTTTGCCCATTTCTGTGTCCTCCAAACTTACATGATTTGACTATACGCATCAACGTACCATATAATAAGTTTTGACCTATTCATAGATCAATTGGATAATGCGGGAAAGAAAAAATTGCACCGTGAATGGTTAGCTTTACACGAACAGATCGCATCTCTTCAAAAGGGCTGGCTTTATGCTAAGGGGGTTCAGGACGGGGAGAAGATGATGATTTTTCACCAAAGATCAGAGCAGGACTTACACGCGGATGAATAACAGAGTAAAGTGTTTACATAATCAATGTGCTCAACGGTCACTAGACTGTTGAGTTTTTTATGTTTTGCATCATAAATCGACATGGAAAGACATTATGCTTGTCTCTGTCTAACTTTAACCTACCACTTTACGGGCAGATGGGTTGGACACAGCAAGGTATAAACCCAACCTGTATGGAGGTAGACTTCTCATTACCTTAGTGTTTATCTAGTTGACTGACAGGTCGAGTAAACTTCATCAGACGAGTTAATCAACAAAAAAATGGATTTTTTTACCTGTACTTATTTTCTTTATTCTGGTATTTATATAAATATGAGTATTACCTTTCAGACTAATGCAGTTGATGAAAATTTCAATGTTGTTGGAAAGAGAATTACAGCAATCACTACTGAAACTCTTGAAAGTGACGGAGTCAAGACAATAAAAATGCTTCTTCGCCGTTATAAATGCAATGACTTGTCGATACTGGAATTAAGAACCCAGTAGAGGACAGGTGTTTTCATATGTTTGCAGCAAATTTAAATGAAGGTCAACTTGAGGAACTGCTTCATATTCCCGAACCATGGTACATTGATCGTGTAGAGTTTAGCCTTGAAGCCAAGCAACTTGATGTGTATGTCAAATTTCGTAAGCGAGCATTGTTCCCATGTTCAAATTGCGGGGAGCCTGATCAACCGGTTCGAGATATCGCGACCCATGATCGTACGTGGCGTCATCTCAACTTCTTTGAGTATCCATGCTACATCCATGCCGAACATCCTCGCACGAATTGCGGCAAGTGCAATTCCATTACCCGGGTTAAAGTGCCGTGGGCACTGGATAAACCGAAGCATTACTTTACCTTGCACTTTGATGCACTCATTATTGCACTAGCCAAGGATATGCCGATGAATGCAATCAGTCGATTTGTAGGAGAGCACGATACACGCTTATGGCGGATCCTGCATCACTACGTGGATAACGCGA
>NZ_LDIG01000069.1 GCF_015845845.1 Paenibacillus dendritiformis
CGACACCGGCGCGGACAGCCGCATCCTGCTGGCGGCGGCCTTGGATCGCGCCCTGCTGGAGCGGCACTTCGCCGAGCAGCTCGTGAGGGAGACGCAGGTCGCCTGGGACGCGGCGGCCCAAGCGGTCCGCGCGCGCGAGCGCGTTCGGCTGGGCGCGCTCACGCTGGCCGACGCGCCGCACCCCGCCCCCGATGCGGAGGCGGTGCAGCACGCGCTGCTGCAGGGCATCGCCCGGGAAGGGCTGGCCCTGCTGCCGTGGACCAAGCAGGCGCGCCAATGGCAGACGCGCCTTCAATTCATGCGCCGGCATCAGCCGGATTGGCCCGATGCCGGGGAGGAAGCCCTCCTCGCGACGCTGGAGGAGTGGCTCGGTCCGCACGTCTACGGGATGCGAAGCCGTGCGGACCTGCAGAGCCTCAACCTCGCGGCGGCGCTCGAAGCGCTGCTTCCGTGGGAGAAGCGGCAGCAGATCGAGCGGGAAGCGCCGACCCATATGACGGTGCCGAGCGGATCGCGAATCGCGATCGATTACGCCGATCCGGATCGGCCGGTGCTCGCCGTGCGGCTGCAGGAAGTGTTCGGCTGGAAGGAGACGCCGCGCATCGCGAACGGCGCGGTCCCGCTGACGCTGCACCTGCTCTCGCCGGCCCAGCGTCCGGTGCAGGTCACGCAGGACTTGGCGAGCTTCTGGCAGAACGCCTATTTCGAGGTCAAAAAAGATCTGAAAGGCCGCTACCCGAAGCACTATTGGCCGGACGATCCGCATGAAGCCATCGCGACGCGCCGGACGAGGCCGCAGCCGCCGCGCGGATAAGCGCGTTGTACGCTCCGAACTGGCAGTTTATCAGATCATGGACGACACAAGAAGGAATAGATTCGCTCCAGGAATGAATGAAAGAGGTTCCCGGGGCTTCTATTCCTTTTTTCGCTTGTGGCGGGAGGGGGTCAGGGTTTCCTGAGGAAGCTTAAAAGTTTCTGCCGAGCGGGTGCTCTTGAAGGTCCTTTTGGTCAATATCCCCTTCGCTCAGACGACAACATAGAGTCGTTGCCTATAGCCCCGTTGTTGTTCCCATTGTGCAAGGGATGGCTGGGTTCAAGCGTTGTTTGACCCCGCGAGCGGCCTCCTTTATAATGAAAATGGAGTAATATCCTATTTCAGTATAATTTTGGAGGTAGAGTAAGTGGCACGCGTATTATATGTAACAATTCCAGCAGAAGGTCACGTTAATCCTACGATAGGATTAGTGAAGCAACTGGTCGACAATGGGGAAGAAGTCGTCTATATGTGCTCGGAACAATATCGGTCCAGGCTTGCCCGGACCGGGGCGCAATTCCGCGCCTATCAAATGGATGAAACCGTATTTAGACAGCTTGGTTTTAATCCAACGGAATATAAGCACCCGCTTCACTTCACCGAATTTATTGTACGAGGCATTATTGAACCTCATGTTCCTGAAATTTTAAGGCAGACAGAGGGCGAATCCTTTGATTATCTGATTTTTGACTCCTTGTTCGGGTGGGGAGGGGCGATTTTAGGGGAAAAGTTAGGCATCCCGACGATCTGCTCGATTACCAACCTGGCTTTTGTCAAGCCCCTGAGCAGTATTATAGAAGTGTTCGATGCCGATGATGTAGATGTGGAAGCTCTTTATGCCAGAGTGGAGAAGGCGGCGCAGCGCGTCGCGCGGGCCTGCAGCGTAGCCGTGCCCGCCATTGAAGATATTACCCGCCAGTATGGGCAATTTAAAATTGTATTTACAAGCCGCGATTTCCAACCGGACGCGGACAAGCTTGACGACAGCTATATCTTTACCGGGCCTTCCATTACGCCGCGTCCCGATGCCCCCTCCTTTCCGTTTGAACAGCTTCGATCGCAATATGATAAAGTGGTCTACATATCAATGGGAAGCATTTTGACCAAGGATGTGGAGCTGTACAAGCTTTTCTTTGAGGCTTGTGAAGATATCCCGGCGCAATTTGTGTTATCTTGCGGCAAAGATACGGATCTCGATTCGCTGGGTGACCGGATTCCGCATCATTTCATCATCGAGCCGTATGTTCCCCAACTGGAAGTGCTCCAGCAAGCCGATGCTTTTATTACCCATGCCGGCATGAACAGCGCAAGCGAGGGGTTATATTATGACGTGCCTCTGGTCATGATTCCATTAAGCTCGGATCAGCCCATTGTCGCCAAGCGGGTAGAGGAGTTGGGAGCCGGGATTTGTTTAAATAAGAGCGAGCTTACGCCTAAAGCGTTGAAGACCGCTTTGCTGCGAGTATTGAATGAATCTTCTTATAAAGAGCATGCCAAGCGGGTAGGGGATTCCTTGCGCAGCGCTGGCGGGTACACCGAAGCCGCGAGGCGGATTATGTCCTTATTCTCTAAAGTATAAAAGGCAGGATGGAGATATACCGTTAAGTTCAGCAGCTTGGCTGCAGACTAAATCGCGTTACACAAGGGGGTGCGCAGTGAAATCCTGCGTTAAAGCAGCAATTTTCGATCTTAGAAGCTATTTTTGATTAAAATCCTGAAAAAATACATTATTTTTATCGAGTTTTGTCTTTTAACTGTTGGACACCCCGAAATTGATGCAGTTTTGCATGAAGTCCTGTGATGGAGTGCAAGTCATAAAGAAAAACTGCATATTCGCAGTTTTTTTCATCGCTCACCGTCAGAAGCTGAGGTGGGGCTGTCTCGTTGAGCTAAAAACGACTGATGGAGGCAGCCCCTTTCGCCGCTGTACGGGACAGGTCCGGGCAGAGGACGACAACCGGAAGAAGCGGGCAGAACCGGTTGTCCGCGGGCGCCGCAAGTTGGCGGATAGCGAATGCCCCGGCTGCGGGGGAAGCGGGAGGGGATCTTTTGTAAGCGAGGGCATACTCATGTAAAATAAGTCATAGACGACCGAGGGCGACGCGGGTGCCCTGCGGTTCTATTCTAGTCTATCGAGGTGAATGACCATGTCACATGCCCTAGTATCGTCGCAATGGATGTCGCTGCTTGTATCGCTCGCGGCCGGGACGGCGGTCATTGTGCTGCGCCTGCGGGCGTCCCGCAAGCCGACATCGGCCAAAAAGATTATTATGCCGCCTGTCGGCATGGCCTCCGGATTTCTCATGTTTATCGTGCCGGCGATGCGGATCCCGTGGACATGGGGGCTTGCCGCTTTTGCGGCCGGCGCGGTATGCTTCTCGTACCCGCTTATCCGCACATCGCGGTTCGAGGTGAACGACGGGCAAGTGTACCTGAAGCGTTCGAATATGTTCATCGTGGTCATCGTCGCGCTGTTGGTTTTGCGGCTCATTCTGCATGATATCGTGGAGCAGGTTGTCTCGATAACGCAGAGCGCGTCCATCTTCTTCATCCTGGCGTTCGGGATGCTGCTTCCTTGGCGTGTGGCCATGCTGATGCAATACCGTAAGCTGACAGGTTCTGCGGATGCCGGCGCGGGAGAGAACCGCTCCACGTAGACATGGCGGCGGACGGAGCTGTCGGAACGGAGCCGCCGGGGCGGAGCAACTGGATGCGGAAGCCCGGCCCCGCGGTTCATGCAACCGGCATGCAGCGCTGTACACGAGGTTACGGCTATACGGAGCCCGCTTCTTCCCGAACATGGGAAGGGGCGGGCTCTTCGTGTGTGCAGAGCGTTCCAGGCGTGTACAGCGCTTCCCTCTCCATGCCGAACACGACAAAGTCTGGCACCTGTACAGGCCCCAGACTTGTGTCTTCAGCGGCCCGAGTGCGGCTCAAGCCGTCCCCCACTCGACCCCGAGATCCTTCAAATATTGGCGGTAAGCGATGCTGACCCGGTCGCATTTGAGCGACAGCTCCACCTGAAGGTCAAGCGGCAGATCCTCCGGCTTCTGATTCTCGACGACCGGCTTGTCCTGCGCGAAAATCATATCCTGGAAGCGGGTAATCTCATTGTCGCTCAGCCCAGGATCGTAGCTGAACGAGATGACGCCGTAAGCTACGGACGTCGCCGAGTCCTGCGGACGAACCGTCAGCAGAATCGACATGCGATGCCCGGTCTCCTTGTCGCGCTTGACGAACTTGACCGTGAGCGGCCGGGCAATCTCATACGTATAGTGCACATGCTTCGCTTGTCCGCTTCCATCCGGATCCGGCTGGAAAATCTCGATCTCCTCCGAACGGATGCCCTCCGGCACCCGATGCACCCGGTAATCTCCGATCTCGGTATGCGTCTCCACCCCGAGATAGCCTTCATGCACGACAGCCAGATGGCCGACATCGAGGAAGTTCTCCACGATTCGCGGCGGCTTCGCTTCGACGGTCTGCGGCCCCCAGACGACATGGCGCCACCCTTCCGCTTCATATTCCGGGAACGGGAACCACGGCGCGTCCTTGCCGCCGAGATTGACCCAGATGAAGCCGTAACGTTCCTCACATCCGTATGCAGTCGCTTGCGCTTTCTTCGGAATGGCCTGCTCCGCCGGGAGCTGCGGAATGTGCACGCAGGCGCCGGAAGGGGCGAATTCCCACGCATGATACGGGCAGACGAGACGCCCGTTCTTGACGCAGCCCAGCGATAACGCCGCTCCGCGATGGATGCACAGATCCTTGAACGCATGCACGCCGTCCTCCGTGCGGAACACGACGACGCGCTCTCCCATAATGTGGACCTGAATCGGCTTCTCCTTCACCTCATCCGCCCGGCAGGCGACAATCCATTCCTTGCGCAATACTTCATCCTGGATGATCATGATCTTGGTATATCCCCTTTTTATGGAAGTGTTATGAATCAATGAGAGTTATGATTCGAAAGTTCGACAATCAATCTATTCTTTTCTTATTTTAGGAGATACATTCGAAGTCGTCAATCCAAAACACGAACAATCTGTTTGTAAATATAAAAAATATTCGTAAATTATCTATACAAATCGGAGGATTGAATTTATAATCTGGAGTTGTGAGCTATATCACATCCAGGACTACATTCGAACCGCAATGGGAGGAACAGCACACTTATGGAACCGTCAACCAAGTCGAACAACCTTATCGTTGGAGTGGATGATAAGATCGGCGTCGGGAAGGCTTTTATTTTGGGCTTGCAGCATGTATTGGCTATGGATTTGTACATTGCTCCAATCGTTATCGCCGGCCTGCTCAGTCTGAGCGCGTCGGACACTTCCTTTTTTATTCAAATGTGCTTTCTGGGTACGGGCATCGCGACCTTGATTCAGACCGGCTTCGGACTCCGGCTTCCTGTCGTTCAGGGACCGTCTTATGTGCCTATCGGGGCCATGGGGGCCATCGGCAGCAAGCTGGGGCTTGGCGCGATGACCGGGAGCCTGATTCCCGGGGCGCTGCTTATCGCCCTGCTGGGCATGCCGTTGAAATGGTTCGCCAAGGCGGTTCGCCGCGTCATCCCTCCGCTGGTCGGCGGCACGGTTATTCTCATTGTCGGTATTTCGCTTATGCCTGTCGGCATGAGCAATATTTATAGGGCGGAAGGCGATCTGTGGACCAATGTGCTGATTGCCGCCGTCTCTGCAGGGGCGCTGATTGTTTGCATGCTGCTCGGCCGCCGTTCGAAGGGGCTGGGCACGGTGTCGCGCCTGATTTCCGTCATTGTCGCGATCGTCGTCGGCACGATTACCGCTTCGTTCTTCGGGACGGTCGACTTCACGCCGGTCGCCGAGGCGGACTTGCTGGCGATTCCGAGCTTCTTCCCGTTCGGAGCCCCGGTCTTCGACATAAGCGCCATCTTGACGATGGTCTTTGTCTATTTCATTATTCTGATCGAGACGACCGGAACCTGGTTCGTCATCTCCCAGGTTACCGGCAAAGAGCTGACGGACGAGCGCTTGAACCGCGCCGCCGCTGGCGAGGGAATCGGCTGCTTCGCCGGCGCTCTGTTCGGGGGCACGCCGATGACCGGCTACTCCTCGAACGCCGGCCTGATCGCGGTGACGGGAGTAGGCAGCCGCATGGCGATTATGGCGGGGGGCATCATCCTGCTCTTGCTCGGCCTCGTGCCGAAGCTGTCTACGGCGATCACCTGCATTCCGGAGCCGGTTATCAACGGGATTTTCGGCGTCGTCTGTGTCGCGATTGTCGTGAACGGCCTCAAGGTCATTCAACTGATTGACCTCGATGAACGCGCGATGATGATTATCGGGGTGCCGGTCCTGCTGACGATGGCCGTGACGGTGCTGCCGAAGGATGCGCTCGTTGGTCTGCCTGACTTCGCCGCCTATATTTTGTCCTCCGGCATTACCGTCGGCGCGATCGCCGCGCTTGTGCTGAATCTGATCATTCCGGGCGGCCGGGCCGCTTCGGCCAAGGAAGCGGCAACGGATACGGCGGCATAGATAGCTCTCGATATTGAATCCCGAACGCACATAACCCCCGCTGGCCCTTATGGCAGCGGGGGTTATTGTTACCCGATCATGATTTTCCCTTCCGGATAGCGGTAGAGCGATTGCTCCCGGCGATTGCCGAGCGCGTAGGCGAGCGTCATGGGCCCGATTCTGCCGATGAACATCGTCATGGCGATGACGAGCTTCCCGAAGGGGGAGAGATCGGGGGTCAGCCCCATCGACATGCCAACCGTCGCGACGGCCGAGACGGTATCGAACAGAATGCTGATGAACGGCACATCCTCGGTGACCGCGAGCAGCATCGAGACCGACAGCACCATGAACAACGCCAGAAAAATCACCGTCAGCGCCTTGATGATCAGATCCTTCGGCAGGCGGTGGCGGAACAGCACGGCATCCTCGCGACCCTTCAGCATGGCGTAGACGGCCGCCATCAGAATCGCGAACGTCGTCGTCTTAATCCCGCCGCCCGCGGAGCCGGGCGAAGCGCCGACGAACATGAGCATAATCAGGAAAAATTGCGTCACCTGGCGCATATCCGCCACATCCAGCGTTACGGTGCCGGAGGAACGGGTCGATACCGACTGGAAGAAGGAAGCGTACAGCTTGCCTTCCCAGCTCATCGATCCAAGCGTATAGGTATTCGAGAATTCGAAGATGAAGAGCAGCACCGCCCCGCCCACGACGAGAATCGCGGTCATCGACAGGACGACCTTGGAATGCAGCGAGAGCCGCCGCTTCTTCGGGTAATCATACAGTTCCGCCAGCACGATGAAGCCAAGACCGCCGGCGATGACCAGGAAGAAGGCGACGAGATTGGTCACCTCGTCCTCGGCGAACTGCTGGAAGCTGTCGCCGAACAGGTCGAAGCCCGCATTGTTGAACAAGGATATCGAATGGAAAAGACTATACGCGAACGATTGCCCGAGCGGCATCGTCTGTCCCCAGTGCAGCGTCAGCACGACGGTGGCCGACGATTGGATGATGACGACGAAGATGATGACCCGCCGAATCGTGCGGACGATCCCTTCCATGCTGTTGGCGTTGATCGACTCCTGCAGGATAAGGCGTTCGCGGAGCGATATCTTTTTGCCCAGCATCAGATAGAACAGCAGGGCCACCGACATGAAGCCGATGCCCCCGATCTGGACGAGGGAAATGATCACGCCTTGTCCAAAGGCAGAAAAGGTCGTGCCGACATCGACGACGACCAGCCCGGTCACGCAGACGGCGGAGGTGGCCGTAAATAACGCATCCACGAAGGAGATGGAATGACCCGGCGCCAGCGAGACTGGCAGCTTCAGCAGCAGGGTTCCGATTGAAATAATAAAGAGAAAACCCGTCACCAGCACGCGGGCGGGAGTCCAATGCAGCGTCCTTTTTTTCAACAGGTTCATGAAGAAGGTCTCCTTTTGGTCCATAACGAAAAAAATAATGATCGCAACGACGCCGGCTCGGCGCCGAATCGGATGGGAACGTAAAACGAAGACTAGTATATCGTTCTCCGCTTCCGTTGTAAACAAGCGTGCCATGATTTACTGAATATTTTCCTATTCTCTGGGATGGAATGCAAGCTTTTGGCGGCGGAAGGCAGACGCATTTTGCCGTATAATGGACAATGCGCCGATAGGATTAGTAAAAGGAGGAAAAAACATGGGAAGCTGGTTATGGTTCGCCCTGCTGTCCGCCGTGATGGCGGCGCTCGTCTCGCTCTTTGGCAAGCTAGGCATGAAGAACGTCGATCCGGACACCGCCACTGCCGTACGGGCGGTCATTATGGCCGTGTTCCTGTTGGGCGTGCTGGCCATTCAGGGCAAGCTGACGCAGGTCGGCGAGATTCTCGCCAACCGGAAGGCGCTGCTGTATATCGTGCTTAGCGGGGTGGCAGGCGCGCTGTCATGGCTGTTCTACTTCATTGCGATTCAAAAGGGCGAAGTCTCGAAGGTGGCTCCGGTCGACAAGCTCAGCGTCGTGTTGGCCGTGGGGCTGGCATTTCTGTTCCTGGGAGAGCGCTTGTCGCTTGTCGCCAGCCTGGGCGTGCTGCTGATTACCGTCGGCGTCATCATGACGGCGATCGGCTGAGCGGAGGGGGGAGAAGGGACTTGCCGTCGTACATATGCGAAAGCGGCCCATGGTGTCATGCCCAAGGCCGCCCGTATACTTTCCAATTGACATACCACCGGCTAATCCAATGGGTCGAGACATGAATCAGGATAAAGGCAACAAGCAGGACCGGTTTAAGAAAAGCGAATAAGACCCAAATGATGAACAAGATCCATGGATTCAGCTTCTGGAACCACTGGGCCGGCAGCCAGACAAGGCGAAAGGCCGGGTTGGCCTTCTGCAGCGTGTCCATATACTCCTCCCGGACCTGGGCATCGTCCGGATCCAGGCGGACGGCCTTCTCCATCAGGCGGAGCGAATGTTCCTTCTCTCCGCGCTGGTCGGCTGCCCAGGCGAGCTGCATCAGCGTGTAGGCATGCTCCTCCTCCATCGCCAATGCCTGGCGTTCGGCTTCCTTGGACTCCGCCGTCCGCTGCAGCTGCGCCAATACATAGCTGTATGTGGCGTAAGCGAGTCCGGCCGGCTCGATATCGATGCACCGCTCCAGCGAGAGAACGGCTTGCTCCAAGGCGCCCTTGCGCATCTGGTGCTGCGCAAGCAGCAGATGCGGCGTCGGATCGTCGGGCGCCATCGCGATCAACTGCCTCGCCGCCGTCTCGAAGGCAACCCACTCTCCCCGGTCATAATAGATGCCCATCCGCACCCGCCAGGCGTCCGGCTGATAAATGTCCCGCCGCAGCGCTTCTCCCGCCCAATCGAGAGCTTGGTCCGGATCGACGGGCTTATGAACGACGGCAGCCAGCGACATAATCGTCGGATGCTCCGGATATTCCAATTGCAGCCGCATGGCTTCCCGCAGCGCTTCCTGATACTCCTGCTTTTGGTATAGCTGATTGATACGCTGGATGGCCTGCCGCAAATATCGAATCGTATGTTGATCGTACTCTTCCCCGCCGCAGGCCGAATTCGTTTCGTCTGCCGCCGGGATCTGCTCCTGCGCCGCCGGAGGACATGGCTCGGTGTCCGGCGTGTCCTGAACCGGCTCTTGATGCGCATTTCGCGTCATCCTCCATCACCTCCAAGTATTTTCTTATGCTGTCTAGAACGATGGATATGTGATCCGTATCTCCACGGTAACATGTGATTGTCTTGATTGCCGGCGAACGGGGCGGATTCCACAAGCTCCTCATCCAACTGCGGGACATGCCGGGATTGCGGGTTCGTTCACAGTTCTGATGCGCGTACCAGCCGCGCTCGGCGAATGCAAAGCAACGATTGCAAGCACATCATATTGTAGATCTAGTCAGCGCGGGGAGCAAGTGGAAAGCGGGGAAGCTTGGATAAATGTGTCCAAACGGTGAAGACCGCAATCCGAAGCTGGCCACGACGAATTGCGGTACTGTCGGTACATTATGCGCCGGCATCTTGCGCCCATTCGTTCAGCGTGCGATCGTTCGGAAGAAGCAGAGCAAGAACGCCCAGGACCGGTAGGAAGCCGCACACCATCATAATCCGGGTGATGCCGAAGCCGTCGATGAAGTAGCCGAGCGCCAAGGCGCCGACGCCGCCCATCCCGAAGGCGAAGCCGGTGATAAGGCCGGAGACCGTTCCGATATTGCCCGGATGGAGCTGCTGGGCGTAGATAACGGTCACCGAGAAGCTGGAGAGCAGGATGAAGCCGGTGAGGGCCAGCAGCACCCCGGCCCAGAACAGATTGACGAACGGAAGCAGCAGCGCCAGGGGCGCGGTGCCGAGCATCGAGGCCAGGATGAGGTTGCGGCGGCCGAACCGATCCGCCAGCGGCCCGCCGAAGAAGGTACCTACCGCGCCTGCCCCCAGGAACAGGAAGATATACAGCTGGGCCTGATCCAGCGTGAGCCGGTAATCTTCCATTAAGTAAAATGCGTAATAGCTGCCGATGGCGGCCCCGTACCAGGAACGAACGAAAACGATCACGACGAGAATCAGGGTCGCCCAGGCGATGCTTTTGCGCCTTGCCGGGTCGATCTTGCGCTGCTGCTGGCGCTTCGCGAAGGTGTATCCGGCGTCGAGCATGCCGCGGTACCAGCGTGCGATGTACGTCTGCACGGCGATGCCGGCCCCCGCGATGAAGGTGAAGCCGAGGGCTCCCATCTGACCGAAGGGGATAAATACCCACTTGGTCAGCATCGGGGCAAGGGACTGTCCGGTGTTGCCGCCGACCTGGAAAATGGATTGGGCAAGGCCTTTGCGAAGTCCGGCGGCCATATGGGCGACGCGCATCCCTTCGGGATGGAAGGCGGCGGAGCCGAGTCCGACGAGGATGACGGCCAGCAGCACCAGCCCGTAGTTCGGCGCCAGCGCCAAGAGCAGCACGCCGAAGAACGTGAACGTCATGCCGATGGGCAGCAGCGCCGGCGTCGGCCGCCGATCCGCCGCATAGCCGACAACGGGCTGCATTATCGAAGCGGTGAAGTTGATCGCGAAGGCGATCCAGCCGATCTGTCCGTAGGAGAGCCGCATCGTATCTTTTAATATCGGAAAAATCGCGGGAATGACGGCTTGAATCGAATCATTGAACAGATGGACGAAGCTGATGGCCAGCAGAATGCGGAAAACCGTATCCTGCTGCGGGCTTGACTGCTTGAGCAGATCGGGCGCCGGACGCGAGGCGGCTAGCGGTTTGCTGTTCATGTGCAACTCCTTTCTTGACGAATTTATCGGAATGACGGCCTTGCGTCCTTCCCAGCCGGACAACGGATGGAAAGGACGGGAATGGGCCGTTCAATGGACCGTTCTGAAAATAAGGCTATGTCCCGCCAAGTTCATCGGGTTGATGCTACGATACAAGTTTTTGAGACGGGGCGCAATCCAAATTATTCCGCATATCGGAGCGTAATCCGGGCTTTCCCGCCGCCGGAAGCGGTCGTGCGCGGGTTACCGCAATGGAGCGGCCGCTTGGCCGGATAACGCGGAGCCGGACTGCGGAAGCAAGCGGGCAGACCGGGACAGGGCGGCCCGATTCGTTGGGTGCCTCTTCGGAGCGCTGTCGAGCCGCCGCCGAATGCTGTCTTTATTTCTCGGGAAATAGTTCCTGCTGTCGACGTCTGCGGGGCGTATTCGCGGCTCTTACGTATCATACCGCTTCGTGCGGTACGCCGTATAGCACAGGAACAGGCAGGCGGCCATCCAGACGACGATGATGCCGGCATGCGGAAGCGCGTCGGCCAGCGTTCCGCCCTTCCACAGCTTGGAGCAAGCCAGAGAGAGCTGCTCCGTCGGAAGATAACTGATCATCAAGTCGACCGCCGGATGGTTCAGCAGCGAGCCGAACATGGGCCCCATCAGGAAGAGTAGGTGCAGCGGCATGCCGATGAAGGAAGTCTCCATCGACGTGCGGGATAGCAAGCCGATCAGCGTGCCAATGGCCAAGTACATCACGATGCTTGGAACAAGCAGAAGGATAAGGGCAAGCGGAGGCAGGGCAGGCGTATCCGCGATGAACAGGGTTAAAATAACGGCTGCCACCGTCATCGCGGCAGCGATGGCGCTCTTGCCAATCAGCACCTCGAACGGTCTGGCGGGCGAGAGCATAAGCACCCGCAACGTATTTTTTTCTTTCTCCTCGGCGACCATCATCGCGAGCACGAAGGCTCCCGTAATCGTCAAGGCCATATTGATGGGCAGCGCCAGCACGCTGATCCCCGCTTCCTCTCGGCCGCGGAAGAGGAAGGCGAAGATAATCGGCAGCGCGGCCATGCTTAACAGAACAGGATTGCGGAAGCAATCCTTCCATTCTTTCTCGACAATCGCCGAGATTCGTTTCCATGCGTAAGTCATAATACGGCTCCCCCAGTAACTTTTATAAAAATATCGCTTAACGACGGTTCATTGGAATGAATGGACACCAGCTTCCCGGATGTCATCGTCTCGGAGACGCGGCGCGCGCCTTCCTCGTCGCAGGCCACCTGATACGACCCGTCCACGGTCGTAACCGTAATCGTGGCGTCCGCATAGCGGCGGCGAAGCAGCAGCGGCGTATCCATGGCGCTGATGCGGCCCTGATGCAGGAAAGCGATCCGATCGCATAGCGTCTCCGCTTCTTCCATGTCGTGCGTGGAGAGGAAGATGGTCGTTCCCGCGCGATTCAGCTCTTTCAACGATTCGTGAATGCGGCGGGTGTTCCCGGGATCGAGCGCCGATGTCGGCTCATCCAGGAACAGAATCTTCGGCCGATGAAGCAGGGCCCGTGCCAGCGTAACGCGCTGCTTCAATCCTTTGGACAGATTTTTGACGATGGTCTGCCGGTCGTCGGCCAGATTCACCTGCTCCAGCGCTTCCGGCACTCTGCTGGCGGGCACCTGGTACAGCTTGCAGAATAGTTCCAGATTATCCTGCACCGACAGCCGGTCGTACAAAGCGCTGTTGTCGGTCAGGATGCCGATGCGCGACCAATGATGGCAGCGCTCCGCTTCCGTCATTTGGGCGACATCCTGCCCGAATACGCGCGCCGTCCCGGATGTAGGCAGCAATTGAGCGGTCAATATTTTAATCGTGGTCGTCTTGCCTGAGCCGCTTGGCCCAAGGAAGCCGAACGTCTCTCCTGTGTAAACGACGAAGTCGAGCGACCGCAGCGCGGATTTGTTGCCGAACATTTTGGTCAGCGAGCGGGCTTCAATCATAGATTCCATATTGTTTTCCTCCCCTTGGATAGTTGATGGGTTCATCTGAGCTGAACGAGTTTGAATTGGTTGACCTCATCATATCCCGGGAGGGAGAAGACTGCCGCAAATGATCGGGCAGAAGCGTAATTCAGACGATGAATGGAACAGATCGAGGGTTGAATGAACCGCTCCTTCCGGCGAAATGCCGCTATTGGCAGGTTAAGAAATGCCCATAATCGCCTTCATTTCCTCGTATTTGCTCTTCGAGAGCGGCACCGTGCTCTTCTTCTCATCGTCCAGCACGAGGCTGTAGCTGTTGCGCGACCAAATGATGACTTCGCGGATGCGCTGCAAATTGACCAGATACGAGCGATGGCAGCGAAAAAAGCCGAACGGCTTTAATTTCTGTTCCAGTTCCTGCAGCGTCATGGAGCACGGATATTCACCGGATTGGACATGGAGATGAGCCACTCCGTCCTGACTCTCGATATAGATCATCTCCAACGGATCGATGAGCACAATTTTGTCGTCCACGCGCGCCGGCACTTTATCGAAGACGATTTGCGGATAGTGGCGCCGGCTGCCAGGCGGCGTGCCGGCCCCTTCGGCAGCTTCTCCCGGTAAAGGCGCTCCGCCGCCAGCGCTATTCGTTTCGGAATCCGGGGAGCCATCGGCTTGCTTCTTGGCCCCGCTTGGCGCGACTTCGGCGATGGAGCGATCCCCCGTCTCCTGAGAGAGGGCCGACGCTCCTTCCAGCGCTTGGTTGGCGCCGTCTTCGTCGAGGATGACCTCCTTGAAGCCGGCGGGCGTCCAGCGCAGAACGGCATCCGTCAGCGTCAGCGCGCTCTCCAGCGAAGGCACGGTCGTGAAGAAGGCGGTCCCTTTCTGACAGAGCTCGCGGATCCATTGGCGAAGCAGGAAGCAGCTTTCCAGGTCGAGATGGAACTCGGGGTCCTCCATAATAATCAGCTCCGGCTTCACCCCGGCGGCCCGGGCCAATTGGAAGCGCCGCTGCTCCGCTTCCGTACATTTGCCGAGCCGGACATTCTGCTTGTTCCACAGTCCGGTCAGCTTCAATACGAGTTCCAGTCTTGATTTATCGAATGCATTATATAATTTCATGTACAATCCGACAGCCTCGCGCACGGTCAGCCGTTCATGAACAGCGTCCTCCTGGCGGATCCAGCTGATGCGGGCCTTCGCTTCCGGGGAGTGGAGGGGAAGTCCGTTCCAGGTTACCGTCCCGGTGGACATGGCGGCGGTGCCCGCCAGCACATCCATAATGAGCTGGCCTGTGACATGGTTGCATTGCACGGCAAGGCATTGGCCCGGCTTCACCGTGACATGGAGCGTATCCAGCAGCGTCGAATTGCCTTGGGCGACATAGAGATGATCGAGAACAAGTCCGTCCGATAGGGCGGGGGAGTCAGGTTTCATTATTTTCACGCCTTTTCATTGAATCTGCAATCGTTATATATGTAATGGCAAGCTTATCGCTTCGGGCCAGGACATACAATGTCCATCATGGCGTACTTTTTATGTACGGGAGTAGAGTGACATAGGATTGGCAACGTTGGGAAAAGAGCGCGACTTCCGTGAATATTCGGATTTGGGCTTGTTTATCTTTCTGATCATCGTTTATTTCTTCTTTATTTACGAAAAAATAACGAACAATAAAGAAAAATATCGTTGACACGTTCGGTTAATTTCGTTACAATATCCATGTCGCTCCCTTGGGGGACGGCAATGAAGTTGATCACAATGAAGGCATTATTATTCCTGTTCGTATATTCCCGGAGATAAGGTCCGGGGGTCTCTACCAGGAGCCGTAAATTCCTGACTACGAGCGGTGTGCTTCGGCATACCCGGGTGAAGTCAGGATTTTTTGTCGCCTAGAAAGGAACAGAAGTTCGTCATTCGCCCCATTCAGATTCATACTACGTGTTATGAACGAGGAGGATCTTGATCTTATGAGCAAGTATGATGTCATTGTCGTTGGCGCAGGGCCCGCAGGAATTTTTACATGCTATGAGCTGACGTTGAAAGCCCCCCATCTTAACGTACTGTTAGTGGACAAAGGCCATGATATTTACCGGCGGAGCTGTCCGATTCTGGAGGAAAAAATTCAATTCTGCCCTCCGGCTATCGGCCGCAAGGAGTTCGCCGGCTGCTTGCCCGCCTGTTCCATCACGAACGGCTTCGGCGGAGCCGGAGCCTACAGTGACGGCAAATTCAATATTACGACCGAGTTCGGCGGCTGGTTGACCGATTATTTGCCGCCGTCGCAGGTGCTGGATCTGATTCAATACGTGGACCGGATCAATTTGGAGCATGGAGCCACGACGAATATAACAGACCCGACGACAGAGACGGTGCGCCGCATCGAACAGCAGGGATATGCGGCGGGCTTGAAGCTGCTGCGCGCGGAAGTCCGGCACTTGGGGACGGAGCAGAACCTGGAGATTTTGAAATCGATTTTTGAATACTTGAAGACCCGTATCGATATGATGCATAAGACGGAAGTGGCGGATCTCGTCACCGTGAAGGAAGACGGCCGCCATGTCGTGAAGGGCATCGAATTGAAGGGCGGCGAGACGATCGAAGCCGATCGCGTCGTCATCGTGCCGGGACGGGACGGTTCCGCCTGGCTGACGGAGATTCTGAAGAAGCGCCGCCTGAAAATGTACAACAATCAGGTCGATGTCGGCGTGCGCGTCGAGACGTCGGACGTCGTCATGCGCGAGATTAACGAGCATCTATATGAAGGCAAATTCATCTTCAACACGTCCGTAGGCACGCGGGTGCGCACCTTCTGCAGCAATCCGTCCGGACACGTCGTGGTCGAGAACCACAGCGGCATCATGTGCGCGAACGGCCACTCCTACAAGGATCCGAAGCTCGGCTCGAAAAATACGAACTTCGCTCTGCTCGTCTCGCATACGTTCACGGAGCCGTTCGACAAGCCGAACGAGTATGCGCGCGAGATCTGCAAGCGTGCCAACGATCTGTCCGGCGGCGGCGTCATTGTGCAGAAATACGGCGATATTCTCCGCGGGCGCCGCTCCACCGAGAAGCGCATCCGGGAGGGGTTCCTGGAGCCGACGCTGCGCGAGGGGGTCCCTGGCGATCTCGGTCTCGTGCTGCCATACAATACAATGAAGAGCCTCATCGAAATGGTGGAGGCGCTGGACAAGGTGACGCCGGGAATCGCTTCCGAGCATACGCTGTTCTACGGCGTCGAGGCGAAGTTCTACTCCGCCCGCCCGAAGCTGGATGCGTCGCTCGAATCCGAGATTGCCGGACTGTATTGCGGCGGCGACGGGGCCGGCGTGACCCGCGGGCTGGCGCAAGCCGGGGCAGCCGGAGTTCACATCGCCCGCAGCATCATCGCCAAAGCATAATTCATATCAAGAAGTCCGCGGCCGCACGGTACGCGGGCTTTTTCCGTTTACGATATTTCTCGGCGATTCGGCAGCCCCTTGTCTTTCTTCATGAGATGTCGGCAGATTGTTAATTTTGAACATTACCTTGTGATAAAATGCACAACTTCCATAAGGAAGCTTCGATACAATGAACTTGCATCTTTACATCCGCCTGAAATGGACCGCCGTAACGGCGTGACCGTTCCGTTCATTCGGGAGGATGCGATAAGCCAACAAGGTACTTGCGGTGCAGGGAGGGAATGCAGTATGGCAGGATACTTGAAGCCGCAGGAGATAGCGGCAGCGACAGTGGAGACAGGGACGGCCAAGGCCCGCAATCCGCTGTCGGTCATGGTGATATTGGGGTTTCTGGCAGGCGCGTTCATCGCGCTGGGATACTTACTGTATATACGGGTAACGGCGGGCGCGCCGCCTGAGTGGGGGACGATCACCGGGCTCATCGGCGCCTCCCTTTTCCCGATCGGTCTCATCCTCGTCTTGCTGGGGGGCGGTGAGCTGCTGACCGGCAATATGATGGCCGTCCCGTTGGCCCGGATGAAGGGCCGAATTACGACCGGGGAGGTCGCCCGCAATCTGATCGTGATTACGTTGAGCAATTTCCTGGGGGCGATATTCGTCGCTTACTTCTTCGGGCATATCGTCGGCCTGACCGCCGATGGCGTCTATCTGGAGAAGACCGTGTCCGTCGCCGGGCACAAGCTGGAAGAAGGCTTCCTGCAAGCGTTCGTCTCGGGTATCGGCTGCAACTGGCTCGTGGCTTTGGCGGTGTGGCTGTCTTACGGCTCCAAGAGCTTCAGCGGCAAAGTAATGGGCATCTGGTTCCCGACGATGACGTTCGTGGCCATCGGCTTCCAGCACGTGGTGGCCAACATGTTCGTCATTCCGGCAGCCATCTTCGAAGGCTATTACAGCTGGGGAGAATACATCATGAACTTCATCCCGGTCTGGCTCGGCAACCTTACCGGCGGTGCCGTTTTCGTAGCCGGCGCTTACTGCCTGGCATACTTGCGGCCCAATCCGGATACGGCCATGCCGGCTAAGCCTTCCGCGGCGCGTGCTTCCGCTTCTGCCGCATCAGCGGCACCGGGTGCGTCAGCTTCATCCTCCGGGAGCCTGGACCATTCTGTCACGGGATAAGCGTCACCTCTCGCCTATATCGAGCCAGGTCCGTTAGGTCGGGCCTGGTTTCTTGATCCTTGGGGCCATTTGGGCATGCAGTTGCGTAAAGGCATCCGTTTTTTTCAATAGGGTGATCAGGGCTTGCATATATTCGGAAGGAAATGATAATAATTATCAGTACAAGAGTGAAAAAGCAGCCCGGCAAGGCTGCTTGGACATACGTTAAATTTTGGGCTCGAACGTTTTACAATCCGTTTCTTCGGAATTACTTGCTTGTCTTCCCTGACGATTCACGACATAAATCGAAGAAGCGTTGCATTTGTTGCCCGCAGCCCAGTATTTGCAGCTGTTCACTTCGCACAGCACGTCTTTAGCCATTGCATGTCACCCCCTTTGCAATAGCATTGACGGGATACTGGCGGTTCTATACGCCTGGCTGCTGCAAAGTCTGCCCTCGACATGGATCGGCAAGCCATGTCTTTTTGGCATGTCTCCGAAAGGGCGGGGAGGGAGCGTTGGTGCACAGCCCTTGCGAAGAACCTGGATCTTTATCGGGGCTCCATTGTAATGGGTGTTGTTCGCTGGGGAAACCCCGCTGATTTATGCCATTGCTCTAATATGCAAATGACTCAGGGATGGAGGTCGCTCCTTACACTCCTTACGGTCAATATCCCATCGGCTCATGGTACAAGCTGAGTGCCGGGGATAGCGGAGCAAGGAGCGAAAGAGGGTCACCGCCCGTCCTTATGGTCAATATCCCATCGGCTCATGGTTACAAACTGAGTGCCGGGGATAGCGGAGCAAGGAGCGAAAGAGGGTCACCGCCCGTCCTTATGGTCAATATCCCATCGGCTCATGGTACAAACTGAGTGCCGGGGATAGTGGAGCAAAGAGCGGGAGAATTCCCTGCCAGTCCTTACGGTCAATATCCCAACGGTTCAGGGACAAGCTGAATGGTTGGGATATTGAAGCAAAGGAGCAAAAAGAGCCCGGTGATCTTACCCAACTGGTGGCGTCGCAGCATGCTTGCCTATCTAACCGTATAACAGCAAAGTCGACCCGAGGTTGCGAAACGGGATCGATAGCGCTATCCTAATCACATCCTACCTCTTACATTGGCCAGCATGGAACAGATTTATACAACTAGAGGAGGAACAAAGGATGCATATTCAATTCAGCGGCGATGTTCACCGCTTCTTGCCCGGAATCCGGGAGCTGCGGCAGCTGCTTGACGTGGAAATTAGCGAGGGAGGGAGCCCTAATCCCGAGGCGGTCGCTGTAAAGGTAGAGCAGGCCGCCGGGGAGTTGACGGTGTCCTGGGACGGAAGCGCCGGATGGATCCGTTATGCGGAGCCGATCCACTTTTTCCGGGGGCTGGGGCGGTTCGTGGAAGCTTACCGCCAGGGCGGGACGTTCCATATTGCGGAACGGCCGCAATTCGCGTACAACGGGGCGATGATCGACGCTTCACGGAACGCCGTTCCCCATCTGGCCATGCTGCAGGAGTTACTGCGTTCGATGGCGCTGATGGGCTTGAACGGCATCATGCTCTATACGGAAGATACGTACGAGGTGCCGGAGCGGCCCTATTTCGGGTATATGCGGGGACGGTATACCGCAGACGAATTGCGGGCCATTGACGATTACGCGGCCCAGTTCGGCATCGAGGTGGTTCCGTGCATTCAGACGCTGGGGCATCTGGCCCAGGCGCTGAAATGGGATGAGGCCGAGGCGCTGCGCGATACCGAGGATGTGCTGCTCGCCGGCTCGGATGCCACCTACCGCTTCATTGAGGACATGATCGCGGCCGTCTCGAAGCCGCTTCGGTCGAACCGGATTCATATCGGCATGGACGAGGCGTTCGGACTTGGACTGGGGCGATATTTGTTCAAGCACGGCTTCCGGGAACGGTTCGATATTATGAACGAACATTTGCGGCGCGTGCTGGAGATTACCGAGAAGCATGGCTTACAGCCGATGATGTGGAGCGACATGTATTTCCACTTGCTGATGAACAATGGGGGCCATTATTACGATCTGGACCTGGAATTTTCCAGCGACGCGGTGGCCCGGATTCCGAAGGGCGTGCAGTTCGTCTATTGGGATTATTATCATGATGATCAGAAGTTCTATGAGAACTTCCTCGACAAGCACCGCGCGCTCGGTTCGGATCCGGTGTTCGCCGGAGGCGTCTGGCTGTGGGGCAGCCTCAGCCCGAACTACGGCAAGACATGGCAAAATACGAATCCGGCGCTTATGGCTTGCAAGGCGAAGGGCATACGCGAAGTATTTGCCACGGCGTGGGGGGACAACGGGCAGGAGACGAACCATTTGACGGTTCTGCCGGGCCTTCAATTGTTCGCGGAGCACGGGTATACGGACGGCGAGGTGGACGAGTCGGCCTTGGCGGAGCGCTTTCGCCTCTGCACCGGCCAATGTCTGGACGATTACTGGCAGCTAACCTATCTCGACGAGACGCCGGGCGTGACGAAGAACAATATGCACAGCTCGAACGCGTCCAAGTTCCTGCTCTGGCAGGATGCGTTGATCGGCCTGTTCGACAAAGATCTGGAAGGCGAACTGGAGACGGCCCTGCCGGCCCATTACGCGAAGCTGGCCGAACGGCTTGCCGCCGCCGAAGCGCAAGCTGCGGGAACGCATAAGCTGGTGTTCGGGTTCTATGCGAAGCTGGCGGAGACGCTGGCCATGAAGGGAACGCTCGGCCTGCAGGTAACATCTGCCTACCGGGCGCGGGAACATGAGAAGCTCCGCAGCCTGGCGGAGAAGGTCATTCCGCGCGTCCGCGCGCAGGCGGATCTGACGCGCAAGGCGCATCGCGCGCTGTGGATGGCGACAAGCAAGCCGTTCGGCTGGGAAGTGCTCGACATCCGCTACGGCGGCGTGCTGGCCCGGCTGCAATCGGCCGAGGATCGGCTGCTTGATTATGTGGAGGGCCGGGTAGACAGGCTGGAGGAGCTGGAGGCGGAGCGGCTTCCGTTTATCGCGAACGATCCGGTGGGAGAGCATCGTGTCTCGCATTCTCCGTTCTTCCACCGGATCGCGACAGGCGCCGTGCTGTCCGCGATTTAGGCAAAAGGATCGCAGCACCACAGAACCCGGAACCTCGAAGGAAGGGCTCGGCGAAGCTGCGGGCGCTGCATAGGCGGCAAAAGGGTGCCTCCGGCCGTCTAAGGCCAGGGGCACCCCTTCCTATCGCCACAGGCAGCAAGCGATTATTGCTTGACGATGGTGTAATTGCTATTTGTCAGCTCGAAAATATCCTTAATGCCCGGCGTGCAGTATACTTTGTGATCGGTCGTGATAAAAATTGCCTCCGCTTCCGGATTGGATTCGATGAACTCCATTCCTTTGTCCAATCCCAGAGCGAACGTCGAGGTGGACAGCGCATCGGCATGCGTCGAGCTGCTCGTTACGATCGTGACGCTGCTCAGGTTATTCTCGATCGGATACCCGGTCATCGGGTCCAGAATGTGGTGATAGTGCTTGCCGTTTTCGACGAAATACCGCTCATACACGCCCGAGGTGACAATGGTCTTGTTCTGCACCTTCATTTTGCCGATCTGATTGCCGCGCGTCTCATCCGGATCCTGGACTCCGATGATCCAATCCTTGCCGCCCGGCTTCGATCCGACGGCGAAGATATTTCCGCCGAGATCGACGATCGCGCTTTCGAATCCCGACTTGCGCAAATAATCCGCGATACGGTCAGCGGCATAGCCTTTGCCGATGCTGCCGAGGTCAAGCTCCATGCCTTCTTTCTCGAGCTTCACTTCCCGCTTGTCCGGATTCAGGGTGACGTCCCGGTAGTCCACCAGGTCCAGCTTCTGCTTCAAATCGGCCGGAGCGGGAACCTTGGCATTCTCCGAGCCGATGCCCCACAGATCGACGATCGGGCCGACGGTCGGATCGAACATGCCGCCGGTACGCTTGGCGTAGTCCAGCGAGGTGGCGATAATATCGAATGTATCCTGGGAGACCGCCACGGCTTGCTTGCCGGAAGCGGCCTGGACTTGGGAGATTTCGCTCCCCTTGTCCTGGCGGTTCATTTTATGGTCGATCTCCTTGAGAATCGCTTCGATATCCTTGAATTGGGCGTCTCCCGCCCGATCATCATATATTTTGACCGTCACGATCGTATCGAAAATGAAGTAAGTTTGCTGCTTGATCGAAGACGTTTCGGAGCCGGCATTCGTGGAATTCCCCTTGGCGCATCCGCCAAGCACGAGGATGAAGGCCACGAGCAGTAGGAGGCAGCTTCGAAGCGGCAGACGTCGATGTAGTGTCATATTCTCAATTCCCCCGTTCGGTTAGACTGACTGGATATCGGTTCGCGCCAGCTTCCTGTGGCGGCGAAGCTCGCTTGCGGAACACGCTTATTATAACAGTTACGGATGGAGTTGCAAGGAAGCCCGTTACGATCCCGCTCTGGGCGGGGACTCGGCACCAGACGTCATCGATGGACATGAGCAGATGTCATCGGATGGACATGGAAGTTCATTGATGATGAGGGATGGGAGTTGTATAATGGCAAAAGATAAACTATTCAAATTTAATCCAAGGAGTCATTGCAATGAAACGTGGAGACCTGATTCTCATCGGAGTCATTGTCATCGCGGCGCTGGCGTTTCTTGTGCCGAAATGGCTGTTTCAACAAGAAAGTGAAAATTTGCACAATTCAAAGGTGTTTGCCAATATTACGGTGGACGGAGAATTGTATCAAAAAGTAGAACTGACGAAGGAAGAGCAGATTATAAAAGTCGAAACAAGCAAAGGACTAAATATATTGAAGGTTCATGACTATGGCATTGAAATGTTCGAGGCCGATTGCCCGGATAAAGTATGCCTGTCCTTCGGCTTCGTGACCCGTCCGAACAGCACGATCGTCTGCATTCCTCATCGTGTGCTCGTCGAGCTGGTAAGCGAGGACGGCGTAGGAGAGGATGAGATTGATGCGGTCGTACAATAGCCCGGCCTGGCGGAAGGGAGAATCCTCTTCGGACGCCTTGAAAAGGGCGGTGATTATCGCGATTTTTAGCGCCGTGGCCGTCGTGCTCGGCTTCGTGGAAGCGATGCTGCCTGTGCAGACGATTATGCCGATTCCCGGCGCGAAGCTGGGGCTCGCGAACGTCATGATTCTCGCCTGCCTCTACTTCCTGCGCGGCCGCGACGCGTTGATGCTGGTCATCTTGAAGACGTTGCTGATGACCTTGATGCTGGGGACGTTCTCCGCATTTCTGTTCAGCTTCCTCGGATCGCTGTTCAGCTTCATCGTCATGTATGCCATCTTGAAAATCGGAAAAGATCACGTCAGCCTCATCGGCATTTCCGTAGTGGGCGGGGCGGCGCATAATGCGGGTCAGTTGACAGCCGCGTATATTGTATTCCGCACCGCCAATATTTTTTATTACTTGCCGGTGCTGCTGATAACCGGCGTTGTGACCGGCGTCTTCATCGGCATTGCCGTGAAGTACATTGTGGCGGCGCTGGCGAAGCTGCCGCTTTTTGACAAGCTGACGCCGCAGATCGACAGCTCGGCGGCGGATGCGAACCGGCAGGCGGCGCTTGATCGCAACCAAGCGCTCGCATCGGATATCCCGTCGAACGCAGCGCCGGGGGCGGCCGCGGAACCGTCGCCCGTCGGCCTGGATAGAGGCCCGGACGGCCAAGGGGTGGATGACGCGGTCGTCTTGTCCGGTATCCGGTACCAGTACCGTCCGGACCGCCTGCTCTTCGACGATCTGTTCCTCCGTATTCCGAAGGGGCAATGGGTGTCTATTGTCGGACCGAACGGCTCCGGCAAGTCGACGCTGGTGAAGCTGCTGAACGGCCTGCATCGCCCCCAGGCCGGCCGCATCGAGGTGGCGGGCCTGACGCTGTCCGAAGCGAGCCTGGAGGAGATTCGCCGCCGCGTCGGCTTCTTGTTCCAGAACCCGGACAATCAATTTTTCGCGACGACGGTCCGGGACGATATCGCCTTCGGCATGGAGAACCGCTGCCTTCCGCACGCGGAGATGGAGCGCAGGCTGGCGGAGGCGGCACGGCGGTTCGGCGTCGAGCCGCTGCTTGACCGCCATCCCGCGCAGCTGTCCGGCGGACAGAAGCAGCGGGCCGCGATCGCCGGGATGATGGTGCTGGAGCCGGAGGTGCTCATTTTCGACGAGGCGACCTCGATGCTTGACGAACGCTCCAAGCGGGAGATGACGGCCTATTGGACGGAGCTGCATGCGAGCGGCAAATATACGATGATCTCGATTACGCATGATGCGGAAGAGATTATGGCCTCCGATCGCGCGATCGTGATGAAGGACGGAAAGATTGCGGCGGATGTCGCTCCCGAGGCTTTGTTCACGGATGAAGCGCTGATGCGGGAGTGCCGGCTGCAGGCCCCGTTCATCTGGTCGGTGGCGCAAGCGCTGCGGGAGCGCGGCGTAGCTGTCGCCACGACGAATGACGAGAGAGAGTTGGTGAACGCCTTATGGCCATCGTGCACGCCGAACGATTAACCTATGATTATATAACGCAGGGACAGCCGCCGGTCCATGCGCTGCAGAATTTGGATTTTGCCGTCGGTTCCGGCTTCACGGTCGTGCTTGGCTCGACGGGCTCCGGGAAATCGACGCTGCTGCAGCATTTCAACGGCATCCTGCAGCCGACCTCCGGGAAGCTGCACGTGCTGGAATATACCTTCGAGGGCGGAGCGAAGCAGTCCGGCCTCAAGCCGCTGCGCCGCCGGGTCGGGCTCGTGTTCCAATTCCCCGAGCATCAACTGTTCGAGGAGACGGTCGAACGGGACCTGATGTTCGGGCCGATCCAGTTCGGGGCGAAGCCCGAGGCAGCCGCCGAAGCGGCGCGAGAGGCCCTCGCGATGGTGGGCTTGCCCTCCTCGGTGCTGGAGGTCAGCCCATTCGAGCTGAGCGGAGGCCAGATTCGCAAAGTCGCGATCGCGACGGTGCTCGCCTCCGATCCGGAGCTGCTCGTGCTGGACGAGCCGACGGCCACGCTGGACCCAATCAGCCGGGCGGAGCTGATCCGGCTGCTGCACGGATTGTGCGCGCAGCAGGGCAAGGCGGTCGTCATGGTGACGCACCGCCTGGATGAAGTGTTCGCGTACGCCGACCGCTTCATCCTGATGAAGGAAGGCCGCATCGTATTTCAGGGCGGCCGGCAGGAGTTGATGTCCCGGCCCGAGGAGCTGGAGGCGGCCGGCATCGAGATTCCCGCCATGCTGCGCCTCGCGGCGCTGGTGGCGGAGAAGACGGGCGCGCCGCTCGACACTCTGCCCGCCGATCCCGCGAGCTTGGCCGATTGGATTGCGGAGCGGCTGGGCATGAAGGATGCCGGAAGCGCGGAACGCCCATTAGACAGCAGGGAGGGGGACTAACCAGATGGAAGCCAAAATGATGCTCGGCCGGTACGTCCCCGCCGATTCCTGGATTCACCGCCTCGATCCGCGGGGGAAGCTGGTGGCGATGGTCCTTTTTCTGATTACGGTCATTATGGCTGAAGCCTTTGCGGAGCTCGCGGTGCTGAGCGGATTCGCCCTGCTGGTGATGATGAGCTCGCGCATTTCCTTAACCCGTTATTTTCGGGCATCGCGGCCGCTCTGGTTCATCATGGCCTTCATGTTCCTGTTCTATGTCTTATTCGACAAGACCGGTAATTCGCTGGTGAATGTGGGCAAGCTCAATATTACGACCGGAGGCGTTACGTACGGGGCGTACGCGGTATGGCGCATGGCGCTGCTTGTCACCTTTACCGCGATTTTGACATTCACGACGACGCCGGTCGAGCTCAATCTCGGCCTGGAGCGGGTGCTGAAGCCGCTGCGCTTCGTCGGCGGCTCGCCGCAGCAGTGGTCGATGATGATCGGCATCTCGCTGCGCTTCATTCCGACCATATTCGAAGAGGCGGACAAGGTCATGAAGGCGCAGGCTTCGCGCGGCGCCGATTTCCACGAGATCTCCTTCGTCCAGAAGGGCAAGATGGTCATGACGCTTATGGTGCCTGTCATCGTCAGCGCGTTCCGGCGGGCCGAGGAGCTGGTCCAGGCGATGGAGGCCCGGGGGTATGTGCTCCATGCGCCGCGCACGTCGCTGCGCACGCTCGCATGGCGGACGCCGGACACGCTGTTCATCGCATCGTTCCTCGTCCTGCTGCTGTTCATATCGTGGTGGTGATCGTATCGGTTATAGATCACCACCTCTTCTATATTTGCAGCCTATTAAGCGAAAAATATCACATAAAATATTTCAAAGCCTGATATATTTAAAATTAGGAAAAATAAAATTTGACAGCATGGAGTATGGGATAGGAGGAACGGGCATGGCTAGATTTTTTCACGGCAAAGAGGTCGAGCTGCTGGCACCGGCAGGCACGTTTGATATTTTCAAAGAAGTGATAGAGGCGAATTGCGATGCCGTCTATTTCGGCGGGCCGTCGCTGAACATGCGAATGATGCGTAAAGGCTACAATCTGTCCTACGACGAGATTCGGGCGGCCGCAGAGATGGCGCATGAACGGGGCAAGCGTGTCTATGTGACGGTGAACAATCTGCTGAACGGCGAAGATATCGAGGAAGCGAAGCGGTACTTGTCGTTCCTGAACGAGGTTGGCCCGGACGGCATTATCGTCCAGGATATGGCCGTATTTCCGCTGATTAAGGAGATGAACCTGAACCGGCTTCCCGTGCATGCCTCGGTGATGATGAACGTGCATAACGAGGAAATGATTCGCGCGCTGCAGGAGCTGGGCGTCACGCGCATCGTCGCTTCCCGGGAGATGGATCTCCGGACGGCGCAGCTGCTGCAGGCGAAGACCGGCATGGAGTTCGAATACTTCGTCCATGGCGATATGTGCACGGTGCATGGGGCCAACTGCTACTACAGCTCGCTGCTGTTCGGCAACAGCGCCAACCGGGGCCGCTGCATGAAGCCGTGCCGCTGGGAGTACCGCGTGAAAAAGGACGGCAATGTGTACCCGACCGAATATCCGCTGGCCGCCAAGGATATGAATCTGTATGAGCATATTCCGGAGCTGATCGAAGCGGGGATTACCTCCTTCAAGATCGAAGGGCGGATGCGCGACGCCGAGTTCCTCCGCCTGCTGGTGAACAGCTACGGAGACGCGATTGACCGCTATATTGCCGATCCGGTCGGATTCGAGCGCTCGCAGGACAGCCGCAAGCTGTTCGAGAACCGGAAGCGGGATTTCACGACGGCCTATGCGTTCGGCAAGCCCGGACTGGATTATCTCAATACCCGTTATGAAGGAACCGGCAAGTTCTACAGCACGGGCAAAGTGTTCAGCACCCCGACCGCCGAGCGGGAAATGAAGGCTGAGCGCCTCGAGCAAGTGAAGGCCGCCTTGGCGGAGGTGCGTACCCCGTCCGGCCGTACGGAACGCCCGCAGCTCTCCGTTCATGTGAACGATGCCGAGCAGGCGCGGGCCGCGCTGGAAGCGGGGGCCGATATCGTCTATCTCGCGGGAGACGTGTTCCAGCCGGCCCGGCCGTTTACGCGCAGCGATATCGAGCAGATCGCCGGCGCCGCCGGCGCGTCGAAGGTGGTGCTCGGCCTGCCGCGCATGATGGACGGGCTGCATATGGAGCAATACAGCCATGCTCTGACGCAGGATCGCAGCGGCCTGGACGGACTGCTCGTCACGAATCTCGGCGCGATGCGCCGCTTCCGCGATGCGGGTCTGCCGCTGATTGGGGATGTCAATCTGAATGTGTACAACGCCCGTTCGGCCGAGTTCTATCACGAGCGCTTCGGCCTGGAGCGGGTAACGGCATCGCTGGAGCTGCCGCTGCATGATCTCGCCTTGCTGCTGGAGCAGAGCCCGGTGCCGGTCGAGGTGATCGTACATGGGTCTCCGGTCGTCATGTACTTGGAGCTCGATCTGTATGAGAACGCGGAGGCGCTGGAGCCGATCGGCCAGGAGGATAACCGTTACGTCGATAACCGTTATCTCGTGCTGATGACAGACAAAGGGGAGAATCCGGTTTATCGGGATGCCCGCGGCCGCAACCATCTCGCCTTGTGCAAGGAGCTGTGCTACATGCCGTTCCTCGCCGAGCTCCACTCCGCCGGAGTGAACCATTTCCGGATTGAAGGGCAGTCGTATACGGCCGAGCAGCTGCGCGGCATCGTGCAGGCCTACCGGACGGCGCTGCAAGGACTGGAACGGTGCGAGGATATCTATCGCGGGATGAAGCCGGTCTATGCCGGCTATACGCTGGGCGCGCTGCAATTCGACCGCCCGATGGGCGAGCCGAAGGGCCCGGCCGAAGCGAAAACGGAGGCGGAGTCTGCGGCAGAATCGAAGGCAGCGGCAGACTTGAAGGCAGCAACGGAATCGAAGACATCGGCGGAAGCGAATGCCGCAACACAGTCGAAAACGTCGACGAAACCGAGTGCGGCAACGGAACCGAAGGCAATGACGAATAATAAGGAATCAGCCGGCCAGAAGGAAGGAGCGGGTGCGCGATGACAAGCATCGGGAACGAGCGGCAGGAAGAAAACCGGACAAGCGGGGTAGGGGAGAGCGACTTTATCGGCCCGGAGGGCGTGCTCGCGAAGCGGCGGGCTTATTTCTACCCGTGCACGCAGCATTTCTATCGCCGGCCGCCGCAGATTGTGCGCGGATCCATGCAATACTTGTACGACCATGAAGGCCGCCGGTACACGGATTTCTTCGCCGGCGTATCCGTCGTCGCTTGCGGCCACTGCAACCCCCGCATCGCGGAGGCTTCGGTGAAGCAGCTGCAGATGCTGCAGCATACGACGACGATATATTTGACGCAGCCGATGGCCGACCTGGCCGAGCGGCTGGCGAACGGCATCCTGCCGGGCCGGCTGTCGCGGACGTTCTTCTGCAACAGCGGTTCGGAGGCCAATGAGGGCGCGATGCTGCTCGCCCGGCTGCATACGAAGCGCCGCGATTTCCTGGCGCTGGAGTATGGGCTGCACGGCCGCACCTGGCTGACGATGGGCGTGACCGGGCTGCCGATGTGGCGGGCCGACGACCATCTTGATGAGGGCGGCGTGACGTTCATTCCGCGGCCGTACGAGCCCGGCCTGGACGCGGAGATCGCGATGCGGCGCTCGCTGGAGGCGCTGAAGCAGGCCCTTGAGGCGGCTCCAGAGCGGTATGCGGCGATGATTGTCGAGCCGGTTCAGGGCAATGGCGGCATCATCGTGCCGCCGGAAGGCTATTTCCGCGAAGTGAAGGCATTGCTTGAGGCCTATGGCGTGCTGCTGATCGCGGATGAGATTCAGACTGGCTTCGGCCGCACCGGCCGCATGTTCGCGCTTGACTATGACGGCATTGCTCCGGATATCATCTCGATGGCCAAGGCGCTTGGGAACGGGGTGCCGATCGGCGCCTTCGCGACGACCGACGAGATTGCGGCGAGCTTCAACCGGCCGTCCGCCTCGACCTTCGGAGGCAATCCGGTCTCGTCCGTTACGGCGCTGGCCGTACTGGATTATATCGAGCAAGAAGGTCTGGTCGAGCGGGCATCCCGGTTGGGCGAACGGCTGAAGCAGGGATTGGAAGAGCTGCAGCGGAAGCATGGGGTCATCGCCGACGTGCGCGGCCGCGGCCTGATGCTCGGCGCAGAGCTGCAGGGCGCGGCGGGAACGGACAGCGCCGCGCTGACCGACGCCGTGCTGGAAGCGATGAAGGAGCGCGGCTTCATCATCGGGAAGAACGGCATCGGCCGCAACGTCTTGGCGTTCCAGCCGCCGCTCGTCATCGAGACGGGCGATATCGATGCGATGCTGGTAGCGCTGGATGATGTCCTGGGCGGCATCGAAGCGTAGACTCAGGCATTGCATCGGCCGCATTGACCTGTGCCAGGCGCCGTGTGCATAGAGGCATGGAGGTTGCCAGGACGGAGAGTATGTATAGGTTTTGTCGGGGCGACAATATATGCATAGGCATGTTCCAGCCCGGAGCCGCAGCCTGCACCGGTTCATCCGTGCGGGCTGCCATGGTTCCGGGAATTGGCCTGGCACCGAAGTTAGGATGACTGATATTGGGGGAGTCAGAAATGATCTGGATTCAGAAGCTGTACCGCAAGACACGGCTGTTCGGCGAGCTCGTCATGTTCTCGCATACGCTGTTCTCGCTGCCGTTCGCGTTGATCTCGATGGTATGGGCCGCCGGCGGCCTGCCGTCCGCGCATGTGATGCTGTGGTCGCTTATCGCGCTGGTGGCGGCGCGGAACGGCGCGAACGCCTTCAACCGGCTGGCCGACCGGGAATATGACGAGGCGAACCCGCGGACGGCCCACCGCCATCTGCCGCAGCGGCTGCTTCAGGAGCGGGAGGTGACGGCGTTCATCCTGCTGAACTTCGCCGTCTTCATCTTCGCGGCTGGCATGCTGAATCCGCTCTGCCTCTGGCTGTCCCCGGTCGCGATCGCGCTCATCTGCTCGTATTCGTACACGAAGCGGTTCACCTGGCTCTGCCATCTGTATCTCGGCTTCACGATTGCATCCGCGCCGGTGGGCGCCTGGTTCGCCGTCACGGGCAAGCTGGCTATGACGCCGTTCTTGCTCGGCCTGGTGGTGATGCTCTGGATTGCCGGCTTCGATATTATTTATGCGACGCAGGATATCGAATTCGACCGGAAGACGGGACTGTGGTCCGTACCGAGCTTATTCGGCTACGAGGATGCGCTGTTCATCGCCCGCGGCCTCCATACGATTATGCTGGCAGTGCTGTTCGCTCTCTTCTTCATCCGGGGGCTCGGTTGGATCTACTTGACGGGCATCGCGGCCTCCGCCGTGCTGCTTGCGGTCGAGCACCGCATCGTCCGGCCAAGCAGCCGGAAGCGGATGAACGTGGCCTCCTACAACCTGAATCAGGTCATCAGCATGCTGATCCTGTTTTGCACGATGGCAGATTTCTTTTTGCTCTGATATAGTGGGGTTTCAGAGATGTGCTTCGCGGCGGGAGTCTTCACAATGACTTGCTTCGGGCTGAGAACTAGGAGAATAGGGGTCGGCATTGTCTCCTGATTGTGGAAATATATCTAAAATGTCCATGAAAATATGGACAAAAGGGGATTACACTTTCAGCGCCGGGAAAAATCAATATGTAGACTATTTCGATGCTAATTTCCTATATATAGTGGACCATGCCCTAAGGAAAAACGATCTCTCTCTCAAAACAGTGTCCACTATTTGAAAGACAATACTTTGACTTTTCCATGATGTAAGGACAATACCGGCGCTTATCCCGAATAAGAACCAACACCCGCGAAGGGTGTTTTTCTTTTGTGCTGAATTCAAAGCCTCTTACCGCCCATCCTTTTGCTTTGGATTTTCTGGATATCTTTTCTATAATGAATCCAATTCCAATTCCGATTCAGATGCGTAGGAGAGGGGAGACAGGAAGAGATGACAAGTTGGCTGGAAAATTATCTTTCCATTCTCGGACTAAGCAAGGAGCCCCCTTCTTATGATTACTTGGCAAGAATATGCCGCTCTCATTTAACTGCGCTGCCGTTTGAGAATATAACTGTACTTGCCCAAATTCGCTGTAATTAAATAGCAGAAAAAGAGACACCCTTGACTCTCTGTGTAAAATAGAAGTGCGACCAACCACTCTACGCAGAGGAGATCAAGAAATGTCTCATACGTATACGTTAACACAGCATCGCCATTGGAACAATATCTTTCGGCAATGGAAACTCCCGTTGTATTTTTCCAAATCTGTCCTTAATCACATCACTCACTTTGTAGATGGCATGTTGTCATCTGGATTTACAGGTACCTTAACAGACATACATCGTGAAAGCTTGCATCATCGGGATCGCAGAAGCTTAAGTCATTTTTTATCCCATGGGAAGTGGGATGAACAGTTCCTGAAGCAAATCGTACGTAATATCGCCTATCAGCAAGTCAAATACAGCGCTAAGCACAATAACAGTCCTATCTTTGTCATTGTAGATGATACGGTGTGTGAAAAAACCAAACCTTCGTCACGGGCGGTTGACTCGATCCAGGGCTCAGCCTTTCACCACTCTCATCTCAAGGGAAAGAAGGTCTATGGTCATGCTGTAGTGGAAGCCATGCTACGGGCGGGTGATATAGTATATCCCTTTGCAACAGAACGCTATGAATCCAAAAGCAAGAGCAAGATTGATCTGGCTTGTGACATGATCCGGCAAGTGCCCAGGTCCCATCACCAAACGTACGTATTAATGGATTCGTGGTATCCTTCAGCCTCTGTTCTTCAGGTGAGTAGCGAGCAAGGATTCCATGTCATTAGCGGTCTGAAGACCAATCGCATCATTTACCCACAAGGGATTCGCCAATCGATTAAAGAATTTGCTTCGTTTATGTCGAAGTCTGATACCGATCTCGTGACCATCGGAGAAGACTCTTATCGCGTTTATCGATACGAAGGAAAGCTCAATTTGCTTGATAATGGAGTCGTTCTTTTCTGCTGGAAAGAAGGAGAAGAACTGAACCCTAAGCAGGTGAAAGCTTTTCTAAGTACAGATGTTTCTCTAACCAACAAGCAAATTCTGAGCTATTATAGCAAGCGATGGTCGATTGAAACGTATTTTCGAACGGCGAAAGTCCACCTCGGCTTGGATCGATATCAGGTTCGATCTACGAAAGCGATCGATCGCTACTGGGCGCTACTCTCTTTTGTTTCGATGTGCTGTATTTACAGCGGGCAAGGCTATCTTTTGGATGGATTGCACCAATATCGACGAGAAAAAAAGCAACATTGGATTGAATATGTTTATAAACAAGCTCTATCCGGAGTAGCTCTCGCTCAAATTCAAACACAGCTTGGAGCTGCATAGGGGTACTGTCAGCTTTTTTAGATTTACATTTTCTTGAAGTGTTTAT
>NZ_LDIG01000070.1 GCF_015845845.1 Paenibacillus dendritiformis
CAGCCGCAGGCGGGTCAAAACGGTCATCGAAAATCTGATCTGGCTGGCCTCTCGAATGGTAGAGCATGCCAGACAAACGAAGCTCCGGTTCGGAAGACATAGTCCATGGTTTCAGACATTCCAGCGCATTTACGGGACCTTGTCGGGATAATAGATTGCGAACCTATGTTTCCGTTCAAGCTTTGCACAAGGGAAGCTTTGTTTCGTGATGTCTTTTTCAAGTGAATCGAGTCATCACCTCTGCTTTCTGCGCCTATCGTTACAGCTGATAGTGATGGTTCTCTTATTCGTAACCCTTTCACGGATTCAGGGAATAAATGATAGTATAGAGCCATCGACGTCGATACCAAATATTACCTTGTAGGAGGATGTTATGATTAGAAAAGTTTTTTTTCTTTGTTTAGTGTGCATATTACTCGTTCCTGTGACAGCTTTAGCCCAACCTGAAAAGATTGTCAATCATACAGACTCATATATTTCAACCCAACCGATAGATGGTAAACCATACTATACAGGTGAAACACCTCCTTCCTTTATGTTAATGAATGTATTGAATTGCAAATCTCCAAAAAATACTACTTATACTTGTTCTGGATTAACAAGAGACTATCTAGATACGGACAAGTATAGTTGGAATACTTTGGATAACAAGGTGATGGTAAGGGTAAAAAATACGCAAGGCGCCTTTTCTAAGGATAAAATTGAGATAGTTGATAATTACGCAAAAGCAAATTGGACAGGAGGATCATTGATAACCCCAGACCGAATTACAATGAGAGTTGAGCATTTAATTAAAGGAAGCGGTTTATCTTGTGGAGTAGGATTTCCGTTTTCAGTATCTTGCTCTACCTCAGGTAACGTTCTAACACTGACTTTCCCCGATGAAGACTATTTAAAAACAAGTGCTGCTACTTTTAAAGTGTTAGATTATGAAATCGAATCCCCTGCTATCCTAGACAGTTTTTCAAATGTTACAGTGCGAAATAACATTAACTGGAAGTTTGGGACTAATGCTTTGGCTCAGTTCTATGCAGTATCTATGGATATAGATTAAATAATAAAAATCACACGAGTCATTCGTGTGATTTTTATTAGATGGATTGTAACATGAAGTTCGACAGTTACCATTAAATAAAAAAATGGCTCATGATTGATTCCTCTAAAATGGCATCACCACACCAATCCATTGCACGGAGGAACCAATCATGAGTTACAGCCATTTTAGCATAAGGTGAAAGAGCAAAGCTAGAAATCCTGCATGACGAAGGCTGGTTTACCAGAGTCTTGCACGAGAAGAAGGTCGCCTTCATTCCAGGATGGCTCGTGAGTTGAAACGCAATAAGGAATCCCAGGAGTATAGGCCACTGCTGCACAGCGGCATAAACGTGCAACTGCGTCTAACGAGTAGCAATCGTTTGAAAGATTACATTATATAGTGAAAAAGGCTTGAGGTGACCTGGTCACCAGAGCAAATTGCAGATCGAATGAAATTTGAAAAGCCTGAGCTTATACTTATGCTTTAAGAGGATTTACAGATGGCTATATGCTGGATTGCTCGTTCGGGGGACTGTCGAGCTTCTACGACACAAAGGAAAATGCCGAAAGCCTGTAGAAACCCGGGGAAAATCCAATAAGGCAGACCGATTAGCCAATGCCCCAATGAAGTGCGTAAAGGACGCGTCATTGGGAACTCGATAGGGTCGTGTCCAGTCGTGGTAAGAGCAAAGCTTGTATAGCGACTTTTGCAGAGCGTAAGACCCGTCTAGACCTCGCCGTAAAGAGCCAGATCGAACAGCAATCTCGATGGTGCAGGCATTTACCAAAATAGCGAATACATACCACCAGGGATCTTTTAAACGGTCATAGTAGATTATGGTAATAATTTACATTTCATAAGAAGTTGGAAAATGCCAACGGAGTTCAGGGTTACTTTGCTGATCCCTGTTCCTCTTAGCAGAGACGGGCCAATAAGAACGCCAATGGGCTACTTTGGGAGTTCTTCTTAAAAGGACACGACTTTGCTTAACGGTGATCTGAACTAAGTATTCGATCTTAATAATAACAGACCGAGAAAATATCTTGGTTGGAAAACGGCTTGCGAATCATTCATAAGCAAACTGTCGGACTTAGCTTGAAAATCCGTCATTAATAAAGAATCACTATACAAACATTTGTAATAAAAGTCCCTTATTCTTAGCTAGTGTAATAATAGGCTCTAGTAATTTAAAGTCGGGCAAGAGTGAATTGGAGAATGATCTTGTGCTCATTCGGATGCCAGTATCATAAAAATAAATTTAGTCTGGTGGGAATATTAAATATGAGGTTTTTCACAACTTTTTTGCTCATTATTTTGTTGATTGGGTGTAGTAATTCGCGGTTAAATATCAATGATATCAATGATGATGATATAAATATTGAATATTGGAATTATAAACAAATACTAGAGAAATTAGATGGATCTCAGAATAAAAACGGTGGTTTTAATCTCTTGATAGAGGAAAAAAAAGAGAGTTTATATGAAAGCTATTATACTATAAAGATTTTAGAAAACTCCGGTATAACAATACCTAGAAAAGAGATGATTATTAAGGAAATAGAACATTATTTTTCGAATGATTTAGAAATAGATACTTTTGGGAAATTGGAGGAAGTAGGATTTTTAACGGGGATAGGAAAATCATTAGGTTGGCACGATGAAAATATAAAAAATAAAATAATATCCCCTGTCTTGGATTTAGTTAACACTGAGAATGGTTGGTTTGAAATATCAAATGACGATGACATTCTTACGAAAATTTCTACAACAGAGTTGAGTATTAAAATATTTGAAAATGTTGGATATAAATATAATGATATTGATGATAAATTGCTAACTAGAATTGTATCTTTACAGACATGTTGATTAACCAAATTGTGTAACTCAAACAAGCCCGGCAGGGCTGAATTTTTCTCTTATCCTCTGCATCTTAACGAGCCATTCGGGAGGAAGGGAATTTAGCCTAAATAGACGTGCAAAGTGAATAAAGGACAGCTTTTGATGCCTAGATACGACCCCTTGAGTGGTATCAAATAACCATTTGAGTAACACGTAAACGATGAGAGCTACAAACAGCTGCCCGTACACGGCATTTTCAGTTGTCCCGAACAAAGTAGGGATATTCAAGTGCTGCTTGATCCAGCGAAAGAAAACCTCGATTTGCCACCGGGCTTTATACATCTGTGCGATTTCTTCTGGGGTCACTTGCATGAGATCGGTAACGACGCGGAGTTCTCGGCCATCGAAATCTTGGAAGGTAACGACGCGATGCCGCTTCTTGGATCGACATTGCTCTGTTCCAAGTTGGCACGTAATGTCCCGGATGACCGGGCTGTTAGGCTCTTTTTGCCGGCGTAGAGCACGTGGTTTTTCAAGATGAACGTTATCACGCAGTCGAACGACAAAGGATTGACCTTCTTCTTTGAAACGATCTAATCGTTCGAGCTTCCCGTAAGCCCGGTCCATAACCATAATGTAATCCAAATGGGTTAAGCTTTCACAGAGCGGACCATCATGTTTCGAACCAACCGTTTCGACCACGTTTAGAGGGGAGTCGCATTGGGCTTGCAAAGAAACATGTAGCTTAATGCCCGAACGCTCACCATGGTAAGGGGCCCAGGGCAAGCGAGTTTTTCCTACCGTTACGGTCGTCGAGTCAATCAAAAGCAATTCTTTAGGAAAGGCCAGCTTTCGGGTCGTTTGACGATTACAGGTTTGGATGAGCCGGTGTAGGAGCTCCTTGAATACAGCAAAGGGAACCTCAGCTGCCTTTCCGGAAAAACTGGAATAATGGACAGGAAGCAAGCCGCTGGCTGCTGCATGAACCACACCTGAACGGTAGCTATCCCATTGTTCAGAGGCAGCCATCGCCCAATATTGTAGCAAATGATGGACGGTAAACTTGCGGGCCTTGTCTTTATAGCCGGCGAGTTCGATTGCAGAATCGATTTCTTCTGCAGGCAAAACGGATTGAAGGATGGACAGGATCGTGGTAGACTTTTTCATGGAGTCGCCACCTTTCTTCGGTTGAGTTTGTAGGCGTACAAACATTTTACCGGGTGTGCGGCTTTTTT
>NZ_LDIG01000071.1 GCF_015845845.1 Paenibacillus dendritiformis
CAGCCGCAGGCGGGTCAAAACGGTCATCGAAAATCTGATCTGGCTGGCCTCTCGAATGGTAGAGCATGCCAGACAAACGAAGCTCCGGTTCGGAAGACATAGTCCATGGTTTCAGACATTCCAGCGCATTTACGGGACCTTGTCGGGATAATAGATTGCGAACCTATGTTTCCGTTCAAGCTTTGCACAAGGGAAGCTTTGTTTCGTGATGTCTTTTTCAAGTGAATCGAGTCATCACCTCTGCTTTCTGCGCCTATCGTTACAGCTGATAGTGATGGTTCTCTTATTCGTAACCCTTTCACGGATTCAGGTTTTATAAAGCGGGCCAAAAAATTGATATACCAAAATCAGACTGGGGAGCAAGTAACAATGGGAAATGAAATGGTGATCGTTAAAAATAGGAGCCAATTAGCAGAGGTTACTGCGCTGGCTGAAGATATGGTACTTTGTGAGTCGCGGTTGCCTGACCAAGTATTTCGGGATTGCTTCGATAAGTTTAGATTTGAAGAATTTGATTGGGCAATGAGCGCCGATTTTTGGCCTTTCCTTCAAAAGATTGCAGACAAATCTCATGCTCCTTACATTGTTATGGGAGTTATTGGGCCGAGCCCGACAGACTATTTTTGTAAAGAGTTCGGATGTTATAACTGGTTTCAGTTACCTGTGACTATGTCTGGCGGCGACTATTGGAGTGTATTGGAGTTGGCGCCGGGAGGCAGTCCCGCTGACGCATTGTTATTTAACTCAGATGTAGTCGTATGGCTATCACCTTCTAAGAACTGGACGATTTGGGGTGAATGCTCGAATGGTCTCTGTTTCCTGGCTACCCGGACAATAGACTCCTTCCGAGTTAATCCTTCCTGGCGGTTAGCAGATGAAGCGCTTCAGGGCATCATTCCGATAAATTTTTCGAATGGGACCGTTCCAACGGATTTCGCCCGTACGTTACGCGTGAATTACCCTGAACCGGAGTCGCCAATACGTTGATTCGGAATGCGGAATATTTTGCTGATTCGTCCGCATGAATCTGACCTATAAGATAAGAGCCGCGGGATTATTCCCTCGGCTCTTTTTCGTGTGGTCGCAATTCAGCACCGGCCCTTATTTCCCCGAAGACTTTAACAACCTATCCAAACACCACGGGCACCTCTTCGCTCGTAATCGGCTCGTTCGGCGTGAATCCAGTGTTACAGCGGCCCAAATTCCTGCTATCCATGACGCGTTGGATTGACTATAAGAAAAAGAAGTCTAGCCAGGTATTCAGTTACTCAAAACGGGGGATAAACCTGTGAATATCTTTGATTCCGTTAGCAAGCATGTTGGCACGCAGGAGAGAATACATTTGTTCCTCTTCATAAACAGCAAAAAACCCTTGTCCGACAAGGGTTCCATGATACTGGTGCGCGTGGAGGGACTTGAACCCCCACGGTTGCCCGCTAGATCCTAAGTCTAGTGCGTCTGCCAATTCCGCCACACGCGCATTCCTATAAATTACTGGTGAGCCATGAAGGACTCGAACCTTCGACACCCTGATTAAAAGTCAGGTGCTCTACCAACTGAGCTAATGGCTCTCATAAATGGCTGGGGATATAGGATTCGAACCTATGCATGACGGAGTCAAAGTCCGTTGCCTTACCGCTTGGCTAATCCCCAACGATGTTAAAATGCGTAATGTCATGGTGCCGGCGATAGGAGTCGAACCCACGACCTACTGATTACAAGTCAGCCGCTCTACCAACTGAGCTACACCGGCTTACATGAATGGTGGACGCTGACGGGATCGAACCGCCGACCCTCTGCTTGTAAGGCAGATGCTCTCCCAGCTGAGCTAAGCGTCCAGAAAATGGTGACCCGTACGGGATTCGAACCCGTGTTACCGCCGTGAAAGGGCGGTGTCTTAACCGCTTGACCAACGGGCCTCAGGATAGCTTACCTATAATTTGTAAAAAAAGTACTGGAGCTCTCAACCGGGATCGAACCGGTGACCTCATCCTTACCATGGATGCACTCTACCTACTGAGCTATGAGAGCAAGATGGCTCCCCGAACAGGACTCGAACCTGTGACAACTCGGTTAACAGCCGAGTGCTCTACCGACTGAGCTATCAGGGAACAGTAAGGAACAGTTCTGCGCTGCGTGGACTTGCCACAACAAATCCACGCTCGCATCTCTGTCTGCTTGGCAGCGTCCTACTCTCCCGGGACCCTGCGGTCCAAGTACCATCGGCGCTGGAGGGCTTAACGGTCGTGTTCGGGATGGGTACGCGTGGAACCCCTCCGCTATCGCCACCAAACAGATAAGGTATTGTACCTTAAAAACTGAATGCGAAAGCAAATCATCAAACCATCCGGGGGCCCCGAAAAGTAATCGGTGTTGCTGCAACGCTTCACGTCACTTTTTGGGGTGAAAGTAGGATAAGCCCTCGACCGATTAGTATTGGTCAGCTCCATGCATTGCTGCACTTCCACCTCCAACCTATCTACCTCGTCGTCTTCAAGGGGTCTTACCAATGTGGGAAATCTCATCTTGAGGGGGGCTTCACGCTTAGATGCTTTCAGCGCTTATCCCTTCCGTACTTGGCTACCCAGCTATGCCTCTGGCGAAACAACTGGTACACCAGCGGTACGTCCATCCCGGTCCTCTCGTACTAAGGACAGCTCCTCTCAAATTTCCTACGCCCGCGACAGATAGGGACCGAACTGTCTCACGACGTTCTGAACCCAGCTCGCGTACCGCTTTAATGGGCGAACAGCCCAACCCTTGGGACCTACTTCAGCCCCAGGATGCGATGAGCCGACATCGAGGTGCCAAACCTCCCCGTCGATGTGGACTCTTGGGGGAGATAAGCCTGTTATCCCCAGGGTAGCTTTTATCCGTTGAGCGATGGCCCTTCCATGCGGTACCACCGGATCACTAAGCCCGACTTTCGTCCCTGCTCGACTTGTAGGTCTCGCAGTCAAGCTCCCTTCTGCCTTTGCACTCTTCGAATGATTTCCAACCATTCTGAGGGAACCTTGGGGCGCCTCCGTTACTCTTTAGGAGGCGACCGCCCCAGTCAAACTGCCCGCCTGACACTGTCCCCGAACCGGTTTCACGGTCCCTGGTTAGAACTCCGATACGATCAGGGTGGTATCCCAACGGCGCCTCCACCGAAGCTGGCGCTCCGGCTTCCCAGGCTCCCACCTATCCTGTACAGACCGTACCAAAGTCCAATATCAAGCTGCAGTAAAGCTCCATGGGGTCTTTCCGTCTTGTCGCGGGTAACCTGCATCTTCACAGGTATTAAAATTTCACCGGATCTCTCGTTGAGACAGCGCCCAAGTCGTTACGCCATTCGTGCGGGTCAGAATTTACCTGACAAGGAATTTCGCTACCTTAGGACCGTTATAGTTACGGCCGCCGTTTACTGGGGCTTCGGTTCATAGCTTCGCCTTACGGCTAACCACTCCCCTTAACCTTCCAGCACCGGGCAGGCGTCAGCCCGTATACTTCGCCTTACGGCTTCGCACAGACCTGTGTTTTTGCTAAACAGTCGCTCGGGCCTATTCACTGCGGCCCCCTCGGGCTATTCACCCTACCGGGGCACCCCTTCTCCCAAAGTTACGGGGTCATTTTGCCGAGTTCCTTAACGAGAGTTCTTCCGCGCGCCTTAGAATTCTCTTCTCGCCTACCTGTGTCGGTTTGCGGTACGGGCACCTTTACCTGGCTAGAGGCTTTTCTTGGCAGCATGAAATCAAGACCTTCGGTACTGTAATTTTCCCTCCCCGTCACAGCCCAGCCTTACGGTCAGCGGATTTGCCTACTGACCAGCCTCACTGCTTGGACGAGCATCCATCTGCTCGCGTCCCTATCCTTCTGCGTCCCCCCATTGCTCATAACGGCTACGGTGGTACAGGAATTTCAACCTGTTGTCCTTCGACTACGCCTTTCGGCCTCGCCTTAGGTCCCGACTTACCCTGGGCGGACGAGCCTTCCCCAGGAACCCTTAGGCTTTCGGCGGACTGGATTCTCACCAGTCTTTTCGTTACTCATACCGGCATTCTCACTTGTGTACAGTCCAGCAGTCCTTCCGGTCTGCCTTCCACCCGGTACACAACGCTCCCCTACCACTGCATCGACTTCACTCCAGCTTCGAAGTAT
>NZ_LDIG01000072.1 GCF_015845845.1 Paenibacillus dendritiformis
GCTGCAAACATATGAAAACACCTGTCCTCTACTGGGTTCTTAATTCCAGTATCGACAAGTCATTGCATTTATAACGGCGAAGAAGCTCTTTTCTCACTTGATTATAAATCTCTTTCCGTCTATACTTCGGGGTGAACACAATGTGGTATTTGCACATCCACTTCGTGTGAGCTAGACTATAGTTCTTGTTTGCCATCTAAGACCATTCCTTTCATTGAGCCTGAACATCTCAATTTTATCGGGATGGTCTTGTTGGTCAAACCCTCGATCCCTCCACCCGCATAGCGGGTGGTTTTTTGTTTCGTGCGTTTCACGCACTCAACGGGCTAAAGCCCATAACAAAAAAATCCCGGCCACCCGGACCGGGATTTCCCGCAGCGCACGCTGGCGCTGATTTGACATTATCACATTAGTTCACGATACGAGCTTTAAGCCAATGGCGGCTCCCAGCACCATGCATATAAAGACAATTCGCTTCCAGTCCTTCGATTCGCCGTAGGCCAGCATGCCGACAATGGCGCCGCCCGATGCGCCGATACCGGTCCAGATCGCATACGCGGTTCCCATCGGCAGCGTCTCCATTGCATAAGCCAGGAAGGCGAAGCTCGCTCCGAAACCTATCATCATGTAGATCACGGATTGCCATGTTTTTTCCGCATGGAATTTGTTAATCATCGTTACGCCAACCATTTCGCATAACCCTGCCAGCAGCAGCGAGATCCATGCCATTTATGCCTCAGCTCCTTCCTTGTCCTTCTCCTTGGTAACCATTTTCAGGCCGATAACTCCGCCCAGGAGCAAGAGAATAAGAAGAACCTTCGGCACGCTGAACGGTTCGCCGAAGAAGACAATGTCGGAGAATACCGTTCCGGCGGTGCCCAGACCGACGAACACCGCATATACAGTGCCAACCGGCAGCTTCTTCCCTGCCATGATCATGACGTAGAAGCTGATGAGGATGGCAATTATCGTGCCAATCCATTCCCATACATTGCTGGCATGCTTCAAGCCAATGACCCAAAACACTTCAAAAAATGCAGCGATAAACACTTTGACCCAATGAATATTCATAGTCTCACCTCTCCTGTTGCCGGCTCTCTGCGTAGTATGGCTTATCTATCGCCGCCCGATTACGGAGCGATGCTGCGCTGGAACATCGTCCACGACGCTTCCAGCCTCTTTTTGAAACGAAGCGGCCCCCCCAGCAGCATTTCCACCAGCACCCCGTCCAGCAAGCACATGTAGGCGGCAGTGACGGTGTTCAGCTCGAGCTTGGCCAGCTGTCCTCTCGCCATTCCCTGTTCGCACACTCCGGCCAGCATTCGTTCCATTTCATCCAGATAGCCGTTGACCCGCTCCATGACCGGGCCCAGCAGCGGCGGCGGCGGAAAGAACATCACGCGAAGCAGGAACTTCACATTGCTGTCGCTCTGATATCGTTCCTCGTAATCGATAATGAGGCCGTACAGTTGATCCTCAATTGCCTTCAGCTCCCCCTGCTGAGCGAAATAATCCGCCAGCCGCTCCAATTGATCCGCGACCGCTTTGTCGATGACACTCAAGAACAGATCATCCTTGTTCTTGAAATGCGCGTATATCGATGGCGTTCGAATACCGACTTGGCTGGCGATATCGGACAGGGCAGCTCCTTCGTATCCGCTCGCGGCGAAATGCTCCAGCGCAGCTTCCAAAATACGATTGGCTGTCATGCGCCATCCCTCCATTTTCTTTTTACCTAACTAACGTTAGTTAGATTTTTTCACATTCGCGATTGATTGTCAAGACTGTGCGTCCGCTGTTCAATGGCGCCATTCCGGTGTAAATAGTGCTAGATGGATATCATCGCTTAATCTAGGTGAACAGGTGGTGCGTGCCAATGCAGATCATTCCATTAGAGGAGAAAACATTACACACCGCATTGCATCAGTTTATTTTTCCCTTTTCAATAAAAAAGGCAGCCTTCGCCAGTGTGGAGAAGCAGTTGCTGCGTGAAGGGTTTGTCCCGTTTTGCTTGTCGGATTCTTCGCAGGAGACCGCTTTTTACGGGCCTCGTCATGCGGTATCTCATCATTTGATGGAAAGCATGTTTTTGCCTTACACGGACTATATTTTGTTTCCGGATTCTCTGCCGGACCAGGAAGGCTTCCAGCGTTATTCCAAAGCCTTCGAGACAACCTTCTTGTTCCAGATGGCGTATGCCAAGCTGCATGCCGTCATCCGATCGGCCGACGTTATTTTGTGCCCGTTCGATGTGGCGCTTGTTACGATTCGCACCGAGGTGCAGGCTAGCTGCTCCTTGAGCCATGCCCTTGAATTCGCCAAACGATTTCGTTCCCTTCAGAACCGGGAGCTGAATGATCGGCGCTCCTTCATCCATTCCTTGGATACGGGCAGCACCTATCGGGAAACGCGCGAATTCATGAGCAAGGAGCTGATACCGGGGCTATTCGATTGGATCGAACGGGAGGAGCAGCCGTCCGGAGCCTTCGAAAAGCTTCCTTTTCTCATTAATGAGCGCATGTTCGCCATCGGCTTTTATGCGTCTGAGTGCGGAGACCTTCAAGCGATTCACGCGTCGTGAAGCTGTCCAACCAGCATGTCCATCTTCAAGTAGGCAAGAATGAAGACACGGTCAAGGAACTAATCCACGACATTACGCTCTTCTCCTCCAAATATTACTTTCGCAAGATGGCGGCGGAATCCCAATTGCGCGACATTTTCTGCCTCATCCGCGAACAATACGGGAATGATGCGCTGCTGAACGATGTCAAGCGAACCCTGTCGGATCTGTATGAATTCCAGGCGAATACAACGGGCCGCCGCTCCGGCTATATGCTGCAAATACTGACCATTTACACGGTCATCAGCGGGATATACGGGATGAATCAGATCATCGACGACTTGGAATACCCGATGAAATGGAAGCGGCTATCCGAATATTCTTTCTTCGAATATCTGGCGATGGCCGTTATTTTCTCGGGAATCGCCGTCAGCATCACGCTGGCCATTTCTGCGCTCTGGCATCTGTTCAAGGAGCTGCAGCGGCGCCGGGACTCGTAGACCGCTTATCTTCTTCCGTCAATATACGGCAAATAACCCGCCCTCCCGGACGGGACAACGGGTGTTTCATGGGGCGTAAACTTAGGCAGGCTGTAAATCAAGCCATGCGATTTCCTGTTCGGTTAGCGACAGCCGTGCGGCCGCAAAGCAGGACTCCAGTTCCTTGCGGTTCCGGGCGCCGATAATGGCCGCCGTCGGGAACGGCTGAAGCAGGACGTAAGCCAGGGCAATCTGAATCGGCTCGACTCCTTTGCTCGCGGCGAGCTTGCTGGCCCGATCGTAACGTTCCCAGTTCGCGTCATTGTAGAAAACACGCATAAGATCCGGATCCGGGCAATTCTCTCTCGTATAGCGGCCCGTGAAAAATCCTCGCGCTTGGGAAGACCAGGACAAAAGCGGCAGTCCCGTGCGTCGATGCCAGCCGATGGTCTCCGCATCCGCGCTGATACAGTCCGGCCAATACGGTTCCTTCGCCTTGGCCAGGCTCAAGTTCGGGCTGCTGAACGAGAACCCGCGCAGCCCATTGGCTGCCGCATACCGGTTCGCTTCCTGCAGCCGCTGCCAGGTCCAGTTCGAGCCTCCGAAAGCCTGTATTTTGCCCTCCTCCGCCAATTCATTCAAAATATCGAGAATGACGGCCACTTCCACGTCCGGGTCGTCCCGGTGCAGCGCATACAGATCGACATAATCGGTCCGCAGCCGTTCCAGGCTCTGTTCCAGCTGGTCGCGAATCGCCTGCCGGTTCATTTGTGGGCCACTCTGATTCGGATGGGCCCCCTTCGTCCAGATCCGGATGTCCTTCCGGTTCCGCCGCTCTTCTACCCACATGCCGATCGCCTGCTCGCTCTTGCCTCCGCAATAAATGTAGGCCGTATCGATCGTATTGCCGCCAAGCTCCGTGAAATCATCGAGAACCTGGGCCACATGATCATACGTCTCCGGCGCAAAAAAGTCCGAACCCATAATTAAGCGGGATACTGGTTGCTCCAGCCCGTGAATGTCCAGCATCTTCATCGGCTTCCTCCTCCCCTGTCCATTACATATCATGGATAACGACTCGCCGCCGCTCCCGCGCGGAGGCCAAGCAGGCGTCAATCGCCTTCATATTGAGAACGGCATCCTCCGGCTCGAACAGCAGCTTCTCCATGCCCCAGACGGCCCGCGCCAGATTGTCGGCTTGAAGCGCATATGTATTCAGCTCCGGCGGCGTTTCTTCCCGCGTTCCGTTCACGCCGTGTACAGTAAACGCGGCATTGCCGACGAAGGCCGAGGGCAGCTCAATCCGCCCGTCGGATCCGAGAATCTCCAGCGTGTTGCGGGAGGCCGCCCACATCCCGCAATCGAACGTCAAGCCCACCGCGTTCGGGAACTCCAGCAGCCCGGACGCCATCATATCCACATCCCCGTGCTCGGGGGAGAAGAATGCCTGCACCGTGGCAGCGACCGGCTCCGTCCCGAGCACATACCGGGCGGCGCTGATCGGATAACAGCCGACATCATAGATCGAACCGCCGCCCCATTCCTTCTTGTACCGTACATTGCCGGCATCGCCGGCATTATTGAAGGTGAACGCCCCGTGAATGCCGCGCACCTCGCCTATCTCCCCTGCCTCAATAATGTCGCGGATGCGGGCATAGCGGGGATGGTGGCGGTACATGAACGCTTCCGCCAGCAGCACCTTCGCCTCGCGGCAAGCCGCGGCCATCCGCTTGGCCTCGCCGGCCGTCAGCGCAATCGGCTTCTCGCACAGCACATGCTTGCCCGCCTCCGCCGCCCGGATCGTCCATTCCATATGAAGATGATTCGGAAGCGGAATATAGACGGCATCGATGTCCGGATCGGCAAGCAGCTCCTCATAGCTGCCGTACGCCTGCGGAATGTTGAGCTTCCGGGCGGTCTCCTCCGCTTTGACCAGCTCGCGGCTGGCGATGGCCGCCACTTCCCCCGTCTCGGAAGCGCGAATGCCGGGGATGACGGCGCGGATCGCTATGCTGGCGCACCCGAGTATCCCCCAGCGCAGTTTGTGGGTCATCATTGCCCCTCCTCCATCCATATGTCATCGTTTTGAAATCATGATGACTGAATCAGCTTGAGGCTATTATAGGGGATGGTCCGGCAAAAATCTATAACAGCGTTTTCATCGGCATGTAACGATTTGAAACGGTAAAAAAATCGATTTATGCATAATTTCTCATGCATGCGCAACACTAACCAAGTATGCAACTACCAACAACACTTAGGAGGAACACACGATGTACAATGCATCTATCTCATCCCAGATCAATCAGTGCGAGCAAATCATTGCCCAAATGATGCGCCAAACGCAGCAAGCATCGCAAATGTACCAGCAATTGATGCAGCAGGAGCAGCAAAACGCGTCCCGTCTGGAAGAACTGGCTCAACGCGAACGCCAAGCGGTGCAAGTTATCCAGACGGCCCTGCAAGGCCATCAGACGGCGATGCAGCAAATGCAGCAAGTAACCCAGCTCTGCCAGCAAATGGAGCAATCGATGCAAAGCGCCGCCAACCTTAGCTATGTTCAGCCGTCCTACGGGGCGACCTCCTATACGAATCGCGCCTACTAATGCCGATTCCCCGCATGTATCGGGCCGCTCCTCGGTGAGGAAGCGGCCCGTAATCTGCATCGCCCCAAGCGCTATATTCGTGCGGGCGTCTGAATTCCGATAATGCGCAGCCCTTGGCGGAGCACGTTCGAGACGGCGGCGGTCAGCGCCAGCTTCGCTCTTCTCGCTTCCGGGTCGTCCACCAGAATCGGCTCATGGTGATAGAAGCGGTTGAACTGCTTCGCCGCTTCCAGCAGCAGGCGCACGAACAGCGAAGGCTCATTGTGCTGGACGGCGGCAGCGACCGTCTCCTCGAACTGGGACAGCGTCTTCACGCAGGCCCATGCTTCGGGGCCGGACAGATGCAAGCCCTGAACCGGCCCAGCAGCTGCTTCGGCATCGTCCTGCCCGCCTGTCACGTCCAAATCCCGCCCCTTCTCCAGCAGACGCAGCGTGCGCGCGTACGTGTACTGCATGTAAGGGGCCGTCTCCCCTTCGAAGCGCAGCGCCTCCTCCAGTTGGAAGTCCACGCTCAGCATCCGGCTGTTCTTCACATCGCCGAACACGATCGCCCCGACTCCGATCGCCTCCGCGATGCTCTCTTTGTCCGGGGACTGCGGGTTCTTTTCCTCGACAATCGCCATCGCTTTGGCGACCGCTTCATTCAACACCTCATCCAGAAAGACGACCTTGCCTCTTCGCGTCGACATTTTCTTGCCGTTGAAGGTCATCAAGCCGAAGGCGACATGCTCGCAATCCTCCGCCCAGGCATACCCCATCTTGCGAAGCACCGCGTACACTTGGCGGAAATGAAGCTGCTGCTCCGCGCCGACCACATACAGCAGCTTGTCGGCGCCCATCATTCCCTTCCGGTAGATCGCCGTAGCCAGATCGCGCGTCGGATAGATTGTCGTGCCGTTCGATTTCAGGATGAGACAAGGCGGCATGCCTTCCTCATCGAGACGGACGACCATGGCGCCATCGCTCTCTTCCAGCAGGCCAAGTTCGGTCAGACGCTCCACGACCGCCCCCATCTTGTCGTTGTAGAAGCTCTCGCCGAGCACATGATCGAACTGAACGCCCAGCCGCTCATACACCCGGTTGAATTCCTCCATGCTCACATCGACGAAATACGACCATAAGGCGAGCGTCTCCGCATCGCCCTGCTCCAGCTTGCGGAACCATTCGCGCGCCTCGTCCTCCAGCTCCGGATGCCGCTCCGCTTCCTCATGGAACTTCACATACAGCTTCAGACTCTCTTCTATCGGCTGGCGGCGCAGCGCCTCTTCATCGCCCCAATGCCGGTAAGCCGCGATCAGCTTGCCGAATTGGGTGCCCCAATCGCCGAGATGATTCACCTTCTCCACCTCATACCCGGCCTGTTTGTACAGATTGGCCAGCGCATTGCCGATGACGGTGGAGCGCAAATGCCCGATGCCGAACGGCTTCGCGATATTCGGGGACGACATGTCAATGACGACCCGCTTGCCGGCTCCGGTGTGCAAGCGCCCATAATCGGGCTGAAGCATGCGCTCGAGCAGCTTCGGCGCCTGGACGGTCGGATCGAAGTAAAGATTGACGTATCCGCCGGCCGCTTCGGCGCGGACGCCGTCCCGTCCCTGATCATTCACCTGCGCGGCGATCTCGGCCGCAATCAGATGCGCGGCCTGTCTGCGCCGCTTCGCCAGCGGGAAGCAAGGATACGCATAATCGCCCAGCTCCGGCTTCGGCGGCAGCTCCAGACTGCGCAGCAGTTCCTCCATCGGCAATTGGACTAACGGTTGCAGCAGCTCGGCTGCAGCGTGTTTTAACATGACGACAACCTCCATTACCTTATCATGAAAATAAAAAAAGCCCCCGTCTGCAAAGAGACGGAGGCATTGGATCCGTGGTACCACTCTCATTGAACCGGGCATGCGAATGCCAGGTTCCCCTTATTCCCGAATAACGGCTGCGCCGGAATGCCCTACTTCACGCCTCCGCCATGGTGCGCGGCGGCTTCGGTTCAGGCATTCAACTCCCGGGTCCGCTTCCCTGACGCTGCCGTGCCGGCTTTCACCTGTTCCGGCTCTCTGCTGACGGCTCCACGTTCGGTACTCTCCCGATCATCGTCTTCTGATATGCGGTTAATGTCGTCCATTATATCTTGCGCGGGCCGAGAAATCAACATTTCCGTTCCATTCGGGCGAAAAAGCTGCCAATCCGTCCCCTTGCTGCCGGGCGGACGGCTTCAGCTCCAGCAGCGCAAGAGGCGTTCGCGTCGTAATCGCATCGACGCCCATGCCGATATACCGCTTGAACTCCTCTGACGCGTTGATCGTATACACCCAGACGGCCAACTGACGCTCATGGGCCGCTTCCACCAGCTCCCTGCGGCATGTCCGGTAATCCATGTTCAAGCCGTAGGCGGAGCATCGGAGCGCTTCGTCGCATGCCCGCCGCGCGAACGCCCCGTAATCGGCGATATCCGCTTCGCTTAATTCATCCGGCGTATTATATACAACGCGGATGCCGTCATATTTTCCTGCAATCCCCGCGCCGCACCCCGTGACGAACACCTGATTCCCCATGCCGTGCCGGAGAACGCATTCCATCGCCGGAGCCACCGTGTCCTCATTTTTAATATCCAGATTGAGCTTGATGCTCCGCTGCTTGGTGATGTCGAGAATGTCGTCGAGCTTCACGATATCCCGATGCGCATAGACAGGGCTTAATTGAATCCGGTTCTCCGCCCGGTCCAACTGCTTATAAGTATAAAAGATGTCTCCGTGGCGCGTTCGAATCGCATCGCGATCAAGCGGAGCCCCGATCGCCTGCTCCAGATAGAGGCAGGCGCGCTGCACCGAATCGGTCGATCCCGTCCATTGGCTCCATACGTCCAAGGGCATCTCATGATCATACTGCTTGCATATTTCTTGAAAAGCGATAAATTCCGTCGTTTCCGTATCCAGAATAAGCCCGTCAAAATCAAACAAGATCGCTTTAATCACGGCTTCTCCCCACCTGTCTTCCCTTCTAGTCAACGAGCTTTACTATAACGAGCTTTGCCGTGAACGTGTTCCGCTGCGGCGTCTTCTGCTGTGACGTGTTCTGCGTGACGTGTTTTGCTATGACGTGCTTTGCTGTGGACGAACTTTACGACGAGCGCGAACGCTCCGCCACGAATTCGGCCAGCAAGCGGGCCCCGTAGCCTGTGGCGCCGGCAGTTATATATCCGGCCGTGGACGCGGCCTCCTTCATGGCCGCCATATCAATATGAGCCCAGCTCATGGACGGATGCACGAACCGGCGCAGGAACAACGCCGCCGTAATCGCTCCGGCCTCGCCGACCCGGCTGATATTGCACAGATCCGCATAATCGCTTGCCAAGTAGCCTGCATATTCCTCGGCGAGCGGAAGCTCCCCTACCTTCTCTCCCGTGAGCCGGCCCAGGCTCCGAAGCGTCGACACCGTAGGCTCGTCTCCCCAGATCCGCGTTCTTCGAGCCGAGCGCGCCTTGGCAGGAATACGTCAGAGTCGCAATATCGACCACTTCCTTCGCGCCGAGCGCATGAGCATGTATCAATGCGTCCGCCAGGACGAGCCGGCCTTCCGAATCGGTATTGCCGACCTGAACCGAGACGCCGTTCGGATACGTCAAGACGTCTCCCGGCAGCAGCGCGCGGCCGTCCGGCATATTTTCGGCGGCGGGGATGATCGCGACCATGTTGGCCCGCACTCCGCGGCGGCGGATAATTTCCATCGCCCCGATAACGGCGCCCGCCCCGCCCATATCGATTCGCATATCGCTAATGTCCCAGCAAGCCGGAGTCGTCACCGTCAAGACGAGCACAGATCCGAAGTTTTGGAAAATGAATATGAGACGATCCTCGACTTCCGTTCGATTGCCAAAGCCGTATAATTATCAAACCCCTATATAGAGGGAGCCGCTTCGGGCTCGAAAGGAGCCCGAAGCGGACATCATCTCCCGTCGCTCTCCTCTCCCCTTTCCTCAGCCGCTGCACGGGACTGAGCCGAAGGGAGAATAGCGCAAAGCGCGGGCAGAAGCCTTTTCCGGCACCAAAAAAGCTTCGTTAGCGTCTGGCTGCTTACTCGGCCGCTGGCCCCGCATCGGTTCCGGCCCTCGGCCTTCAGCCGGTACAGGCGTCAATTCGTTGCTGAACGGCCTGATAGCATTTCTTGCATACCTTCAATTCCTTGCCGTCGGAATTCGTCCGGCTGTAAAGCAGCTTGATTCGCGTGCTGGCACAGACGGGACAGGTTCCTCTCCCGCGCGCCGGCAGCTTCCACAGCGATTTTCCGCGTTTGTTTTTGGCCATGCTCCCTCTCACCTTCCCTTCCTCATGCTCCGCGCGAGGACACCCCGCAACCGGTTCGATTACGGGTATGAGCCAGGAGCGCCAAATATGACGCGGGATTTCGGCGTTCACGCATTTTTCGCATCGAATCCGGCCAAGACATGGTATGATAAGAGAAAAAGCTTGTTAAGGAGAGGTATCCTCATGAAGCAAGTTCGTATCCTTACAGACAGCGCGATCGATCTTCCCCGCTCCGTCCTCGAGGAGCTGAACATCACGGTGCTGCCGATTATCGTAACTCTCGATCAGAATCAGTACGAGGACGGCGTTACTATACAACCGAAGCAAATGTTCGACGGCATGCGCCAGGGGCTCGTGTACAAAACATCCCAAGTTCCGATGGAGCGGTTCCAGCAGACCTTCGCGGCCATCGCGGAATCCGGCGAAGAAGCGATCTACATTGCCTTTTCTTCCGAGTTATCGGGTACATACGCGTCCTCGCGGATGATGCTTGATATGGTGAAGGAGGATTATCCTGACGCAGCGATAGATATCATCGATTCCAAATGCGCCTCCATGGGCTTCGGCCTCGTCGTCGAGCAGGCGGCGCGCTGGGCGGCCCAAGGCATGTCCCGCGAGCGTCTCGTCTCCAAGGTGCGCTCCTTGGCCGCGGGACTGGAGCATGTATTCACCGTGGATGATCTGGAATACTTGTACCGCGGGGGACGGGTAAGCAAATCTTCCGCCGTCATCGGCGGCTTGCTGAACATTAAGCCGGTCCTGCATGTGGAGGATGGCAAGCTTATCCCTGTGGACAAGGTCAGAGGAAGAAAGAAATCGATCCAGCGGCTGGCCGACCTGATGGAGCAGCGCGCCAATCTGGATGACAAGGATCAGCTTATCGGGATCGCTCACGGCGACGACACGGAAGCGATGGAGATGCTGAAGCAAATCATTAACGAACGGTTCGGCATGCATAACATCATGACCGGCTCGATCGGCTGCGCGATCGGCGCCCATTCCGGCCCGGGCACGCTCGCCCTGTTCTTCCGGAACCGCGCCTATACGGAAGCCGAATAATCCGGCAATAACAGAAGCCCCGCTCCAGAAGAAGGATGCGGGGCTTTGCTTTATTTTCAGCTTCAGGCGACTATGGTCTCCTCTTCGGACTCCTGCGTCTTCGCCTCCTCCGGCTGACGCTTCACGCCGTTGAACAGCAGATTCATGACGAGCGCGGTGAACGTCCCTGCGACAATCCCGTTGTCGGTAAGAATCCGCACCGTGTCAGGCAAGCTGTCGAAGATGCCCGGCGCTACCGTGACGCCAAGCCCCATCCCGACCGAACAGGCGATGACGAACAGATTCTCGTGTCGGTTCAGGTCCACTTGGGATCCGATCATGCGCAGGCCGCTGGAGATGACCATGCCGAACATCGCGACCATCGCCCCGCCCAGCACCGAATCGGGAATGAGCAGCGTGAGCGACGCGATTTTCGGCACGAAGCCGAGCAGCATGAGCAGGCCGCCCGCGACGACGATGACGTCCCGCGTCTTGACGCGGCTCATCTGGATGAGGCCGACATTTTGCGAGAAGGTCGTGTACGGGAACGCATTGAACAGTCCGCCGATGAAAATCGCCAGCCCTTCGGCCCGATAGCCGCGGGCCAAGTCTTTCGAATCGAGATCGCGGTCCACGATCTTGCTCAGGGCCATAAATACCCCGGTGGACTCGGCGATGCCGACCATCGCGACGATAATCATCGTCAAAATCGCGGTCGGATTGAACTTCGGCGTCCCGAAATAGAAGGGCTGCACGGCATGGAACCAGCTCGCGTCCAGCACAGGGGCAATATCGACCTTGCCCGTCAGCGCCGCGGCCAGCGTCCCGATCAGCAGTCCGATCAAGACCGAGATCGCGCGCATGAAGCCTTTCGAAAATTTATTAAGCAGCACGATAAAAATAAGCACCCCGAACCCGAGCAGCAGATTGTCCGGGCTGCCGAAATCCGGACTTCCCTGTCCCCCGCCCAGATTGCCGAAGGCGACCGGGATGAGCGTAATGCCGATGATGGTGACGACCGACCCGGTCACGACCGGCGGGAAGAAGCGAATCATCTTCCCGAACCATCCGCCGAACAGAATGACGAACAGCCCCATCGCCAATATCGATCCGTAAATATACGGTATGCCGTACTCCGAGCCGATGGCGATCATCGGCATCACCGCCTGGAAGGCGCAACCGAGGACGACCGGCAGGCCAATTCCGAAGAAGCGGTTCGTAAAGACTTGCAGCAGCGTCGCGATGCCGCACATAAGCAGATCGATCGCGACGAGGTAAGTGGTCTGTTCCTGGGTGAAGCCGAGCTGGCTGCTGACGATCAGCGGCACGATCACCGCGCCGGCGTACATCGCCAGCACATGCTGAAGACCGAGCGAGAAGGTTTTCAGCGGGTGGCGGTGCCTTTGGAACACCTTGTTGTCCACCATGCTCATTCGGCGGCCACCTCCGGCGCCTCATCGACGAAGGTCACGGTTCCGTCCTCAAGCGAGGCGACGCGGACCAGCGATTCGACGCGGTAGCCGGCAGCCAGCAAATGATCGCGGCCAGGCTGGAACGACTTCTCGATCACGATGCCGAAGCCGACGACACCCGCCCCGGCTTGCTCGACGATGCGGGCCAGACCGGAGGCCGCCTCGCCGTTCGCGAGGAAATCATCGATGATGAGGACGCGATCGTCCGGCGAAAGAAATTTTTTGGATACGGTCACTTCATTCGTCTCTTGCTTCGTGAAGGAATATACCTTCTCGACAAAAATATCGTCTCGCAGCGTCAGCGACTTCTGCTTTCTCGCGAAGATGAGCGGCACATTGAGCACCAGCGCCGTCATTAGGCCGGGCGCGATGCCGGATGATTCGATCGTCAGCACCTTCGTAATCCGCTCGCCGTCGTAGCGCTTCACGAATTCTTCCCCGATTTCCTTCATAAGCACCGGATCCATCTGATGGTTCAAGAATGAATCCACCTTGAGCACGCGGTCGCTTAGCACCAATCCCTCTTGCAGCACTTTGTCCTGAAGCCGTTTCACTGTTCATATTCCCCTTTCGATATTGGCAGCCTGTCCATCTTTTCCGCATTTGATGCACCCTGCAATGACAAAAAGCCCGCGCCACGCATTCCACAAGGAAATGAGAGGCACGGGCTGAGGGAACCGGCCGCATCATGCCGGCCTGCGGCATGATCGGCAACGGCAGCGGGCCGGCCAAGCGGCGCGGCGCGCCCTTGCGGCAAGCTGTCGAATCGGGTTCCCGTAGTCCAATCATTTCCGGTGATCGGGTAGAAACATGCAGGCCGATTCCTGCACATATACGAGAATAAAGAGTCGCTGCTAATAATAGGCGTCATCCCTTGCCTGGCATTGGCAAAGAAAGCCGCATTGTGTCGAATGAATATGTCGAGAAGTATACAACAAGTTCGCTGGAATGGGAAGAGAAAATTTCTGAAAATCAAGCGCAACCGCATGAGGGGCTCTTCCCGGGAAGCCGTACCGGGGCTGCCTTGCATCGGCCTTGCTCCCGCATCCGGGGAAGGGAATGAAAAATGAAGCTTGACAGCAGCGATTAGTTGTAACTATAATTGTTACAACAAAAGACTTTCATAGGCCTGATGCAAAGTGATTTTGTGAATATGTTGTACCTGAATGAGTTACAACATAGGTAGCATAATGAACCAACGACAAGAAAAGGAGCGATTTCCATGAACATCGGAATTATCGGAGCGACCGGAAAAGCCGGCAGACGCATTATGACAGAAGCATTGGAGCGGGGACATCAAGTAACGGCTATCGTGAGAGACGCGTCGAAGCTGGCGGATCTGTCCACCCCGCGCGTGTTGGAGAAGGACGTGTTCCAGCTTGACGCTAACGACCTGCAGCCCTTCGACGTCGTCGTCAATGCGTTCGGCGCGGCGCCGGGCAGCGAGCATCTTCATGTCGAAGCCGGACGGGTGCTGATCGAGGCGCTGAAGGATGCGCCGAACACCAGATTGATCGTCGTGGGCGGAGCTGGCAGCCTGTTCGCCGATGAGCAAGGAACGGTCCGTGTCATGGATACGCCGGACTTCCCGGCGGAATACCTTCCAACCGCGAAAAATCAAGGACAAAACCTGGAGGATCTCCGCGCCAGCTCCATCAACTGGACGTTCATCAGCCCTTCCGCCTTCTTCGATCCGGAAGGACCGCGCACAGGCAAGTATGTAACCGGCAGAGATCAGCTTCTCATCAATTCGGCGGGACAAAGCTATGTCAGCTATGCCGACTATGCGATCGCCGTCGTGGACGAGATCGAACAGCCTCGCCATCTGAAGCAGCGGTTCACCGTCGGCTCGGAATCCAAATAACAAACCTAGACAAGGGGGGCGGCATGCCTCTCTTGTTCCAGACGGTCGACAAAGTCCTGTCGACCGTCTTTTTATTAGGAAGGGCGGGGCCGGGGAAAGCAGAACAGGCTAGGGCAAGCGGGTCCCCGCATGCAGCAGGCTGGTCCGTGCGTGCAACAAGCGGGTCCCCGCATGAAATTGCTGCACAGGCGCAGCATTTTTAGCCCCAAAAGGCGAAATTCCGAGAAAATCCTGCAAAACTGCATCATTTCGCCACTTTGAACGCTATCTGCGCCTTGCCGTAGGGGAATTGCTGTGTTTTTGCAGCAATCCTATTTTTGCATACTCGTGTCAATGAAATTGCTGCATTCTTGCAGTATTGGTGGAGCAGATGACCGGAGGTGCGAGAGATGTTGCAGCTTTGGTGGAGCAGATGGAAAAGCCGTCGGCCAACGTTTTGGCGTTCAATCCATCCAGCGTGCTGAGAATGATAAATCAGTATTAGCAGCGCAGCCAATCGCTTGGTGCAGCGGATGATGATATTCGCGAGGCGGGAGAGACCGCCTGCGATGTGGACCTGCCCGTCCCCGACGAGTCGATCCGGCATACGTGGAAGCAGTTGATCACGACCGGCAAAGCCAAGGAAGGTATTCATGTCGATGTTCAGGATCAACTGCAGCATGTGCAGCGGGGGTCCCCCTTCCGCTATTTGCGATTTCATGGCATCTTCGACGAGGAGAAGATGGTCTACGATGAGGACGAGGCGGGGCGGCCCAGGTTTCATTTCCGGTTCGCGGACCAGTTGTTCGGCTTCGCGGATCAACGGTTCGACTTCTTGCTGTCCGGCGGCCTCAAGCCCTTCGTGGAACTGGGCTTCATGCCTTCCTTGCTGCGGGCCGCTCCGGGCAAGTAGGTGTTCTACAAGGCAAGCTGCGTCAGTCCGCCGCAATCGATCGACCACTGGTGCCTTCTCGTGGCCCGGTTCCGGCGTCACTGCTTGAATCGTTACAGCGCGGAGGAAGTGGAGACCTGGAAGTTCGAGTTCTGGAATGAGCCGGGGCTGCAGACTTGCAACTGTCCGCATCCCTATCTCCATTCCGCCTATGCGGCCGCCATTTCGCGGCATTTCTTCGCGCAAGCCTCGCAGGCCTCGGCGCATGCCTGGCAATGTTCATAAGCATGGTTCCGGCATTCCTCCGCGCATCGCTCGCAAATATCGGCGCATAGCGCGCAGGCCTCCTTCAAATGCTCGCTGTTCCGCGTCATGAATTGGGCGGCCAGGACGCAGGCGTCCGCGCAATCCCGCGTCAGCCGGATGCAGTCGGTCATCGGATTCACCTCTTCCTCATGCATGCATGCATCATAGCACTGGTTGCATTTCTTCATGCATTCGAGACATTCCCGGATGCATTTCATCATCTGTTCGGTCGTCATATGGCTAGGCCTCCTGTTCATGGCTGTCTCTTTCCGTGGTGCGCCGTGGTGCAGCTTCGTCATCGTGCCTATGTCCTTTTTACACCATGCATCCGGAAATGAAACCTCGCCCATCCCGCAAGCCTGGCCACGCAGAAAAGGGATGGCCCTCAGACCATCCCTTCCCCTTATGTTGCGGATCGCTGCCGCCCCTTCGGTTACGGCGTATCCCCGAACAGGCTCATCTGCTCCCACTCCGGTCCGATGGACGGGGGCTCCATACCGAGCAGACGCATCAGCTCGAGCGCATTCGGAGCGGCGTCCCCGCCGGAGTTATTATTGAAAATAACGCAGCACTGCTCCGTCTCGGCCAGCATCGCGAGCAGCCGCCCCTTCCATTCCAGCAGCTCCTGCTCGTTGTAGCGGTACAAATAGCGGACATCCCGCCAGTTCGCCTGGCCTTGCGCTTGCCAGCCGGACGCGTTCCGTCCGTGCAGGCGAATCAATGTCCGCCCTTTGTCGGTCGGCACCGGTACGATCGGGATCGAACCTTCTCCGGCTTGCGGCTCGTCGCAGACGCTGTGAATCCAGCCTTCCTCGCGCATGAACGCCAACGTCCGCTCGCGCATCTCCGGCGTGAACCAGCTCTGATGCCGGAATTCAAGCGTGACCGGCAGCGAGCCCATCCACTGGCGGGTGCGGCGCAGGATATCGACATGCTTGCGCACGCAGTGGAACCAGGGCGGGTACTGGAACAGCACGGAGTGCAGCTTCCCCGCGGCATGCAGCACCTCGGCCGCCTCCCGGCAGGCCTGGAACATCGCTTGCGCATTATCGTACGGGATGCGGCCCCGCGTATGTCCCGTCATCCCTTGGTACGCCTTGACGACGAAGCGGAATCCGTCCGGAGTCTGGGCCGCCCAGCTCTCCATCCGCTCCGGCGACGGGATCGCGTAGAAGGAGCTGTCCATCTCGACGACAGGGAACCGCTTGGCGTACTCCGCCAGCTTCTCCGCCCCCTTCGTGCCCGGCGGGTAAATATCATGATCCCCCCAGCCGGCCAATCCAATCTGAATGCGATCCGATACGGGGTGTTCGGTCATGTCCGGCATAGCTATCGACTCCACTCATTCACTGAAGTTGTTTGTCCGCATCATGCAGATACCCGTATCATATCATAATCGCATTCAGGACAGCCATTGCTGCAGATGCGCCTTCACGAACGCATCATCGCTCCAATGCGGATAATCCCGCTGGATGCGGTCGATCTCCTCGGCCTGGCCCGGAGAGAGCGTCTCCTCCGGATTAAGGCACCATATGCCCGGCAGCAGTCCCTGCCGGCGAAGCACTTCGTGAATGCCGGGAATGCAGCCGGCGAACTGATGGGCCGCATCGAACAGCACCGCGTTGCAATCGGTCACCTCGATATTGCGGGTCAGCCATTCGGCGTCGAGCGATCCGGAAGCCCGCGCCTCCTTAATCGACGCCAGCAGCTCGGCCGCCTTGTGCGTCCAGACGGCCCAATGGCCGAGCAGCCCGCCGACGATGCGCTTCTCCACCGTCTCTCCGTTCACCCGGAACCGGAACACCGTCAGCAGATCATTGATAATGTTGTCGTCATTGCCGGTGTAGAGCGCAATCTCGTCGCGCCGCGGCGACTCGCATACCGCGCGTACGACGTCGATCGTCTGGTACCGGTTGAAGGGCGCCATCTTGACGGCGACGACGCCGGGGATGTCGGCGAACGCTCTCCAGAATGAATAGCTGAACACCCGGCCGCCCACCGATGGCTGCAAATAAAAGCCGAACACCGGCATGACCGCGGCAACCCGTCTCGTCCGCTCCAGCAGCTCCTCCTCGGTATAGCCGGACACGCCCATGCTCAGCAGACCGGCATGGTAGCCCAGACTGCGGGCCGTCTCGGCTTCCTGGAGCGCCTGCTCCGTCGGCCCGCATAGCCCGGCGACCATCAGGAACGGCCTTGCGAGCCGGGCCCGGTCGACCTCCTCCGCGGCCAAGGCCAGCACCTTCTCATAGAGGCGGTGCTTCGGGTCGCGGATTTCGAACTGCGTCGAATGCACGCCGATGGCGATGCCGCCGGCGCCCGAAGCCGCATAATAGCGGGTCAACGCCCGCTGATAGCGCTCGTCCAGCTCCCTGCGTTCATTCAGAGCCAACGGATGGGCCGGAATGCACAGGCCGTCGTGCAGCGCCCGCGTCAGCCCTTCTGTCCAGTTCGCGGCCATGTCAGAATTTCCCCTCCCGTTCCTGAAAATGCGTCGGCTTGTTCATCGTCTTCCCGTCCCGCTTCACCCATTCCGCCGTCCAGTCGAACAGCGTCTGCAGAGGTACGGAAGGATACCCGAACCGCTGCATGGCCGCTGACGCGTTGCTGAGCAGCGCCTCGGAGGACTCCTCGGACGTATAGATCGGCTGCTTGCCGAGCCGTCTTCCCAGCTCTTCGGCCGCATAACGGACCGCCACCGTCTCCGGACCGGTTATGTTATAGACGGCCGGCGGCGTATCGCAAGCGAGCAGCGCCCGGATCGCAATCTCATTCGCGTCCCCCTGCCAAATGCAGTTGAAATGCCCCATCGTCAGATCGATCGGCTGTCCGGACGCGACCGACTTCGCGATTTCGAGCAGCACCCCATAGCGCAAATCGATGGCATAATTCAACCGGTAAATGCAGATCGGCGTTCCGTACTGTCGCGAAAAATGCTCGAACATCCGTTCACGGCCGAGGCAGGATTGTCCGTACTCGCCAATCGGCGCAGGGGACTGGCTCTCGGAAGCTCCCCCCTGCTTCACCGGCGTAAGCGGATACACATTGCCGGTCGAGAAGACGACGATGCGGGACGACCTGAACTTCTGGGCGACCCGTCCCGGCAAGTACGTATTCATCGCCCACGTCAGATGCTCCTTCCCTGTCGTTCCGAATTTCGTGCCGGCCATGAAGATGACATTCGGCACATCCGGGAGCGCTTGCAGCGCATCGTCATCGAGCAGATCGCAGGAGATCGCCCCTACCCCGCCCGCAGTCAGCTTTTCCATCAGACCCGGTTCCGAGAAACGCGATACGGCGTACACCTTTTTATCCACGCCGGCTGCGCGCATCGCCTCGACCGCCAGCTTCGCCAGCGTGGGGCCCATTTTGCCTCCCGCTCCAAGCAGCATAATATCGCCGTCCAGACGGCGCACATCCTCGATCAGCCGTCGGGATGGAGTAGACAGCATTTGTTCCAATTGTTCTTCCGAATGAATCAACGGTTGCTCCGTTTGCATCAACACGGGTAATTCCTCCCTCCGATGAGTAGCTTGTAATCATTGCTGCTAATTCCATCATACGGGCGTCCCGTGAAGGAAAACAAATCTTTAAATCGTCTATAAATGGTTTCGTGACAGCATCGGACATAATGAAGGACGCCATACGACAGCACCGTTGCTCTCCGCCCATAGCGTAATTACATTACATATGTTACTATATTATAGTTAGTATTGAGCAAATGGATTAATCCGGGCTGCCTCAGCCCATGCTACACATGTAGACCTCAGGAAGGATGATGATCAGCATGAACCAACAGCCCCCTGCGGCCACGGCCGCCGAGACGATGCGCTCCCGGCATTCGGTGCGCAAATATGTTCCGGGCGTGCGCATCCCGGAAGCAGACATGAATGAAATCCTGCGCTTGGCCGGAACGGCCCCGTCCTCATGGAATTTGCAGCATTGGCGCTTTCTCGTGATCGAGGAAGAGGAGAACAAGCGGGCCCTGCTGCCGATCGCGAATAATCAGCAGCAGATTGTCGACTGCTCCGCCGTCGTCGCCATTCTGGGCGACACGCAGGCGAACTTGGTCGCTGCCGACATCTACGGCGCCCAGCTGGCGGCGGGTTCGATTACGCAGCAAGTGCATGACACGCTGGTCGGCAATATTAACCGGGCCTATGCGTCATCGCCTCAAGTCGGCGTGGAGGAAGCGATCCGCAATGCCTCCCTCGCCGCCATGCAGCTTATGCTCGCGGCGACCGCCGCAGGCTACGCCTCATGCCCGATCGGCGGCTTCCGCCGCGACGAGCTGATCAAGACATTCCGCATTCCGGAGCGGTATGTCCCGGTTATGCTTGTAACGATCGGACAAGCGGCTGCGCCCGCCCACCCGACCGGGCGCTTCCCGCTGGAACAGACCGTTATTCGGGAACGTTTTCCGGAACAGCCTTAATCTCTCTAGCGCATGACGAAGCGCCGGCACCCTTGACAGGACGCCGGCGCTTCTGTGCGTATGACCGGAGGCATGCGGAACACCGCGGTTCATGCCTCACACCGGTCCGCTCCACCGCATCTTCACATCCAGCTCGCAGCAATCGTTCGGGTCCGTATCGGGCCGCATCGCGATCTTGATGCCGGCCGGCGTCACTTTGACCGCGATGGGGACCGAGATCCCCGTTGATCGGAGCAGCCGCAGCACCTCCTGCTCGTGGCCGCGCTGAGCCGCGTCCATAACCGAGGCGGCCAGCCTTCGATCTCTCTCGATGGCGGACAGCAGCTCAATCGCCTGCCGGGACAGGCGCTTCGATGTCGAGGCGGAGGCGACGAACTTATCCGGCTTCACCGCCGGATAGGGATCGGGCCTGGAGATCGGCGATGTTCCGCTCGCTGCCGCGCTTCCGGGCGCGGACGGATAACGGGGTCCGGGCACATAAGGCGCCATGGCGGACACTCCTTCCATAGATTGGAATACATCAGCCTATGCGCCAGTCGGCAGGGCCGTGCGGAACCCTTGCCGGACGGTCCCTCGCCAGACCGTTGTGAGGGCGGCCGCTCAGAAAATGCTCCATTCAAATTGCTCGGACAGCATAGACAGAATGTGCACGCCGGCGACGCTATTCCCCTTCTCATTAAGCGCCGGGCCATAGACGCCGATGCCCAACTGGCCCGGAATGAGCGCCATGATGCCCCCCGATACGCCGCTCTTCGCCGGAATCCCGGCTTCGAGCGCAAATTCGCCCGACGCATTGTACATCCCGCAGGTCGTCATGAACGAGGTCGCGATCTGAACGTATCTCCTCGGAATATAGCAATGTCCCGTAACCGGATCGCATCCCCGGTTCGCCAGCACGAGCGCCATCCGCGCCAGTTGGCATGTCCGGACCTCGATGGCGCATTGCCGGAAATAGACGTCGAGCGTGGCCTCCACGTCCCCTTCCAAAATGCCGTTGTCCTTCAAATAATAAGCCAGCGAACGGTTCCGGTAAGCGGTCTCCCGTTCGCTCTCGTAGATTCGCCGGTTCCAGGTGATGCCGGGATCGTCCGCCAGCATCCGGATGAACTCCAGCAGCCGCTCCGACTTCTCCTCCGGAGTCCGTCCTTCGATCAACGAGGCGATCGCGATCGCCCCCGCATTGATGAACGGGTTGAACGGCTTCCCGGGATCGACCAGCTCCAGCTTCAAAATCGAATTGAAATCATCGCCGGTCGGCTCCTTGCCCACCTTGGCGAAGACCCCGGCCTCGCCGCTGTCCAGGAGCGCGAGCAGCAGCGAAAACACCTTCGACACGCTCTGCATCGTGAACGGCTCCTCCGTCTCGCCGGCCTTCACCCGTTCTCCCCGTATCCCGCAGAGCGAGATGCCGAGCGCATCCGGTCTTGCTTCGGCGAGACCCGGAATATAAGTGGCCACTTTGCCGGCAGCCGCCATCCGCCGGCTCTCCTCCAGCCACTGCGGCAGCTCCCGCTCCAATTCATTCCAATGTGCTGCTATCACACCGCGTCATCCTTCCCTTGCTTCACGCATTGATGTCCATAGCGTGTCTAGGCAGGCGGCATTCCATACGCTCCATATGCGCGGCTCGCGCCATTCGAGCCGGGGAAAGCCGCCCTTCCTCCTAACGCTTCTCCATGCCGGATCCGGACAGCTTGTCGCGGATGCGGCCCTCGTATCGGTAATATGCTTCATTCGCCGCCCAACCGCGATCCTCCGACATCTTGGCCAGCCGCACCTGGCGCTCGGTCAGACGCCGGCGGATGCCGTCGCGGGCCTCCTCGTCCGTGCAAGCCGCCAGCAATTGCTCCAGCCGGACAATGTCCTGGCGCAGCTTCTGCCGCTCGGGGAGCAAACCTGCGTTATCCAGCACCAAATAACCCGCGCGCAAATGCTCGGGCACATGGGACAGATCCCGCAGCTTCAACGGCTTGCCCTTGCCCTGCAGGTCATCGAAAACGCCCTCTTCCATCGCCTCTTCGATTTTGCGTTCGGCAATCCAACTCAGTATGCTCATCCGGATTCCTCCTATTTCTAAATTCCTTGACCATCTCCAGAAAGAGATGCTCCTCTTCCAAATAAGGAACATGGCTGCTTTCACGGAACACAACCAGTTGCGAGTGCGGCAGAAGTTCCTGTATTTCCTGTGAAAAGGGCAGCGGACACTGGGTGTCATGTGCTCCGCAATAAACGATCGACGGCGTAAGAACGCCAGGCAGCATCCCGGTAATATCGTAATCCGGCAGCTCGACATACGAATAATAATCCAGCCTGCGCTGAATGACTCGCCCGCTGCTCGGTTCAGAGAAATAACGTTCAAATTGCTCCGGCTTGTACAGTGACATCTCTGTCCATTCCCTCCCCGCCAACGATCGCTCTTCTCGTGTAGATTCCGGAGATTGGAAAATCGAGAATAACTCGCGCAGTCTGGCATTCAGCGGACTCCTCGGGCAATACATGCTGCCTTCATGCTCCATATACCGATTCGAGGCCGCAGCGCCGCCAACCAGCATTTTCGTCAACGAGCCAGGGTATAGTATCGCGTACATCAGTCCAAGCATTCCGCCTGTCGAGTGGCCGGCATAGCTCCATTGTTCCAGTGCCAACGCTTCCCTGACCGCTTCTAAATCTTTGCATGTCTCGGCCATTCCAAGCTCATGCTCGGATTTTATTTTACACGAATTGCCCGCCTCTTTTAAATTGATTAGATACACCCGAAATTGTTCCGTGAACCGGTCAGCAAAATAGTAGCCTCGCTCATTAAATTCGCTGTACAAATGCGCAATGCATAACGGATCGCCTTGGCCTTGCATAAAGATCTCGAATCTTCCTCTGTCCGTGTCCAGCATTTTTGCGGTCCACATCAATTTTCACTCCATCCGTTCGAATCTATCCCGCCTGTCCGGGCTCGTATGAACAAGCCCTCTTTCCCCCAAAAAAACCGAAGCTCCCGTGGCGGGAACTCCGGTCTCATGCTGGTCTTGGTGCAGGCGGCGGCAAGCGCCGCCTGATCCGGCTGTGCCGCGCTGCTGCCGTGCGCCAACGTTACTGCAGCCGCCCAGGCCAATCCGGCTCATGAGTCAGCATGAACTGCTCTGTCGTCAAGTAGAGCGGAATCGGCGGCTTCTCTTTTAAATAATGCCGTTCGATCAGCTTGTCGTAATGAACTTGGCGATTTCGGGTGCCCGGAATGACCGGCAAATCATCGTGATTCTCCAAATAATCGTCAACTGCCGCCTGCACGACGTCAAGGGACAGCGGAATATGCTTGTCTTGTTCCTCAAAAATCTCATAGGTCATACGGGACATATAAAAGCGCTGATCCGAAATTCCGCCCAGGTAACGCTTCAATCGGGACAAATCAATGCTTTGGTCGGGGCGGAGCAGCGTGGTTCGGGGTATTTGCTCCTGCATATCCTGTTCATACTGGAGCACCGCCCGCTTCATCTCGTCCAACGTGACATGAACCGCTTCGTGCCGGGGGGCAGAAGGCTTGCGCCGCTTGAACCACCGCATCATCGAACCCACCTTTCTCCCGTTCCTGTACAGCATTCAGGAAGCAAGTATATTGTATTCGCTTACAGTTCCATTATAACATGGAATGCCCTTGCTTTCCTCTGTTTTCGGACCTATTTGCAGAGGTAAAAGGCAGCACTACGAAGCGGGGGCCCGATCGCGGCAGGCTGCGCCTGCCGGTAATGATCGGCCTGCCGATGGATATAGAGAGGAGTTGTGACATGGACCAGCAGCACCAACACGCGCCCGCGCCCATGGAAGGCGTCGCCATCGTCACCGGAGCCGGGTCAGGCATCGGACGCGCCGCCGCCCTCCGCTTGGCGGAAGCGGGCATGACCGTCGCCCTGCTCGATCGGAAGGATGATCGGACCTATGAGGCGGAGCGGCGGATGAACGCCCTGTATCCCGGGCGGGCCAACGCGTACGATGTTGACCTGAAGGACGCTTCCCGCGTCGGGAACGCGATCAAGGAAGCCGCAGCGCACGGGCCGATCAGGGCCGTATTCGCGAATGCCGGCATCAACGGGGTGCTGTCCTCGATCGAGGACATGAAGGTGGAGGATTGGGAGGATACGATCCGGACCAATCTGACCGGGACGTTCGTTACCGTAAAATACGCCCTCCCCTATTTGAAGCAACATGGCGGCAGCATCGTCATTACGAGCTCGATTAACGGCAGCCGCAAGTTTTCCGGGTTCGGGATGAGCGCCTACAGCACATCCAAAGCGGGCCAGGTCGCCTTCGCCAAGATGGCGGCGCTTGAACTGGCCCGCTATCGGATTCGCGTGAATGTCATCTGCCCCGGAGCCATCGAGACCCATATCGGCGAGAATACGGACCGCAGACCGTCCGTAGACCGCATCTCGATCCCGGTCGAGTATCCACAGGGAAGCCAGCCGTTGGCGCATGGGCCCGGCAAGCCCGAGCAGGTCGCCGATTTGGTGGCGTTCCTCGTATCGGACGCCTCCAGTCATATTACCGGGGCCCAGATCGTTATTGACGGAGCGGAATCGCTCCTGTAGGCAACGGGCCGCCCGGACGCCCCAGCCAGCCGAGCCAGCCGCGGAGGCGGAAGCCCGATAACGGGAAGCTCAGCGGCGGGATGACCGCACGGTCGGGCAAGGGCGGGCTATCCCCATCGCGGCTTTCACTCGCAGATTCGTCGTGAGCCGCCAGCCGCAGCCCGCCCCGCCCGTGGCCGACCCGCCAATAGCTGGCTCGCCCGTACCCGGCCCCCGCCCCGCTTACCGCTTCGCCGACGCGGAACGGGCCTGCCGGACCGACACCGTCGCTTCCACCATATGCTTGAGCGCAGCAACGGTCTCCGGCTCATTGCGCGTCTTGAGTCCGCAATCCGGGTTGATCCAGAACGACTCGGCAGGCAGCACCGTCAGCGCGGTCTCGATGAACCGTCCGATCTCCTCGACCGACGGAACGCGCGGGCTGTGAATATCATAGACGCCCAGCCCAATGCCGAGCTCATACCGCTCCTTCCGCAGCGTGTCGACCATGTCACCGCCGCTGCGCGCCGTCTCCAGCGAGATAACATCCGCATCCATGCGGCGAATCGTCTCCACCATATCGGAGAAGTCGCAATAGCACATATGCGTATGAATCTGCGTATCCGGACCGGCTCCGTTCGTCGCCAGCAGGAACGCGAGCACCGCCCATTCCCGGTAGCGCGCCGCATCCTCCGGCTTCAGGGGCATCCCTTCCTTCACGGCCGGCTCATCGACCTGGATCATGCCGATTCCCGCCTGCTCCAGCTCCCGAATCTCCTGGCGCAGCGCGTAAGCCAGCTGATAAGCGCACTGCTCGCGCGGAACGTCGTCGCGCACGAAGGACCAGTTGAGAATCGTGACCGGCCCGGTAAGCATTCCCTTCACGGGACGCTTCGTCAATGATTGGGCATATGCCGTCTCCGCGACGGTCATCGCTTCGCGGAAGGCGACATCGCCGTACAGAATCGGCGGCTTGACACAGCGGGAGCCATATGACTGCACCCATCCGAACTTCGTGAAGACGAAGCCGGCCAGCTTCTCCCCGAAATATTCGACCATGTCCGTCCGCTCAAATTCCCCGTGCACAAGCACATCGAGGCCAATCTCTTCCTGAATCCGCAGCCAACGCCCGATTTCTTGGCGCAGGAACGACTCATACGCCTCGGCGCTCCATTCTCCCTTGCGGAAGCGGAGCCGCGCCTTGCGAATCTCGGCCGTCTGCGGAAGACTGCCGATCGTCGTCGTCGGCAGCAGCGGCAGCTCCGGCCAACGGCGGCGATGCGCCTCGCGACGCTGCTCATACGGCGCGCGGCGGCCGCCATCGGCCTCCGCCTCCCGGATGAGGCGCTCCACCGCCTCGACGGCCTGCGGACGCTTCCGCGCCGGCTCCTCGCGCCAGGCGAGCACGTCGGCCGCGCTCGCTGCCAACTGCGCGGCGCTCTCCGCCGTCGGCTCGGACAGATGGGCGGCCAGACGCGCCGTCTCGGCCAGCTTCTCGTCCGCGAACGCGAGCGCGCCGCGAATATAGCCCGGCAGATCTTGCTCCCGCTCTGCCGTCAACGGCACGTGCAGCAGACTGCAGGACGGCTGCACGATCCAGTGCGAGCGCGGCACGATCGGCTCAATCGACTCCAGCCAGGTTGCCGCGGCAAGCAGGTCGGTCCGCCAAATATTGCGACCGTCGATGATGCCGAAGGCGATGCGTTTCCCGGTCGGAACCCCGGTCTGGCGAAGCGCCGCTTCGTTCCGCTCCCTCCCGTGAACGAAGTCGAGGCCGCAGACATCGGCCGGGAGCTGCAGGAACGAATCGAGTCCCGAGACCGAATCGAAGTATGTCTGCACCCAGAGGGTCAAGCCCGGCGCCGCTTGGCGGAGCCGCTCGTACACGGCTTGGGCCGCCTGCCAATCGTCCGCCGTCATCGGCCTCACGAACGCCGGCTCATCGAGCTGCACGCAGGAGACCCCTTCCGCCTCCAGCTCATGCAACATCCGTCCGTACACCTCGGCGAACTGATCAAGCACCTGCCGGCGCTCGCCTTGCGGGATGCCTTTGATGAAGCGGACATAGGTGTACGGGCCGACTAGGATCGGCTTCCCTTCGATGCCCAGCTTCTCCTTCGCTTTCCGGTACGAGGCGAGCGGCCGGTTCTCGGTCAGCACCGGCCCCTTCCCTTCCCATTCCGGAACGATATAATGGTAGTTCGTGTTGAACCATTTGGTCATCTCGCAGGCGACCGCTTTCTCCGTGCCCCGCGCAAGCGCGAACATCAAGTCCGCCGTAACCGGTCCGCCCTCATAGCCGAACCGCTCCGGGATCAGTCCGAACATGGCCGTCATGTCGAGAACATGATCGTACCAGGAGAAATCATTGACCGGAATATAGTCGATGCCTTCCTCCTTCAGCTTCGCGAGACGAAGCAGCTCGATCCGCTCCATCTCCGCCTCCAGCTCGCCTCGCGTCAGCTTGCCTGCCCAATACTGCTCCAACGCCTTCTTCCACTCCCGGTCGTATCCGATGCGCGGATACCCGGACACACTCGTCATCACTTGCCCTTTCGCCATGTCGCGTCTCCTCTCCTTAATGCGGAACTTCCTACCGGGAGTACAGGGACTATTAAATCAATAATTCTTATCTGTTAACAAGGAATTAAAATCGCAATGCACCCCTGCCGCAGGTCTTTACGCTCCTTCTGGACCGGCTGTCCCCGGCCTGGACGCAGATGGCCGCTATCCTTATGCGCAAAAAAGGACATCTCTGCCATAGGCATAGAGATGTCCGCAAACGTCCATAACGGAGCAATGAATAAGACCCGACCTGGCACATGCGTGCATGCGAACCGAGTTATCCAGTCTACGAACACTTCCCTATCTCCCGTAGGTACAAACAGTGCTGTCAGAACAGGCAGGTCTCCTGGCTTCAGCGTCATCGGTGGCGGCAGCCTTCCCGGTCGTTCGACCAGTGGCTTTCCAAGCCGCACCTCGTCTGTTACAGTGGCGGGACCGCGCCGGCTTCGAACCGGCTTCCCTATTAAGCTCTGCCGTTACGCAAAGCACCTGTTCCCCTTATGTTGTTGAATCGGACTGCGCCTCAGCACAGGCCGCAGTCCGATTGAGAATGATTATATACGCAAGCGCGCGGAATGACAAGTACTTTTTGCCAATGGTTCCCTGTCGCGGACTTGCCCGTCAGATCGTCATTCCGTCATGGACGATGACGATATCCTCGCCGTTCGCATCCAGCACCAGCTCGCGGTTGTCCAGGAACCACAGATCGTTCTCCTCCATGAAGAACGTAATTCCCTCTACGGTCTCCGACACCGCCGGATGCCGCGGCTGATCCTTCATAATCCCGAAGGAATAGGGACCGGATGCGCTGAATCCGCTGTATCGCACGAAGATGCGCACGGTATCCCCTGCTGAATAGCCCCAATCTGATTGAAAGCGTTGAATCGCTTCCGCTGTCACCCGTAAGTGCATGCTCGTTCCCCCTCATTCTAATGACCGTAATCCGATCATACCATGCGGGCACGGCGTTGAAAACCTCGACTTTCCGGTTACAGCTTGACGCGCTGCAGCCGGAGCGCATTGAGCACGACCGATACGGAGCTGAAGGCCATCGCCGCTCCCGCAAGCCAAGGAGCCAGCAGGCCGGCCGCCGCCACCGGGATGCCGAGACTGTTGTAGACGAGCGCCCAGAACAGATTCTGCTTGATATTCCGCATCGTCCGCCGGCTCATCTCCATCGCGTCGGCGATGCCGTTCAAGTCTCCGCGCATCAGCGTCACGCCGGCCGTCTCCATGGCCACATCCGTGCCCGTGCCGATTGCGAACCCGATATCCGCCGCCGCGAGCGCCGGCGCGTCGTTGATGCCGTCGCCCACCATGGCGACGACGGCGCCATTCTGCTGCAGCTCGCGGACATGCTGCGCCTTCTGTTCGGGAAGGACCTCGGCGAACACGTCGTCCAGCCCGACCTGGGCGGCGATGGCACGCGCCGTTCGCTCATTGTCCCCCGTCATCATGACGACGCGGATGCCCATGCCGTGCAGGCGGCTGATCGCGGCCTTCGATGATGCCTTCACCTGATCCGCTACGGCCACGATCCCTTCCCAGCGCCCGTCAACCGCGAAGAGCATCGCCGTCTTGCCTTCGATCTCCAGCCGCTGCAGCTCCGCTTCGGCTTCCGCCGCATCAATGCCCTGCTTCCGCAGCAGGTTCCGCGTGCCGATGACGATCTCATGCCCGTCAACCCGGGCCATAATGCCGAAGCCGGGCTCCGCCTGGAACGATTCCGGCGTGATGGCCGCCAGGCCGCGGGCGTCAAGGCCCTTCACGATCGCCTGGGCGAGCGGGTGCTCGGACCGCCGTTCGGCGGCTGCGACCCAGATCGCCAGCTCTTGCTCTCGTTCCGGATCGATCACGATGAAATCGGTCAGGGAAGGCTCGCCCTCGGTGACGGTGCCCGTCTTGTCAAGCACGACGGTCTGGACCCGGTACGCCCCTTCCAGCTGCTCGCCTCCGCGGAAGAGGATCCCGTATTCCGCGGCACGCCCCGTTCCCGCCATGATCGAGGTCGGCGTAGCCAGACCCAATGCGCAAGGACAGGCGATCACGAGCACGGCAATCAGCTTCTCCAGCGCCTCCCCGAAGTTGCCCGGCGCAATGGCGAAGTACCAGAGGCCGAAGACGATGACGGCGATACCGACGACGATGGGAACGAAGACCCCGGATATTTTGTCGGCAATGCGCTGTATCGGCGCCTTCGAGCCTTGCGCTTCCTCGACGATGCGGATGATTTGCGCCAGCGCGGTCTCGGCGCCGACCTGCGTCGCTTCCATCGTGAAGGCGCCCTGCGCGTTCACCGTCGCCCCGTACACGCGGTCGCCCGGCTGCTTCTCGACCGGGACGCTCTCGCCGGTCAGCATCGATTCATCGACGGTCGACGTACCATCGATCACGATGCCGTCGACCGGTATTTTCGAACCGGGGCGCACGATGACGCGGTCACCGACCTGCACGTCATCCACCGGCACCTCTTGCTCGATGCCGTCGCGGATAACGGTGGCCGTCTTCGCCCGCAGGCCGATCAAGGCGCGTATCGCCTGCGAAGAGCGGCCCTTGGCCGCCGCTTCGAACCATTTTCCGAGCAGGATAAGCGTAATCAGCACCGCACTCGTCTCGAAGTACATGTCCGGATGATGAGATCCCCCCCGTACCCATTCCCATACGAGATAGACGCTGTAGAAATAGGCCGCCGATGTCCCGAGCGCCACGAGCACGTCCATATTTGCGCTGCCGTTGCGCAGCGCCTTGTACGCCCCGCTGTAGAAGCGGGCGCCAATAATGAACTGGACGGGCGCGGCCAATATCATCTGCACCCATGGGTTCATGAACCATTCCGGCACCCAGATCCACGAGGTGAAGGAGAAATGCCCTGCCATCGACCAGAGCAGCGGCACCGACAGGATAGCGGAGACGATGAACGAATTGCGCAGCCGCACCGCAGTCCGGTTCGGCGCCGCCTCCGCCCCCGCTTCGCCCGTCTTCACCTTGCCCTTATAGCCGAGCTGCTCGATCTTGCGCAATAGATCTTCGGGACGCAAGCCGGTGAAGGTAATGCGGGCCGATTCGGCGGCCAGATTGACATTGGCGGAATCGACCCCCGGCAGACGCTTCAACCCTTTCTCAATCCGGGTCGCGCACGCCGCGCAGGTCATCCCTTCGATGTCCACATCAAGCGTCTCCGCCGGAACCTTGTAGCCCAGCTTCTCGATCTTGTCCGTTACCTCCTGAAGCGAGAGCTGTCCGTCGTCATATTCCACCGTCGCTAGCTCTGCCGCCAAATTCACGTTCGCCTTCACGACGCCGTCCATCCGGCTCAGCCCCTTTTCGATCCGGGTCGCGCAAGCGGCGCAGGTCATGCCTTCGATTTTGACGGTCTGCTGCTTGGATGCCATTCTGTCTCACTCCTTTTGTTCAGTATACCCCTATACCCTATATTGGAATCGAAAAAGAAAACTCCCCGCAAGGAGTTCCTGTATCACGGATGATGCGAGCCTCCCAACTCCGGTTCGCCGGCTTAGGAGACGACGTCGTAGCCTTGATCCTCGATCGCTTCGCGGATCTTCTCCGGCTGAACCTTCGCCGCATCGTACGTAATCTTCACCTGCTTGGAGCCGAGATCGACCTGCGCCTCGCCGCCGGCCTCCCGCACCGCCTTCTCGACCGCCTGCTTGCAATGTCCGCATGTCATGCCTTCCACTTTCCAAGTTACTTCAGTCATTGTCAATTCCTCCTCAGAATGGATTAGAGGCTGCGCAAATGGTCCGACCTTTTTGAACACGCCCTATTATTTCAATAATTTGTGTATCGTAACCAGCAGCTCGTCAATGACTTCATCATCGCCTTCCTGAAGCCGTTCGACGACGCAGCTCTTCATATGGCCTTCGAGCAGGAGCCGTCCGACGGAATACAACGCCGATTGAATCGACGCGATCTGATGGAGCACATCATCGCAATACGTATCCTTGTCGATCATCGACTTGACGCCGCGCACTTGCCCTTCGATGCGGTTCAGACGGTGAATCAGCTTCTTCTTCATCTCGGCCGAATGATGGCTCTTCCGTTCGCCCGCTGCCTCCGGACGATGGCAGTCCGTCTCGGCCGCAGCCCCCATGCCGTTGGTTGAATCATCGTTGCTGATAAGCGCGTCTTCCCGGGAACTCATCTTATCACCACCTCTTGCCTCCATGATAGCATACCCCCCTACCCTATACAATACCTGTTTTCTGATTTATTTTCAATTGAATTTGAATTATTACCCCCAAATTGTTTACAATTTAAATATTCAGCATGACTGCCGATTCATTGGTTACGGCCCTGTATATGCTTGAATTTACATACGTACACATGTACACAAGGAGGCACCATCAGCATGAGTGAATTCACGAAAGTTTCACGCGTAGCGCTCGTCGGATCCGGCTTCGTCGGTTCGAGTTACGCTTTTGCCCTGTTCAATCAAGGGCTGGCCGCCGAGCTGGTTATCATCGACGCCAACCGGCCGAAGGCCGAAGGGGACGCCATGGATTTGAATCACGGACTGCCGTTTGCGTCCAATATGCGCATTTGGGCCGGCGATTACAGCGACTGCAAAGACGCTGATCTGGTGGTTATCACCGCAGGGGCCAATCAGGCTCCCGGAGAAACCAGACTCGATCTGATCGGCAAAAACGCGAAAATCTTCCAATCGATCGTCCAATCGGTCATGGAGAGCGGCTTCAATGGCCTCTTCCTTGTCGCGACGAATCCGGTCGATGTGCTGACGTATGCGACCTGGAAATATTCCGGCCTGCCGGCAAGCCGCGTTATCGGATCCGGCACGATTCTGGACACCGCCCGGCTGCGCTATCTGCTCGGCGAGCGTCTGGAAGTCGACCCGCGCAACGTCCACGCCTATATTATGGGCGAGCATGGCGACACGGAGCTTCCGGTATGGAGCAACGTCAGCATCGGCGGCCAGCCGCTGGCCGATTACCGCAAGACGCACGGCCAGCCGACCGATGAGGAGCTGAACCGCATCTTCATCAATGTCCGCGACGCGGCCTACCACATCATCGAACGCAAAGGAGCCACCTACTACGGCATCGCCATGGGATTGGCCCGCCTCACGAAGGCCATCCTGAAGAACGAGAATTCCGTCCTCTCGGTCTCGACGCTGCTGACCGGAGAATATGGGCTGGAGGATGTCTATCTCGGCGTTCCGGCGGTCGTCAACCGCCAGGGCATTCGCGATGTGTACGAGCTTCATCTCACCGACGAGGAGAAGCAGAAGCTCCACCACTCCGCCTCCGTGTTGAAGGAAGCCATCGCCTCCATCTTCCCGTCCTGAGCCTGAGCGCGCCGGCAATCTGTCCGGCGCGCTTTGGCGTTTTATTGCGGGGGCTGCGCCGCCCAATCGCGCGCCGCCGGAACCCCTCCCGCGGATTCGGCCGCCGTCACCGCATTGATAATGGCGTAAGCCAGCGTCTCCGCGGCCCACATGCCGGCGAGATCGACCGAAGCGTCCACGCCCCCTGTCGTCATGGCGAACACCGTATCGCCGTCGAACATCGTGTGCACCGGAAAGATCGTTCTCGCGAGCCCGTTATGCGCCATCTCCGCCACCTTGTTCATCTCCGTCTTCGTCAGATTGGCGTTGCAGGCGACGACGGCAATCGTCGTATTGGTGCCCGGCCTCACCGCGGCAAATGGCTTGTCCAATCCGGACAGATAGCGAAGCGGCGCGAGGAAGCTGCCCGACTCGTCGCCCCGCGCTCCCGCCGCCGTCCCGCCGTGCACCGGATGCCGGATCTCGCCCACCGCGTTCACAGCGACCGCCGCTCCGATGACAAGCCCGTTCGGCAGCTTCACGGAAGCGGTGCCGAAGCCGCCCTTCATGGCCCGTTCCGGCCCCGCATACTTGCCGACGGTCGCTCCCATGCCCGCCCCGGCATTGCCTTGCGCCGGAGGAGACGAAGCGGCCGACGCCGCTGCGGCATAGCCCATGGCGGCCGTCGGCGTCACATCGGGCTGGCCGATGGCGAGATCGAACAATATCGCGCCCGGCACGATAGGGACCCTCCCTACCCCGACATCCAGCCCGATGCCCCGCTCCGACAAATACCGCATGACGCCGTGAGCGGCTTCGAGCCCGAACACGCTGCCCCCGCTCAGGCAGATCGCATGGACATGCGGCACCATCGCGGTAGGCTGAAGCAGCTCGGTCTCGCGCGTGCCGGGAGCGGAGCCGCGCACATCGACGCCGCAAACCGCGCCCTCCTCCGCCAAGATTGCCGTGCAGCCTGTCAGCGCGGCCTCGTCCTGCGCATGGCCGAGCCGAATGCCCGGCACATCCGTGATGCTGCCGGGATAGGGCAAGGCCTGCTGCGCTTCATGATGTCCGTATTGTGATGTCATATATGAACTTCCCCTTCCGCCTGTCGAAATGATCCTTTCTATAGCTTCGCGATAGCGGCCGCCTCCTCCTTTTTTTCGGAACGAGATCGGCTCTGTGTTGCCCTTCGAACCGGCCCGGCCCGCGGTAGCAGGCTCCAGGTGCCCGCCCGCAAGAAATGGTTGCTCTCCACGGCCGTTCTGGTCATAATGAGAGAGATCTTTATTTTTTCCTTGTTGGAGGTGTTCCTATGAAAATGCGCGTATCTGCCGTCCAGTACCATCTGCATACGATCGCATCCTTTGATGAGTTCGCGAGACAGGTAGAGCACTATATCCGGACCGCAGCAGAATTCGAGGCTGAATTCCTGCTCTTTCCCGAGTTCATCACGACCCAGCTCATGTCGATTGGAACCGAAGAGCGCGAGGCGCTCGCGATCGGCGAGCTTCCGGGCTATACCGAAGCCTACCTTGAGCTGTTCACCCGCTTGGCCAAGCAGTACGGTATGTATCTGATCGGGGGCACCCATGTTATCGAGCGGGAAGGCAAGCTGTACAATATGGCTCACCTGTTCCGCCCTGACGGCACCGTCGAGGAGCAGGCGAAGCTCCATATTACCCCGACCGAAGTCTCGGAATGGAATATGGCGGCCGGGGAGGGCGTGCGCGTCTTCCATACAGAAAAGGGCACTATCGCCATTCTCACCTGTTATGATATCGAATTTCCCGAGATCGTCCGCATGGTGCGCGCCCAAGGGGCCGATGTCATCTTCTGCCCGTCATGCACCGATGACCGGCAGGGCTTCTACCGGGTCCGCTACTGCTGCCATGCCCGGGCGATCGAGAACCAAGTATACGTCGTCGCGACCGGAACCGTCGGCTCCTTGCCGACCGTTGATTTCATGCGGGCCAATTTCGGCCAGGCGGCCGTTATCGCCCCGAACGACATCCCGTTCCCGCCGCGCGGCATTCTCGTCGAAGGAGAATTCAACAACGATATGATCGTGACCGCGGATCTGGATCTGTCCTTGCTGAAGCAGGTAAGAGAACGCGGCTCTGTAACGACATGGCGCGATCGCCGCACGGATCTGTACCCGGATTGGTAAAGGGGGCGGCGACAATGCTCCGCCAATCGATGTATGTGCTCCATGAAGGGAGCACGAAGCGGCTGACGCTTCGCAATTATAGTCTGGCCGATGCCGACGCGCTCATCGACATTCAGCGCGCCTCCTTCCCGCCGCCCTTCCCCGAGGATCTGTGGTGGAACCGCGAGCAAATCGGGGAGCATGTATCCCGCTTTCCGGCGGGGGCGCTTTGCGCCGAGATGGACGGGCAGCTCGTCGGCTCGATGACCGCCCTCGTGCTTCCGCCTGCCGCCGAAGCCGAGCACCTGTCCTGGGAAGCGGCGACGGACAACGGGTATATCCGCCACCACGATCCGGCGGGGCGAACCTTGTATGTCGTCGATCTGTGCGTCCGCCCCGAATACCGGAAATATGGAATCGGGCAGTGGATGATGCAGGCGATGTACGCCACGGTCGTCCACCTTCGGCTGGACCGGCTTCTGGGCGGAGCCCGCATGCCCGGCTACGGCGCCGTCGCTGAGCAGATGAGCGCCGAACAGTATGTGCGGGAGGTCATGGAAGGCCGGCGTCGCGATCCGGTCGTCAGCTTTTTGCTTCGCTGCGGCCGCACCCCCGTCGCGGTCGTGCCCGATTATTTGGAGGATGCGCAGTCGGCCAACTACGGCCTGCTGATGGAATGGCGCAACCCGTTCCTGTAACGCGGCGTCCGTATTGACCATCCATTTGAACGCGCATTCGTGATGAATTGAGATGAAGAGAGATAATGAGGAAAGGTGCTGAATCCCCATGACCCAGCTTCGCTATGTCCGTATCCAATCGATCGAAGATCCGCTGTTTGCCCAAATGCATGCTTTGATGGGCCAAATTTTTCCGAAGGAAGAGGTGCTGGAATTCGATCTGTGGCGGGAGCCGCTGGAGGATCCCGATATCCGCGTCTTTGTCGCCGTGCTTGACGGCCGCGTCGTCGGCGCGACCGAATACCGCTATGTGAAAGCGCTGCAGGTGGCGATGACCGATTTCACCATCATCGGCGAACCCGGACTCGGCATCGGCCGCTTCCTGTACAAGCAGCGCGAGCGCGATTTGCTGAGCGTGGCGGAAGCGGCAGGCAAGCCGCTCATCGGCATGTTCGCCGAAATCTACGACCCCTACCGGGTCGGCGACTTCTCCTTCGGCGGCATACGTCCGATGGACCCGGTCGTCCGGCGCGAGGTGCTGTCCCATCTCGGATACGAGCGCCTCGATTTCCCTTACGTTCACCCGTCCTGGTCGAACGACGGGGAAGCCGTCAGCGGGCTCGACCTCTGCTTCATGCCGATGCAGGAGGGGATGAGTTCCGTTCCGGCTTCGCTCGTGGCCGAGTTCCTGCATTGGTATTACGCCGTGCTGCCGAATAAGCCGCAGGCATGGCTGGATATGATGGAAGGCTTAAAGCAAATGGAGCAGATTGCCCTGCGTCCGCTCTAAAGGCGGCCGCAGGCGAAGGCCAGCGGAAGCCGTGCCGAGCGCACGCGTTTGGCAAGCGCATTGCGAGAGCGCTTCTGCCGATCCCCATGGCGGGACCATGAGCCGACATCGTCTGATCCGCTTCGCCGCTTCCGCCCGCCGCGGCTCGTCGACACCGGTCGCCAGATGGAGAAGGATGCAGCATTTTGCGCTTTCCCGAGAAATAATTCATTCCCCGCTCCTCCTGCTGCCCGTTCGCAAGAAGAGGCGCCACGACCCGTGGCGCCTCTTTCAGATTATCGACAACGGCTTTGGCGAGATAGGCCGCCTTATACACGGTTCATTCGTCAATTCCCTGATAGGCGGCCGAATTCCCTTCCGTGAGAACCTTGTCGGACAGCCTTTGCTCGGCCAGCAGCCTCATCTCCTGCGCAAGCATGTCCCGCAAATACACCGGATTCGGAGAGAGCCCCATGGACTCCTCCAATATTTGGCGGTACGGATGCAACGGGAGCCGCAGCGGAGCGGCCGGTTCGGCGTGAAGCACCTCCTCGATATGGTCATGCGGATAGAAATGCAGCGGTATGAAGTCAGGCAAACACGGATTGCTGCGGCAGAACGCAAAAAATTCATCATTCAGCCGCGGCGAGCGGATGGTGATGATCCTGATCCGCCCTGGCGGGCAGCCGCTCCGAAACGCCCTTCTAGGTCTGGTAGGTTCGCAAATATATCTCCATATAATCTTCCATCGTTCCCGGCCAGAACGTCTACAGTTCTAGTCATCCACTCCACCAAAGCTGCAGTATCTCCCGCGACTCTAGTCATCTGCCCCACCAATACTGCAAGAATGCAGCAATTTCATTGACACGAGGTTGCGAAAATAGGATTGCTGCAAAAATACAGCAATTAGCCTGCGGCAAGGCATAAATAGCGTTCAAAATGGCGAAATAATGTAATTTTGCAGGATTTTCTCGGAATTTAGCCTATTGAGGTTAAAAATGCTGCGCCTGTGCAGCAATTTCATGCACGGACCAGCATGCCCTAACCTGTTCTGCCTTCCCCGGCCCCGTCCTTCCCAAGAAAAAAGACTGTCGACAGTCTGAGGAGCCACGACCCGTGGCGCCTCTTTTCCGTGTATTCGATTGGCTTCTTATTCTCCGCCTGGTTCCCCGGGCACGGTCTGGTCCAACAGCACGGCGCCGCCCCCGCCCAATGGCTGCTAGACAAGCCCGAACAATCTCCGGCAGCGGCCCGGACGATCGGCAGCGAAGCGTTCGATATTGCCCTTATCCTTGATCGTGACATATACGGTCCGCCCATCCTCGCCTCCGAACGTCAGGTTCGTGCACTCCTTGCCCAGCAGTTGAACCTCTTCGACCAGTTCTCCTGCCGGCGACAAGATGGCTACGGTTCCTTTACCGAACCGGGTTACATACAGATAGCCCTCGACATCGCAGCGCATGCCGTCAAGACCGTAATCCGGGAACTCATGGAATAAGCGCTTATTGGATACGTTCCCGTCCTCCGACAGATCATAGACCCAGATCCGGCGCTGCACCGACTCGTTCACATACAGCAGACGCTCGTCGGGGCTGACCTCGATTCCGTTCGTCGTTCCCATTCCCGCTTCCAGGCGCGTCGTCTTCCCGTCGGGATCGATCCGCCACAGCTGCCCGGTGTCGTCCGCCCAGTTCGGATCGCTGGCGAACAGAACGTCGCGCGATGAGATCGCGATGTCATTCGGCTGATTCATCGCCGGCTCCTCCGCCAGGACGTCCAGCCGGCGCTCTTGCCAAGAATAGCGGTAAATTCGGTGCCTTGTATAATCGGCCATGAACATGTCGCCGGCCCGATTGAACCGAATCCCGTTCGCGATGCTTCCTTCCGGGAGTTCCAGAAAAACGCTGCTGACACCTTCCGGCGTAACCTTGCCGATCGTTCCCTCCCGTTCGTAATTCACGGCGTACAGATTGCCTTCCTTGTCGCAGGCAGGCCCCTCGACGCCGGCGGTAAATCCGTGCGGCGGGGTGAACTGCTCGCTGCGGCGTCCTTGCCCCAGATCCTTCACACTCATCGTCCTCTCTCCCCGTTCCGGACGAGAGAAGTTCGGCTGTCTGCGCTATCTCGTCTGTCTCTATCGAACATCCCGTCCGCTGATTTGTTCCACTGTCGTGGCCTGATGCTGCACTATCGATAATCCAAACCTTTTCCCCTCGATTATCGCAGAGTTGTTACGCTAATCCAGTAGGATACATTGTTGCGCTATCGAAAATTAGTAGGTTGCCACCCGATCGGTTCTGCTGCTATTCATGACATCCGTAACTTGCTTCCCGCCTTTGCATGTGAATTTCATCACCTTATGGGCCAACCGGACCGAATTCCACAGGCGGCTGTTGAAGGACGCCCCGTGATCTCCAAGCAAGCACTCCGGCGCAGGCTCCCGCCAGGTTGCCATTGCCGCTTCGGACTTCTATTCGCCTGAATGGCCGTTGGCGCCGTCGTCCCCGTTCTCCCGCAAAATACGCATCCGCTGCTCTTGCTCCTGCACGTAAGACTCGATCATGTCATGCTTCAGCTGCCATGCCTTCGTGCTGATGTCGACATGGTAGCGCTCCGGATTCGTCTTGCGCAAGTATTCCGGCCAGAACAGCTGCAGCTGCTCGCGGTGATATTCGCGAATCTCGTCCAGCGGCGGCCGCTCATACACCAGCTTCCCGTCCCGATAGATCGGATGCAGCAGCTTCTCGGCGTCATAGTGCTCGACATATTTATGGAGATACGGATGTATCGGATCGAACAGCTTGATCTTGGCGCGGCGCTCGACGTCATCCTCTTCCGTAAGGCAGATGTAATCGGCGATCGCTTTTTTCTTTTTCTTATGGATAATGCGGTAAACGTCCTTCTTGCCCGGTGTCGTCACTTTTTCCGGATTGGCCGAGATTTTGATCGTTGGCTGCATCACCCCGTCGACCTCGCGGGATACCAGCTTGTACACCCCGCCGAGAGACGGCTGATCCGCCGCGGTAATCAGCTGCGTGCCGACGCCCCACATATCTATGCGTGCTCCCTGCAGCTTCAGATCCGAGATCGTGTACTCGTCCAAATCGTTGGAAGCGACGATCTGAACCTCGTTCAAGCCGGCCTCATCCAGCATCCGCCGGGCTTCGATCGACAAATACGCCAAATCGCCGCTGTCAAGGCGGATCGCCTGCAGCTTCTTGCCCCGCTTCTCCAATTCCTTGCCGATCTGGATCGCGTTCGGAATGCCGCTGTGCAGCGTATCATAGGTGTCCACCAGCAGCGTCACCTGGTTCGGGAGCGCCTCGGCGAATGCCTGGAACGCCTCCTGCTCGTTCTCGAAGCTCTGCACCCAGGCATGCGCGTGCGTTCCCTTGGTCGGGATCCCGAAACGGCGGCCCGCCAGCATGTTGGAGGTCGCATGGAAGCCCGCCAAATAGGCGGCCCGCGCTCCCCAGAGGGCGGCATCCGCTTCCTGAGCCCGTCTCGTTCCGAATTCCATCAAAATGTCATTGCCTGCCACATATTTGATCCGGGATGCCTTCGTCGCGATTAAGGTCTGGAAATTCATGAAATTAAGTAGTGCCGTCTCGATCAACTGCGTCTCGAATATGCGCCCTTCCACGCGAATAAGCGGTTCATTCGCGAATACGAGCGTTCCTTCCCTCGCCGCATCGATATTGCCGGTGAAGCGAAAGTTGCGCAGCTCCTGCAGAAATGCTTCTTCGTACTCCTCCTCCTGTTCGCGCAAATACGCGATATCCTCCTCCGTGAAGCGGAGCTGCTCCATATACTCGATAATCCGCTCCAGGCCGGCGAACACGGCGTACCCGTTATGGAAGGGCAGCTTCCGGAAAAACGCTTCGAACACCGTTTTCTGATTGTGCGTGCCATGCTTCCAATGCGCATACATCATATTGATCTGATATTTGTCGGTATGCAATGCCATTGATGCATTCATTTATTCATCCTTCTTTCTGACGTCCTTTGCCTATCCTCGGCCGAAGCCGCAAATCCATCAATACCCGCTGACGACTTGAGCGCCCAGCGTATTGCGGACATGCTCCAGCGCCCAGCGATGCGCGTCGGCATTAAATGAAGCGACCGCATCCTCATGCACGACGATGCGATAACCTAGATTATACGCTTCAATCGCCGTATGCAGCACGCAAATATCCGTGCAAACCCCAACCAGGTGGACTTCCTTCACCCCGCGCGCCCGCAGCCGCATGTCGAGATCGGTGCCGCAAAAGGAGCTGTACCGGGTTTTGTCCATCCAGTATATCGCCGAGGCATGGCGTTCATGCACCTCCCGCAGCGCGCCATACAGCTCGCGGCCTTCCGTCCCGCGAATATTATGCGGCGGGAACAGCGCAGTCTCCGGATGATACGGGTCCTGCTCGTCGTGAACGTCCACGGCCATGACCACGAATTCGCCTCGGGCGGCGAATTGCTCGGTCAGCTCCGCAATCCGGCGTTCAATGTCAATAGCCGGCTGTCCGCACGGAAGCCGGCCGATGACAAAATCATGCGTGTAATCAATGACGACTAACGCTTTCATCGCGAATCGTCTCCTCTCCAGCCCAGTAAGGGTAATGATAAGCTTATCGTCATTATGACAAATTGATGTCAAATGTTCAACTCGCCAATTACCCTTTGACCCGGAAGGAACCCGTACCAATCGTCCCTAATCGGCCGTCTTCGCCCGTTACGCTCCCGTATACCGTCATCGTCCGGTTCGTGGAATGAACGACGTGGGCCCGGACTTCCAGCAGGCCCGCCCGCAGCGGATGAACGTAATGAACGTTCAAATTGCTCGTGACAACCTGATCATCGGGCCGGTTCGCCGACGCGGCAATGCCCATCGTAGTATCCAACAGAGAGGCAAGCACCCCGCCATGGACCATTCCCATCATATTCAAATGACGCTCCCGCGCCTGCAGGCGCACAATCGTTTCCCGTTCGCCGACGCTGACCAGCTCGCAGCCCAGATGGCCCCAGAATGTCGCCGCGGCCAGCTCCTCCAGCTCCGCCCACCGCTTCATCGCGTCCCCACCCGTTCCGCTCATCGGCCTTGCTCCTCTCGCAAAAAAATGTCCTGGGCTCGGTTGAACCTGCGCGTCTAGCCATCTAGTCCGTATGCGGCAAGCGCGGTCCGGCCGCGTCCGCCGGACGGGCCGGCTCCCCCCGAACCGGCCCGTCAGCCGAACGCCGCGCTACTCCTGCTTGCCCAATCCGGACGGTTCCGCCAGTCCGCCCCCGGCCTGGCGCTGCCTCTCGTCTTCCGCCAGCCGGCGGCGCAGCACTTTGCCGACCATCGTCTTCGGCAGCTCCTCGGGGAACTCGTACAGCCGCGGAACTTTGTAGGCGGCAAGCCGCTCCCGGCACCACGCTTCCAGCTCCTCTGCCGTCGTCCCGGCCCCTTCCGCCCGAACGATGAACGCCTTCACGGTCTCCCCGCGGTACGGATCGGGCACCCCGATCACGACAGCCTCCTTCACGGCGTGATGCTCGAACAGCACCTCCTCGACGTCGCGCGGATATACTTTGAAGCCGCTGGCGTTAATCATGTCTTTTTTCCGATCGACGATCATGAAGTAACCGTCTTCATCCATCTTCGCCATGTCCCCGGTCAAAAGCCATCCATCCTTCAGGACGGCTGCCGTATCCTCCGGCCGGTTCCAATAGCCCTTCATCACCTGCGGCCCCTTCACCGCCAGCTCTCCAATCTCGCCGGGCGGAAGCGGATCGAACGTCTCGGGGTGGACCACCTTCGCGTCCGTGTCCGGGAACGGGATTCCGATCGTCCCGGTCTTGCGCAGCCCCCAGATCGGGTTCGCATGCGTGACCGGCGAAGCCTCCGTCAGCCCGTAGCCTTCGAACAGGCGGCCGCCCGTCAGCGCCTCGAACCGCTCCTGCACCTCCAGCGGCAGAGCCGCCGATCCGCTCACGCACACTTTAACGGAAGACAGGTCGAAGCGCTGTACTTCCTTGTGGTGATTGATGGCAATATACATCGTGGGCGCGCCGGGGAAAACCGTTATCTTCTTCTTCTGAATCGCGGCCAATACCTGCAGCGTATCGAACCGGGGCAGCAGGACGAGCTCCCCTGCCAGATGCATCGCCTGATTGAGCAGCACCGTCAATCCGAATACATGGAAGCAAGGGAGCACCGCCAGGAACTTCTCCTCTCCCCTGTTCGCTTTGTAGCACCAATTCGCGGTCTGTATCGTGTTCGCGACGAGATTGTAATGCGTCAGCATGACGCCTTTGGCCGTGCCTGTCGTGCCGCCCGTATATTGCAGCATCGCGATGTCATTCTCCGCGTCGACCGGACAGAGCACAGGCTGGGGCGTATTGCTTTTCAGCCATGATTTGAAGCGGAACAGGCCCGGCTCATTCGGAATATCAAGCGAATGGCCCTCCTTCTTCGCCTTCAGCGGATACAAGAACCGGAGCGGGAACGGCAAGTATTCGCGCAGCGAGCCGCAAATCATGTACGTCAGCGGCGTGCTCCGCTTGACCTTCCTGACACGCGGCAGCAGCATATCGAGGGTGACGATCACCTTCGCACCGGCATCATTGAGCTGGTGGATCAACTCTCCCTCCATATAGAGCGGATTGGTCATGACGACCACGGCGCCGGCCAGCAGGCTTCCGTAATAGGCGATGACCATGTGCGGGCAGTTCGGCAGCATCAGGGCCACCCGATCCCCGGATTTGATGCCGAGGGCGTGCAGGCCGTTCGCGAAGCGATAGGCTGCATCCAGCAGCGCCTGATATGACAGGTTCGCCCCCATAAAATGGACGGCTGTCCGGTTCGGATACTGGACGGCCGCTTGAATCATCAATTGCGCGACATTGTGCTTCGGATAATCGGCAGTCGGTGCCACTTCTTCAGGGTAATGGCGAAGCCAGGGGCGTTCGCCGTTCTCTATGACATGCATGACACCCTCCCCTTCTTCTTGCGGAATTCATCTCGTTGGCTGTACCCGGCTCGATGACGGTGCATCGCGCCGGTTGCCGTCGCTGAAAATGAACGCTGAAACCCGAGTTTCGCTTCGTGTTCCTCCTGCTTGATGGATATGTCTTTCGGGCTTAAAAAATGCAATGCCGGGCCTATGTTGCCCAATGGTAAATTGAAATGTCTTTCCCCCTTATGCGCCGAAAAATTGAAATAACTTTCAAGTCCGAGCCATAAGATGGATAGCAGCGATCCGGCACTGAGGCGAGTCCACGAACATTTATGATCTAAGGCGGCCCAATCCCATAGTTCCGAAAAATCAGGCTCGGCGTCCTTAAAAATAAGCCTATTCTTCCGGATCGCACACATGCTGGCGGAAAGAGCGTCAGATAAACCGCCTGGCAAGGCGGGAAGCGAATGCATATAGCATCCGTAGAGCTTGGCATGAGCCGCCATTACTATGGAATGATGAACAGAAGGAACGAAAGGAGTGAGTCCGCATGGGACGCACATTTGCCGTTATCGCGGAAATGCGTGGCAATCAGGTCAGACAAGTGACATGGGAAGCGCTTGGTGCTGTCGCGCAAATGGCGAAAGTCGAGGATCGCGTCATCGTGCTGGTTATCGGGCATGCCATCGGGAAAGCCGTAGACGCGCTGTCTCTTCCCGGCATCCACATGATCGTTGCAGCGGACAACGATCGATATCAATATTATGAGGCAGAAACGTATTTTGCGGCCGCCCGCACCTTCGTCGATCAGGAGAAGCCCGATATTATCCTGCTTGGGCACACGGCGATGGGTCGGGATCTGGCCCCGATGCTGGCCTCCCATTTGCAGTCCGGTCAAATCTCCGACGTTATTTCCATCGAAGCGTATGAGGACGGTTTCGCCTTCCATCGGCCGATTTATGCCGGCAAGGCGTTCGAGACGAAGCGGTTCACCCAAGCATCGAAGTGCTGGGTTCTCACCATCCGGCCGAACAATTTCCCGCCCGGCGGGCAGGCGGGAGCGCCGCTTCCGGGTACCGCAGCAGTGCCGGAACGCCGCTTTCTCCCCGATCCTCCGCCTACGCTACGCTCTATCGTGCGGGATGTCGCCACGAAAATGAGCGGCTCCATCGATCTGGCGAAGGCGAAAATCATTGTCTCCGGCGGCCGCGGCGTGAAGAGCCCGGACGGGTTCAAGCCGCTGCAGCAGCTCGCTCTCGTCCTGAACGGAGCGGTCGGCGCCAGCCGCGGCGCCTGCGATGCCGGCTATTGCGATTATGCACTCCAGATCGGGCAGACCGGCAAGGTGGTGACGCCGGAGGTCTACTTTGCCTGCGGCATCAGCGGGTCGATTCAGCATTTGGCCGGCATCAATCAATCGCGCGTCATCGTCGCGATTAATACCGATCCGGAAGCCCCGATTTTTCAGGTGGCGGATTATGGAGTCGTCGGCGATCTGTTCGAGATCGTCCCGCTGCTTACCGCGGAATTCCGCAAGCTACTGTCCTAATAAGCCCCTCCCCCCGCTCATAAATCAAAACCACCCGTCCAACGGGTGGTTTGCACTTGGGGTATAACCCCCTGTTGCCAAACTGCGCCTAAAGACGCTAGCCTTACAATAAAATTGTTCAGGCTCAGTGTAACTTGTCACTTTCACTTACCAGTTAAACTGGTTTACTTCTTCTTGCTACTGTTTCTGTTGAACGGATCTTCATACTCTTTCACACTCAGTTTATCAACTGCTTGGTCATGTGCTTCCTGTTCACGTATATATTTTGCGACAGTTGCTTCGTTTAAGCCTACTGTGCTGACGTAGTAGCCCTCCGCCCAAAATTTCCGATTGCCATATTTATACTTCAGGCTGGCATGCTTCTCGAA
>NZ_LDIG01000073.1 GCF_015845845.1 Paenibacillus dendritiformis
TGTGCCTCTACAAACAAGAGTGTCGAAGCGCCGACAAACAACTTTTGGGCTCGGTAATCCAATGACTCATCTCTAGTGGAATTCACATGTAACCACTTTAGGCATTGACAAATGACGTTTTGATTCGGTACGTTATCCATAGAAATCTCCTTTGTTGAGGCGTTTTATGGATAACGCTGAGGGTAACTCAACAATAGGAGATTTCTTTATTTTTGTCCACGAATATAGTTCAATAAGTTACAAATATAGAGAATTATAGGGTGAAAATTTTCGTAAAAAGATTGATGCAACGCTAGTGCCGTCGTTCACGAATATCTCACGTTTGCTGTGCGCAAGATCACATAGTGATCTATATCACTTCGTTAGACTGGAGTCATTCCGTTGCGGAATTTCACTTATGAAAGGATGAGATATGATGCTGACACCGCGTACCATTGAAATTGTGAAGTCGACCGTGCCCGTTCTGGAAGCGCATGGCCGACAGATCACGAAGCGGTTCTATGAAATGATGTTCTCGAATCATCCCGAGCTGCTCAATATTTTCAATCACGCGAACCAGCGGCAGGGCCGCCAGTCGCAGGCGCTCGCCTCGGCCATTTATGCCGCGGCGGCGCATATCGACCGCCTAGAGGACATTATGCCGGTCGTGAAGCAGATCGGCCACAAGCACCGTGCCCTCCATATTCAGCCGGAGCATTACCCGATTGTAGGGAAGCATCTGCTGCTGGCCATCAAGGATGTGCTTGGAGATGCGGCAACCGATGACATTTTGGAAGCCTGGGCGGAGGCGTACGGCGTCATCGCCGATATTTTCATCCAGGTCGAGCGGGATATGTATCAGGCGGCGGCCGAGGCGGAAGGCGGCTGGGAAGGCTTCCGCAGCTTCCGCGTCGTCCGCAAGGCGCCGGAATCGGATGTCATTACGTCGTTCTATCTTCAGCCGGAAGACGGCGGCGCCATCTCTTCTTATCTTCCGGGACAGTATATTACGGTACGGGTGAAGCCGGAGGGTTCGGAGAATACGCATTTGCGCCATTACAGCCTGTCCCAGGCTCCAGGGGGGGACACCTACCGCATTAGCGTCAAGCGCGAGGGCGGCGATGATCATTCCCCTGCCGGCATCGTCTCCTGCTATCTGCATGACGTTGTGCAGGAAGGCGATCGGCTGGAGTTGACGGCGCCTGCCGGCGACTTCACGCTGCGTGCGGGCACAGCTTCGCCGGTCGTGCTCCTCAGCGGCGGCGTAGGCATCACGCCTATGATGAGCATGCTGCAAGCGCTGGCGAAGCATGAGCCGGATCGGGACGTTTATTTCATTCATTCCGCACGGCATCGCCGCGTGCATGCGTTCCAGGACGAGGTCCGCGCCTTGACGGAAGCAAATGAACGCATTCGGAGCTTCGTCTGCTACGAACGCCCCGAAGCGGGCGACGCTTGTGACCGCCAAGGATTCATTGACGAGGCATGGCTGGCATCCGCCTTGCCGGCCGAGGTGTGGCAGCGGGCGGATGCGTACTTCTGCGGGCCGGCGCCGTTCATGAAGGCCGTCTACCGGGCTCTGACCGGACTTGGCGTCGCACCCGAACGAATTCATTATGAGTTTTTCGGGCCGGCCGGAGTATTGGAGGAAGCGTAACGGCAAGCTGCCCTGCGGTCACGGTTGCACCAAAAACGGGGACGATCGGGCCAAAAATCTAGGTGTCCAATAGACGGGGCGCAAGGATGCGGGGCAAGACGGAACAACAGAGAATACGGCGGCGGGCAAAACGGCAGATGATGGATGAGGCAATGAAATCCTGCGTAGATGCAGGATTTCATTGTATTTAATCCGCTATTTTATTGAATTGATGCAAAAACACATTATTTTCGGCGTTTATTAATTTATTGCCATTGAATAGGCTGAAATTGATGCCGTTTTGCAGGATTCCCTGTAACGGAGTACACCTCATAGAAGAAAGCTGCAGTTTTGCAGTTTTCCGACGAGTCGAGCGTGGAGAATAAGGGGTTGTCTCGCGGTGAGACAGCCCCTTCTTTTCCCGGCCAGCTTCACTTCTTCTGGCGGTTAGCGCTTAAAATCGATATGCAGCACTTGCGCGACGAGATGCGGCAAATCCGTATTGTCGTGCAATCCCCGAAACAAATCCGCTCCCGGCCCGAACGCATAGATCTGCACGTCCACGCCGGTGTGCAAATAGGTTGTCCAGGATATCAGGGCACGTTCGCTAATGACGCCATTAATGGCATGGACCGCATCTTCGGCGTTCTTGATCTTGGCTCCTTCCGCTGCGGTCGCATCAATGCCCGCATACGTTTTAAGGACTTCTGCGGCATTGCTTCTGTCCGCCTTCAGCTTGTCGGCCATATAGAGTCCGGATGCTTTGACATGATGCAGCACTTCAAGCTTGGCATCCGTTTGACCGTATCCGCCGACCGACATCCCTCCTGTATCGTGATCGCCGACGACAACGACTAACGTGTTGCCGTCCTTTGTGGCGAAGTCGATTGCCAGCGCGACCGCCTCTTCGAACGCCTGGGTGTCTTTCATGGCCCATGCGGCGTCATTGTAATGCCCGGCGGAATCAATCTGGCTCCCTTCCACCAACAGGAAAAAGCCGGCTTTGTTTTGACGGAGAACGTCGATCGCTTTCCTGGTCATTTCCTTCAAGCTGGGTTCATTCGTATGCTCCCGATCAAGTTCGGGGGCCATGTCCCCGCCCGCGAACAACCCGAGCAGCTTGCTGCCTTTTGCGGCCTGCAGTTGAGTGCGGTCCTCCACGATGGTGTAACCGCTGCGCCTTGCTTCCTCCACAAGATTGCGTGACTTTTGTTTGCCCCCGAGCGACTCGGGCAGAAAGAAGGTCTTGCCCCCTCCCAGCAGAACATCGGCATTTTCCAACTGCTGCGGCGCGATATCGCTTTCTTCCTCGCGGGAGGCGATATGCGACGAAAAAGCGGCCGGTGTCGCATCGGTAATGCTCGAAGTGGCGACCAGACCGGTTGACTTGCCTTGTTCCCGCGCCGCCTCGAGAATCGTCCGGCGCTGTTTTCCGTCCGGAGTCGTCCCGATCATCCCGTTGTTCGTCTTGTGCCCCGTCGCCATCGCCGTCGCGGCAGCGGCGGAATCGGTTAACGCGGAATTGGCCGAGTACGTCCTCACCATCCCTGCAAGCATCGAATCCATTGCGGATAGCTCGCCTTTGTATAAGCGGTAGCTGGCGGCATAGGCGGGTGAAAAGCCGTCCGGAACCATAAAAATAACGTTTTTCGCCTTCGTCGAGGCCCCGTCTGCCGAATTGGCCGGAAAGCCAACATGAAAACAGGCAAGCACGGTTGCCAAAACGATCGCGGCAAGTTTACGTGTCATCCTTCATTTCCCCCATCCTCAAGCTCATTCCGTCGCCGGTCCCCCTGCTGTCCCGGGACGAATCAAGATGGCGCGGCACTCGACCCGGCCGTTGAGGCCGCATGACTGTCGTGCTCCGCCAACATCCGCTTCAGGACGTTATCGCTAATGCGGGCGACATTGTTGTCGTAGTCGTTCCAGGCAAGACTCCCGGCCCAGTTGATCGAACCGACGGAGAATACGGCGCCCCCGCCGTGGATATCGAAATAGGTCATATCCGCCCGTACAAGCGGGTTTTCGCGCCCTCCTTGACCTGGTGCCGTATTTAATTGATCTTCATGCACAAATTGGTAATTATTATCGAATCCAGTGGACGTGGCCAGCCACAGCGTATGCGGAGGCGTGCCGAATTTGAGGTCATAGCGATCAATCTCGTCGCCGGCCGCCCCGCCAGCCGCGTATCCGAAGTCGCCAATGATCTCGTCATCGCCGATGCCTTCAAAAATAAACCGCGCCGACGGATGGAAGCTGTCTTCCAATCGGCGGTAACCGCATGCCATGCCTCCGCCCAAAGCAGTCACGCCTACCCCCACAAGCCGCTGGGGCACGTAACCGAAATGACGCCATATGCCTCCGGGCTCGCCTGTGGTGCTGTGAAACAGTTCGCCCGGCGGAGAATCCGAGGAGCGCGAGCCGGCGTTGCCGCGCCGCACTTCCAATAGATGAGGCCGTTCCGGATCCAGACTCGTCACCCAATAAAATCCGTTGCCTCCCAGATACATTAAGCGGCCGCCCTCCGCCAAATACTGCTCCAGCGCTTTCATCATCGGGCGCGTCCAATATTCGGGATGGCTGCCGGTAATCACTACCTTGTAACGTCCCAGCAAATCGGCGCCTTCATGGTGCAAGTCTTCGTCCGTGGCGATGTCATGGCTCTGCCCCCGCTGCTCCAGCCAGCCGGTAATGTACAGATCGGCGGAGAAATGGCGCACAGCCCGCCAGTTCCGGTAATGAGGCCGGATATTCAGGAGCGGGCGCAGCCGGGAGGAATATTGTACCCCGCTGCCATCGTTGTGCAGGTCATAAATGGAGCTGCCCATTTCCGGATGCTCGTCCAAATAAACATCCTGCGCCGGAAGAACATAATCCTCGCCCAAATAGTCTTTGGCGTACTTGAACAGCCGCTCGTTGCCATAAGCAAGATACGTATTGGTCGGCGCCAGGAACAGGACGGGAGCGGTTTCCCTTCCCTGCGTCGGCCGCACAAAAAACGGAATGTAATCGACGCTGCCTTCGGCCTCCAGCTTCAGCGCATAGATGCCGCTTCTCAGATCCTGCGGGATCCGCCACGTAATGTCGGCTTCCCAACCGGCATCCTCGATGTCGTTGTCATGAAAATGAATGGCCGCGTATTGTTCCGGCGCGAGCCGGTAGTCAGTCTGCTCCCCGGTCCAATTGTGGCTTGTCACGGCCCGGGTACCGCCTTGGCGCAAAATCCCGTGATGCCCTCCAGCCGAGCGATCGGAGAGGCGGGTCGACGATATGCCGACGCTGAAGTCATAATCGGCAATGAGATGCGCGCCATCGGGCTCCGTGTTCGTGCCGCGCGCCATGTCATGCAGCTCGGCCTCGGAAAAATAATGCTGGAACAAACGCGGGTTTCCGATTTTTCCGTTATAATGGCGGGACACGCCGCCTGGAGCCGCAGAGTCCGAATCCGCAGCCAGCAGCACCCTGGAGATGACCGCTTGACTGTAGTCCAGCTTCACGGCCGCCTTGCAGACTTGCGTGCCGTCGTCGGGCCTCCAGCCGGCCCGTTGACTCACGAAGAGCATGGCCTCTTCGCGGCTGCCGGAATATTGAACGGCGACGAAGTGCCACTCATGACCGTTCAACGGCGCTTCGGCCCGAACGGCAACGGAATAACCGCACCCGCCGATCAAGGAAAACGTTACATGTCCGTCCTTGTCCAGCGTCACATCCGCCCCGGATGAACCGTCGGCGGATTTGGCAGACCAGATCATCTGAGCCTTGCCATATTGCGGAATCGTCGGATATACCCACATTTGAAGAGAGAATTCCCCGGCTTGCATCCATTCCTCCGGCAGCGGCAGGTCGGCATAGGAGCCGATCGCGGTGGTCTGCCGACGTCCCGGGTATTCTCCGGCGCAATCCGCGGGTACCGGTTCGGTCGGCAAATAGGTCGAATGGTCCGGATCCGGCATCCCGCCGCATAACCGCACTACACTGGCGGTATAACTCGAACTGGCCGTATCGATCATAAAATTCAGTGCTTGGCCGGGCTGGACGCTGAATCGATCCGCGTACCCGACAACGGTTACGGCATCCTGCGTCTTTGCGTCTGTCACGCTTGCTGTTCCCTGTTCATTCGGCTTCATTGAAATTCCTCCGTTGGTTCAGAATTTTCTTATTCGCCTTGAATCCGTTTCGTCGCGGCTGCAATAGATTGACGCCGGGCCTCGATGCTGGAGCTCACCCCTTTTTAGCAAATTTCGATATTTTTGTCACAATTACGCTCATGATGTCATATATTTCAAAATAATTATAGCATGCTAAGTTTTTCAATAGAATCTATTTTTTTGTATCCGATGCATCCCGCCTATTGTGCTCGAAGAGATCGGCTTTTTGCGCAAACGCAAATAAAAAAATCGCGCTCTGCGGCAGGCTTCTGCCAGAGAGCGCGATATCCAAGCTCAGTGAGCTTTCCAACTTATTTCGCATCAGGCCCAACTTATTGACCTGCCTGCTTGCTGTGAATGACCCACTCCGCCAGACGCTTGACGCTGCTGATGGAATCCAGCGTCAGATCGTCCTCGTCCAACGTAAAATCAAACCGCCTCTCTATTTCCGCAAGCAGTCTCATTACGGTCAAAGAGTCTAAAATTCCGGTCTCGCCAATCAAGTCGGTATCCGCACCGACGAAAGGCAGCTTGAGCATATTCTGAATGATTCCGGCAATTTCATGTTCGATCGCATCGCGGTTCATCGCTTATTCTCCTATCTCGAGCCAATCGAATGCCTTCCGCGGGAGCGGCAGCTGCACCATATAGACGGATTGCTCGTTCTCTGTAGTCGTTTTCTTGAAGCCCAGCATCTCCAGCAGCAGTCTCGCCGGCAAATTCCGCTGCCGGCTGACCAAACGGCAGCGCGCCGCGGCCGCCTGCGGCAATTGTCGTTCCAGCCGTTCCAGAACGGTGTACAAAAAGGCGGAGGCGATGCCCCGGCCTTCAATCCGGCAGGAAATGCAAAACAGATTGATATCGATCCTGTCATCGGCGGCGCTCGCGAAGCAGGTTCCGATCAGCCCGTGCGCGCCGAACCGGTCCTCCAGCCTGGCTACATACAAGTAATGGTTATCCTGAGCGCAATACGATTCGACGAAAGGAAAATCAACCCGTTCCAACAGGCTGTTCATCTGGTTCGTGCGGTGAGACAACTCGACCACCCGCGGGAAATCTTCTTCCCGCGCCATTTGGATCCGCAGCTTCATTTCGCATTCCTTCAAAAATTGCTCGCGGCTGCCCTTATGCGCTTTTCGAGCTTCCTCCCGCAGGTGGCGCGCCTGCATATACTGCCGCCGGTTGGCCGCTTCTTCGGTCAACTGGCCTGCCTGAAATTCGGGATAACCGGGAAGCTCCCGGTATTGCTCGGCGGCATAAGTACGCACCTGCGGCACATAGAAGTTCACTTCGAAGCGCTCGAACGGATCGTTGTCGATAAAGGCCATGGCATCCAAGCCGATGTTGAGTTCCTGGGCAATCCGCTCGATGCTCGCCGCCTTAGAGTCGAAGTGGCATTGGGGGGACAAAAAATAATGGGCGATTCCCAACTGCTCGAGCTTGTCCTTCACTTGCTCCCAACGATTGCGGCTGGCGATGCTGTGCAGAATCCCGCGCCGGTCCAGCGTCTCAAGGACGCTCGCCATCTCCGGCAGCAGCTTGATGCCGGCCTCGTCTTCCCTCAGCGTTCCTTCCCACAGCGTATCGTCCAAATCCCATACGATACATTTAATCATCTGCTTCACCGGAAAACCATTCCATCGTCAGATGCGTCGGCTTGAAGCCGTACTTCTTGTACAGCAGCCTCATCGGCAAATTGCTTACATGCACCTTTCCGATGATCCGTTCGGTTCCCTCCCTCTTGCAATACGTCATGCCCGCGTCGAACAGCTCATCCACATAAGCGGTGCCGCGATAGGGCTCTGCGATATAGAAGCTTTTGAAATTCGCGTACATCTGTTTCGTGACCGAGTTTTCCCGCGGCGTTATCCACATCCAGCCTGCGACATTCCCGTCAACTTCCAGCACAAACATCCCTTTTTTTTCGTAGTGAAGCGCTTTTTCCAGCTTCCTGACATGAAAACGAGGATCGGTAATCGCATCCTCTCCGAATGAGATCACGGAAATGTCCGTTTCAAATTGAGCGATAACCGCAATATCATCCGGCTCGATCTGTCTAATCGGCATCTTGCTATGACTCCATTCTGCGTTGTTATGCGTTCTTTTTTTGAATAAGCTCGAAGGAGTCATGACGGCAGCTCGGGCAGCCCTTTTGTTTCAGCTGTTCAATCGTTTGCCATTGCATTTGAAAGCCAACCTCGGTCACAAGGCTGCACCGCTTGCATTCATAGGCGCGAATCGTGCGCCTTACTTCTCCCGTATAGAGGGCGTCCCGGTAGTCACGCGCAATGCTCTCCTTCGTCTCTTCCGTAGATTGTAACACAATCATCTGGCTCGTGTTACCTATAATTTCCGCCCCGAGATATTGATTGAAGCGCGGGAGCACACTCGTGACAAGCAAGCCCATCCGCGAAAATTCGCGCTGCATCTCCAAAGCGAAGTCTGGCGATTTGTGGGCGAACGAAAGAAAGATGGGCAGTCCGATTTCCTGCTTCAGCAATTGAATGCCGCGCGACACGAATAATGAAAGGCCCTGCAGCGTATAGGGAGGATCGGTGAAAATGCAATCAAAACGGCGCAAAAATTCAGAAGGGAGCTGTTCGCGAAAATCCATTTCATAACAGACAATCGGTAAATTTTCGGATTCCGCAACATAGTTCACGTAGCTGATAATACGTTTGTCAATCTCGAACACATGAATGCGGGTATTGGATTTATGCGCGTTTTGCCGAAACAACTGCTTGAGGAGAAACGCCAACGATACGCTGACAAGGTCATCATCCCCGAGGCAGACGATATCCCGCCCGATAAGAACTTCGTGCTGAAGCGCCAGCACGGCCCGCTTCATGCTCGTCTCCAGCGTGCATCGGGACTGGTCGATCGTGACATCGACCTGGGGGCGGTTCTCGAAGACGCCTTCCAGCTTCGACATCATGTCATGCAGATCGTCCGGGTGCCACGGCTCATGCTTCAACCGCTGATACAAGGTCCGATTCAGATGCCCGTAACCCATCGTATGCTCAACGAACCGCATCCCTCTCGGCGTGCAGTTGACTCCCCGGTTTTGTTCGATCAGTCCCGCCTTGATGAATTCTTTCTTGATGGCCGCCACAATCGGCAGCGGCAGCAGCGTCTTTCTCGCGATCTCCTTGGTAGAGATGCCCGGCTTGAAGTAAATATCCAGAAGAATGTTTTCAATCGCTTTTTTTCCATCCTTAATGGACACTTGGGAATAAATTGAATCGATCGCTTCTTTATTCATATTTTTTCTTCTATCTCCTTTATCGATTGCAAATCCCATCAATATGACTTTATGTATGATTCTGGATGTCTACGACGCAATCATTATCCTATATTTCCCATACAAAAGCAAGGCACCTGCCGCAAATCTGCAGCCGATGCCTTGAGAGAAAATAAGAAGCTCCGGTTCAATCCATGACGGAAACGCGAATGAGCGGGCACAATTGATGGATCGTCCGATATTTGAATAATTGCGGCCCATCCGCGAACAGACCCTGCTTTTCCATCTCCACCTCAACCCGAACGGCATGAAGGGATGTGCCGCCCAGCCGGAAAAAGTCGTCGTCGATGCCGATGCCGCCGATGCCGAGCACTCGTTCCCAGATTTGCACCATCGCCGCTTCCACCTCGTTGGTCGGAGCGCGGTAGGCGGATCTCATCGGCGCTCCTTCCTCTATGATCTGCACCGGCAATTGGAGAAGCCGGGCCGCATTATAATATTGCAGCGGGAGCAACTGATGCCGATGCAGTTGCGGATAGCGCTCATCGAGAACCATGTCCCACGACGGCTGCTCGAACCTTCCCCCGCCCACAGCGGCGGTTGCGGACTCGCGCGGCGCGCCGTTCCCTGCCTGCTGCGGCTCTTCGCAGCCAGGAAGAGGGGCGTTGCGGACATATTTGATATGATCGATAGAGTCCGGAATATCCTCTACCGCATGCCGGAACCGCACGGTCCGGTCCGTCTCTTCCCTGATACTCCAGCCTCCCGTGTGCAAAAAGGCAAGCATCGGTTCGTTCTTCCCGGTAAGCGTGCATGCGGCCTCGATGTAATCGGCATGCCGTTCAAGACAATACGGCTTTAATGCGCTGATTACGGCCGCTTCGATTCCTCTTCCGAGGATGCGGCAGCTCAAGAGGAAAGAATCCAGGTGCATAATGCCGTCCTCGCAGCGGGTAATGACCGCCCCGACCAGTCCGTAACTGCCGAACCGGTCCGCGGCTTCGATGGCCCAGCATGCCGTATCCGGCTGCGACAGGATGGACGGCAAGCCGTCTGCCATGCCGCGGTCCGCATTCAGCGTGAATTGATTGGTCCGCTGCATAAGCTGGGCGATGCGCGGCAATTGCCCGGCATTCGCCTCATTGATGCTTATCACGATCTCCAGATCATTGAGAAATGCCTGCAGCGATGAAGCGGATGCGCGAACTTCGCCGCGCTTGCGCTCCGTTCTGTACCTTTCGGTTCTTCGCTTGTCGTCTTCCGTCACGCGGATGCGATCCAGCGCCCACACATGCCGCAGGAATGCCGGGATTTGCCGTTCTTCAGGCAGCTGCAGCGCAAGCACTTCCGGGCAATTCGAGCGAACCTCCGAGCATTCCAGCGAACTGTCATCGAGGAAAATGAAGCTGTCCAGTCCCAACCGGAGCTCCTCCGCCAGCGCGCGCAGATTTTCGGATTTTGGGCTCCAGTTGATGCGCCAGCCGGCAAAATCTTCTTTCGTCAGCAGCATGTCCGGATGGTTGTCAAATACATCCCACACGTCCCTGTCGTTGTTCTTGCTGACCAGGACAAGCAGCATGCCTTCGCGCTGCTTTTCGAGCAGAAACCGCTGCAAATCGCGGCAAGGCTCTGTAACCGCGACTCCTTCGGCTCCATCTTCGCCGCATACTCCATTCCATAGCGTATGGTCGCAGTCGACCGCGATGACCTTGAACGGATGTCCATGCCAAGCCAACAGACGGCGCGCCGTGAACGTCCCGATGGCAGCATAATACTCGGGGGTAAACGGCATGTGCCCCGCTTGATCGGCGGCCGCATCATCGATTTGTTCCACGCCGAACATCCCGCCAACCCCTCTGAAGTCGATCACATGGACATGCTCCTTCTCTTCCAGCTCCCGCTTCCACCGGTTCGTCAGCTCCTCCAAATAGCTCGTCATGACCGGTGAAGCCCCAAGGGAAGCCGACACCGGAAACACGCCGGCGAACAGCGGCCTCGCGCCCTTCATCATAGACAGAGCCTGCGCCAGATCGGCGAACGCCCGCTCCAGCTTCTTAATTTGCTGGTCCTCCGGCGAGCGATCATCCCGCAGCCAATCCTCGAACCGCACGAGGAGCAATCCCGCATCGCCCTCGGAGGAGAGCGCGCTGTCCGGATTCAAAAGCTCCTGGAACACTTGATGGTATGGAGCAAAATGAATGTCGAGGCGCAATCCGAATTGGTCGCCCCACCATTTGATATACGGCCGGATCGGGTCCGCCGTGAAGGTGGAGGCGGCGACCACGGCGAAGGCGCGTTCCGGCTCCGGATGGCGTCTTTTGGCGACCAGTTCGCTCTGCTCCGCCTCGGATAGCAGCCGGATCTCCCCCAGCTTCCGCTCCGGATCGGCCAGCACGCTGTCAATCAACTCGACAAAGTGCCGCATCAGCCCCGCTATCGTGTCTTCGACGAACAGGGCCGTGTTATACTGCATGACGCAGAGCAGCCCGCCGTCATCCGCAAAGCCGATATCGAGCTTGAAGTCGAGCTTGGAGATCCCCTTCGTAATGTCATAGTTCTCGAAGGCGAGTCCTTCGGCCTTCAACACCGGGTTCCCGTCAAATTCGTTATGGAAAATCATCATCGTATCGAACAGCGGATTGCGGCCGCGCGGCAGCTTCGCCGACAATTTCTCCACCATCCGATCGAACGGGAAATCTTGATTTTCGTACGCGTTCATCATTGTGTCATTCAGCACGAGCAGTTGATCGAGGATGGTGCGGTCCTCCTCGAAGCTGACCCGTATCGGCAAAAAGTTGGTGAACATGCCGATCAACGGCTCCACGTCGGCATGCCGCCGGCCTGCGACCAGCGATCCGACCGTCATGTCGCGCTGGCCGGTATACTGGTGGAGCACAAGGGTGTACAGGTGGAACAGCAGCACGTTGATCGTGACGTTGCGGGACTTGGCCACGGCGTTCAACCGATCTGCCGTCTCCTTGGGCAGAGTGAGCTTGTGCGCTCTGCCGATGAAAGATTGGAATTCGGGCCGATCGAAGTCAGTCGGCATATTCAGCACCGGGATGTTGTGCCGGAACTGGTTCATCCAGTATTCCTCTTGCTTCCGAATCATGTCTCCTTCCAGCAGGCGGTGCTGCCATTCCGCATAATCCTTATACTGAATCCGCAGCGGCGGGAGATCCTTGCCCGCATACAGATCGCTGAACTCCTTGATGAACACGTTCATGGATGCGCCGTCCGACACGATATTGTGCATATCCATGAGCAGCACATGCTTCTCCGGCCCAAGCTTGACGAAAGAGGCCCGAATCAGCGGGGCTTGGCCCAGATCGAACGGTTTGATGAACTTGCGCACGATTTTGTTCATCTCCTGCTCGTCCGCTTCGAGGCGTTCGACCGCAAACGAGAAGGTTTCATGGATTTTCTGCATCGGCTCTCCGTCCACCAGATGGAATGAGGTCCGCATATTTTCATGACGCTGAATCAATTTAATGAACGTTTGCTCGAACCGATCCGCATCGGCTTTGCCGTGAACCAATAAGGCCATCGGCATGTTGTAGGTCGTTACGTCGCCGATTTGCTGATGAATGAGGAACGTCCGTTTCTGGGCGGAAGACACCCGATAATACGGTTTCGGTTCCGCCGGCGAGATGGCGAAATATTGATTTTTCTCCATCTGTTCGATGTGCCGGGCAAGCGCGCTGATCGTCGGCATGTTGAAAATATCCGATAAGGCCAGTTCCGCGTCGAGCTCCTTATGGATCTTGGCGATGAGGCTGGTCGCCTTCAAGGAATGGCCGCCCAATTCGAAGAAATCATCGTGAATCCCGATTTCCCCGATACCGAACAGATTCCGCCAGATGCCAGCCAACGTCTCTTCCAGCGGATTCCGGGGCGCGGCTGTTCCAGGCGTTGTCTCCCGCCGGGACGCCGGCGCCGCTTCGCCGGATTGCCCCGCGCTCTCGGCAGCAGAGCCGGCGTGGACGATGCGGATTCCTTCCTCCTCGATCCAGAATCGCCGGCGGTCGAACGGATAGGTGGGCAGCGGAATGCGGTTTCTTTGCTCCTCTCTGTAGAAGCGGGCCCAATCGAATCTCACGCCGGCGTTCCACAGCCGTCCGGCTTGAAGGAGAAGATGCGCCACATCCGACGCGGTCTGCTGCGGATGCCGCATCAGGTTCACCACGACGCGATCCCCCGTTGCCTCCGTCTGCCGCTTTGCGAATGCGGTCAGCGCGTTGCCTCCGCCAACCTCCGCAAACGCGGCATCGATCTCGGCGAGCAGTGTCGCGAGTCCGTCGGCGAACCGTACCGTACCGCGCAGATGGCGCGCCCAGTATGCCGGGCTTACCGCTTCCTCGTCCCGAATCCATGTCCCCGTCACGTTCGAAATGAACGGGATGCGGGGCGGATGCAGCGTCAGCCTGCCCACCTCCTGCTCATAACGCTCCAGGATAGGGTCCATCATGGCGGAATGGAACGCATGGGACGTATGCAGCCGCCGGCAGGCATGCCCTCTCTCCTCCAACAGGGCAGCCAGCGCCTCGACCGCTTCCTGCGTTCCCGACACGACGCACATGGAAGGCGCGTTCACCGCCGCCAGCGACAATCCGCCGGACAGCAGCGGCAGCAGCTCTTGCTCGCTCAGAGGCACGCTCAGCATGACGCCGCCGGGCAGACTCTGCATCAATTGCCCGCGCAGCGCGACGAGCCGGATGGCGTCCTCGAGCGGGAAGACGCCGGCGATGCATGCGGCGGCATATTCGCCAATGCTGTGCCCGATCATCGCCTGCGGACGCACGCCCCAGTCCATCAACAGCTTGGCAAGCGCGTACTCGACCGTGAAGATGACGGGCTGCGCAATGTCCGTACGATTGATCAGATCGGAAGCATCTGCGTCAGCCTCTCCGCCGGACGGATACAGAACCCGCTTCGCCTGCTTCCCGACTTCGCCCGGCATCAGCTCGAAGCAGCGGTCCGCCTCGGCGCGGAACACCGGTTCCCGCTCGTACAGTTCTCTGCCCATGCCGGCGTACTGCGAGCCTTGGCCGGAGAACATGAATACGACGGGCTTGTCATCCGCCCCGGCCATCCCGCTCTGGACATCGGCGGAGTCCGGCTGAGCCAGCCGGGCGGCCGCTTCTTCCGCGCTGGAGCAGACGAGCGTGCGCCGATGCGGGAACGCCGCCCGCCCCACGTGCAGCGTATACGCCATATCGGCCAAGCATACGTCCGGATGCTCTTGCACATGCCGGGCCATCCGCTTGGCCAGCCGTTCAAGCGAGGCCTCCGTCTTGGCGGACAAGGCGATGAGCTGCGCCGTTCTGCCCGGGGAGGACGCGGCCGCGGGCGGCGCCTCCTCCAGCACGACATGCGCGTTCGTTCCGCCGATGCCGAACGAGCTGACTCCGGCACGCAGCGGCCCGCCGCCGCTCGTCCACGCTCTCAAGCGATCATTGACATAGAACGGGCTGTTCTCGAAGTCGATCTTCGGGTTCGGACGTTCATAATGAAGCGTCGGCGGCAGTTGTTTGTTCGCCAGCGCGAGCACGGTCTTGATGAAACCGGCCACCCCCGCGGCGTTGTTCAAATGTCCGATGTTGGATTTGGCTGAGCCGATGCCGCAATACCCTTTCTTTTCCGTTTGAAATGCGGTTTTCAACGCTTCGATCTCGATCGGATCGCCCAGCGTCGTCCCCGTGCCGTGCGCCTCAATGTAGCTGATGCTTTCCGGCTCCACTTCCGCCACGTGTTGGGCGGCTCGGATGACGGACACTTGTCCCTGCGTGCTGGGCGCGGTATATCCCACTTTCCGGTTCCCGTCATTATTGATGGCCGAGCCTTTAATGACGGCGAAGATGTGGTCGCCGTCCGCGAGCGCATCCTCCAGCGGCTTGAGGAGGACGATGCCCGCGCCGTCCCCGAAGACGGTGCCGGCCGCCTGTTCGTCAAAAGCGCGGCAGTGCCCGTCAGGCGAATTGATCATGCCTTCTTGATAGAAATAGCCGTTTTTCTTCGGCAGTTGAATCGACACCCCGCCGGCAAGCGCCATGCTGCACTCGCCGCTGAGCAAGCCCTGGCAGGCGAGATGCACGGCCACGAGCGATGTGGAGCAGGCCGTCTGCACCGTGAAGCTCGGCCCCTTCAAATTCAGCTTGTACGAGACGAGCGTCGCCATATAATCGCGAAGGTTCAGCATCGCCGTCTCCAGCGTCGCGGATTCCTCCGCCGTCCCCAGCCCTTTGAACGCCCGCATGAACCAGTGGGAATTGAAGGCTGCCCCGGTATAGAGCCCGATGGCCCCTCGATACGTCTTCGGATCGTAGCCCGCTTGCTCGAGGGCCTCCCAAGAGCATTCGTGCAGAAGGCGGAATTGCGGATCCATCACCTCCGCTTCGCGCGGGGTATAATCAAAAAACTCGGGATCGAAGTATTCGATGTCATCCAGCATCCCTTTGGCCTTCACAAAATTCGGATGGCGCAGCGTATCCGGATCGATCCCGGCCTCCAGCAGTTCCTCTTCGCTGAAAAAGGAAATGCTCTCTTTGGCGTTGCAGAGGTTGTCCCAATATTCCCGCAAGTTTTTGGCGCCCGGGAACCTTCCCGACATGCCGATGACGGCGATTTCGGATCCGGTGTACTCTCTTCCGCTCGATACGCTCATTGCAAGACCTCTCCTTTGCGTCTTTTTTCTTTTTGCTGCTGCTGCCGTTTCTTTCCTTTGGCCACCGAACCGATCAACTGCTGCTCCATCTCCGCTTCCTCCGCCTCGTCCTGTCCGTTCCGGGTTAAGCGCTGAGCGAGCGCATGGATGCTGGGATAGGTGAACAAATCGACGACGGCGATGCTTTCGCCCAACGCTTCGTTTAATTTGCCGGTCAATTGGATCATGTCAAGGGAACTCGCCCCAAGGTCAAAGAAATTATCATGTATGCCCACTTCATCCATACGGAAAAATTGCTTCCACACGTCGGCGATCGTCTTCTCGATCCGGTTGCGCGGCGCGACATACGGGTTGGTCAGATTCGGCCTGCCGAATGTGATCCCGCTTCCCGCCGGTTCTTCCTTCTTCTTGCCTGCGTGCCGAATCCATTGATCGATGCGCATATTCAGATCTCCGGTGGACACGATGATCTGGTTGCTGCCGCAACGGTTGTAGACGTACCGGAACAGATCCGGCGCTTCGGCAGGCAATATCGCCAGCTCGACGAGCGATTCCCCAATGGTCGAGCTGTGCTCCTCCCAGAACTCCCATGCGTCCCAATTGACGCACAGCCACTTCGTCCCCCCTGCCCGGTTCTGTCTGCGGGCGAAGGCATCCATGTACAGGTTCGCGGCCGAATAGGCGCTGAAGCCCAGTCCGCCCAGCACGCTGGCGATCGAGGAGAACAGAATGCACACATCCGCTTCTCTCCCGGCAAGCAGCTTCGACAGCGTCTGCAGCCCTTGGACTTTGGCGCGGAACTGTTCGTCGGTCTGGCCCCCGCCGATATTCTCGATCGCGCGGAACGATTCCGCGCCGGGAAGCCCGGCTGCCTGCACGACCCCGTTCACGCCGCCGTACGCGGCGTCAATAGATTCGAATACGCGGCTCATCTGCGCTTCGTCGGACAGATCGGCCTGGATGTAAGTCACCTCGGCCCCCAATGCCTCCAACTGCTGCACCCGCTTGATTTTGCGGGAGATCGGATGCGCTTCGCCGTGTTCGGCCAGCCAATGGCCGTATTCCTCCCGCGCGGGGAAGGAAGAACGCCCGGTAAGAATGAGCCGCGCCCGGTAATGCCGGGCCAAATACTCCGCCGTCAGCATGCCGATTCCACCGAGCCCGCCGGTGATCAGGTAGACCCCGCGTTCCCGGAATGGCGGCGCCGGAGGATCCGCCTGGCGCAGGGCAAGCGGCTTGTACTGCTGCACCCAGCGGTATGGGCCGCGATAAGCGATCAGGCGATCCGATGCCGGTACCGACAGCTCCGCTGCGATGCGTTCGGCGGTTCGCCGATGATGTCCGTTCCTTTCCGGCGCGTCGATATCGATGCTTACGCAGGTCATTCCGCTGTATTCCTGCTGAATGACGAGGCTTGGCCCCAGCAGCGTCATTTTGCCCGGAGACAGCCGTTCCAGACCCGTTACCTCCTGCATATCGGTCGACGCGACGGCAATGCGGACGTCCGCGGTCTCCTTCTGTCTGCGAAGCGCTTGAGCGAGGAAGATCAAGCTGTAATACCCGAGTTCTTGCTGGCGCCGTTCGGACTCCGCCTGCGCCCCCGCCTCCGCGCCGGAACAATCCCCATCCGGCAATTCCTCGTCGGCGGGAGAGACATTCCATAAATGGACGACCCGGTCCGGCGTGAACTCCCGGGCGCGCAGCTCCTCCAACAGCAGCGCGTACTGCTCGGCCACAGCAGGGGCCAGCGTGAACGTATCGGGATCGCGCTTGGCGAACGCGGTACCGGCCTCCACCATGACGGCCCGATGCCCCTCCTGGCGCGCGAGGGCGGCCAGTTCGTCCGCGAGGCCGCAGCCGTCCGCGAAGATAAGCCAGTCATGCCGCCCGTCCTCGTCCGGCTTGCCCGGGACCTCCTGCAGAACCGTCCGTTCCCACGAAGGGTAGTAGAACCAGTCGGCCATGTTCGGGTTTTTGCCCCGGCCCCGCGGCCCGGCTGGACGTTCCGGCGACAGCGGCTGCTGCGCCTCATCCAGCCAATAGCGCTGCCGCTCCATCGGATAGGTTGGCAGTTCCACGCGTCTCCGGCGCTCATGCGCATAGAAGCCCCCCCAATCGATATCGATGCCGGCCAGCCAGAGGCGCCCGATTTTGTGAAGCAAGTAAGCGGAATCCGAATCGGCTTCCTGGGGGTGCCTCATCAGATTGACGGCGACCCGATCCCGCGAAGCCGCGAGATGCTTGCGCACGAACGTGCTGAGCGCATTGCCCGGGCCCGCCTCGATGAACACGGCCCGCGGGTTGCTCAACAGTTCGTCCAGCCCGTCCGCGAAGCGCACGGCCGACCGCAAATGCCCGACCCAATATTCGGGATCCGTGGCTTCTTCCGGCGTAATCCACGTGCCGGACACATTGGATATAAAAGGCATCGCTGGCTCTTTCAGCCGGATCGAGCGCACCCGCTCCGCAAATTCCGGCAAGATCGGATCCATCATGTGCGAATGGAACGCATGGGAGGTATGCAGACGACGGCACGCGCAGCCCGCGGCTTCAAGCCGCCGGGCAAATTCGTCAATGTCGGCCGACTCCCCTGCGACGACGCATAAGGACGTGCTGTTGACGGCAGCCAGCGCAAGCCGATCCGGCAGCATGCCGCGCAATTCAGGCTCGGGCAGCGCTACGCTGAGCATCGCTCCGGCAGGCATGCCCTGCATGAGCCGTCCGCGAAGCGCGACGAGCTGCAGCGCTTCGTCCAGCGTAAATACCCCCGCCAGGCACGCGGCGACATACTCGCCGATGCTGTGTCCCATCATCGCCTCCGGACGAACGCCCCACCGCATGAGCAGCTTGGCCAGCGCATATTCGACGATGAACAGCAGGGGCTGCGCGATATCCGTCCGCAGCATAAGCTCGTCCTCACGGGCTCCGCGGCCGGCCTCGTCCGAATACAGCACGGCCTTCAAGTCAAGCGCCATATGCGGTTGAATGAGTGCGAGACACCGGTCCACCTCCTCCCGGAAGTCAGGCTCATCGCGGTACAGTCCGCGGCCCATGTTGACATATTGGGAGCCTTGCCCCGGGAACAGGAGCACGACGGAACGGGCTTGCGTTCCCGTCTCGGCCGCAGCGATCCGGTCAGGCTCGGGCGATGCCAGAATGGCGGCCGCTTCCTCCGCCGTCCTGCAGACGAACGCGGCTCTCCATTCGAAGGCCTTGCGGCCTGCTTGCAGCGTGTACGCCGCATCCGACAGATTGATGTCCGGCCGTTCCGTCAGGAACTTGGCCAAGCGCGCTTTCGCCTCGGTCAGAGCCGTTGCCGTTCTCGCCGACAAGAGCAGCAATTTATCGGTTCGGCCTTCGCCCGATGGCTCCAGAACAGGGGCCTCCTCCAGGACGACATGCGCGTTGGTGCCCCCGATGCCGAACGAGCTGACCCCGGAGCGCAGCGGATAGCGGCCGCTCTCCCAAGGCGTCAGGTCGGTGTTGACGACAAACGGGCTGTTGGCGAAATCAATCTTTGGATTTTCCCGCTCAAAATGCAGGCTCGGCGGAATTTGCCTCGCCTTCATCGCCAGCACCGTCTTGATGAAGCCGGCCGCGCCGGCCGCGCTGTTGAGATGCCCGACGTTGGTCTTGACCGACCCGATGCGGCAAAAGCCCGTCTCCCCGGTGCGGAACGCCTCCTTCAACGCCTCGATCTCGATCGGGTCCCCCATATTGGTGCCCGTTCCGTGCGCCTCGACGTAAGTGATGCTCTCCGGCTCCACGCCGGCCATCAGATGGGCCGCGCGGATCACCTCGGCCTGTCCCTTCGTGCTCGGGGCGGTGAAGCCGACCTTGCGCATGCCGTCATTGTTCAGGCCAAAGCCTTTGATGACGGCGTGGATGATGTCCCCGTCCGCGATGGCGTCGCGCAGCCTTTTCAGGATGACGACGCCGACGCCGTCTCCGAAGACGGTTCCCGCCGCCTGCTCGTCGAAGGCGCGGCAGTGCCCGTCCGGCGACAGAATCATGCCGTCTTCGTAGAGATAGCCTTGCTTGTGGGGCACGCTGACGGTGGCCCCGCCTGCCAAGGCGATATCGCATGCCCCCGCCAATAGTCCCTGGGCGGCGAGCGCGATGTTGACCAGCGAAGTCGAGCAGGCGGTCTGCATGGAAATGCTCGGTCCGCGCAGATTGAGCTTATAGGATAACTGCGTGCTGAAAAATTCCCGATCGTTCAGCAGCATGGCGCTGAACCGCTCCGTTCCGTCCAGGCCTCCGGCAAAGCGGGAGACCCATTCCAAATTCGGGGTCGCGCCCGCATAAACGCCGATAAGTCCGGGATAGGCGTCCGGGTTGTACCCGGCCGATTCCAGCGCTTCCCACGCGCATTCATGGAACAGCCGGAGCTGCGGGTCCATAAGCTGGGCTTCCCGCGGCGAATAACCGAAAAAGGCGGCATCGAACTGGTCGATTCCATTCAGGATGCCCTTGGCTTTCACATAGGACGGATGAGAGACAAGCGCCGGATCGACGCCCTCCTGCAGCAGTTCCTCGTCGGTGAAGAACGTAATCGACTCGACCCCGTCGCGCAGATTGCGCCAGAACTGGTCGAGATTATCCGCGCCCGGGAAGCGGGCGGCCATGCCGATGACGGCAATGTCGAGCCCGTTCTCCCCGGAGGCGGAGGATCCGCTTTCCCGGCGTTCGCCACGCTCCGCAGGCATTCGTTCCTGAAGCGACGTTGACCTCATCCGCTCCGTCCGCGTCCGTCCCTCTTCCATGGCGCGGCGGCGCTCTTCATTCTGCGCCTCCTCCGCCGGCGCTTGAAGCCCGTCTTCCCGCAGGAACGCCGCCAGCGTGCGGACGGTCGGGTACGAATAGAGCGCGACCACGGGAATGTCCCTTCCGAACTCCCCTGCCAGCTTGTCGGCCAACTGGGAAATATCGAGCGAGCTCGCTCCGATATCAAAAAAGTTATCGTTCATGCCGAGGTCCGCAAAGCCGAAATGGCGCTGCACCGTATCCGCAATCAGGCGCTCGATGGACGATGCCGAGACCGGGCGGACCGCTACGCCGCCCCGCGCGGCGGCTTCGCGCCCGCTCCCCGCTTCCGGCAGCGCTCCTTCCCGCACGGCGGCTGCCCGACGCAAGCCGCCCGCAGCCCCCAGGCGAATCCCGTCCACGGAATAGCGCCGGCGCTCGAACGGATAGGTCGGCAAAGGAATCCGGCGGCGGCGTTCCGACCCATAGTACCCCTTCCAATCGATCCGCACGCCCACAATCCAAAGTTTTCCTATTTTCTCCAGCAGATAGGCATCATCCGCGGCTTGCTCCTGGGGATGGCGGACGAGATGATACGCCCCGTGCCCGCCGCCCGCTTCGGCCTGCGCCTGCATCTTGCGGATGAAGCCGCTGAGCGCATTGCCGGGGCCGACTTCGATAAATACGGCCGGCTTCTCCTGGAGCAGCTTGGCCGCGCCGTCGGCGAACCGCACCGCCCCCCGCGCGTGCCGCGTCCAGTATGCCGGATCGGCGGCGTCCTCCGCCGTCATCCAGGTTCCCGTCACATTGGACATGTACGGGATGGTCGGCGCGGACAGCGCGATCCGCTTCACCTTGTCCGCATACGGCGCCAATATCGGCTCCATCATCGCCGAATGGAACGCATGCGAAGTATGAAGCTTCCGGTGCGCCACTTGCCGTTCGGCCAGCGCCGCCGCGAACGAAGCGATCGCCGCGGGCGGACCCGACACGACGCACTGCTCCGGCCCGTTGACGGCCGCCAGCGCCAATTCCGGCGGAAGCAGCGCGCTCAAGCTCTCCCCGGACAGCGAGACGCTCAGCATCTCTCCGGGCGGCAGGCTCTGCATCAGCTTGCCGCACAGCGTGACCAGCTCCAGCGCGTCCTGAAGCGAGAGCACCCCGGACAGGCATGCCGCCGTATATTCGCCGATGCTGTGGCCAATCATTGCGTGCGGCTGGATACCCCACGACATCAGCAGCTTGGCCAGCGCATATTCGAAGGCGAACAAGGCCGGCTGCGCCGCTTCCGTCCGGTTGATGCGCTCCGCCGCGGACGGGCTTGCCGCACGGTCTTCCTCCGGATACAGCAGCTCTCTTAGGTCGGGACCGCCCGCCGCGGCGATGATCTCGCAGCAGCGGTCCATTTCCGAGCGGAACAACGGCTCCTTCCGATACAAATCCAGCCCCATGTTCACATACTGCGAGCCTTGGCCGGGGAAGAGAAAGATGACCTTGGCCCGATCGATCTCCGATTCGCCCGTGTGCACCTTGCCGTTGGCGGGATCGTCCAGAGAGGAGATCGCTTCCCGGACGTCGGAGCAGACCAGCGCGCGGCGGAATCGGAACCGCTTGCGCCCGGTCTGCAGCGTGTATGCCGCATCCGCCAACCCGGTCTCGGGACGGGTGCGCAGGAAGTCCCCCAGGTTGCGGGCCGCGCGCTCCAATCCGTCCTCCGTCTCGGCGGAGAGCACGAGCAGCTTCATGTCCCGTCCCGATGAACCCGCAGGCGTTGGCGGCGCTTCCTCCAGAACGACGTGCGCGTTCGTGCCCCCGATGCCGAAGGAGCTCACTCCGGCCCGCCGCGGGCCGCCCGCTCTGTCCCAGCGGGTCAGCTCCGTGTTGACGGCGAAGGGGGAACGGGCAAAATCGATTTTCGGGTTCGGACGCTGAACGTGAAGGCTCGGCGGGATCTGCTTATGCTTGAGCGCCAGCACGGCTTTGATGAAGCCGGCGACTCCGGCGGCGGCGTCGAGATGGCCGATATTGGATTTGAGCGATCCGATTTTGCAAAAACCGGTTCTCTCCGTGGCAAAGGCAAGCTGCAGCGCCTCCACCTCGATCGGATCGCCGAGCGCCGTCCCCGTGCCGTGCGCTTCGATATAGCCGATGCTTTCCGGATCCACCTCGGCCATGTGATGGGCGGCCCGAATGACCTCGACTTGGCCGTTCGTGCTTGGCGCCGTATAGCCGACCTTCCGGCTGCCGTCATTGTTGATCGCCGACCCTTTGATAATGGCATGAATCGTGTCGCCGTCCGCGAGGGCGTCAGCCAGCCGCTTCAGCACGACGATCCCGATGCCGTCTCCGAACAGGGTGCCGTTGGCTCCTTCGTCAAAGGGCCGGCAATGGCCGTCCGGCGACTGGATCATGCCTTCCTGATACAGATATCCGGTGATGCGCGGCAAATTGATCGAGACGCCTCCGGCCAGAGCAAGATCGCATTCTCCCCCCAGCAAGCCCTGACAGGCGAGGTGAATGGACACGAGCGAGGTGGAGCAGGCCGTTTGCACGCTCACGCTGGGGCCTTTCAAATTCAACTTATAGGAAATCCGCGTCGTGAACGACGGATTGTTCAATTGCAAGATTTGAAAATGATCGCTGGCATGGGCGGCGCTCATAATCTGGTTGGCGACCCAATAGGTGTTGGGCGAAGCCCCCGCATACACGCCGATTAATTTTCCGTCAGTGTCGGGAGTGTACCCCGCGTCCTCCAGCGCCTCCCACGAGCATTCATGGAAGAGCCGGAACTGAGGGTCGACCAGCTCCGCCTCCCGCGGCGAATAGTTAAAAAACGGCGCATCGAAGGATTCCACATCCTCCAGCATCGCCTTTGCCTTTACGTATTGAGGATGCTCGAGCAGCTCGGGCCCGATCCCCGCCTCCCTTAACTCTTCATCCGTAAAGAAAGTGACCGATTCCACGCCGTCGCGCAAGTTGGCCCAAAATTCGGCCAGGTTCTTGGCTCCGGGGAATCGTCCTGCCATGCCGATCACGGCGATTTCCTGGCCGGTTCCTTCGTACATTCCGTTCGCAGCACTCATCTTACCGCCCCCTTCACGTTCTCTCCCGCTTTTGAAGCCGCTGCTTCAACCGATTTTTGCCGTCATGTATCCGTTCGGAACGATCCGCCGTCTCTTCCGGCGGCACCGTCTCCTTGTCCGCCGCCCGCCGAAGCGATTCGGCCAGCGAATGTATGGTCGGATGGCTGAACATGTCAACGACCGCCACTTCCCGCCCCAGCGCGCGCTGCAGCTTCGCATTCATTTGAATGATATCGAGGGAAGTAGCGCCAAGCTCAAAAAAGTTGTCGTGCAGGCCGACCTGATCGAGGCCAAGATAATCCCGCCACAGGTCCGCCATCGTCTGTTCCAGCTCGTCCTCCGGCGGAGCATATGCCGTGCCGACATCGGGACGGGCCGCTTGCGGGCCGGTTCCGTCCCGTTCCTTGTCCATCAGCGAGTGCAGCGTCGATGCGCGCGCGGTATGTACCCGCAGCGGCAAATCCGTCGTCGAGACCAGCACTTGCGGCCGGCGGCATGCCAGCGCTTGCCGGAAGACCGCCACTCCTTCTTCCGGCAGCAGCCGCGTCAGCTTGTCCGGACCCTGAGCCCGGACGCCCGCCTGCGCCGCAATCGCCGCGATCTCTTGCTCGGCTGCCGCGGCCATGCCGACGGTCTGCCAGCCGTCCCACGCAATGGCGACGACAGGCGTGCCGCCCTCCGCCCGCTTGCGGCAAGCGTAAGCTTCGAGATACGCATTGGCCGCGCAATAGCCGGCTTGGCCGACGCCGCCCAGCGCGGTGGTCAGAGAAGAGCACAACACCAGGAAATCAAGCCGCATGCCGGCCAGCACCCGGTCGAGCACCCGCGTGCCGTTCACCTTGGCCGCCAGGGCGCGTTCATCCGTCTCCCGCGTGCGCCGCTGAATGAGCGCTCCGTCGGATATCCCCGCCGCGTGGATGACGCCATGAATCGCGCCGAAGCGGGCCACGGCCTCGGCGGCTACCTGCTTCATCCGCGCCTCGTCGCACACATCCGCCTTGCAGACAAGCACCTCGGAGCCGTACCGCTCGAGTTCATCCAGTGCGCCGCGCTTGGCCGCTCCTTCGCCGTCCAGTCCCGAACGGCCCACCAGAATCAGCTTCGCCTGCACCGTCTTGGCCAAATGTTCCGCCAGCGTCAAGCCGATGCCGCCAAGCCCTCCCGTGATCAAGTACACCCCGTGCTTCCGCAGGCCGGTACCGGCTGCGGGCGCCGGCAGCCGAGCGTATTTTTGCACCCAGCGGTGCGCCCCGCGGTAAGCGACGAACAGGTCGTCGGAAGGGGCGGCTATCTCCGCGTGCAAGCGCTCGACCAGGGCTTGCTGCCGTTCCGGCTCGCTCTGCCGGAGCGAATCCGCGATATCGATGCTGCGGCAGCGCACATGGCCGTACTCTTGCGGAATGACCAGACAAGCGCCAATCGCCGCCGCTTGTTCCGGCTGCAGCCGCTCGTCGCCTGTCACTTCCTGCATATGGGAGGTCACGATCGCAAGGTGCAGCTCCTCTTGAATTCCGCAAGATCCGATGGCCCGCGCGAGCGCGAGGAGACTGTAATAACCTCTATCCAACGCCCGGTCTTCATCGGAAGGAATCGGCGCATCCGCTTCCCCGGCCTCCGCCGCGAGCCACGCGTGAATGATTCGGTCAGGCGCTCTTCCGGCTTCCGTCAGCGTCCGCAGCAGACGCTCATAATGCTCCGGTTCCCCGGGATTAATCCGGTATGTCCAGTCATTCAATGGCGAGAATGAATCCGAAGGATGCACGGCGACGACAGTGCGGCCAGCTTCCCGCATGCGGTCAACCAACCGCGGGATGATCCCGACCTCCGGCGAGAAGACGACCCAGAGGCTTCCTGAACGCTCGGAGCCCGTCTCTTCCTGCAAAAACGATCGTTCCCACACCGGAGCGTACAGCCACTCGCGGACCGTGTTCCGTTTGGCGAACCCGGCGCTGTCTTGCGGGCGCGAATCCGGGTTCCGCTTGCGCGCGAGCCCCTGCTTCAGAACATCGATCTCGAACGGCGGATCGACCCAATAACGGCGGCGTTCAAACGGATAGGTCGGCAGAGCCGTCCGCTTGCGCCGCTCGCCCGCATGGAACGCTCTCCAATCCGGCCGGGCTCCTTCCAGCCACAGCCGTCCGACCTGCTGCAGCAAATATTCGTCGTCGCGGGCTTGCTCCTTCGGATGCCGGACGAGATTGACGGCCGCGTGGCGCGCCGTCTTGTCGGGATGCCGGCGCACGAATGCGCTGAGCGCGTTGCCCGGACCCGCTTCCACGAACACGGCTTTGCCGTCCCGCAGCAGCTCGCGGAGACCGTCCGCAAAACGGACGGTGCCGCGCAAATGCCGGACCCAATACTCCGGCTCGACGGCTTCCTCCGCCGTGATCCAGGTTCCGCTTACATTTGAAATATAAGGAATGGCCGGCGCACGGAGCGTCATTTCGCTGACCTTCCGGCGGAACGGCTCCATGATCGGCTCCATCATCGCCGAATGAAAGGCATGGGAGGTATGGAGCCTCGAGCAGGCATGCCCCGCTTCGGCAAGCTGCCGTTCCAGCCGGTCAATCTCGTCATGCGGCCCCGATGCGACGCACAGCGCCGCTCCGTTCACCGCCGCGATCGAGACGCCGTCAGCGAGAAGCGGCTTCAGCTCCTGCTCCGGCAGCGGCACGCTGAGCATCGCTCCCGGCGGCATGCCGTGCATCAGTCTCCCCCGCAGCGCGACCAGCTCCAGCGCTTCTTCCAGCGTCATCACTCCCGCCAGGCACGCGGCCACGTATTCGCCGGCGCTATGGCCGATCAAGGCGCTCGGCTTCAAGCCCCATTTCATCAGGAGCTGCGCCAACGCATAGGAGAAAATAAACATGAGCGGCTGGGTCACGTCGGTCTGCTTCATGCGCTCGGCGCACTCGGCGGCCGCATCATTCCCGGCCGGATACAGCAATTCCTTCAGATCCGCGTCCAGCAGCGGACGGACGATGTCGCAGCACCGGTCCACCGCCTCGCGGAAGTCCGGCTCCCGCTTATAGAGATCAAGTCCCATGTTGACGTACTGCGCGCCTTGACCGGGGAACATGAACACCAGCCGGGCCTGGTCGTTGTCGCAGCTCCGGCTGTGAACCCGATCCGGGGGCAAGGTCTCCAGCAATTCCCGCGCTTCCTCCGCGGAGGAGCAGACGAACATGCGCCGATGCCGGAACGCCCGGCGGCCGATCTGCAGCGTGTAGGCCACATCGGATAGCGGGAGGCCCGGATGCTCCCGCAAATGAGCGCCCAGACGGGCCGTGGCTTGCTCCAGTCCGGATTCCGTCTTGGCGGACAACAGCACGAGCTGCGCCGCTCTCCCCTCGTCTCCGTCCGGCTGCGGCGGGGCTTCCTCAAGCACGACATGGATATTGGTTCCGCCGATGCCGAATGAGCTGACGCCGGCCCGCAGCGGATAGCGCTCGTTCGTCCACGGGATTAGCTCCGTATTGACGATGAACGGGCTGTTCGCAAAATCGATTTTGGGATTGGGCGTCTCGAAATGCAGGCTCGGCGGGAGCTGCTTGTGATGCAGGGACAGCACGGTCTTGATGAACGCCGCGACACCGGCGGCGCTGTTCAAATGGCCGATGTTCGTCTTGACGGATCCGATACGGCAAAACCCTGTTTTCTCCGTCTGAAAAGCCAGCTTCAACGCTTCGATCTCGACCGGATCGCCGAGCGCGGTGCCTGTGCCGTGAGCTTCCACATAGCTGATGCTCTCCGGCGCGATCCGGCCCATGCGCTGCGCCGCCCGAATGACCTCCGCCTGGCCCTCGATGCTGGGAGCGGAGAATCCCACCTTGCGCGTGCCGTCATTGTTGGACGCCGAGCCCTTGATGACCGCATAGATGCAGTCGCCGTCGGCGATGGCCTGCTTCAACGGCTTGAGCACGACGATTCCCGCCCCTTCTCCTCCGACGGTCCCCTTCGCTTTGGCGTCAAACGCCCGGCAATGCCCGTCCGGCGAACTGACCATCCCTTCTTCATACAGATAGCCTTCCGTGCGGGGAACCGTCACGGTCACTCCGCCGGCCAATGCCATCCTGCACTCGCCCGTCAGCAGCGCCCGGCAGGCCATATGGATCGCCAGCAGCGAAGTGGAGCAGGCGGAATCGACGTTCACGCTCGGCCCTTTCAAATTCAGCTTGTGAGAAATTCGCGTGCTCAAAAAATCTTTGTCCGATAAAGCCAGCGCCGCGAATTGCTCGGCCGTGCTCTCGCTGCGCGACAGCATGGCCACCAGCTGCCAGTAAATGCTTGCCGAAGCGCCGGCGAACAGCCCGATGGCGCCGTTCGTCTGCTCGGGATCGCAGCCAGCATGCTCCAGCGCCTCCCAAGCGCATTCATGAAAGATGCGAAGCTGCGGATCGATGACCTCCGCCTCGCGCGGCGAGTAATCGAAAAAGTCGGAATCAAACCATTCCGCATCAGGCACTACCGCCTTCGCTTTCACATATCGCGGGTTGCGGATCAGCTCGGAATCGACACCGGCCGCCTCAAGCTCTTCATCGGAAAAGAAGCGGACCGACTCTTTCCCGTTTTTCAGATTGTCCCAATATTCCTCTATATTCCGCGCGCCGGGAAATCGCCCCGCCATGCCGATCACGGCAATTTCGAGTCCGGTCGCCGCTTGGGTCTGTTGGCTCTTAGTCATCGTGCGCCCCCTCCAATAGGAGCAGCGTCTGCTCCATCGTTGCGAATCCCGCATCTAGTTCCTCGTTGTCCGCCATATCTTCCGGTCTTTGCGCCTCGCCGCTGTCCAACCGCTGCAGATAACCGCTGAGCGCCGCAATCGTCGTGTACTGGAACATCACGGGCACGGGAATTTCCCGGCCGAACGCTTCTGTCAGCTTGTTGACTACCTGCACGAGCTGGAACGAGTTCCCGCCCAGATCGAAAAAGGTATCCTGCACCCCGACTTTATCCTCGCGAATGGACAATACTTCGGCCCAGATCCGGACCAGCGTGCTCTCGATGTCGCCGCGCGGCGCGACATATTCCTTGCCGGTATGAACGATCTCCTTCGGATTGGGCAAAGCCTTGGTGTCCAATTTACCGTTCGCCGTCGCAGGGAGCCGCTCCAGGCGGACGAAATAGGACGGAATCATATAAGCCGGCAGCTGCGGGGCCAGATAGTCCCGCAGTTCGGCCGCGGACAAGCCGGCCGGGCCGGTATAGTACGCGCAAAGCATGTTTTGGCCGTTCTCGTCCTCCCGGACCCGGATCGCCGCCTCGCGGACTTCCTCATGCGCGCGAAGCAGCATTTCGATCTCCCCGGGCTCGATGCGGTACCCCCGCACCTTCACCTGATCATCCTGACGGCCGCAGTACTCCAGCATGCCGTCGGGGAGCCAGCGCCCCAGATCGCCCGTCCGGTACAGACGCTCCCCCGGAACGAGCGGGTGGGGCACGAACCTCTCCGCCGTCAGCTCCGGCCGGCCGAGATAGCCGCGGGCCAAGCCTGCGCCCGCGACGCATATTTCGCCCGGCACGCCCGGCGGAAGCAGTTGAAGGTCGCGATCGAGCACATACACTCGCGTATTGTCGATCGGCCGTCCGATCGGGATGACGCCTTCATCCGTCCCGATTTCGGCGAATGTGGTCACCACCGTATTCTCGGTCGGCCCGTAATTGTTGAAGAGCCGGAAGCTCCCCGGCACGTAGCGCTTCAAGCGGTCTCCGCCCGTTAACAGTATCCGGAGGGTCTCCGCTCTCCGATCCGGCAGGTCCATGAACTGCTCGCACATCATGGTCGGCAGGAAGGCGATCGTAATGCCCTTCTCCGCAAAAAAGCCGTTCAGCTTGCGCGCATCCAGCCGGATGTCCGCAGGCACGATATGAATGGCTGCCCCCGCCAGCAGATACGGGAACACCTCCCATACCGAAGCGTCGAAGCCGAATCCGGCGTACTTGATGCTGCGGTCGGATGGCGTCACGCCGAAGGCGCGATTATGCCAGCACGCCAGATTGACGAGCGAGCGATGCTCAATCATGACGCCCTTCGGCAGTCCGGTAGAGCCCGACGTGTAGATAACATAAGCCAGCGCTTCGGGATCGGCCGCCGTCCCGTTCTCCGCGTCCCCGCCGAACAGCCCCGCCTCATCGAGGCACAGCGCTTCGCGGCCGGCCGTTCTCCCGGCCAAAGGCCGCTGCGTCAGCACCACGCGCGCGCCGCTGTCCTCCAGCATGAAGGCGATGCGCTCGTCGGGATAATCCGGATCTATCGGCAAAAAAGCGCCTCCGGCCTTCAATGCGGCCAGCATGCCGACCATCATGTCGGCGGAGGGGGCGAGCAGCAAGCCGACGATCTCGCCCGCCTCCAATCCGGCCGCCCGCAGCCTCCGGGCCAATTGGTTGGCCTTTGCGTTCAGCTCGCCATACGTCAGCCGTCCTTCCTGGCTGACGACGGCCGGAGCGTCCGGCGTGCGCGCCGCCTGTTCCTCGAACAAGCGGTGCACGGCCTGTTCCCGCGGATACTCGGACGAGCCTCCGGCCAATGGGCCGAGAAGCCGCTCCTTCTCCCCCGGCAGGAGGATAGGGATGCTCCGCAGCGGCTGATCGGGATTCGCCAGCGCCTCCCGCAGCAGGAGCATGTATCGGGAAGCGAGGCTTGCCATGGTGCCGCTGCGGTATAGCCGCGCATTATATTGGATTGCCCCTTCAATCCCGTCCTCCGTCCTGCGGAAGCGGAACAATGTCTTCCATTTCACGTCCCGGAAATACCGCTCATCGTGAATATTGTTCAGGAGCAATGCCGTCTCGAACAGCGGATGGGCGAGCGGATCGTCAGCCGGAAGGCCCAGTTGCCGGGCTGCGAGCTCCATCGGATAGCTCTGGTGCTCGACGGCTCCCACTATCGTCTCCTGCATTTGAAGCAGACATTGCCTGAATGAGAGGGAGCCATCCAGCTTGGCCCGCAGCGGAAGCACGGCATTGATGAATTCGGCTTCCTCCCGCTGCCTGTAAATCGGAGTCCCGATGATGACATCGCTCCGGTTCGCCAGCTTGGCCAGCAAGGCCGCGAGCGCGGCGCATAACACCACATGCAGCTTCGAATCCGATCCGTTGCTTACTTGCAGCAAGCGGGCCGTCAGCTCCGGCGGCAGGCACAACGGAGCTTCTTCCGCCTGCATTCCGGTTCCGCGCGCATCGTCGCAAGGAAAGCCGCTCTTGTCGTATTCTCCGGATAAGGCGGCCAGCCAATAGTCCCGCTCCTTGCTTTTTTGGGAAGCGGCCACCGCCAATCTGTCCAATCTGCTTGCCAACCCCATTGCCATACCTCCCTTAGTTCCGCGAAAACCGCTCATAGGCCGAATTCCCCCTGGGCGCCGGCGAGAAATACCGCCTCCGGCTCGGCCAGATGATGCGCAATCTCAATCTCCCTGACCTTCTTGTCCGGATGGGCCAGCACGTCAGACACGATATCCTGCAGGTATGCGGCAAAGCACTCGATCGTGTCGCGCTGAAACAAGCGGGTGCTGTATTCGAATTTGAACGCCAACCGGTCTCCGTCCTCTTCCGCGATGAGCGACAGGTCGAAATGGGAAGCGTCGTGAACGAACGGGAATGGCTTCAGCATCAAGCCGGGAATGCTCATCTCCGGATTCTGCATGTTCTGCAAGGCGAACACGACATCGAAAATCGGATTGCGCCCCAGTTCGCGTTCCCTTCCCGCCTGCCGCACCATTTCCTCGAATTGGAAATTCTGATGAGCGAAGGCGTCCAGTGTCGTCGAGCGCACGGCTTGAAGCAAAGCGGTGAAGCTCATCTCTTCTTGAAGCCGGTTCCGGAGCGGAAGCATGTTGACGAACTTGCCGATAATAAGCTGCAGTGCTTGCTGCTTGCGGCCGACAACCGGGGTCCCGACCACGATGTCATCCTGTCCGCACACTTTGGCCAGCAGCAGGTTGAAGATGGCGAGCAGGGCCATGAACAACGTCACGTCTTCCCTCAGGCAGAGCGACTTCAAGGCTTGGGTCCGCTCTGCATCCAGCTCGAACGGAACGAGGCTGCCGGCGAAGCTTCTCGTGTCCGGACGAGGATAGTCCGTGCGCAAGGACATCCGCGGAGCGTCCTTCAGCCGCTCCAGCCAGAACGCCCCCTGCCGTTTCATCTCGTCCGTGTCCATCATCCGGTTTTGCCATTCGGAAAAATCTTTGTATTGCAGCGGAAGCTCGGGCAATTCGCGCCCGGCATACAGAGCCAGAAAGTCGTTGACGAAAATGTCCTGCGACAAGCCATCGGAGACGATGTGGTGCATATCCACCATCAACACATGCCGGTCCTCCCCGAGCTTGATCAGTCCGGCCCGCATCAGCGGCGCCCGGGTCAAGTCAAAGGGGCGCACGAATGCCGCCACCGCGGCGCGAATCCGCTCATCCGCGTCCTCCTCGCCGTCAAGCGGCGTGACGGCGGCGCTGTAGTCCTCGTATTCCAGTTCGATCGCGACGGCTTCGTTGATTTTCTGCATCGGCTTGCCGTTCACGAGCTCGAACGATGTGCGCAAGCTTTCATGCCGCTCCACCATCTGCCGCAGCGCCGCTTCCAGGCGCGCCCGGTCGAGCCGCCCCTCCAGGACGCCCGCGACGATTTCGTTGTACCCCGTATGCCCCTGTTCCATCTGCTGAATCAAATAGAGACGCTTCTGCGCCGAGGACAGCTCGTAATAGTCCTTCGCCTCGGCCGGCTCGATGTCGTGATAAGCGCTCCGTTCCGCCCCGTCGATATAAGCGGACAACTGCTGAATCGTCGGCATATTGAAAAAAACGGGCAGGCCAATCTCGACGCTCAGCTCTTTGTGAATCGCGGAGACGACCGTAATCGCTTTGAGCGAGTCGCCGCCCAGTTCGAAAAAGTCGTCCTGCACGCCGATCCGGTCGATGCGGAAAAACTGCTCCCACATTGCGCACAGCTTCCGCTCCGTCTCCGTGGCAGGAGCCGCATATTCGCCGGACAGCGCCGGCCGGGAGTAATAGGAGCCGTCTCCTTGCGGGAATGCTTCCGGCTCCTCCTGCTGCCCCTCCCGTCTTACCCACTTGTCGATCCGCGCGCCCAGATCGCCGGTCGAGATGACGATCTGGCTCATGTCCCGCACCGGCAGCAAGCGCCGCAGCAGCTCGACTCCCTCGGCGGGGGCAATGAGCAGCTCGGATATCGAAGCGCCCGCTTGCCCGCGAATCGTCTGATCCGCCTCCAGCTGCCAGCCGTCCCAGTTGACGCTCGTCCACGGCACCGGCTGGCGGCGGTTGCGATCATGCACAAAGGCATCCATGAAATGGTTCGCCGCCGCGTAGGCGGAAAAGCCCAAGCCGCCGAGCATCGGAGACAATGACGACGCGAGCAGGCAGAAATCCAGATCTTTGCCTGCCAGCACCCGCTCCAGAACGAGCAGGCCATACATTTTCGCCCGGAAATGCTGCTCGCATAACGGCTCGTCCGTCTCCTCAAGCATGCGGAAGGCAGCGTCTCCCGTCATCCCGGCCGCGTGAATCACCCCGTTCAACGGGCCGAACGCCGCCTCGGCTTGCCGGATGGCCGTCTCCATTTGTTCTTGATCGGCGGCGTCCGCGGACAGCACGAGCACTTCCGCCCCCTGGGCTTCGAGCTGGCGCAGCTTGCCAATCTGGACGCTGACGGCCTCTTCCTTCCCATGGGCAGACACCCATGCATCCCACTCCTCGCGAGGCGGGAACGGGGAGCGGCTGGTGAGCGCCAGCTTCGCCTGTACGCTTCCGGCGAGATAACCGCCAAGCGTATGGCCCATGTATCCTAGCCCGCCCGTAATCAAATAGACGCCGCCTGGACGCAGCCCCGGCGTCTGTGCTTCGGGCTCGCTTATTTTGAACGGCTCATAGTCGAGCACCCACCGCGCGTTGTCGCGATAGGCTATCGCCAATTCGGTTCCGACAACGCCGAATTCGTCCAGCAGGCGGCCGATCAGCCTTTCCCGCTGCCAGCTCCCCGCTTCCGGCAAGACGATGTCGATGCTGCGGCACTGCATGTGCGGAAGCTCCTGCGGAATGACCCGGCACGGGCCGAGCACCGTCGCCTTCTCCGGATGCAGGACAGGCTCGCCCGCGATGGCATGCACGCTGTCGGTGAACACCCACATGCGCATTTCTTCCCGGACCTGCTGCCGCTTCAACGCTTTGGCCGTATACAGCACGCTGTAGAACCCGAGATCCTGCGCAGCCCGTATCGTTGTCAGGTCCGAACCGGATGGGCCGGATACGCCCCAGGCATGCAGTATCCGGTTCGGCAGCCGCCCGTGTGCTTGAAGCTCGGAGAACAGCTTCGCGTAATGCCCCTCGTTCCGCGGGTGGAGCGTATACTGCATCGCTCCTTCTTGCTCAAACCGCTCTCCTGCCCGTACCGTGACGACATAGGCTCCACGTTCGGAGAGATGCTTGGCGATGTCCGCAGCCAATCCCGCGCCGTCGGCGAAGACAAGCCAAATGCCGGCAGTGTCTCCCTTCAAGCTTGCGGGAGCGGCAGGCGCCTTTTTCCACGTCGGCACATAGAACCAGTCGGACATGTCGGCCTGTTTGCCCATTTTTCCGCTTGATGGGCGGCCCTTGCCCTGGCCCGTTCCCGGCGCCGCCAGCGCGCCCCCGCCCCCGGAAGCTTGAGGCCAATAGCGCTCCCGGGCGAACGGATAGGACGGCAAGGAGACAATGGCGCGGGCATCTCCGTGGAACGCTTGCCAATCGATGGACTGGCCGTGCAGCCACAGCCTGCCGATCCGGTTGACCAGCAAGGCGCTGTCCGATCCGCCGCGCTGCGCTGGGCGAACCAGGTTGAGAGCCTGTTGTTCGCGGCCGCCGCCGAGGTGCCGGCGCGCGAGCAGCGTTAAATCCTGGCCGGGTCCGATCTCGACGAACAGCCTGCGCGGTTCTTGAACCAGCAGCGCCATGCCGTCGGCAAAGCGGACCGTATCCGTCATGTGCCGAATCCAATAATCCGGGTCAGCCGCTTCCTCCGCGGTGATCCACGTGCCCGTGGTCGTGGAGACATACGGTATGGAAGGGGGGCGCAATCGCACTTGGCGCACGGCGGCGGCGAACGGTTCCTTCACCGCGTGCAGCAGCGATGAATGCCCTGCCGTCGCCACCGGCAATCTCATGCACATGATTTTCTCCGCCTTCATGCTGCGCTCGAACGCGGCGATATCTTCCTCCGAGCCCGACACAATGCACGACGGTCCGTTCACGACGGCCAGCGACAAGGTGCCGTTCAGACGGAGCCTCAACTCCCGCTCGGGCAGCGGCACGCTGAGCATCGCCCCCGCCGGCGCCTGCTGCATCAGCTCCCCGCGCAAGATGATGAGCCGCATCGCATCTTCGAGAGACAGGACATCCGCGAGGCAGGCGGCCGTAAATTCGCCGAAGCTGTAGCCGATCATCGCTTCCGGCTTCACTCCCCACGCCATGACAAGCCGCGCCAGCGCATATTCAAACATGAACATGACCGGTTGAATATGCTTCGTCTGATTCAATTGAAGGGCTGCCGCTTCCGCGTCCGCGGACGGGTACAAGACGTCCTTCATCTCGCGGCCGGCAATGTCGCGGTACAGACGGAAGCAGCGATCCATCTCCGCGCGGAACACCGGCTCGTGCCGGTACAAGTCCGCTCCCATATTGACGTATTGCGAGCCTTGCCCGGAGAACATGAACACGATTGAACTGCGCCCGTCCTCCGCCGCGAAGGTGATGACTTTCCGTTCATCGAAGCTGTTGCCGCCTTCAGCCGGCGTCAACGCCTCAATCGCTTCCTCGACCGTGCCGCAGGACAGGATGCGCCGATACTTGAAATGCCGGCGTCCGCGCTGCAGCGTGTACGCGACATCCGCGAGGCTGAGCTCGCGATGCTCCTGAAGATAGGCGCCCAGATTGGCCGTCATCGCATCCAGCGCAGCCGGCGTATGGGCCGACAGCGCCAGCAGTTGGCTCGGCCGGGCCGCCCCTGACGCTTCGCGCGCGGGAGCCTCCTCCAGAATGACGTGGGCATTCGTCCCGCCGATGCCGAAGGAGCTCACCCCGGCCCGCAGCGGCCCCGCCTCGTTCCGCCATTCGGAGAGCGCCGTATTCACGACGAACGGGCTATTGGCGAAATCGATGTTCGGATTCGGCGTCTCAAAATGAAGGCTGGGCGGAATCCGCTTATGATGAAGCGCCAATGCCGTCTTCATCAAGCCGGCCACGCCCGCCGCGGCGTCCAGATGGCCGATGTTCGTTTTGACGGAGCCGATGCGGCAAAAGCCGGTTCTATCCGACTGGAACGCCTTCGTCAGCGCTTCGATCTCGATCGGATCGCCCAGCGACGTTCCCGATCCGTGCGCCTCCACGTACGTGATGCTGTCCGCCGGAACTTGCGCCGCTGCCAGCGCTCTCTTAATGACGTCCCTCTGGCCCTCCACGCTCGGCGCCGTATAACCGACCTTGCGGCTGCCGTCATTGTTGATGGCCGATCCTTTGATGACCGCATAGATCCGGTCTCCGTCCTTCTTCGCGGCCTCCAGCGGCTTGAGCGCGACGAAGCCGACGCCGTCTCCCCCTATCGTGCCTTTCGCCTTGGCGTCGAAGGTGCGGCAGTGTCCATCCGGCGACTTGACCATGCCTTCCTGATAGAGGTATCCCGATTTATGAGGAAGCACGATGGACGCGCCGCCGGCCAGGGCCAGATCGCAATCGCCGCTGAGGATGGACTGGCACGCCACATGAACGGCCACCAGCGAGGTGGAGCAAGCCGTTTGCAAGCTGATCGCGGGCCCTTTCAAATTCAGCTTGTGGGAAATGCGAGTGCTGACCGTATAGGTATCGTTCAGCGAATCCACCTCGAACATGTCCGACAAGTTCCCGTGCAGCCGATCGGACAGCTGCGACAACCAATGGAAGTTGTTCGTCACGCCGGCAAACAGGCCGATCGACCCGCCGAAGCGTTCCGGATCGCATCCCGCGTCCTCCAGGGCATGCCAAGCGCATTCATGCAGCAGCCGGACCTGCGGATCCATAATGGCGGCCTGATCGGGAGTGTAGCCGAAGAAGGCAGGATCGAAGCGATCCATTTCATCGAGCACGCCTTTCGCCTTGACGAATTCCGGCCGCTTCAAAAGAGCGCGGTCAAAGCCGTACTCGGCCAGCTCGTCATCCGTAAAGAACGAGATCGACTCCTGTCCCTGCTCCAGGTTGCTCCAGAATTCGGCGATGCTGCGCGCGCCGGGAAATCTGCCGGCCATCCCGATGACCGCGATGTCGCGGCTGCCTTCATTCCCTGGCCCTGCCGAACCGGCGATCGGTCGGGAACGTCGGGACTGCGGCCCGCCCTCACGGCTGGCCGCTGCCTGATCGTTGGCCCGGCCCCTCGCCCCGCCGTACGCTTCCCCCGCCAAATGGGCCGCCAACTCATGCACGGTCGGGTATTGGAACAGCGTGACGATAGGCACTTCACGCTTCAACTGCCTTTGCAGCTTGCTCTGGAGCTGAATCAGATTGATGGAATTGCCTCCGATTTCAAAGTATTTATCGTGGATGCCTACGCTCTCCAGCTCAAGCACGGCCTGCCACGCTTCGGCAATGAGCCGCTCCAGCTCTGTCCGCGGCATCGCCGCTTCCCGGGCAGAACGGGCGCGCTCCGCAGGCGCGGGCAGCGCCTTGCGGTCAAGCTTCCTATTCGGCGTCAGCGGAATGCGCTCCAATTCAACGAAATGGGACGGAATCATGTAATCCGGCAATTTGGCGGCCAAATAGGCCCGGAGGTCGGATTCCGGAGCCTGCCCGGAAGCGACCACATACGCGCATAGTTCCGTATGGCCGCCCCGCCGCAGCGCCGTTACCGCCGCTTCCTGAATCGACGGATGCCGAAGAAGCATGGTCTCGATTTCACCAATCTCGATGCGGTGGCCGCGAATCTTGATCTGCTGATCGAGCCGCCCCATATATTCAAGGCTCCCGTCCTCCCGCCAACAGGCCATATCTCCCGTCCGGTACAGGACGTCCCCGGGACCGAACGGATCCGGCACGAATTTCTCCGCTGTCAGCTCGGGCTGGTTCAAATAGCCGAGCGCCACCCCGTCCCCGCCCACGACCAGTTCGCCGGGAACGCCTATCGGCAGCAGGTTATCGTGGCGGTCAACAATATAAGCCGTGGAATTGCTGATCGGCGGACCAATCGGAATATGATCGGCATACTCGCGATCGATTCGGAAGCAGGTCGAAATGACCGTATTCTCGGTCGGACCGTACGCGTTCCACATCGCCAGCCCCGGGCAGGCCTGCCGGACGGCTTCGATGTGCTTCGGCGACAAGACATCGCCGCCGACAATAAGATGCCGCAGGCCGGCAAACATCCGCGGCCGCTGCTGCGCCAGCTGGTTGAAGAGCGCCGGCGTCAGCAGGGCGACCGAAATGTTCCTGGACCGCACAAAGGCATCCAATCTGGCGCCGTCAAGCAGTGTATGCTTGTTCGCAATGTGCAGGCTCGCCCCATTCAACAGGGCCCCGAACACCTCGAACGTGAGGGCGTCGAAGCCGATGGCCCCTGCCTGAAGCATGCAATCTCCCGCTTCCACCTGCACGTAGTTCGTATTGCGGACCAGCCGCACGACATTGCGGTGGCCGACCGCCACCCCCTTGGGCGTGCCGGTCGATCCTGAGGTGTACATCACGTAGGCCGGATGCTCCGGCCCGTTCACCGACGGCATATCGGCTGCTTCGCCGCAGCCAAGCAGCCCTTCGTTCAACAGCCATACCTTCGTCTGTTCCGGCACAAGCGGCTCAAGACCGGCAGAAGCCAGTACTGTGCCTACCTTCCCGTCTTTCAGCATATAGGCGATTCGTTCGGCAGGATGAGCAGAGTCAAGCGGCAAATAGACGCCTCCCGCTTTGAGAATCCCGAAAATGCCGGCGATCATTTCGGCGGAGCGATTCGCCAACAATCCGACAATCTGGCCGCGTTCCAATCCATCCGCCCGCAGCGCGCGGGCAATCCGGTTGGCTTGTTCATTCAGCTCCCGGTAGGTGCAGGATCTCTGTTCATCCGTGACGGCCGTGCCTTCAGGCGCTAGCCGGACCTGTTCCTCGAACAATTCGTGAATGGTCTTCTCACGGGGATAGCTGGCGGTTGTCAGATTGAAATGCCGAATTTGTTCCCGCTCCTCCGCGGTAAGGATGCCGATATCTTGCAGTCTCGTTTCGTGGTAGGCCGTAACTTGGGTAGAGGTTTGGATGATTTGCTCGATGATGTAGAGGTAATGAAAAGCCAGCTTGGCCACCGTGTCGGAACGATGCGCCCGCTCGTTATAAGCGAAGGTCATCTCCAGTTCATCGGCTGCCGTGATGCGAACCGTCAGATCGAACTCGGTTTCTTCCTCGATATGGTGGGAAGCAATCGCAAGCGGCCCCTCGGCGCTTGTGACCGCCTTATCCAAAGGATAGTTCTCCACCACCAACAGCGAATCGAACGGGACGCCTTCCGCCCGCATCCCGCCGTATCCCTTAATGTTCGTCAAAGAAGTCCCCGCATGGTCCTCATGCGCCTGGATGGAACGGTTCACTTCGGCCAGGAGATCGGGCAGGCCGTGTTCGGGACCCGCCTTCATGCGAAGCGGCAGCGTGTTGATGAACAAGCCGACCATGTCCTCCATGCCGGGAATGCTTGTGTTGCGCCCGGATACGGTAATCCCGAACAACACGTCGTCGCTATTCGTATAATGCTGGAGCAAAATGCCCCAGGCGGTATAGAAAAGGGCCGCTTGCGTCACTTGCGCCGTCCGCGCAAACCGGTGCAGGTCCGCTACATAGGTCCCGCTTCGCTTTTCCGTATGCACGGCGATAGACGCCTTTTCCGCGCTTGCCCCGCTTCGCGACACCGGAATCGGCTTGGTCTGCAGCTCATGCAAATACCGGCTCCAGTAGCTCTCTCGCTTCTTCTTGTCCTGCTGCTGCAGCGACGCGACGAACTGCTTGAACGGCGGCTTGCGCCGCAGCTCCGGCTTCATCCCTTGTGCCAGCATGCGGTAGGCGTTCAGCCATTCCTTCAACAGAATGCCGGTGCTCCATCCGTCCAACAAAATATGATGGAAGCTGATGAGCAGCGTATGCTTTCCTTCGTTCTGCTTGCATAGCGTCAGCCGGAACGGCACCCGATCCAGCCTGAACTTCTCCTGTTTGTCGGCGGCGACCCGCGCCGCGATCCGGCGCGCCCGGGCCTCCTCGTCCAGTTCGGAATAGTTCTCGTAACGAATGACGGGCCGGTGCTGCTTCAGCACGATTTGTACGGGCTGATTCACCTCTTCCCACCGGAACAAGGTACGCAGCGCCTCGTTCGCCTGAACGACGCATGCCCACGATTGTTCGAACAGCGAGGTGTCGATGTCGCCGCTGATGCCCAATTCAATCAGCTCCACATACTGCGTCGTATCCGGATCCTTCAAATATTGGAGCAGCATGCCTGACTGCATCGGGGTTAACGCCATAATATCTTCAACATTGCTTTTGTCCAGTTTTTGCGGCTCCTGCACGCCGTCACCCCTCCCTTCCCGCTTGAACTGCCCCCTGCTTCTTGACCGCGTACTTCCGCAGGCCGTATTGGGCAATGACCTGTTGTTGAATCTGGCTCGTGCCCTCGATAATCTCAAGCACCTTGGCTTCCCGGAACAACCGCTCCGCCGGGTAGCCGCTGCGGCAGCCGTTGCCGCCATGAATTTGCACGGTGTCGTTCGTCACTTCCACCGCGGCTTTCGATGTAAAATACTTGGCGATCGTCGTTTGGTGGATGGCGTCCTCCGCCCCGTCGCGGCGCATTTCCCCTGCGCTGAGACAGAGCGATCGCGCGGCATGAACCTTGGTGACCGCATCCCCTATCATCCCTTTGACCAACTGGAAATGGTGCAGCTTCTCGCCGAATTGCGACCGCGACCGCGCATACGTCACCATCGCCTCCAGCGCTTCCGCCGCGATGGCCGCCCCCGCCCATGCGATGCTGTAACGGCCATGATCAAGAGCCGTGGAGACGACATAGGTAAAGCCTCCCCCTGCGTTGCCGAGCACGTTTTCAGCCGGAACCTCCACTTCATCGAAGTGAATCTCGGCGATATGGACCCCGCGGTTGCCAAGCATGCCGCCCATCGGGATGGTGCGCACCCCCTCGCGATCGCGCTCGACGAGGAATGACGTGATTTGTCCGGCCGAATCTGCGGCGATGACGACAAAAAAATCGGCGATTGCCGCAAACGATATCCATTTCTTGCTGCCGTTCAATATGTACCGCGCGCCTTCTTTCCGGTAAGTCGTCTGCACGCTTTTGGCATCCGAGCCCACGTGCGGCTCGGACAGGGCAAACGCCCCCAGCTTCTCCGCCCGCGCCATCTGCGGCAGCCAGAGCCGTTTTTGCGCCTCGGTCCCGAACCTCAGCATCGTCTCTCCCAGCAGCGAGGTTTGCACGGTCAGCAGCGCCCTCGTGTTGCTGCACGCTTTGCCGATCTGCTCCGTAAGCAGTCCATATGCCACCGGATCCAGCCCCAGGCCGCCGTACTCCTCCGGCCAACTGGCCGCCAAATACCCGCGCTCGCCCATTTTGGCGATCAGGCTGCGGGGGAGCTCCCCGTTGGCGTCGATCTTTCCGGCCAGCGGCCGAATCTCCCGGGCAGCGAACTGTCTGGCCTCCTCCACGATTTGAGCGGCAGAAGAGCATGTGTGAGCATTCATCCTTTATACCTCCTGCATATGCTTTTCGATGAGCCGGACGATATTGTTGAGCGTGCTGAAATTGGCGATATCCAAATCCTCGTTCCCGACCGTAATCCCGAACTCCTGCTCGATATAGCCAAGCAGCTTCATTGCGAATAAAGAATTGACAAAGCCCATTTGAAAAATATGATCGTCGTCGGAGAACACGGCTTCATCCTCGAATACAACCAGATTGCTCTCAATGAAATCGCGAATTTTTTGCTTGATTTCCATCGCGTTTACCCCTTTCTCCCTGCAACCGTCACCTTCACCTCAATATAAGGCGGGAACGGTTGAATTTGATTCAAGTCGTTTTTGAACAGAATATTCCCCTGGCCATCGTTTGAAACTTCGACAAAATTCGCGAACCGGTACGTGACATACATCATCTTGTTGCGATCCGTTTGTTTGAAGTCAGCCAGCAGCGTTTTCCCTTCCATTTTGGCCTGCTGCATAATATAGGTCAGCATCACGGTGCCCACGCCGCGCGACATCACCCGGCAGGACATAAGCAGCAGCTTCAAATGCCAGCAGTTCTCCTTCAACTCGATGAGAGCGAGGCCGATCTTGCCGTAGGAGCCGTATTTATCCGTGAGCTCGCACACCAGGAGCATATAATCCGGAGACTGTCTGATCCGGTCCAGCTCCTCGTAGCTGTAGGTATAGCCCGTCGCATTCAACTGATTGGTGCGGACGGTCAGCTCCTCCGCCCGCTTCAAGTCCTCCTCCCTGGCCTCGCTGATGACGAAGCGCATGCCGAGCGATTTCAGGAACGCTTCCTGGGGCCCGGAAAACGCCTCTTCCTCCCGTTTGCGCTGCATATCCTCGATATACATGGCGCGGCGGCGCTTCGAGTCTTCCGTGATGAAGCGGGGGTTGAGACGCGGATGCTCAAGCAGCCTGCCGTAGTCGGCCGCATCCATGCAGGCCACCTCCGGATGGACGCTTTGCACCTCGTCGCGTTCGAAGGGCTGATCGTCAATGAACAGAATCGTGTCCTTGCCGATGTTCAAGTTGCCGCATATTTTCTCTATCGATGCCGACTTGGCATTCCAGTTGATTTCGGGATAGAGGAAATACGATTCAACGCCGAATTCCCGCAGCTTGCTCATCGCGTGCTCCGCATCGTTCCTGCTCGCAATCGAATGCAGAATGCCCCGCGAGTCCAGTTCCGCCAGAATCTCCCGGATGCCCGGCTTCAGCGCGACCTCGCCCGACTCCAGCAAAATGCCGTCCCACATCGTATGGTCGAGATCCCATACGACGCATTTCACTTCCTTGACCTTTTCAGTGGCCTTGTCCATCGCCTTTTCCTCCCTACTTGTCGTAATCGAAAAATCCTTTTCCCGATTTTTTGCCCAAATATCCGGCATCCACCATCTTCACGAGCAGCGGGCAAGGCCGGAACTTCGGATCCTTGTAGCTGTCATACAGCACGAGCAGCGAGTTCAGAATCGTATCCAAGCCAATCAGATCGCAGGTGGCAAGCGGTCCCATTTTGTGGCCGAAGCCGAGGCGGAAAATTTTATCGACGTCCTGCGGCTCGGCTACCCCGTCCTGGACGGCCCATACGCATTCGTTAATCGTCAGCATCAGGACGCGGTTGGTCACGAAGCCGGGAAAATCGTTGACGACGACGGGGACTTTATCGAACGATCGCAAAAACTGTTCCCCGCAAGCCACGGTCTCATCCGAGGTATGCTCTCCCCGAATGACTTCCACGAGCTCCTTCATCGGGACCGGGTTCATGAAATGCATACCGATGACCTTGTCCGGTCTGGGCATCAGCGCGCCTACCTTCGTAATGGAAATGCAGCTCGTATTGACGGCGAAATACGCATCAATGCCGCATGCCTCCGACAGCTCCGTGTACACCGCCTTCTTCCGTTCCCAATCTTCCGTAATATTCTCGATGACGAACTGGACGCGCCCGAAGCCGTCATAGCTCGTCGTGAACGTAATCCGGTCGAGCACGTCTTCCAAGGCAAGCTGCTTCGCCTGCGGCTTGACCATTTTCAACAGCCGAAAATCGGTTCGAATCTTCTCCTTCGCCCGCCGCACGGCGTCCTCGCTGATATCTTTCAGTACCACCTCGTATCCGTAGCAAGCGAGATCCAAGGCGACATCGCTTCCCATTACACCTGCTCCGACGACTCCAACGGTTTGTATCATAGTTCACGGCTCCTTTTTTGCGGACATCTGAAATAGGGGACTGCATAATGCATCATTGATGAGCGACACCACCTGAACGACATGTTCATTAATAAAAAAGTGGCCTCCCTCGAATTCATGAAAACGGCAAGCCCGGCTGCCGTATCTCGACCACTCCGACAGGTCGTAGCCGGCGGTGGCCCTATCTTCTTTTCCGCTCAGCACGGACAAATCGCAGTGAATCCGGTCCGGCTTATCCTCAAAGCGGTGCGTCTCGACCAACTGCAAATCTCTGCGCAGCACCGGCAAAAACAGCCGCAGCAGATCTTCGCGCTCGAGAAGCTCTCCCTCGGTTCCTCCCAACCGCTTGATTTCCTCGCGCAGCCTGTCGTCGGACAGCGAATGAAGGATGTTGATCTTTTTGGCATGGGGAGGATAGGTTCCCGATACGAAAAGATGAACGGGTTCCCGCCCCATTCTCCGCTTGATGGCATGCGTCAGCTCGTAGGCGACAAGCGCTCCCATGCTGTGGCCGAACAAAGCGAAGTCGGAACCGTCCAACTGCCGCTCCAGGCATCCGCATAAATCGTCGATCATTTCATCCAGACTCTCGTAATGGGGCTCAACAAGCCTTTTGCCCCGGCCGGCCGGCTCCAGGGGATGCAACTCAATGCCGTCGCGGAGGTAACGTTTCCACCGCATGTAGACGGTAGCGGAGCCGCCGGCATGGGGCAGGCAAAACAGCTTGCATTTCATTTACTTCACCTCCTCAGCGGGGATGGGCAGGGGCAGACGCCTTACCTTAGGCAACAGCCAAACCGCGACAAAGAACAGGAACGCGATTCCTGCGGCAAAGCAGAACGCATAGATGAACCAGATGACGCTGACGGGACACCATACCGCGGCCACATCGAGCGGCAGGCCCGCAAAGATCTTGTCAAGCAGCTTCCCGATTCCCCAGAAGCATGCGCCCGCCGTCAGAATTGCGGCGCCGAGGACGAAGAGCCGCCTTCCCCGCGGCGGGACGAAGGTTCACCGCTTGCGGCGCAGTTGGAGCGGGATGCGAATCGCGGCCGCCGCCGGCACGATCAGGCTGACGGCAATGATCGCCAGCCCCGCCATCGCGATCCGGTCGAGCTGCGGGTAGAAGTCGGCCTGGGCAGGCGGCGGCTCCCGGTCCCGCAGCAGACTCATCAGGCCGGAGCCGATGTGAAACGTGTACGCGGAATTGATATTGGCGAGCACGCCTACGCCAAGCCGCTCCTGCGGCCGGAAGATGATAAAGGACGAGAAGTTGGGGTTGGAGCCTTGGTGCGATATTTCCTTCCCGTCGGCTGACACAAACCACCCCGCGGCATAGGAAGCGCCATTCTCGTCGGGCCCCGCGTTCGTATCGGGCCGGTGCGAACGTTCGATTATCGCCCGGTCGCTTGCGGATATGTCGGCCGCTCCCAACTGAAGCAGCAGCCACCGCCCGATATCGTCCGCATTGGCGACCAGGTAGCCGGCAGGCGTGTTCCCCCTGTAATCGGGAGCCTGATACAGCCGCGGCGAACCGAACCCGATCTTGTAGCCCGCGGCCAGCCTCTGCCGATCGTTCAACTGCGCCATCGGCATGGTGTCATGCAGTCCCAGCCGCTGCAGCATTCCGGACATATAAGCCTCGTAGGACATGCCCGATACTTCCTGGATAACCAGGCCCAGAACGTCATAATTAATGGTGGCGTATTGATACTTGCTTCCCGGAACGGTATCGAGATCGGTTCCCGACAAAGCCCGCACCGTGCGTTCCAATGCCTGCTCTCCCGAATCCTCCGGAATCGACGCGATCGAGGCGAACGGCACCCCGCTTGTATGATGCAGCAGTTGGCCGAGCGTCACCTTGACCGCCTGCCCTTCATAATTCAGTTGGAGCCACGGCAGGTAGCGGGCGACCGGGTCGTCGAGACGAAGCGCTCCCTGCTGCTCCAGTTCCAGCAAGGCCAAGCCGGTAAACGCTTTGGAGGTCGAGCCCAATTGAAACAAGGTAGAGCTGGTTGCCGGAATCCCGGCCTCCCGGTCGGCGAGCCCGAAGCCGTTCGCATAGACCACCCGATCTCCGCTCACGACGACAACCGCGGCGCCGGGACTTTGCGCCTTCTCCAGCTCGGCCTGCACGAACCGCTCGATGGCGGCGGCGTCTACATCCGGCCGGCCTTGCGGGGGAGGGGCTCCCTCTTCGGCAGCGAGCGCTGCCGGACGGACAAGCAGCGCAGCGATAAGCAGATAAACGGCAAGCCTCTTCATCACGTTTCTTTTCCCCCTCATGATTTGAAGAGAATGTCCAGCTCGTCTTGGGTAAGCTTCACCGTCTCGAAGTCGGATGGCGTAAAGTCGGACTGCCCCGTCTCCGCGCACAGGTGAATCACTTCGCTCAGCCGCTGCATCAAAGCATCCATGAACGCCTCCATCGACTCCCGCTTGAACTTGGCCGTGCTGTAGGACATCCGGACCTGGAGCTTCCTGTCCATCACGATGGCCACGACATCGACCAAGCAGGACAGCCGGTTGCTCGCGCAGATGTCGCTTCCCGTATCCTCATCGGCCATTTCCAGCACGGGGCTCAGCAGATGATTGTCGATCTCCCCCATATAATTGAAGCGAAGCAAGCTCCGGCCCGTCTCCGGGATGCGGCCGGAGAAGTATGACAAGATGCCATAGTCCATCCCCTTGTTCGGAATGGAGCGAAGCTGTTCCTTGACGCTCTTGATGATGCCGGCAGGCTCTGTGCCAGGCAGGCGGAGGTTGACCGGATACATCGAAGTGAACCAGCCCACCGTTCTGGACACGTCCATGTTGTCGAACAACTCCTCGCGCCCATGCCCTTCCAGCTCGATCGTGATGTTCTCCTTGCCGGTGAAGCCGCCAAGCGCCATGGCCAGGGAAGCGACCAGCAGATCGCTTGTCTGCGTGCGGAACGGGGCATTCGCCTCCCGCAGGAGCCTGCGCGTCTCTTCCTTGGACAGTTCCCTGACCAGCGTGCCGCATGCGGCATGCCGATCGTCGGCTGCGGGGAAGTCGGGTTGCAAGCTGTCTTCCGCCTCGGCTGTGACCGACTGCCAGTAGGCCAAATGTTCGAGCGCCCGCTCGCGGCTGTACGCTTCGATCGCATCCGCCCAAGCCTGGACGGAATGCGTTTTGCCCGGCAATGGCAAGCTTGGGCCGCCCAGCATCGATTGCAGCACCCGGTCGAGGTCTTCCAGCAAAATACGCCAAGATACCCCATCGATGACCAAATGATGCGCCGTCAGCAAAAGACGCTGTCCCTGAACGCCTTCCTCAAATAAAAGCGATTTAAACAGCAAACCTTGTCCAAGCCGCATACTCGCTTTGAACGACTCGGCGCGCTTCTTCAACTCCGCGGACCGTTCCTCCTCCGAATGGCAGGTGAGATCGCAGCAGGCAATCTCCACGTCATCCCTCTCCACAGGCCGGTATTCCAGGCTTCCGGCCGCTTCGTCAACCTGCAGCCTCAAGGCGTCATGATGCTGGATTAGCCTGTATAACGCTTCTTGGAGCTGCGCCGCCGTGACCGCCTGCTTCAAGCGAACGAGAACAGATTGGGCATAGTAGTGCGGATTGCTCCATGGTTGGCGGAAAAACCAGGTCGTGATCGGCAGCGGCTTGACCGCCCCTGTGCACGGGCCTTGCGCAATCGGTTCAAAATGATTCATTTCGATCAGCGCCGCCAGCTCGTGGATAACCGGGTAGCTCAAAATCTGTTGAACCTTTAGCCTGTACCCGGCGGCGGTCACCCGCGACGCAATCTGGATCGCTTTGATCGAATCGCCGCCCATGTGATAAAAATTGTCGCGGGCTCCGATGTTCTCCGCCTGCAGCACGTCCTTGAAAATATCCGTCAATAAGGCCGCAATATGACCGGATGCTTCCGCGTCGTTCTGTTCAGGGGCCTGTTCCGGAGCGGGCAAAAGCCGGCGATCGACTTTGCCGTTCGGCGTAAGCGGCAGTTGATCGAGCCGGACAAAATAGGCCGGAATCATGTAGGACGGCAGCACCTCCGCCAGCTTCATCCGCAGTTCCAGAACGGAGATTCGCCCCTCCGCAACGAAATAAGCGACGAGCTGCTGCTGCCCGTCCTCCCCGGTCCAATCCACGACGACCGCATCTTCAATCGGGGCCAGAGCAAGCAGTCGATGCTCGATTTCCCCCATTTCAATCCGGTACCCTTTTATTTTCACCTGGTGATCGATTCGTCCCAGATACCCGATATCGCCATGATGATGGCGCATGGCCAAGTCGCCGCTCCGGTACATTTTCTTGCCGGGCAGGAACGGGTTGTCCACGAAACGCTCCCGCGTCAGTTCCGGTCTATGCAAGTAGCCGCGGGCGACGCCGTCCCCGGAAATATAGAGTTCGCCAACCGTCCCATTCGGGACCGGCTCCAGCCTCTGATCGAGCAAATAAATTTGCACATTGTCGATCGGCTGCCCGATCGGCACCGATGATCCCTTGTCCCGTTCCGGATCGAACTTGTAAATCATGCATCCGACCACCGTCTCGGTCGGTCCGTATTCGTTGTAGATGTCGATTCCGCCGCAGGCCTGTTCGTGAATGTGGCGGGCGAGCGCGCACTTCAAATCCTCGCCGCCGACGATGAATGTCCGGACGGCGGATGCGCTCAAATCGACGTCTTTGATCAGCGCCAGATGCGCCGGGGTCAGCTTGATGACCGTCGCCTTGTTGTCGCGCAATATGCGATGAATAATGAACTCGTTCCCGTCATCCTCATAGATCTCGATCCGATGGCCGCTGATTAACGGCGTAAAGATGGAAGTCACCGTCAAATCGAATGCAATCGAAGAATACAGGGCAAAAACTTCGTCGGAGGCGCGAAGATACGTCTTGCTTGCCCACCAAATATAGTTCACCAAGCCGCGGTGCTCGATCATCGTTCCTTTCGGGTTCCCCGTGGAACCCGAGGTATATATGATATAGACCAAATCGTCTGCCGATCCGTGGGCCGGCAGATTGCTCCCGTCGGCTTCGTATATCCGTTCGTCATCGAGGTCGATAACGGCTCCTTCATACGACAAGCGATCCCATTCGCTGCCGTGCGTCAGTAGATGAGAAGCCCCGCTGTCCCGCAATATATATTCGATCCGTTCCTGCGGGTAATCGGGGTCTATCGGAAGATACGCGGCTCCCGCCTTGATGACCGCCCATATCCCGACCACGAGCGCGAGCGAGTGCCGCCCCATGACGGCCACAGGCGTATGCGGGCCGATTCCGCTCTTCAGCAGCGTTCGGGCCAGCCGGTTCGCCCGTTCGTTCAGTTCGCCATACGTCAGAGACTGTCCGCCGCAGGCGACGGCGACGCGGTCCGGCGTCCGTTCGACTTGTTCTTCGAAGAGCTGCAATATCGTTGCGGTCGCGGGATATTCACGGTCCGTCCGGTTGCAAGCGTACAGCAGCTCCGCGCGCTCCCCCGGCAGCAGCAGCTGCATATCGCGGATGGCGGCCTCCGGACGGCTTACGGCTTGATCCGCTATATAATGCAGGCGGCGGTACATCTCCTCGATGTGCGAATCCGTATAATCGCCTGTTTTATAATCGAAATACAGCTCCAGCCCTTCATTCGGCGACCATTCGGTGACGATGAGCTGCAAGGGATACAATTGATTGCCGTTATGCGCTTCGATTTGCTGCATTTTCCATCCGGGGCCGAAGCTCTGATCGAATGCGGTATTGTAGTAGTTCACGCATACCTGAAATAATTGATCCAGTCCCCGTTTGTGAAGCTGAAGGTCCTGCACGAGCAAGTTGTAAGGATATTTCTGATGGAAATAACATTGGATGAGTTCGTGATTGATGTTATGTATGAACGTGGAGAATGACGTATCGTCCTCGATGTCAGCCAGGAACGGCATCGTGCTGGTAAACATGCCGAATGTGTTTTTTTCCTTGACTCCGGTGCGATTCAATACAGGCGTGCCTATCATGATGCGGTCTTGAAGCGTTGCTTTGTGGAGGTAAATGAGCATCGTTGCGATAAAAAAGGTGTTCAGCGATATTCGATGCGTCTGTACGAAGGAGCGAATGGCTTCTGAAGTTTGCGGGCCGATTCGGAATTGTTGACGTTTGCCTGCCGTGCCGCTTGCCGTCGCTTGCAAGGCAACGTCATGGACGTTCTCGAATTTTTTCAGCCAGTAGTGTTTATTTTTCGCGAAGCGGGAAGACGATAAGTAGGCCTGCTCTTGTTCAATGTAGTCTAAGTAACTGGGCCGGTCTTTCAGCTCAACCGTCTGTCCCTGCATTAACTGGGTATAAATTTGGTTGATATGCGTGGTCATCAATTGAAAAGACCATCCGTCGGAAATCATATGATGGACTTTCGTCAGATATGCGCTTTCCGTCTCGCTAATTTTTACGAGCGCAAACTCGTGCAGAAATTCCCCGTCCAGCGGCAGCGGCTTGGCAAACTCCGCGCTGACCCAGGCATCGACACCGGCATCCGAGGAACGGGCCGTAAAGTCGATGAACGGAAACGTTCGTCTTCGATACGCGGTCACGGTCTGCCACACCGCCTCGTCCCGTTCGACGAGCCGGAGGCGGATGGCGTCGTTGTGCTTGACGAACAGATTGATGGATTCCTCAAGCAACTGAAAATCAACAGGGCCGTAAATTTTGATAAGTCCTCCGATGTTGTGAATGCTCGTGCCCGGGTAAATGTTTTCCACATACCAGATTCGCTTTTGCGGATGTGTCAACGGATACAGCTTGGACGCTTCCAGAGAAATAACCTCCAATCGGTTAAGGTACGGATGGTTGAGGAGCAATGCGGTGTTCCAGCGCTTCCGCGACGGACTCCAGGATCTGCTTTTCGCTGTCCATAAGAGAAGTCATCTCGTCGATTCCTTGGTTCAGAATGGCATCATCCCCGGTCAAGGCGTACTTCATCAGCACATGCCGCAGAGCCAAGGCTCGCTCTTCTATCGGCCGGAAACACCCCGTAAATGCCGGTGCAAGAAGCTGGCGTCCGCATAAATAATCGATTCGCATTCCCATCGTTTTTTTATGCTCCCACAAAATGTGGATGGGCCTGATATCGCGTTTGCGCACCAGGGCCGGCATATTGCGGATTAATGCGGGATATACGTTGACGCCGAAGGCCAGATCCAACGGATCGGCCGTTCCCCGGCGGGGCCGGGAGACATCGCAGCCGGAAAGATATTGTTCCAGCGATTCTTGGATGAATGCGGGATCGAGGCTGTAGCTTCCCGCTCTATTGAGTTTGTACAAATAGATTTGCTCTTCGTAGCGGTCCGTCCATTCGAGATGCTGGAAACCTTGCTCCATTTCATGAAACGGCACGAGCGTCTTGCGGAACTGCATCTCCTCGTCATAGCCGAGCACGAAGAACACCCTCTTGCCGTCATCGTACCCGTAGACCAGAATATCGTGGGCGTAGTGGATCTGGCGGTACACGCGTCGGCGGGGGATATAGAACTCGTCGACATAGAGAGAAATCGTATAACCCGAATTGATACTATTTACCAAAAATTCGACAATTCCCGGCTGTGAATCAAGCACGAATTCCCGTTCCAGTTTTTGTGTAATCAGCCACGGACACCGCATGAAATCCTCGCCGTAAAATGTGAGCGGCACGGATTGGGAAGCGCGTTCTCCTTCCAGATCCTGATGGCAATAAAGGTGAATGAAATTGCTGTAGAACCACGGCAGCGCCTCTTCGCGGGCGAGCGCCGTGCATAGGGGGTAGGCCACATACTGATACCCAACAATGGGCGGAATGACGAGTTCCAGTTCCTTGACACCCAAACCGGCAAGCCACCTCTCTGATTAAATTGAATATTATGTAAAAATATGAAATATAATATAATTTTCTTCAATATCGTCTGTTTTCTACTTTTTGTCATACGCAGAAACAATATTCCCATAGATGTTTATTCTTGTCAATATGGACTGAATATTTTAACATTTTTTTCACATCATCTCTTGTCGTTATTGTGTCCATTTGCGAGAAACAAAAAGCCGGCGTCCTTGGCGGCACCGGCTTCACCTTATCGTGTTAAAATATCTTCTTCGCATCCCGCCGTTCCTTCAAAATCTCCACCGCTTCCCTGAACCGGAGCGAGTGGATGACTTCCCGTTCCCGCAAAAATTTCAGACTATCCTGCAAATCGACATCATCCGTCAGATCGATCAGCCATTGATACGTCGCCCGTGCCTTCTCCTCGGCAGCGATATCCTCGTACAAGTCGGCGATCGGATCGCCCTTCGCCTGAATATAGGCCGCCGTCCAGGGCACCCCGCCCGCATTTTCATAGAATAGCGCGCTGTCATGGGAGACATAATGCGCCCCGAGTCCGGCCGCTTCCAATTCCTGCGGCGTCGCGTCCTTGGTCAGCTTGTATACCATGGTGGCAATCATTTCCAAATGAGCGAATTCCTCCGTCCCGATATCGGTAAGCAAGCCGATGACCTTATCCGGAATCGAGTAGCGCTGATTCAAATAGCGAAGCGCCGCCGCCAGCTCCCCATCGGCTCCGCCGTACTGCTCCAGCAGGAGCTTAGCCATGCGCGGATCGCATTTGCTGACGCGAACCGGATATTGCAACTTCTTCTCATATACCCACAATGCCGCTTCCCTCCTAACGTTGCTTCCCCGTCCTCCTCGAGACTTCCGTTACACCTGCCACGGCCACGGCGTGTCTGTCCAGGACCAAGGGCATTTCGAATAGAAGCCGCCGGCCTGCAGGGGGCCGAACCTCTCCTGAAAATGCCTCGCCACCTTCATCCGTTCATGAACATAGTGATTGAACTGCTGGATCGCCTGATTGTCTTCGGGATGCGTATCCAGATACAGATTCAGCTCGATCAGCACAAAATCGATTTCCTGCAGCTGCAGCAGGCTGTCATAATACTCCCGAGTGCAGAACGGGTGCGTGCCATGTGTGCTCAAGCCGTTCCCTCCTCCCGTCTGCCCTTCGGCCGATAAGGGCTGAATAATGCCGGCCACAGCGTTCCGCACCGCAGCGCCTGCGGCGGCGGGAATTGCGGCAAATTCGGGGGCTGAAACGTAATGAACAAGTTCGGCGGCACGACATAGGTCTTGTAGGGCAGCGGCGGGCAAGGATCCCATGGCCCCCGGAACGGTATATAGAACCTTTCCTGCGAATGCGCTCCCGGCCCGCATGCGGACGGCATCGCTGCCGGCTCGGCCCAGCCACGCGCTTGCTCGTTCTCCATGATGCTCGGTAACCTCCTTTGTCAAACGGATAAATAACACTTCACTTCCTACTCATATGAGCTATCTGGAATGTCCCATGACATGAAATAAACCGCTCAGCAGCAATGGGTCTGCTGAACGGCTTGCCCGTTCATCGCTTCGTCATTGAATTGTCGCCCTGCCGGAGCAGACGGTTGACCGTCTCGCGCCGCACTCCGATGAGCTGCCCGATCTCTTCTTGCGTCAGCATATCGGTAAGCGGGGTCTTGTTCGTCATGCTGTCCAGCCACCTGGTCAGCAGCGCCAGCCGCTCGGCGGGCGATCCGATCGTCAGATGATCGAGCCGCTGCTGCATGAAGCGAAGCTTCTCCTGCAGCAGCTTGGCCACTTCGAGCGCTTTCCCGGAATCGTTCCGCAGCTCCTCATACCACGCCTCCGCTTCCATCCGCTCGACCGTGCCGGTTACCATGGCCGTCGCCGTCCCATGGCAATCCTTCGGGGAGATAAGGGAATGATGCGGCACCATCTCGCCCGGATACAATATATTGAACAGCACGATGTTCCCGTTCTCATGCAGCCGGGTCACTTTGAACAAGCCGCTCACAATCCGGTACAGATACGTGCCCGGATCGCCTTGGCGGAATAATATCTCCCCGCGATGCAGCGTAATCTTCATTCCTGCTCACTCCTTCTTCCATCCCGGCTCTTTCCTTTTCCTCTGTTCTTATTGTAAACCATTTTGCCCCCTTCCACCATCATTTACCCATTGAAACCAGAATGTTTGTTCGCTATATTAGTTATAAAACAGAACACAAGTTCGTACAATAAGGTTATCAACCTTTCCGCGGGCCTCCGCGATTTCAATCGGGGGCGCCGCATGGATGGACGTTACGCAAGGAGGAACCCGGTATGACTGTATTGTCCGCGACAAGCGGGCCTCCGCCTCATGACGGGGAAGACGCCCTGCTGGTGAAGCAGTATACCCTTCAGACCCTCGTCCTCGACGTGCTCGAGCGCGATATCGGCCGCATTGCCGTGTCGGGGCTGAAGATGGGAGAAATTTATATCCAGGGGCTGCGTCAGGCGCAGGACGACGCCGCCTCCGATCTGTTCCGCATCCGCAAGCAGTTCCGGCGCCGCGGGATTAAGATCGTGTCCGAGGAACGGCTGGAGCACGGCGTGCGCGTGCAGTACGTGTGCCGGGGGTACCACCGCTCCTTCTACATGCTGCGCGGCCTGATCCGGGCCGAGGTGAAGAGCCTGCTGCAGCGCTATCTGCATATCTCCGGCCACCCGGGCGAGCCGGAGGGGACAGCCGACAGCTAAGCCGCATCGCAGGGCGGAACGGCATCCGCTCCGGCAAGCCGTCACGGCCATGCCGCCGCTTATCGGAACGAAGCTCCGCCAAGCCGGCGGTATTGTTTTTATCGGCGCGGACCGCCCTCCGATTCCATAAACTTCATTTGCATAGAGAATGTATGTTCGGTATATAATAAACACGAATGCATGTTCTTATTTTAGATTCGATCGGTTGAGGTGGTTACATTGAGCGGAAGCAAGGAACGGATTATCTTTTTGGCGGACTGCCAAAGCTTCTATGCCAGCGTGGAAAAAGCGGAGCACCCGGAATATAAACATATGCCGCTCGTTGTATCCGGGGATCCCGCGCGCCGATCGGGAATCATTCTGGCCGCTTGCCCGATCGCCAAAAGCTATGGCGTAACAACGGCGGAACGGCTTGGGGAAGCTCTGAACAAGTGCCCCCGCCTGATCGTGATGCGTCCCCGCATGCAGCATTATATCGACGTCTCGCTGCTCATTACCCAAATCTATGAACAATTCACCGATCTCGTCGAGACGTTCAGCGTCGATGAGCAATTTCTCGACGTGACCGGGAGCCGGACGCTGTTCGGAGACCCTGTCACCATGGCCAAAGAGATTCAGCGCAGCGTGCTCGAGCAGACCGGAGTATGGGTCCGGATCGGGATCAGCTCGAATAAAATTTTGGCCAAGATGGCCACGGATATATGGGCCAAGAAAAACAAAGAGGGCATCTTCGCCCTGGCTCCGTCCGACATCGAGACGCTGCTGTGGCCCCAGCCGGTCAACAAAATGTTCGGCGTCGGCTCCCGCATGACGGCCCATTTTGCCCGCCTGGGCATGACGACTATCGGAGATATCGCCAGAACCCCGCTGCCGGAGCTCAAGGATAAATTCCGCGCCCGCTTCGGCAAGCAGTCGGACATTCATGCCGAAGTGATGTGGCGCACCGCCAACGGCCTCGATGACAGCCCCGTCTCCCCGGATACGTTCCGCACGCCGCCGCAATCGGTCGGCCACATGATGACCTTGCCCCGGGACTACGCCACGGAATCGGAAGTGGATACGATTCTTCTCGAGCTTACGGAGGAAGTGTGCCGGGATTGCCGGCGCAAAGGATATATGGGCTCGGTCGTCACGGTCAGCTGCATGTGCAGCCCGTACGAAGCGCCGACCGGGTTCTCCCGCCAGATGACGATGCCGGATCCGACGAATAATACGAACAAAGTATTTGCCGCGGCCAAGCAGCTTTTCTATACGTTTTGGAACCGCAGGCCGGTCCGCCGCGCCGGCATCATGCTAAGCAAGCTGGTGGACGATCAACTGTATCAGCTTACCCTGTTCGAGGATCAGGAAAAAGCGAGAGCATTGGAGAGAGCGACGGACGGCATCAAAGAACGGTACGGCAATGCGGCGATCGTCCGCGCCTCCTCCCTGACCGCCGCCGGTCAGGCGGCAGACCGCGCAGCCAAAATCGGGGGGCATTATAAATGAGCAAAAAACTCCAAAAAAACGGTCTGTGGGAATCGAGCAGAATGATGCTTCCCCAGCATAAGGAAGCGCTGTTGAACCACCGCCTCGGCCTCGATCAACCTTCCCAGACCGCTCGCACGGCTCCGCCCTCCCCTCCGAAGCGGGAAGAGCTGGAGCTGATGAAAAGCTATGTCATGCTCTCCCATTTGCAGACGATGGTGACCCGAAAAATCCGGGAGATCGAGCACTCCTCCGAAACGCTGAAATCGCTGTATGCCCAGGCCGCCCAGGTTCTTGCGCAGCATATTGACCGGGATTTATCCAGGGCCGGACGCGCCATGCTGGACAAGAACATCCAGCTGTTCCCGGGGGAGCACGACGGCCAGGCGATCACGTACCCTTATACCTGCCGCGGCCATGAGGGCAGCTTCCTCATTACGCGGGAATATATGCGGGCCGACATGAGCAAGAGGCTGGGGAAATATACCGAGCATCTGGTGGCGGCTCTCCGCAAGTCCTCCATCCGGGCGTGATCGGCGGGAACCAGCCCGGTTCAGATCCGGCCGTTCCGGGCGCGGGCATTGGAGACGCCGGCATCCATCGGGTATAATGAAGTCGTTCCATAAAAAAGGGAGGGGAGAAGCATGTGCGGGAGATATTCATTGACGGTGAGCTTGGAGGAACTGCTCGCCTATTATGCGCTGGAGGAGGATGCGGCTGCGGCCCTGCTCTCTTACGGGCCCCGCTTCAATATCGCTCCGGGCCAGCCCATCCCGGCTGTCATCCATGACGGGGCGAAGCTGAGAATCGGCCCGCTCCGCTGGGGCCTGATCCCCTCCTGGGCCAAGGACGGGAAGATCGGCTGGCGGACCGTGAACGCCCGCGCCGAGACGCTGCGCAGCAAGCCGGCGTTCCGCCTTCCGTTCGAGCGCAAGCGCTGCCTCATTCCGGCGGACGGCTTCTACGAATGGAGAACGGAGCCGGACGGCACGAAGCAGCCGATCCGGATCGTAAGGCAGGATGGCGGCCTCTTCCAGTTCGCCGGCCTGTACGACACTTGGATCGATGCCGAGGGACGCAAGGTAAGCACCTGCACGATCATCACGACCGAACCGAACGAGCTGATGGCTCCGATACATGACCGGATGCCCGTGATCGTGCCGCCCGAGCAGATGACGATGTGGCTCGATCGCAGCACGACCGACACGCTGCGGCTGGAGCCGCTTCTGCGGCCCTGTCCGGCCGATGAGCTTCGCGCCTACCCGGTCCACAAGCGGGTAGGCAATGCGAAGACGGATGATCCCGCTTGCATTGAGCCGCTCTCCTAACACGATACTCGATCCGACAAAAGGCTGTCCCATAGGCAGTGCACAAGGATGCGGGGCAAGCCGGGATGTACACATAATATAGAGAGAGGCAGGAAAACGGCGGAGGGAAAAGCGGCGGAATATGGACGGGTTGAGACGAGGCTGTTGTAAAATGAGGCTGTCAGACGGAGCTGGTGAAAAGAAATCCTGCGTGAATGCACTAGCGTTGCATCGAGCGGTTAGTTCATAATCTAATTTCAATTAACATCAATATATGATATATATTTACATCTGCAATGTCCGCGCTAAGTCTAAAAAAGTCGAGCTGGAAATAGACCCTGCGCGTTATCCATTATATGTAAAATTATTTTTCGTTTGTCATTACCTCACAATCAGTTTCGGTTTCATCGACTTCGTTGCCTTTTTCGGACGTCTCCCATTTCGCTTTGGTCGTCCCTTAGATGTTCGGGTCGGCTTGCGGTTGAGTGCAGCGATCAAATTTTCCCATGGTTTTTCCGCATAGATGCGAATCAACTGAAGGAGATCCCATGTCGACTTATTACAGTCCAATGTTAGTTTAATTA
>NZ_LDIG01000074.1 GCF_015845845.1 Paenibacillus dendritiformis
TGTGCCTCTACAAACAAGAGTGTCGAAGCGCCGACAAACAACTTTTGGGCTCGGTAATCCAATGACTCATCTCTAGTGGAATTCACATGTAACCACTTTAGGCATTGACAAATGACGTTTTGATTCGGTACGTTATCCATAGGAATCTCCTTTGTTGAGGCGTTTTATGGATAACGCTGAGGGTAACTCAACAATAGGAGATTTCTTTATTTTTGTCCACGAATATAGTTCAATAAGTTACAAATATAGAGAATTATAGGGTGAAAATTTTCGTAAAAAGATTGATGCAACGCTAGTGCTAAATTCCGAGAAAATCCTGCAAAATTACATTTTTTCGCCATTTTGAACGCTATTTCTGCCTTGCCGTGTGGTAATTGCTGTATTTTTGCAGCAATCTTATTTTCGCAACCTCGTGTCAATGAAATTGCTGCATTATTGCAGTATTGGCGGGGCAGACGAATAGAGTGACGGGAGAGACTGCAGCTTTAGTGGTGTGGGATGACTAGAGCGGCGGGATTAACGCAGCGTTTGCCTCTTTGGTGAAGCAGATGAAAAAGCCATCGGCCACCTATTTGGCGTTCAAACCATCCAGCGCGCTGAGGATTATCAATCAGTATTTGCAGCGCAGCCAATCGCTTGGTGCTCGCAATGGTTTCCTTGAACCTGACGTACGCTTCATTGATGCGACACATGTGATAGCCAGCGCGAACAAAAAAAACGGTTTTTTGCGCAGCGGAAAGAAGAAATCGAGCGAGTTTCTGCTGATTTAAAAGAAAAGCATGGTATTCGGTGGACGACCTTACGCGGGTTAATTTGCTGCCATGAACCTCAAAAAAATGGCGACCTGGCTCTGGAAGACCGGTCGCACCTCTCCCAAGTTCTCGGTTCGTATTAGTAGATATGGATAAACAAAACAAAGAACTCCCGCGACTGCAGTATTACGCGGGAGTTTGTCTTCAATCCGGGGCGACCTGACTCGCCTTTTGTTGTTCGGCCCCAGGGGCCGTCATCGTCCCTGAACGTGATTCCCGACTCCCTTCCTTTTCCTGGAGGAATAAGATATAATCGTTCGTTGAGGTTTCTTTTTCAATACATATAGACTATGAGGAGGGGAATAACAGTGAAATCCAGCAGATGGGGTATGGTGAAGCGAAGTGTGGCCAGCGGATTGGCCGTTTTGATCGCCATGCTCGGATTCGTCATTCCGGCGAAAGCGAATGAAGGTCCTGCGGCCGTGCCGCAAATCAGCGCGTGGTCGGTTAAAACGCTGAACGAAGGGGAGAAGTATGGCATATTCCCGTTTGCGTGGTACGTTGACGGCACGTTCCAACAGCCGATCACGCAGGATAAGTTTCAAGCTCTGATCGAGGCGACTTCAGCCAAATTGGATGCGCTCGAATTAAAGAAAACAGGGAAGGTCGCCATTCTGTCCGGAGCAAAGGAAATTACGAGAAAAACGGTGATTGATGCCTTGTACGGCGTATTGGCCCAGTACGAATGGCCGGAGTCGCTGGAATTCGATATGACCGATCCGGCGGCGTTTTTGCAGAAGAACGGCATTGTCTATGGAACCGGCAAAGGGCTGGAGCTGGATAAGCCAAGCACCGTGGAGCAAGCGACTGTCATGGCAAGCCGTCTTGTCCAATTCAGTTATGATGCGGTTGGAGGCGGCGCGAAGGGGCTTCTCTGGAAAGCCACGAAGGGACAGAATACGCTCTATCTCCTAGGGTCGATTCACCTCGGCATTCCGGACATGTATCCGATGCAAAAATCAATCCGGGACGCGTTTGAACAGTCGGACACGCTGTGGGTAGAAGTGAATTTGCTCGACTCGGAAGCCTCGATGCAGTATTTCACCCAACTCATGACGTACAGCGACGGCACCCAGTTGAAGGATCATGTGTCGCAGCAAACCTATGAGAAGCTGCAAAAGGTGCTCGGGCAGCTGAACATGGCGAAAGATTCCTTCGATACGTTCAAGCCTTGGGCTATCACGACCAATCTGTCCATGGCCAATATGGCAGGTGAATCTGCAGATATGGCTCAGGGGGCAGCCCTCGGTGTCGATATGTACTTCACTAACTCGGCCTTGTTGACAGGCAAGCCGATCCATGAGCTGGAAGGACTGAAGTTCCAGGCGGATCTCTTCAATAATGTGCCGCCTGCGGTGCAGGAGAAGGAATTGAACGAGGTGTTGGATCAAATCCTGGCGCCGGCAGACAAGCCGGATGATGCAAGCGAGCAATTGAAGCAGTGGCAGATGCTGTGGGCCAAGGCCGACCTGGAAAAATTCACGGAGTCCTTCACGGATTCGGACGAAATGGTGAAGAGCGATTCGGCGCAGCGCTTGTTCGGGGAACGGGACAAAAATATGGCCAAGAAGCTGATGGAGCTGCTGGATAAGGAAGGGGCGTCCACGCACTTTGTCGTCGTCGGGGCCGGTCATTTCGCGATCAAAGATATGATTATCGATCAATTAAAAGCGAACGGCTATCAAGTGGAGTTCATGAAATAGAATCAAATGATCAGGCGAGGCTAATCCGCATGAAATCCATGATGCAGGGTTAGCCTTTTTCGTATATCCTGCTTAGTTGTGAGCTTTACCTGTTATTTACATCATGTTATATTTTTTTAGTACGATGTATTAAAAAGACGGGAAGGGACGACTGCCGGATGCCAAGCAAGATCGTGAGCGAGACGAAGGAAAAGAAAGCGGCTTGGAAGAAAGCTGTGCTGTATGTGCTTGTGTCCCTAATGATTCTGATTGGTTCGGGTTTTCTGTATGAAGCGATCGCATCCAAGCTGGCGGAACAAGACTTTCCTATGCCGGGCAAGCTCGTCGATGTGGCTTCGGGGGCTTATCAGCTCCGTATTCAACGAACGGGTCAAGGCGGTCCTGTCAGTCTGCTGGAATCGGGCTCCGGGGGAATCAGCACATTATGGGGAGATATTCCGGCACAGTTGGCACCGTTCGCCACAGTTGTTGCTTATGACCGGGCAGGCTATGCCCGGAGCGGAAAAGCGGCTACGGAACGCACCGGTGCCAATATTGTTCAAGAATTGCATGAAGCCTTGGACAAGGAGGGAATTCATGGGCCGTATATTCTGGTCGGCCATTCCTTGGGCGGCATGTATGCCCGCTTATTCGCCCAGACGTATCGCGATAAGGTGGTTGGGCTGGTGCTGCTCGATGCCCGTCATGAAGATTACGGGCGGGAAGCAGAGGCCGTCTACGCCCAAGAACCCCGCCAAGCCGCGCCCACTGCGTTCATGCTTAGCATGCTGAAGCATTCCGGCATCATGAGGTTGTTCCAAGATTCTTTCTTGGAGGGGGTAGCTCCGCCGGAGAAGAGAGCGGAGTTCATTAATGTCATCGGGACGGCTAACTATTTCTATGCGGTGGAGGAAGAATTCAGACTAATCGGTCAAGCGGAACAGGCCTTGCGAGGGCAGAAGCTGGGCAACCTCCCTGTTCGGATCATCGCCAGGGGCGTGCAGCCGGATCTGACTTCCATCGGTTTTTCTAAGGAAGGCAGCCAGAAGCTCGATGAAATATGGCAAGCTTGTCAGCGGAAAATGCTGAACCTTTCCACGGACAGCAAACTGATTGTCGCCGCGAACAGCGGTCATAATATTAGCGATGACGAACCGGAGCTGGTCGTGCGCGTGATCCGCGAGCTGCTGGGATCCGTGCAGCCCCAAGGATGATAGCGTAGCAAGCCGGAAGGACGGCAGCATGCCGTCTTTCCGGCTTGTTCCGCATTCCTATGGGCAGCGCGGCGGGGCAGCGACAGCTACAGCGAGATCAGATCCCGGGACAGCTTGTTCAGCCGCTCGCAGCCCTTCTCCGTAACCAGCACCATATCCTCGATCATGATGGAGCCAATGCCGTAGCCGTAGTACGGCGTCTCCAGGCAGATGACCATGCCCGGAGCGAAGACGGCTTCTTCCGCCGGGCTCAGGAACGGGGCCTCCTCGGCCGCGAGGCTCAGTCCGGCGCTGTGACCCAGATGGCCGCGGTTGTAATTCGGCATTCCGGAGCGGCGGATCACCCGCATCGCGTCGTCGAATGCGCGATTCATCGGCAGCCCCGGCCCGATCAGCTCCAGCAGCCGGTCATGTCCGGCCCGCAGCGCGCCGTAGATGCGCTTCACCGTATCCGAAGGCGAGCCGAGCACGAAGGTGCGGGCCATGTCCGAACCATATCCGTTCACATCGACGCCGACGTCGAATTTGATCACGTCGCCGGGCTCTGCCGGACGCGTGTCGAATAGATGCGCGGGGGCGAACTTCGCTCCGACGGAAATCATATGGAAGCGGGAAGGCGCTCCATCCGCATGGGTCAGCAACGCTAGCCGGAACGCGTCCGCAATGTCGGCCGCCGAGCTGCCGGTCCCGATTCCCTTTATCGTCTCCGCGATGCCGGTTTCGGCGTAAGCGCAGCTTCGGCGAAGCTGCTCGACTTCCCAAGGCGTCTTCCGCGCGCGCAGCTCAGTCAGCAGCCCGCCGGCTTCCGTCAGCTCCAGTCCAGGTACAGCTTGGCGCAGCGCGTTCACGGCAGGATATCGCATCGCGCTCAGCTCGACAGCCACCTTGCCGCGGGAGATCCCGTATTCCGCCAGCACCTCCCGGAGCAGCCCGAACATTTCCTCGACTTGATGGTTTGCGGGCCGCCGCCCCTCGTACCGATCGCCGCGCAGCCCGAGCGGATCGTCGACGTCCACCCAGGTCGGGTACGTCCGCAGCTCGCATTGGGGCAGATCATCCGGTACGCCCGCGGCCTCGAACTCATTCATGATGATCACCGTGCGGCGGGACGGATCGCGGAACATCACCGCCAGCGCGACTTCATTCATCCGCAACGTATACATGAACGTGCTCGGATGGCCGGACAAGTAGTAAAAATTTTCGCAGCCCGATGCCACGATCGCTTCCACGTTTTCCCGCTCCATTATCGCCCGCGCCCGTTCCGCGACATCTTTCAAATGCTCTGCTTTGCCATAAACCACATTGTCAACTCCTTCGAAGCCGCTCATGCTTCCGGCTCACTGCCAAGCTGCCGCAAAAACTTGCGGGCCCGCTCCGTCTGCGGCTGGGTGAAAAATTGCTCTGGCGAGCCTTCCTCCTGGATTTTCCCGTCGCTCATAAAAATAACCCGATTCGCCGCTTCCCGCGCGAATCTCATCTCGTGGGTGACGACGATCATCGTCATCCCTTCCGTGGCAAGCTGCTTCATCACCGCCAGCACCTCTCCCGTCAATTCGGGATCGAGCGCCGAGGTCGGCTCGTCGAACAGCATGATCTGCGGCTGCATGGCAAGAGCGCGGGCAATGGCTACCCGCTGCTGCTGGCCGCCGGACAGCCGGGAAGGATGTTCATTTTTTTTGCCTGACAATCCGACCTTGGCAAGCAGCGACTCGCCGATTTCGACCGCCTGCGCCTGGTTCATTTTTTTCACGATCATAGGGGCCATCGTGACGTTCTCCAAGACGGTCATATGCGGGAACAAGTTGAACGATTGGAACACCATCCCGGTTAACGTGCGGATATGCCGTACCGCTTCCTTCTTGGCGGCTTCGCTCATGGAAGCGTTCCAGGCTGCATCGCCCACCCGGATCGATCCCGCATCCGGCACCTCCAGCCCGTTCAAGCAGCGCAGCAGCGTGCTCTTGCCTGAACCGCTCGGCCCGACGAGGACCACGATTTCTCCGGAATCAATATGCAGGTTGATGTCTTCGAATAGGGTCAACTCGCCGAACCGTTTTCCGAGATTGTTTACCTCAATCATGTGCATCACACGTCCTTAATAGGCTTTTGACAACCGCGTCTCGATGCGGTTCAGAATATAGGAGAAGAATACGCTCATCACCCAATACATGAGCGCGATCGCCACATAAAAAGGCATGGCTACATAATACTGCGCGATAAGCAGTTGGGCGGAGCGCAGCAGCTCGGTCACGGTGACGATGGAGACGAGCGACGTCTCCTTCAGCATCCCGATGAACGTGTTGCCGAGCGGCGGGATCGCCACCCGCGCCGCTTGCGGCAGCACGACGCGCCGCATCGTCTGCCAAGGAGTAAGGCCCAGGGATTGAGCGGCTTCCGTCTGCCCGCCGGGCACGGATAGAATCGCGCCGCGGAGCGTCTCGGACAAGTACGCGCCGATGTTGACGCTCAGCGAGATAAAGGCCGCGGTGAGCGGCCCCAGCGTGATTCCGAAATCGGGCAATCCGTAATAGATAATGAAGATCTGCACCAGGATCGGCGTGCCCCGAATAAGAGACACATATCCTTTGGCAAGAGCCCGGATGAGCCGGTTTCCTTTCAAGCGGGCAATGGCGACGATGATCCCGATAATGAGCCCGAAAAACATGGAGACGATCGTAATCAGCAAGGTGTAGTACGCGCCTGTTAATAGAAATTGGATATTGCTAAAGACCAGCTCCATTATCAGCATCCTCCTGGCTCTTGCTCATTAGAAGTTCGGATCGACATCGAACCATTTATGGAAAATTTTCGTGAACGTGCCGTCGGATTTCATCTCGGCGAGCGCTTTATTGATCGCATCGAGCAGCTCCGGATTATTTTTGCGGATCGCGATCCCGGCAAAATCCTCTTTAATCGGCTCGCCGACCGCTTTCACCTTGAACTGGTTTTTCTCGATGAGCGGCTTGATGGCGAACACGTTATTGATCGTCGCGTCGATGCGGCCGACGTCCAGGTCTTTCAGAGAGGTGATGACATCGTTATATGTGGCGATCTCGAACGTGCCGACCTTCGGCATCGCGACGTCGCGCAAATATTTCTCGTCATTCGTCCCCAGCCCAACGCCGATCTTTTTGTCTTTGAAATCTTCGAGCTTCTGAATCGTCGCGTTGTCGCTCTTGACGATGACGTTGACGGCGTTCTTCACGTACGGCGTGGAGAAATCCATCATCTTTTGGCGATCCTCGGTAATCGTCACTTGGCTGACCAGCGCATCGTATTTATTTTTTTGCAATCCTTCAATCAGTCCGGAAAACTCGCCGGTGATGAATTCCACTTCGACGCCGAGACGCTTCGCCACTTCTTTCGCGACGTCCGCATCGAAGCCGTCGACCTCGTGCTTGTCGTTGAGGAAATTGTATGGGGCATAGGTGCCCATAAGCCCGACTCTGATTTTGCCGGCCTTCTTGATTTGATCAAGCGCGTTGACGGCGTTCGCGTCCTGGGCCGGCTTGCTTCCGCATGCGGCGAGAGCGACAGACAGAACCGTGAGCAGCAAAGCGGCTTTGACGAATTTTTGCAGTGTGACAGACATGATGTTAGCCTCCTTATAGGCTTCATATAAGTAAAATGGGTTATCCGAGCAACCCCCGGAATTCGAATTTGGCGGTTTCTTCGGCGATTTCCGCCGGGGAGTAGACGGACCTGAAGTCGACCTCGTGCCTCGGCCCGAACAGCCATTTGGACAGCACGCCCGTAATCAGGCAGACGAGAATGCCGGCCCGAAGCGGCAGATCGGTCGCAGGGGGAAGCATGCCCAGCTCTACCGCCCGCTGAATGTTGTTTTTGAACGCCTCCTCGAACGCTATCCACGTTTGCGAGACCGCTTCCCGCACCGGAGGGTCTGCGCCTTGGCCCTTCATCAGCAGGAAAGCCATCAGCTCCCGGTTCCGGTCGGCGAAGGTGAACAACTCCGTGAGCAGCCGTGCGGACGAACGGACCATATCATCGACCGTGCCTGCGTGTTTGCGGTAGCCTTGCTCAATGACGTTTATCAGTTTCTCTTTTCCGTCTTCCATTAATTCGAGCACGAGCTGTTCCTTGCTTTGAAAATACCAATAGAACGTTCCTTGCGATACTCCTGCGGCTTTGACCACATCGGAAATCTTGGTGCTGTGATATCCCTTGCAGGCAAATAAGTTCAGGGCGGCGCCCATCAATTGATGACGGCGGTCCTGATCTTGATTCGGTCCGGCAGCCAGCTTCCATCGCCCCTTTCCGCTTAACTGACGAGTCAGTTAATGATAATTCCGATGGGATTACTATATTTTAAAGTTGGGTTTGTGTCAAGCTATATTTTTGAAAGTAACTAACAAGTTTTCTTGAATCTTGATTGTTGGAGGGAGAGACGTTATGATGGAAAACAAGGAAAACAAAATTGTGATTTCGTTTTCCTTGAGACAAGTAGAGGAGAGAGTCAAATGGGAAAATCGTTAAAGGCCATGATGCTGTTTACGGATATCGGGTTCCTTTTCTATTGGGCAGTCACCTTTTTGGGGTGGATTCCGAATCTGTTCCTGATGATCTATCCGCTATTCTTTTTTCCAACGGTGATGAAAAAGGGGGCTCGCGCAGCATGAAGGAAAGAATTGCGGCAGCGGCTGTGCAGGAGATGAAGTCCCGGGGATTGAAATTTGCCATCCGCGATGTGACGAGCCGCCTGGGCATCAGCACGAAGACGCTATATCAATATTTTGATTCGAAGGAACACCTCATCACCTGGATTATTCAGCAATCGATTCAAGAAATGAAGGACACCGAGCGGCAGATCATGAATGATCCTTCCCTGACTCTGATCCAAAAGCTGAAGCAAGCGCTGATCGTCCTCCCAAGCGCGTTCGCTTTCACCGATATCCGCACGCTGGATGAGCTGAAGCGATCCTATCCGGAGCAGTGGAGGCTGGTCGATGCTTATATCAATGAAGGATGGGACCATATTCGCGAGCTTGTCGACACGGGGATTCAAGCGCAGATGATCCGTCCGCTGGATATGGAGCTGTTCATCCGGATCTATGTGGGTGCGGTCTATCAATTGATGGATCGCGGGGGCGCGGATGAGCGTCATTTGCCGCTGGACACAGCCCTGACACGAACGGTTGAGCTGCTCCTGTATGGCATCGTTCTCGAGCGATGTCGTGGTCCAATGGAGCGACGATGCGGTTGACCGGCTGCGTTTTGCGATGGCGCCGGAAGAGATGTTGCAGACCTTCTCCACTTGGTATGCGAAGGAGCGGGAGGAATTTGCGGCCAAGGGAGCGGCGTTCATGTCCATCGTCTCCTCCAGTCCGGATTGGCTGCAGGGGATTCAACCGGCACGCATCGCCAGCTTCAACAAGGCCAAGGCGAGCGCAATGTATCCGTATAGCCGGTACAACCAGACGGACAAGGTGAGCTGGACGATGATAGCCGCTTCATCTGCGGCCTGGGCGGCGAAGGTGTTCCCGGACGCGCCGGAGGAAGAGCAAGTCGGCCGATTGTGGGAGGCTATTTTTCAAGCGACGCGCGTCGATAAGGATAATCCGGTGGAGGCATGGAAGCGGCATGTCGCCACCGTACAGGGCAGAGTGAATGATTTGAATGAGAAGCGGTACAAAGCGCTCGTTATTACATCGCCGGGCACGCGCTTGACGGTTGAACTGCCGGAACATCACATCTGGATCGGGCTTCAGAGCACGAACGAGCAGGGCATCGGCTTCATCTCAAATATGCCGACGGAGGAGATTTACACGGCCCCGCTCAAAACCGGAGTGAACGGATATGTGTCAAGCACCATGCCCCTCAGCTATGGCGGGAACATCATTGACCGGTTTACCCTTACCTTTGACAAGGGCCGGATTGTGGACGTGAAGGCGGAAGAAGGAGAAGAGATTTTGAACAATCTCATTGCCACGGACGAAGGAGCCCATTATCTCGGGGAAGTGGCCCTTGTTCCAACTGATTCACCGATTTCCCGGTCGAAGGTGCTGTTCTATCACACACTGTTCGATGAGAATGCTTCGAATCATTTGGCGATCGGAAGTCCATATCCCATCTGCATTGAAGGCGGGAAAACGATGTCCGCGGAGGAACTGGCGGCGGCCGGGTTAAATGCAAGCGTCACGCATGTTGATTTTATGATCGGCTCTGCCGATATGGACATCGATGGCATTAGGGCGGATGGAACGAGAGAACCCATCTTTCGCAGCGGGACTTGGGCGTGACGGCGGCCAAGGGAGCATGCTGCCGACCGATAGCGAGAAGCCATAGGCCGGATTCCGTCTACCGCGGGATCCGCCCTGTTCCTTTGTCGGAAAGGCGCGAATCCGCACTGTTGCCCGGGAAATTTTTATCTATGTTATTTCCTGGATAAGTATAATTGAATGATGAGAACGATTGCTCGGCAATATAAGTACATCATTGTTCAGAGGGAATTTACTTATATCGTAATAAGTATGCGAAAACAGGGTCATATAAACGTGAATCGCACTGAGGTTGATCCTAAACCGCCTTTCTAAGATGCACACGCCTGACTTCGAGCGAGCCGTCTAAAGGCTCGTTTTTTGTATATAATTAATGCCGTTAACTGTCCTTCCGTCGAGGAAAATTCCAACTTTGCGGCCGCCATGGAGCGTGAAATCTATCAATTAATTAATCTCGTTAAATAAATCGAAAATACGGCAGAGGGGCTCTATTTTCTGCGGCGAAAATTGTACTTTTTCGGAGAACGGCTGACTTGTCCCTCTCTTGAACGGCTGCCAGGCGGCCCATTCGCGATAAAAGCATATCCCGCATAATTCCAAAAAAAATGAACACCAATAATGGTCACAGTTGTGGTACGATAGATATGTTTTTTGTCACAGGCCGACATATTTCGTTGCTGCCGGCGAGGACAAAATGGGCTTGCCATTTATCTTAAAATTGGTTATTATTCAATAACGGACTATATATAGTATGACGAAATCGATACATACACTATATATTGTAACGGCAAGTGGAGTTCCCTGACTAACCAATATTCTATGTTTCTAACATTCTTCGAAGAGCAAGGAGAAGGAAGCGCCAAAATCGGGCACGGTGCATCGGTTCATCGCGTCCATCGGCTTCGGTCTCTTTTCTTTGAGATGTGCTTTTTTTGGTGACTCCAGGCGGCTCTATTTGAAAGATTTCTATACGACGGAGGGATCACGTGCTTATCGCTTACGACTCGAAGACTGGCAACGTGAAGCGTTTTGTCGAGAAGCTGGATATGGAGTGCGTTCGCATATCCTCAGATACGAAGCTGGATGAACCCTTTATTTTGATCACGTACACGACAGGGTTCGGACAAGTGCCTCAATCTACGATGCAATTCCTCGAGGAGCATGGCCACTTGCTGCAGGGCGTCGCTTCCAGCGGCAATATGAACTGGGGCGTCCGGTACGGACTGGCGGCCGATCATATTTCTCGATTATTTTCCGTGCCCGTGCTGATGAAGTTCGAGCTCAGCGGCACGAAGAAGGATGTAGAACAATTCACTCGGGAGGTCCATTACTTTGATACCAAAATGGATACAGCTTAATAACGAAATCATGGTCCAGAAGGACGGCAAATTCCAATTTGACAAAGATCGCGAAGCGGCGAAAAGCTACTTTATCGATTATGTCAATCAAAATACAGTATTCTTCCATAATCTTGAGGAAAAGATTCATTATCTGGTAGAGAACGACTACTATGAAAAAGAACTGTTCGATCAATACGAATTCAAGGACGTCAAGCGCCTCTACGAATATTTGTACGCGAAAAAGTTCCGCTTCCCGTCCTTCATGAGCGCGTTCAAGTTCTATAACAACTACGCCATGAAGACCAATGACGACACCAAGTTCCTGGAGCGATACGAGGATCGCCTGGCCGTCGTCTCCCTGTTCCTGGCGAGCGGGGATATCGACAAGGCGTTCGAATATGCCGAATTGTTGATTTCTCAAGAGTACCAGCCGGCGACGCCGACCTTCCTGAATGCCGGCAAGAAGCGGAGAGGGGAACTGGTGAGCTGCTTCCTGCTCGAAGTGGACGATTCGATGAACTCGATCGGCTTCTCGATTAACTCGGCGCTGCAGTTGAGCAAGATTGGCGGCGGCGTGAGCCTGAATTTGAGCAAAATCCGCGGCGCCGGCGAGCAGATCAAAGGGCTGGACGGCAAGGCAAGCGGCGTCCTGCCGGTCATGAAGCTGTTCGAGGATGCGTTCTCCTACGCGAACCAATTGGGGCAGCGCGACGGCAGCGGCGTCGTCTATCTGAACGTCTTCCATTCCGACATTCATGAATTTCTCGATACGAAGAAGATCAACAGCGACGAGAAAATCCGGATGAAGACCCTGTCGCTTGGCGTGGTTGCGCCGAATAAGTTTTTCGAGCTGGTGGAGCAGGACAAGGATATGTACTTGTTCTACCCATATACCGTCTACAAGGAATACGGCAAGCATCTGGACGATATGGATATCAGCGAAATGTACGACGAGCTTGTCGACAATCCGAATGTCCGGAAGAAGAAAATTGTCGCGCGCGACCTGATTTTGAAGATTGCGCAGATTCAGATGGAGTCCGGCTACCCTTATATCATGTTCGTCGACAATACGAACGAATACCATGCGCTCAAGCAGATCGGACGCGTCAAGTTCTCGAACCTCTGCAGCGAGATTGCACAGCTTAGCGAAGTGTCCACGATTAATGACTACGGCGTAGAGGACGAGATCCACCGCGATATATCCTGCAACCTCGGGTCGTTGAACATTGTTAACGTCATGAAGAACAAGCGGATGCGCGACACGGTGCACCGCGCGATGGATGCGTTGACCGAGGTGAGCGACCGCAGCAATATCAGCATTGTGCCTTCGGTGGCCAAGGCGAACCGCGAGCTCCATTCCGTCGGTTTGGGCGCGATGAACCTGCACGGCTTTTTGGCGAAGAACAAGATCGCCTATGAATCGAAGGAAGCAAGAGACTTCGTTCGCACGTTCTTCATGATGGTGAATTTCTATTCCCTGGAGCGTTCGATGCTGATCGCGCAGGAGCGCGGCGTGACGTTCAAAGATTTCGAGAAAAGCGAATACGCAAGCGGCGCGTACTTCGACCGTTATCTGAATACGGACTTCAGTCCAAAGACGGAGCGAGTGAAGCAATTGTTCGAAGGGCATACGATTCCGACCCTCGAAGATTGGGCCCGCTTGAAGGAGCAGGTGATGGAGCATGGCTTGTACCATGCGTACCGTCTGGCGATTGCGCCTACGGGTTCGATTTCGTACCTGCAGTCCTCGACGGCGTCCATCGCGCCGATAACGCAGCGCATCGAAGAGCGCGAATACGGCGATTCAAAGACGATCTATCCGATGCCGTACATTAGCGATGAGAACTACTTCTATTACAAAGAAGCTTACGATATGGACATGTTCAACCTGATCGACCTGGTTGCGGACGTGCAGGTCCACGTCGACCAAGCCATTTCGACCGTCTTGTTCGTAAAGGATGATCTGACGACCCGCGATCTGGCGAAGTACTATATCTACGCGCAGAAGAAGGGGCTCAAGACGCTCTACTATACCCGGACGAAAAAGAAAACAATCGACGAGTGCGTGAGCTGCGTCGTCTAAGTTGAATACGTCGTATCAGTCGGAGCCTTATAAGTAGCAGAAGTTGCAGATGTAGAAGGAGAATTCGTCGATGAAAAATTTTGAAGCAGTGAACTGGAACCGGCCCGAATCGGATTATATGGAAATGCTGTGGACGCAAAATACGTCCCAGTTCTGGCTGGATACCGAGATTCCGATCTCGAAGGACTTGAAGTCGTGGACCAAAATGACGGAAGACGAGAAGCTCGCCTATATGCATGTGCTTGGCGGCCTCACGCTGCTGGATACGGAGCAGGGGAATGTGGGGATGCCAGTCATTGCCCAGCATGTCGAAGGCAAGCAGAAAAAAGCGATTCTGATCTTTCAGGCTGCGATGGAAGAGATTCACGCGAAGAGCTACAGCACGATCTTTACGACCGTGGCCAGCACGGCCATGATCGACGAGACGTTCGACTGGGTGAAGGAGAACAAGCATCTGCAGAAGAAGACCGCGATCATCGATGGTCTGTACAAAGGCATTCAAGACAATGATCCGGTCAGCCTGTACAAGGCAATGGTCGCCTCCGTCTTCCTGGAGAGCTTCTTGTTCTACTCCGGTTTCTTCTATCCGCTGTACTTGGCCGGACAAGGCAAAATGGTCGCCAGCGGGGAGATCATCAAGCTGATCATCCGGGACGAAAGTGTTCACGGCGTCTTCGTAGGCTTGCTGGCGCAAGAAATCTACAACAAGCAGAGCGCGGCCATGCAGCAGGAGCTGTCCCGATTTGTGCAAGATCTGCTGATTGAGCTGTATGAGAACGAGCTGGAGTATACGGAGCATTTGTATGATGCGATCGGACTTACGCATGAAGTGAAGAAGTATATTCGCTATAACGCCAACAAAGCGCTCATGAACCTCGGCTTTGAGCCGCATTTCCCGGAAGAGGAAGTCAACCCGGTCGTGCTGAACGGCATTCGCACCGAGACGAGCACGCATGATTTCTTCTCGACGAAGGGCAGCGGGTATCAGAAGGGGAAAGTGGAGCCTTTGCAGGACAAAGACTTTGCGATGCTGAACGATCGCGTGAAGCAATCGGAGATATTCTAACGAACATAAGTGTTTGTGGCACCCTTCAGCACGGGCAACGGACGAAGCCGCCGGCTTTTCCGCTGCCTGCTGGCTCCCGCCACGCCGCAACTCGCAATCAACAAGTCAAAATGGGAACCCACCGCACGCCAAAATCAAAACCACCCGTCCAACGGGTGGTTTGCACTTGGGGTATAACCCCCTGTTGCCAAACTGCGCCTAAAGACGCTAGCCTTACAATAAAATTGTTCAGGCTCAGTGTAATTTGTCACTTTCACTTACCAGTTAAACTGGTTTACTTCTTCTTGCTACTGTTTCTGCTGAATGGATCTTCATACTCTTTCACACTCAGTTTATCAATTGCTTGGTCATGTGCTTCTTGTTCACGTATATATTTTGCAACGGTTGCTTCATTTAAGCCTACTGTGCTGACGTAGTATCCCTCCGCCCAAAATTTTCGATTGCCATATTTATACTTCAAACCGGCATGCTTCTCGAATATCATCAGTGAGCTTTTT
>NZ_LDIG01000075.1 GCF_015845845.1 Paenibacillus dendritiformis
TGTGCCTCTACAAACAAGAGTGTCGAAGCGCCGACAAACAACTTTTGGGCTCGGTAATCCAATGACTCATCTCTAGTGGAATTCACATGTAACCACTTTAGGCATTGACAAATGACGTTTTGATTCGGTACGTTATCCATAGGAATCTCCTTTGTTGAGGCGTTTTATGGATAACGCTGAGGGTAACTCAACAATAGGAGATTTCTTTATTTTTGTCCACGAATATAGTTCAATAAGTTACAAATATAGAGAATTATAGGGTGAAAATTTTCGTAAAAAGATTGATGCAACGCTAGTGCAGGACAGGACGAATCTCTCGTTCTTGCAGCGTTTTGCAAATAGCTGGCGTCTTGCAGCCTGCATCCGTTGCAACCGCTTGTGTAGCCGGAACCAGACTATCAGCCTCTTCGAGAACATCTTCGAAGACTTGGCTGTGATGAAACTTTCCAGGTGTTACTTTAACCCCGAGTACAAACCCGTTTCGACAGAGGCAGAAACTGCAATAATCCCGCCGCTCTAGTCATCCCACTCCACTGAAGCTGCATTTCTCCCGCCACTCTAGTCACCTGCTCCACCAATACTGCAAAAATGCAGCAATTTCATTGACACGAGCTTGCGAAAATAAGATTGCTGCAAAAATACAGCAATTACCACACGGCAAGGCATAAGTAGCGTTCAAAATGGCGAAATAATGTAATTTTGCAGGATTTTCTCGGAATTTAGCCTCTTGAGGTTAAAAATGCTGCGCCTGTGCAGGAATTTCATACGGGAAGTAGCTTGCTTCATGCGCAGACCATCTAGCTTCACGCAGGGACCAGCTTGCGCCCTAACCTAACCTAACCTGTCCTGCCTTCCCCGGCCCCGCCCTTCCTAAGAAAAAAAGACTGTCGACAGGCTTTGTCGACAGTCCGAAACGCCCGCGCAAGCGGGCGCTTCTCTCTATGGGTTACACCGATATCGAATGCAGGGAAGCTTTGTTCCGGCTTCCGTGCAGCAGCTTCGCCTGGGCGGCGGCGATGCGGGCGAGCGGGACGCGGAACGTCGAGCAGCTTACATAATCGAGCCCCGTCGCATGGCAGAACAGGATCGAGTCGCGCTCGCCGCCGTGCTCGCCGCAGATGCCGGTTTTGAGCTGCGGATTGGCGGCAAGGCCGCGCTCCACGGCCAGCTCAATCAACTGGCCGACGCCGGACGTGTCGAGCACCTGGAACGGGTTCGACGCCAGCACGCGGCGGTCGACATAGTGGGCCAGGAACTTGCCCTCGGCATCGTCGCGGCTGCAGCCGAACGTCATCTGCGTCAGATCGTTCGTGCCGAACGAGAAGAAGTCGGCATGCTCCGCAATCTGGCCCGCCGTCAGCGCCGCGCGCGGCACCTCGATCATCGTGCCGATGCGGTACGCGCAGCTGCGCCGCTCCGGACCGAGCACCCGCTCCGCCGTGCGCTCGATCAGCTCGCGCAGCAGCTTCAGCTCGGCGGCGTGGCCGATAAGCGGCACCATGATGTCCGGCTGCACGCGCACGCCTTTGCGCAGCATGCGGGAAGCGGCGAGGAAGAGCGCCTCTGCTTGCATCTCATAAATTTCCGGGAACAGAATGCCGAGTCGGCAGCCGCGCTGGCCGAGCATCGGGTTCAGCTCATGCAGCGAACGCACCTTGGCGATCAGGCGCTCCAGTTCCTTCCGCTCGCGGGCGCTTCCCGCTCCGGTCGCTGTCCACTCGGTCTGCCGGACGACAAGCTCCTCCAGATTCGGCAGGAACTCATGGAGCGGGGGATCCAGCAGCCGAATCGTGACCGTATAACCGTCCATCGCCTCGAAAATGCCCTCAAAGTCCTCCTGCTGCAGCGGCAGCAGCCGCGCGAGCGCCTTCCGGCGCTCCGCCTCCGATTCGGCCAGAATCATCTCCTGGACGATGCGCAGCCGATCCGCGGACATGAACATGTGCTCCGTCCGGCAGAGGCCGATGCCTTCGGCCCCGAGCGCCCGCGCCTTCGCGGCATCCGCGGGTGTATCCGCGTTCGCATAGACGCCCAGCTCGCGTTCGCGGTCGGCCCATTCCAGCAGCTGCTGGAACTCATCCGACATCTCCGCGTCGACGACCGGCACGCCTCCGGCGATGACGCGCCCGGTCGCGCCGTCGATCGACAGCAGGTCGCCTTCGCGGAACGTGCGCCCGCCGAGCGCGATGCGCTTCCGGGCGAAGTCAAAGCTGACGTCCTCGCAGCCTGTAACGCAGGGTTTCCCCATACTGCGGGCGACAACGGCCGCGTGGCTCGTCATGCCGCCCCGGCTCGTCAGCACGCCTTCCGCCGCGAGCACGCCGTGAATGTCCTCCGGCGTCGTCTCCGGCCGGACGAGAATGACGCGCTCGCCGGCAGCGGCCATCCGCTCCGCCTCGTCCGCGTCGAGCACGATGCGGCCGGAAGCGGCTCCCGGCGAGGCGGGCAGGCCGGTCGCCACGGTGTCGATCGCGGCATCGGGCGCAATGGACGGGTGCAGCAGATGCTCCAGCTGCGCGACATCCATTCGCAGCAAGGCTTCCTGCGCCGTGATCAGCCCTTCCTGCACGAGCGCGACCGCGATGGCGACGGCCGCTTGCGCCGTTCGCTTGCCGGCCCGCGTCTGCAGGATGAACAGCTTGCCGCGCTCGACCGTGAACTCGATATCCTGCATGTCGCGGTAATGGCGCTCCAGCTGGCCGGCGGCTTCGACAAGCTGCCGGTACAGATCCGGCATTTCCTCCGCCATCTTGGCGATCGGCTGCGGCGTCCGGGTGCCGGCGACGACGTCCTCCCCCTGGGCATCGGTCAAATACTCGCCGAACAGCAGCTTCTCGCCCGTCGACGGATGGCGGGTGAACAGCACGCCCGTCCCGCTGTCCGCGCCGCGGTTGCCGAATACCATAGACTGGATGTTGACGGCCGTGCCCTCGTCATCGGAGAGCTGGTGCAGCTTGCGGTACACCTGCGCGCGGTGATTGTTCCAGCTGCGGAACACGGCCTCGATGGCCAGCCGCAGCTGGACATGCACGTCCTGCGGGAACGGCGCCCCGGCATCCTCCTCCAAATATTGCTTATACCGCCGGACAACCTCGCGCAGGCCGTCGGCGGAGAGAGCCTGGTCCGTCTGCGCGCCGCTATGCGCCTTGACTTCGGCGAGGATGCGCTCGAACTCGCCCGAGTCGACGCCGGACACGACATTGCCGAACATATGAATGAGGCGGCGGTAGCAATCATAAGCGAAGCGCTCGTCGCCTGTGGCTGATACGAGGCCTTGAACGGTCTCATCATTCAGTCCGAGATTGAGAATCGTATCCATCATGCCGGGCATGGAATGCACGGAACCGGAGCGGACGGAGACGAGAAGCGGATCATGGGCGTCCCCGAATCGCTGGCCGCGCATCAGCTCGACGGCCTGCAGAGCGGAACGTACCTCATCCATCAGGCCGTCCGGCAGCCGGTTCTGCGCGTAGTAGGATCGGCACGCTTCCGTCGTAATGGTGAAGCCCGGCGGCACGGGCAGCCCGATGCGCGTCATCTCCGCGAGATTGGCTCCCTTTCCTCCCAACAGCGCTTTCATGCCGGCATCGCCATGCCGGAAGTGACAGATCCAATTCGGCTTCATTCTGATTCGCCCCCGATTTTATCGATTTTGGAACAGACGGCGCAGTCATCGCACCGGTGATAGTACACGATCACTTTCTCTGTATCGATTTCCTCCAAAAGGGTACTGCAGCGTTCGCATAGAATAGCGCCCAGCATTACCGGGCAGCTGCCGTTTTGCATGAGCCTTTCACTCCCTCCAGCGCAACGTGACGGGTCAAGTCGACGACCCGGGCCGCGTAGGCCCATTCGTTGTCATACCAGGCGAGAAGCTTAATGTGGCGATCATGGGCGATAAGCGACATCCCGTCGACGACGGCCGATTTGTCGTTGCCGATGAAGTCGGTGGAGACGAGCGGCTCGTCGCACCATTCGAGATAACGATCATGTCCGTCGCGAATCGCATGCAGGAAGGCGAGCCGGACATCGTCCGCGGTCACGGAAGTTTTCACTTCGGCCGTCAAGTCCACGAGCGAGACGTCCGGCGTCGGCACGCGCACCGAGATGCCTTGCACCGAGTTCGCCAGATGCGGCAGAATGCCGGCCAGCGCCTTGCCTACGCCGGTGGTCGTCGGGACGATGGACTGCGTGCATGCCCGCGCGCGGCGCAAATCTTTATGCGGATTATCGAGATGCTTCTGATCATTGGTGTAGGAATGAATGGTGGTCATCCAGCCGGATGCGACGCCGAACGAGCGATCGAGCAGATGAAGCAGCGGCGCGAGACAGTTTGTCGTGCAGGATGCGGCCGAGACAAGATGATGGCTTTTATCGTCGTACATATGCTCGTTGACGCCCATCACGATCGTCAGGTCGAGGTCTTTGCCTGGGGCGGTGATGACGACTTTCTCCGCGCCGGCTTCGATATGTTTGGAAGCGCCCGGGCGATCCGTGAATTTGCCGGTTGCATCGATGACGGTATGAATGCCGAGCGACTGCCAGGGCAGCCGGGCCGGATCGGCTTCTGCGACGACCTGAATGGGCGTATCATTAATAAGGAGCGTATTGCCTTCAGCGGCGATGTTCGCGTTCCATTTTCCGTGAATGGAATCGTACTTGAGCAGATGCGCGATGGTGGCGGCGGGATAAAGAGTGTTCACGGCCCGGATGGCGAACGGCGAATGCGCTTCATCCATAGCGCGGCGCAGCACGAGACGGCCGATGCGGCCCATGCCGTTGATGGCAACAGGTAAAGCCATTGTCGAATTCCTCCTTCAGAGTGGATCCATAATTGGTTTGTTTTTCATGATACAGTATATCACAATAAATAAATGATGTGTAATATATAATCGCATATTTTTAATATAATACGTCATAATAAAAATGGGGCGTTCTTTTTCTACATCCTGCGGGCAAAAATGGCGTGCTGAAAAAAATAGCAGTCTGACGGCTCGGAGAGCGGGGAGAAGAGGGGAAAATAGCTATAATATCCTGTTTCTCGACGGTCCGGAATCAATCAGATATCGAACGCGATGAACTCCGCGAATTAGACTTGCAAAACAGCGGCGAGTTGACTATAATACTTGAAATGTAACAAGTTGACTATACTCAACAGCATTGGTTTTAATCTAACGCATACGTATCCATGCAACTGCCAAGATGGAGACAAGTACGCAGCACCGCTTCCCAGGGAGGATGCGCCAGCGATTGAGAGCGCGTCTGAAGACATGGACTGCCGAAATTCACTCCGGAGCAGGGCCTTGAACGGCAGGCACCGCCTGTGCCAGTAGGGGCTCCCGGCGAACGACCCGTTACCGTCGTATCAAGTGAGACAGCTCGCGGCCTCGGCTATGCCGAAGCGCGTGATGTCTAATAAGGGTGGTACCGCGGCCTTCTCGTCCCTTGAGACAGAGAAGGCTTTTTTGTTTTGAGAGGTTGTTCTTTTTGAACACGTAATTGAACTGGAAAACCAAAGGGAGGTTGACACTATGAAAGAGCGTTTGCAGGCGTTGCGCGCCGAAGCGCTGGAGAAGCTGCAGCAAGTGAAGGATGCGAACAACTTGAACGAGCTGCGCGTCAAATTTCTTGGCAAAAAAGGGGCGCTTACTGAAATATTGCGCGGCATGGGCGGTCTGAGCGCGGAAGAGCGTCCGCTGATCGGCCAGGTGGCGAACGAGGTGCGCGGAGCCATCGAGCAATTTATCGAAGAGAAGCAGGCCGCATTCCAGCGCGAGGAGACGGAACGGCGCCTTCAGGCGGAGACGATTGACGTGACGCTGCCGGGCCGCCCGATGGCCCAGGGAGCGGTACATCCGCTGCAAAAGGTCATTCAGGAGATTGAAGACATTTTCATCGGCATGGGTTATACGGTAGCGGAAGGACCGGAGGTCGAGCATGATTACTATAACTTCGAGGCGCTGAACCTGCCGAAGGATCACCCGGCCCGCGATATGCAGGATTCCTTCTACATTACGGAGGAGCTGCTGATGCGGACGCAGACATCGCCGGTTCAGGTGCGCACGATGGAGAAGATGAAGGGCGGGGTGCCGGTCAAAATCATTTGCCCGGGCCGGGTATACCGCCGCGATGACGACGATGCGACGCATTCGTTCATGTTCCATCAGATCGAGGGCCTTGTGATCGGCGAAAATATCCGGATGAGCGATCTGAAGGGCACGCTCCTTCAGTTCTCGCGCGAAATGTTCGGTCCGCATATGCAGATCCGGCTCCGTCCGAGCTTCTTCCCGTTCACGGAGCCAAGCACGGAGATCGATGTCACTTGCGTGAAATGCGGCGGCAGCGGCTGCCGCATCTGCAAGCAGACCGGCTGGATCGAGATTTTGGGAGCAGGGATGGTTCATCCGCGCGTGTTGGAGATGAGCGGCTACGATCCGGAGAAGTACACCGGATTCGCGTTCGGCATGGGCGTAGAACGGATTGCGATGCTCAAGTACGGAGTGGATGATATCCGCCATTTCTATACGAATGACCTGCGGTTCTTGCAGCAATTTGCTCGCATGTAAGCCGGAAGGGACTACTTCTCACAGGAAAGGAAGCGAACGGCCATGAATGTATCCTACCAATGGTTATCCGAATATATCGATCTGTCCGGCGTGACCGCCGAGGAATTGGCGGCGCGGATGACGGAAGCCGGCATCGAGATTGATGTCATCGAAAATCGCAACAAAGGAGTAAGCGGCGTCGTTGTCGGTTACGTGCAATCCAAGGAGAAGCATCCGGACGCGGACAAGCTCAATGTCTGCCAGGTGGATGCCGGAACAGGCGAAGTGCTGCAGATCGTATGCGGGGCCAAAAATGTGGACGCCGGCCAAAAGGTGCCTGTCGCGCTGATCGGGACGGTCATGCCGGGCGGCATGAAGATCAAGAAGGCAAAGCTGCGCGGCGTCGAGTCGCAGGGCATGATCTGCTCGGCGAAGGAGCTGGGCATGAACGACAAGCTGCTGCCGAAGGAAATGCAGGAAGGGATCCTCGTCCTGCCGGAGAGCACCGAAGTCGGAACGCCGATCGCGGATGTGCTCGGTCTGAACGACCATGTGCTGGAGCTGGATCTGACGCCGAACCGCTCGGATTGCCTCAGTATGCTGGGCGTGGCGTATGAGACGTCTGCTCTCCTTGAGCGCCCGCTTCGCCTGCCGGAGACCCAGGTCCAGGAGGACGCTACGCAGGCATCGGATGCGATCCGCGTCAGCATCAGCGCAGCCGACGGATGCACTCATTATGCGGCCCGCTATATCCGCAATGTGACGATTCAGCCATCCCCGCTGTGGCTGCAGAACCGGCTGTTGGCGGCGGGCGTGCGTCCGATCAACAATATCGTGGACGTGACGAATTTCGTCATGCTGGAATACGGTCAGCCGTTGCATGCGTTCGATGCTGACCGGTTGAACGAAGGCACGATCGACGTCCGCTACGCGCGCGATGGCGAGACCCTCGTGACGCTGGACGGGCAGGAGCGGAAGCTGGAGCCGCATATGCTCCTCATTACGGACGGATCGAAGCCGATCGGGCTTGCGGGCGTGATGGGCGGAGAAAATTCGGAGGTAACGGAGCGGACGGCCAACATTTTGCTGGAATCCGCCCATTTCGCGGGGAGCGTCGTGCGCAGAACGTCCCGTCAGCTCGGACTTCGCTCCGAAGCGTCGCTCCGCTTCGAAAAGGAAGCGAACCCGGAAGCGGTCATCCCGGCCTTGAACCGCGCGGCCGAATTGATTCGCCAATTGGCGAACGGCACGGTCTCCGCAGGCATCGTTGAAGAGATCAAGCGGCGTCATGAGCGCCCTGTCGTCACGCTTACGCTCGGCAATACGAACCGTCTGCTCGGCACCTCCCTCCACCCGCATGAAGTGAAGACGATTCTGGACCGGCTCGGCCTCGAATCGGAACCGTCCGGCGACGCATTCCAGGTGACGGTTCCGGGCCGGCGCGGCGATATTACGCGCGAAGTCGATCTGATTGAGGAGGTTGCCCGCATTTACGGCTATAACCGGATTCCGACGACGGCGATCGAAGGCGTGACGACGCCGGGCCATCTGACGAAGCCGCAGCGAATCCGCCGCGCTATCCGCCAACTGCTGACGGACAACGGCCTGCATGAGACCGTCACGTACTCATTCACGCATCCGGCGGAAGCGAAGCTGTTCCCTGCGGTGGCGGCGGATGCCGTTCCGGTCAAGCTGCTTATGCCGATGAGCGAGGAACGCAGCGTGCTCCGCACGAGCCTGCTGCCGAGCATGCTCGATGTCGCGGCGTACAACCGGAACCGCAAATCGGACAACATTCAGATTTTTGAATTGGGCAGCTTGTACATGACGCCGCAGGAAGCGCTGACGGAGATTCCTCAGGAGGAGCCGGTGCTTGGCCTGCTGTTGGCGGGCGCGCGCCGGGCGCCGCAATGGAATATCGCGGCGGAAGCCGTCGATTTCTATGATGTGAAGGGGATTGTCGACAGCTTGGCGGCGTATTTCGGCCTTGAGGGACAGATCCGCTATGAGGCGAACCGCCCGCAAGGCTTGCACCCAGGCCGTTCGGCGACGATGTATCTCCAGGCGAACGGGGAAGAGCAGCGGCTCGGCATCATCGGCCAATTGCATCCGGAGGTGCAGCGGGAGAAGGATCTGGGCGACACCTATGTCGCGGAAATTCATCTGAAGCCGTTGATTGAAGCGGCTTCCGCCGAAATCGTCTACAAGACGCTTCCTCGCTTCCCGGCTGTCGATCGCGACATCGCGATCGTCGTCGATCGCGGCGCGGCGGTCGGCGAGCTCGTGCAGACGGCGAAGGACGCGGCGGGAGAATGGCTGGAATCGGTCCGCGTATTCGATGTCTATACCGGGGATCGGATTGCGCCGGACAAGAAGAGCGTGGCGATCTCGTTCACGTACCGCCATCCGGAACGGACATTGACCGACGAAGAGATTACGGAGATTCACGGACGTGTCGTATCCGCGCTGGAAGCCGGATTCGAAGCGGAGCTCCGCAAATAGAACGACATGAAGGAAGCGGATTGCCGTCCCTCTGGGCTAATGGGGGAGCGGGCAGTCCGCTTTTCTATCATCAATTCGCAGCAACGCTTTCCTCTCGCGGAGAGGCCGAAGCGTTGCTGCCTGCTTCAACGCTCTTTTTCGCAAGGAAAACAAGACATTTCTACAGAGACCGAGAAGGAAATAATGCTTGTCATGCCGAACCTAATAGGGAAGGAAGTATAGATATTGTCAGCGCTTGGCAGCATCAGGAAGCCAGGGCGACATGAAGGCAAGGAGGACGCTAGGATGACCACTCCGGACAATAAGCATCGGGTTACGGTTGACATATATGGAACGCAGTATAAATTGGTAGGAACGACAAGCAAGGAATACATGAGAAACATCGCCGCCATGGTAGACGAGCGCATGCGCACTATCTCGGACGTCAATTCCAGATTGGACACGACGCGCATCGCCGTCCTTGCGGCCGTGCATATTGCGGAAGAAGTGCAGAAAATAAAGGATGACCATGCGCGGATGAGCCAATCTCTGCAGGAGCAGGAACAGGCCGGCCTGGAGCTGACCCGGGAGCTGGAACGGGTGAAGTCGCAATCGGTACGGGCGCTTGAGGATCTTCGGAAGGAGACGGGAGCGCAGATTAAGGAGCTCCAGCAGGCGCTGACGGCCGAGAAGGAGAACACCGAGAAGCAGACGGCGGGTTTGCGCGCGGAGACGGCCAAGCTGAAGGAGTCGAATCGGCAGCTGTCGGAACAGAAAAAGCAGGCCGATGAACGCCTTCACAAGCTGAGCCAGCAGTTGAAGGAAGCGGATCGCAGCGTGCAGTCCGCGGCGGCCCGCGAACAAGAGGCGAAGCGCAAGCTGCAGGAGCTGGAAGGCAAGTGGAAGCAGGCGGTGGCGGAGAAGGAGCAAGCCGCCGCGAAGCACGAACAGCAGATGAAGCAGAAGCTGTCCGAACAGGAGAAGACCTGGAACGAGAAGCTTGCCGCTCAGGCGAAAAGCTGGCAGGCCAAGCTGGAAGCCGGCGAGAAAGAATGGAGCGGGAAGCTGGCTGCCCGGGAGGCGGAATGGAAAGAGAAGATCGCGGCGGCAGAGCAGTTGGCCGAGGAGACAGCGACGATCTGGGAGGAACAGCTTGCCGAGCAGACCGCCGCTTGGGAAGGCCAATTGGCGGCACAGGCAGCGGAAGCGGAAGAACGGGCGCGCCAGCTTGAAGAACAGGCGCAGCAGCAGCTCGCCGAACAGGCGCGGCTGCATGATGAGGAATTGAAGCGTCGCTTGAGCGAGCTGACGGAGCAATATGAGGCTGCCCAAGAGGAAGTGCGTCAGGAGGCGGCAGTCGAGCGCCAGCAGCTTGAGCGCAGCTTCCATGAACGGATGGAAAAGATGAAGGAGCAGCAGCAGGAACAGTTGGCCGCGCTTAAGTCGGCGCATGCGCTCCAATTGAAGCAAGCCCAGGAGAACCTGGAGGCGGAACGCGAAGCTTGGGCCGAGCAGCACGCCGCCTCGCTGGAGCAGGCGAAGCGCGAAGCGGAGGAACAGGCGGCCGCCGAACTGGAGAAGCTCCGGGCGGAAATCGGGCGCCTGCAATCTGCGCATGAGGCCGAGCGCGAGCAATGGCTTGAAGCGCATCAAGAGGAGCTGGAGCAGACCATCGGCGAATGGCAGGACAAGCTGACTCGTCTTCAAGCGGCTCATGCGGAGGAGCTGGAGAAGGTGCACAATCGCCATGCCGAAGATGTGGATGCGATGACAAGCCTGCAGCTCGAAGCGGAGGAAAAGCATGCGCAGGCGCTGGCCGAGGAGAGAGCGCTGCGCGAAGCGGCGGAAGCGAAAATGACCGAGGCCGCGGAGGAGCATGCCAAGGCGCTGGCCGAGGAGAGAGCGCTGCGCGAAGCGGCGGAAGCAAAAGTGATCGAGGCCGCGGAGGAGCATGCGGAAGCATTGGCCGAGGAACAGGCCCTCCGCGAGGAAGGGGATGCGAAGCTGGCGCAAGCGGCGGCACGCATCCAGCAGTTGGAGGGCCGCCTGAGCCGGGCGGAAGAGCTGGATCGCGCCCGTCAGGTAGAGATGGAGCGCCTGATGCGGGTTCGCGACGAGGCCCATGCGAATGCGGCCGAGCTGCAGCAGTCGCTCTCCGACGCGATGGAGATGCTGCAGCAGGCGGAAGATCGCGAACGCGAACTGCTGGAGCAGGCGGAGGAGCGCGAGGCGCAGCTCGAAGCGTGGCGGAAGCAGGCGGCCGAAGAGCGGGACGCGGAGCTCGCGAGCTGCAAGCGGGAGCTGGAGGAGCGGTTCCAGGCCGAGCGGGACGCGTGGCGTTCCCAGAGCGAGCAGGCCATCGCCGCTTTGCGGGAGCAGCATGAAGCGGAGCGCAGCGCATGGCGTGCGAAGGAAGCGCAGGAGCAGCAGACCTACGATGAGCTGATCGCCGAGCTGGAAGAGAAGAACCGTCAGCTTGAAGCGGAGGCGCTCAATTGGAAAGCGGCTGCCGAGACCGTGCAGGAAGCGCAGCAGGAGGCTGCCGCAGCGGTCGAAACGGCCCAGCGCGAGCTGTTGGAAGCGCGGGAGCGGACTGCCCAGTGGGAAGCGGAATGCGGCCGTCTGGAGGCGGAATGGCAGGACAAGCTGCAAGCCCGCGAAGCCCACTGGCAGGAGCTGGAGCAGAAGTGGGAGCAGCGCGAGCGGCAGTGGCAGGAGCATTTCGAGCAATTCCAGGCTCGGGAGCAAGAATGGAAACGGACCGAAGCCGCTTGGCAGGCTCAGGCCGACGAGTGGGCGGAGCAGGAGCAAGATTGGTCCTTGGCGTTCAAGGCCTGGAACGAAGAACGGGATGAACTGCAGCGGCGGCTGAGAGAAGCGGAAGCCGAGCTGCGCAGCCTGCAGGCGGCCGAACAGAGCGGCCAGGAGCAGCTTGAGGAGCTGAAGCAGATTCAGGAGCAGTTCGAAGTGCTGTCCCATCAATTCCGGCTGTCGCAGGTGGAACGCGATATGGAGCGGCAGCAGGCCAAGGAGACGGAGGAGGCTTATCTTCGACTGAAGGACGAATACCAGAAGCTGCAGAGCGAGTTCAATGAGTGGCTGGAATTGATAGAGCAGGACGCTAATTAATAGTGATGTTCAAAAAGCGGCCTTTTTGAGCACATACGGATAAAGGAAGCAAATATGGATATAGACATCTTGGAATTTTTGGATAGACTGTGGAGCGACATCGCGAATGCTTTCGCCGCCTGGAACGGGCTGGATTATGCACTGGCGGCGGCAGCGGCGGCATCGGTGGCATGGGGAGCATGGCGGGGCATGAAATCCCAGATTTTGTCCCTCATTGGATGCATCGTGTCGTTCATTGTCGCCTCGCGGTATTACGAAGATTTCGTGCCTTGGGTGCGCCGGCGGCTGTTCACTCCCGATTCCGGGAGCCGCGCAGGAACAGGAGGGACAGCAACGTCCCTTTCCCCGGCCTTGATGGACACGGTGCATGCGGTTGTCGCGTTCATTCTGCTGTTCACCTTCGCGATGGCGGGGCTATGGCTCATCCGGTTCGCGATTCAGAAGCTGACCGCGGGGAAGCCGGTGCGCGCCGTGGATCGGCTGGTCGGCGCCCTCTTGGGATTGGTGCAATTCGCTTTTCTATGGTGTATCTTGTACGTGATGCTCCGGGCTTGGCCGGCGGGCGCGATTCGCGATTGGGCGGCAGCATCCGTCTGGATGGAATGGACCGGGGCATGGATTCCGGATGCGATGGCGCAGGCCGTCACGTGGGCGCAATGGCTGTAATTGGGCGCGTGCATCCGGCTCTGATCGAAGCGGGCGCGCCGCATGCAAAAGCCGCCGTCTCCCCGAAGGGCAGGACGGCGGCCTCTGTCTGCCTGGCGCGGCCCGTGCGTTAATCAACAATCAGCTTGGCGCGCATGTCCTTGTGGCCCGGCCCGCACATGATGGTGCAGAAGAATTCATAAGTACCCGGCTTGTCGGGCGTGATGACTTGCTCGGTCTGGTTCGGGTCCAGCTTCAGGCCGAGTTCCTTCACTTCAAGGCCGTGATTGCCCTTCGCCTCCAAAATGATGCGAACGGACTCGCCCGCCTTGATATGATATTCCGGCTGATCGAATTGGTAGTTGGTCGCTGTGATGACCAATTCGGCATCCGCGGCTTCCCTTGAGGCCGCTGGTGTATCCGCTTGCGTTCCGCCGCATGCGGCCAGCCCAAGGCTAAGCAAAATGGCGGCTCCTATCGTCCATGGCCTGCTTCGTCTCATGCTCATCCCCCTTATCAGTCCAGTGTAGCGGATGAATTGGCGGATTGCCAAGCCTCTGCGGACAAGGTGTTCCGTCAATACCGGCCTGCCGGCTGACGAGGGGGAGAGTATGGACTTGGAAAAGGATTACAGTCCGGGTTACGATTCTTTACCGGCTTCGAATGGAGACGCGATCGGGATGAACAGGTCGATCAACCCGATTACGAGCGCGGCAAGAATGGCGCCCAGAATGCTAACCGATACGCCGCCGACGAAAAATTGGGCTACATATATGACCAAGGCGCTGGCCAGAAAGCCGACAATTCCGCGTCCGAACGGCGTGACTTTTTTGCCGAAGATGCCTTCGACAATCCAGCCGATCAATGCGATTACCAAGGCCAGGATCAGGGCACTCCAGAAGCCGCCTACGGAAAACGCCGGCACAATCCAGCCCGTGACCATCAATACAATTGCCGCGACGATAAATCGAACGACATGGCCGAGAAAATTCATGGACTTTCCTCCTTACTCGTTTGAAAGGGTGTAGGTTGTGCAACAATTAGTGTAACCTTTTCCTCGATAAACATTAGTGGCAGGTTCAGACATCATAGCTATCAAAAATGAGTTTCGTTATAATGGACACCGAGAGGAGTCGAACTGGTTGTGGATTCAAAAATATTGAATACGATGGATTACCATAAAATACTAGCTTCCCTCGCCAATCATGCGGCGACCGGGCTGGGAGAGCAGGCGGCGCTGAAGCTGAGGCCGAGCTCGGACTTCGAGGAAGTGAAGCGGCGTCTGCAGGCCACCGACGAAGCGATGACGGTCGAGCGCCTGAAGGGCGGACCTCCGCTTGCGGGGGTCAAGGATATTCGGGGAGCGTTGAAGCGGGCGCGGATTCAAGCGATGCTCAGTTCCGCCGAGCTGTGGGATATTTCAACGCTGCTCTTCGCGGCGCGCCGAACGAAGCGCCATATTGCCGCCGTGCATGAGGAAGAAGCGATACCGTTATTGCAGGATCTGGCGGACACGATTAGCGATCAGAAGCAGCTGGAGGAAGATATCCGCCAATGCATCGACGAGCAGGGCGAGATTCTTGACCAGGCCAGCTTCGAGCTGGCGGCCATCCGGCGGGAGCTCCGTATCGGCGAGACGCGGATCCGGGAGAAGCTGGAGGCGATGATACGCTCCTCGAACGCGGCCAAAATGCTGCAGGAGCAGCTGATTACGATCCGCAACGACCGGTACGTAATTCCGGTCAAGCAGGAGTATCGGAGCCATTACGGCGGCATCGTCCATGATCAATCGGGTTCGGGCGCGACGCTGTTCATCGAGCCGGAGGCGATCGTGGCGATGAACAATAAGCTTCGCGAGACCAAGCTGCGGGAGGAGCGGGAGATCGAGCGCATTTTGTCCCGTCTGACCGAGCAGGTCGGCTTGATTGCGGATGTGCTGGAATATGATACCGAAGCAGTGGAGATGCTGGACTTCATGTTCGCCAAGGCCCGCCTTGCGCGCGAAATGAAGGCTTCCCTGCCGCGGATGAATGACCGCGGGTTCCTCAAGCTGCGGAAGGCCCGGCATCCGCTGATCCCGGCCGATCAGGTCGTGCCGATCGACGTCGAATTGGGCAATACCTATACGTCGATTCTGGTCACGGGTCCGAACACCGGAGGAAAGACGGTTACCTTGAAAACAATCGGGCTGTTGAATCTGATGGCGATGTCGGGGCTGTTCATTCCGGCGGAGGATGGAAGCCAGATGTGCGTCTTCGATGCCATCTATGCCGATATTGGCGATGAACAGAGCATTGAGCAGAGCTTGAGCACGTTCTCCAGCCATTTGACCAATATTATTCGCATTTTGCAGCAAATGACGCCGAAGAGCCTCGTGCTGTTGGACGAGGTTGGGGCAGGTACGGACCCGGCCGAAGGGTCTGCCTTGGCGATTGCCATTCTGGAGCATATTCACCGGCTGGGCTGCCGGATGGTCGCGACGACGCACTATAGCGAGCTGAAGGCGTATGCCTATGAGCGCAAAGGCGTCATCAACGCCAGCATGGAGTTCGATGTCCAGACGCTGCGCCCGACCTACCGGCTGCTGGTCGGCGTTCCGGGCCGAAGCAACGCGTTCGCGATTGCGGAGCGGCTTGGGCTGCCGAAGCCGATTATCGATCATGCGCGCGGAGAAGTGACGGAAGAGGATATGCGCGTCGAGACGATGATCGCGTCCCTGGAGGACAACCGGCTGAAGGCGGAGGCGGAGCGGGAGACGGCCTCCAGACTGCGCATGGAGCTGGAAGCGATGCGGCAGAAGCTGGCCCGCGAGCTGGAGAAGCAGGAGGCGGAGCGGGAGAAGCGGCAGCAGCAAGCGGAAGAGAAGGCCCGCGCCATCGTGGACAAGGCCCGCCGCGAAGCCCAGGAGATCATCGCCGAGCTGCGGCAGCTGGCGATGGAAGGAGTTCAGGTCAAGGAGCATATGCTGACGGAAGCGCGGAAGCGGCTGGATGAGGCCGCGCCCGAGGCCAAGCTGGCTGCGAAGCCGAAGCGGGACGCGAAGCCGGTCCGCCGCATTGAAGCGGGGGACGACGTCAGGGTATACAGCTTGAATCAAAAGGGCAGCGTCGTCGAGCTTGTCGGCGAGGAAGCGGTCGTTCAGCTCGGCATCATGAAGATGAAGGTGCCGCTTGACGATCTGGAGCTGCTCTCTTCGGCGAAATCCGCCGCAAAGCCCGTGCAGTCAGGCGCGAATGTAAAGCGGACCCGGGGAGAAACGGTCCGTTCCGAGCTCGATCTGCGGGGGGCCAACCTGGAGGAAGCCTTAATGGAAGTCGACCGCTTCCTCGATGAGGCGCTGCTCGGCAATCTGGGACAGGTCTTTATTATCCACGGAAAAGGAACCGGAATCCTCCGTTCCGGAATTCAGGAATTTTTACGCAAGCACAAGCACGTCAAGAGCTTCCGTCTCGGCAGCTTCGGAGAGGGCGGAACGGGAGTGACCGTAGCTGAGTTGAAGTAAAATATCTGGAGACCAAAGGGGGAGCACCGTGGAAGTGATGATTGAACAATGGCTGAGCAATCCTTACGTATCCATGATTGCTTATTTTTCCGTAGCCGTGCTGGCTTTAGTGCTGCTGTTGTCCATTTTCGAGCTGGTGACGAGATACAAGTGCTGGGACGAGATCCGCAAGGGGAACCTCAGCGTTGCCATGGCCACGTCCGGTAAAATATTCGGGATATGCAATATTTTTCGCTTCGGGATCGTGGCCAGGGATTCCTTGTACACGTCCTTGCTATGGGCTGCGCTCGGATACGTGCTGCTGCTTGCCGCCTATTTTTTATTCGGCTTCCTGATGCCTTATTTCCGGCTGGATGAAGAGATCGAAAAGGATAACCGGGCGGTCGGACTGTTGGCGATGATTATTTCCATTTCGCTGTCCTATATTATCGGGGCGAGCATCAAGTGATGCCGCCTGACGCCGCGGGTTGATCTCCATGACGTCTGGGAGGGATACGGAATGAAGTATTTATGGGGCGCGCTGTTTGCGCTGGCTGCGATATTTTTCATTATCGGGATTATTTATTGGAGAAATATAGGGTGAAAAGGAGTGGAAGCCGATGAGCGAGACCGGCAAAACAATATGTCCTTGGTGCGATACGGAGATTGTGTGGGACGAGGAGCTGGGCCCGGAGGAAGAATGTCCGCATTGTCATAATGAGCTGAACAATTACCGCACGCTTAATATCGAGCTGGAAAAGGAAGAAGAGGAAGGGACCGCCTCCGGAGATCGGGAGGAAGAGTCCGAAGAAAAGGGCTGGTCCAACTTCGGTTGGGATGATGGCGGCGTGCTGTACAGCGATACGGATACCCTTCGTTATCAGGAAGGCGTGGACCAGATCCTGCACAGCCAGGAGGAAGTCCCGGAATGTCCGCACTGCCGTGAATATATGCTGCTGGCCGGCACGGAGACGGTATCCGGATCGGGCTTCAAGCCTGCCAAGCCGGAAGCGCTGGCGGCCCCATTGCTTCAGCCGCCGTTCGAGTTGAACGTCTATGTGTGCACGTCCTGCTTCCAGGTGTCCAAACTATTGGCGGCGCCTTATCGCGAAGCGATGATGGAAAATGTGAGAAATGCAAAAGCTTAATAAATAAGACGCCTGCTTTGGGGCAAGTTAAAAGCTGTAACCATATGGCTACCAGCTCTGAAAGCGGGGAGGGTTCACCTTCGTGAAAGCGCGTCTTGACGGCCAGTCTTTGTTGCTTTTGGTCGTATTCGGTCTATTTTCGTTGGCGAACGCCCTGTCCGGGACGTTCGTCAATGTTTTTTTATGGAAGATGAAATCGGAATTCGCCTTTATTGGCTGGTTTACTTTTACACAGCAAGCGGCTATGACGATCATGTTCTATGTTGCCGGAAAATGGGTGAAGGAAGGCAATAAAATGAACTGCCTTCGCTTGGGGATTGTCCTGTCCGCCCTGTTCTACGCGGCGGTCCTGTGGCTTGGCAAAGGCGCGGTGCATTACATGCTTCCGCTTGGTTTTATACTTGGGTCCGCCAGCGGAGCGTTTTGGTTGGCCTATAATGTCATTTATTTTGAAATTACGGACGCGGACAACCGCGATTTGTACAATGGCTGGGCAGGGCTGGTCGGATCCTGCTGCGCCATGATTGCCCCATGGGTGTCCGGCTTCCTGATCTCCAAGCTGGGGGGAGATCGGGGGTATACGCTAATATTTACGAGCTCACTCGTCGTGTTCGTCGGAGCCGGCATTTTCAGCTTCTGGCTGCACAAGCGGCCGCCGCAAGGAGCCTACCGCTGGTCGCTGCCGTTTACGGCCTGGAAGCCGAAGCATAGCCCGTGGCGCGCTGCCTTGCCCGCGCTGGGGGCCCAAGGGGTGCGCGAAGGCGTATTCTACTTCCTGGTCGGGCTCGTCGTCTACATCACAACGACCAACGAACTGAAGCTGGGGAACTACACGCTCATCACTTCGGCGGTCGCGCTTGTCAGCTTCTATCTTGCGGGCCGGCTGTACCGCGCTTCCTATCGCGCCGCAGGCATGATCGCGGGAAGCGTGGCGATGGCGGCGGCCATTGTCCCTTTATTCATTCAGGTAAATTACGTGATGCTTATTCTGTTCGGCGTCATCACTTCCTTGTTCTCGCCGCTGTTCATCGTGCCGATGACCTCTTCCACCTTCGATATTTTGGGCCGGGATGACAAATCGGTCGAGCAGCGGGTGGAGCTGACCGTCGTCCGCGAATTCGGTCTGTTGGCCGGAAGGATATTGGGGATCGCGGCCTTTATCGCGCTTGTGAGCTGGCGGACCGAGCAGTGGGCCATTGTCGGCTTTCTCGCGGTTACCGGAAGCGTGCCGATCGTCGGCGCCCTGTTCATGCAGCGGCTCGTCAAGCAGGCGGCTAAGCAGTAGCTCCGCTCTCGGGAGCCGAGAGAAGCCGTCTGCGGGCGTTCCGCGGCCTGTTGCCTCGTAGCGGACGGCTGGAATCTTCAGCGGATTCGAGCTAACGGAACAAAGCGGCATCCCCGATCTTGATCGGACAAGCCATCGGATCGGGGCGAGCATGCGGTATGCGATTCCGTTGCCGCAGAAGCCAGACCCGATCGGCATCCTGCTGATGCACCGCTATTCCGCCTCTTGCCGCAGACGAACGCTGCCTCCAAGCGTATTTCGAGAACCGGGCTTGTGATGACGATCTCCTGTATTGGGAATGCCGGAGCGGCATCTGATGGGGCCAGGCCGCCGAACCGCCGAGCCGGCTCTCCATGAGCCCTTCTCGGTTCCTACGAATTTGATTTACATATTTTCCATGAAAGAGACTCATAATACATATGATTACCAACAATTTCATGGTTGAAAGGAGCAAAACCAACGATGCCATACGGACAACAAAGCCTTTCGATGAAACCGCTATCGGCAAAAGAACTGGAATATATCGTAGATTCCATTTCCAATGAAGATTTGCTGATCAAGCAATGCGCGGCGACGGCGGCAAGCACAAATAATCCCGCCGTCCAGCAGACGCTGACCCAGATGGTGTCGGCGCATCAGCAGCATTTGAATCTGCTGGTGCAATCGCTGCAGCAGCATGCCCAGATCGCGCCGAACCACGCCCAGCAGCAGAATCAGTCCCAATAACGACGATCGACAGGAGGTTATGACCAATGAATGGCACTTCGATGAGCGGGTTCATGCCCGAGAAAGATTTATTACATACGATTCTGAATGACTTGAAGCGCACTTCAAGAGAATATGCGACCGGCGTAACCGAGGCGTCCTGCCCTTCCGTTCGGCAGATGTTCACCGATCTGACGAACAGCACGCTGCAGATGCAAGGCCAACTGTTCAACCTGATGCAGCAGCAAAATATGTATTCCGTCGCCTCCCCGGCCCTTCGGGATGAAGTCAACAAACGGCTGCGCGACCAGGAGCAGACGATGCAGAAGGCGAACCAGTTCGTCCAGCAGAAGCTGCAGGCGCAGCAGAGCTACGGCGCCGGTTATTACGGGCAGGGCGGATATCAGCCGCAGCAACAGCAGCAAGCGCAGCAGGCTCCATACCATCCGCAGCAACAGCAGCAAGCCTCGTATCAGGCGCAGTCGCCGGGAAGCAGCCGCTACTCCGATTATCTATCCTAGCGCGCCGCCATACAGCCGCTTTTCCGATTCCATGGAAGGGCGGCTGTTGCTTGTTCCGGCAACCGCGCCTGACATATGTTTGTGCTGGTGTGGATCAGCAAAAAGGTGTATCATATTGAAATATCAACAATATATCGGCTGATTTGCAGACACGTCGAGGGAGGCAATGGGAATGACAGATTTAAGCTCGCTTGATATTGAAATACTTAAATTATTAAAAGAGGACGCCCGCCGTTCCCCGGACCTAATCGCCACGATGCTGGGGGTTGAGGTCGAAGAGGTTCAATCGGCGATCGCTGAAATGGAACGAAAGCATGTTATTGTTAAATATTCGACGGTGGTGAACTGGAGCAAGGTCGATGACGAGATGGTCACGGCGCTGATTGAAGTCCAGATTACGCCCGAGCGCGGCCGCGGATTTGAAGGGATCGCCGAACGAATCTATTTGTTCCCGCAGGTCAAGGCGGTCTACCTGATGTCGGGTTCTTATGATCTGCAGGTCGAGGTTCAAGGCAAAAGCTTGCGCGAGGTGGCGTCGTTCGTCTCGGATAAGCTGTCGCCGATCGAATCGGTGCTGTCGACCAAGACGCATTTTATTCTCAAAAAATATAAGCAAGACGGCATCATCTATGAAGAGCGCGAGGACGATCAACGTCTCGTCGTAACCCCGTGAGAGGTGACAGATCATGATTAAGGAAGAGGAGAAGCAAGGGACGAACCGTTCCATGCATCAATACATTAATCCGCTGGTCCGGGATATTCCGCCTTCCGGCATCCGCCGGTTCTTCGACATGGCGGTATCCAGCAAGGATATTATCACCCTCGGGGTAGGGGAACCGGATTTTTGCACGCCTTGGCATGTGCGCGAAGCTTGTGTCTATTCTTTGGAGCGGGGACGCACCAAATATACGTCCAACGCGGGGATGCCGGAGCTGCGGGAGGAAATTGCGAAATATTTGGATGAATCATTCAAAGTTTCGTATGATCCTGCCGATGAGATCATTGTAACGGTCGGCGGCTCGGAAGCGATCGATCTGGCGCTGCGAACGCTCGTCGCTCCGGGCGATGAGATTCTCATACCCGAGCCAAGCTATATCTCGTATTCGCCTATCGTGTCGATTGGCGGCGGGGTACCGGTAGGAATCGAGACGTTCGCGAAGGATAACTTTAAGCTGACCGCCGAAGGGCTCCTGGCGAAGATTACGCCGAAGTCGAAAGTGCTCATTCTCTGTTATCCGAGCAACCCGACAGGCGGCATCATGACCTATGAGGACTGGCTCCCGATCGCGAAGATCGTGGAGGAGAACGATCTCATCGTCATTTCCGACGAGATCTACGCCGAGCTGACCTATGATCAGAAGCATGTCAGCTTCTCGTCCGTGCCGGGGATGAAGGATCGCACGATTCTGGTAAGCGGCTTTTCGAAGGCGTTTGCGATGACCGGCTGGCGCATGGGCTATGCATGCGGCCATAAGGAGCTCATTTCGGCCATGCTCAAAATCCATCAATATACGGTCATGTGCGCCCCGATTATGGGCCAGATTGCCGCGTTGGAGGCATTGAAGCACGGGCATGAAGAGAAGGACCGCATGGTCGAGTCGTACAACCAGCGGCGCCGCCTCATCGTCAAGGGGCTGCGCGAGATCGGGCTCGACTGCCACGAGCCGCAGGGCGCATTCTATGCCTTCCCTTCGATTCAATCGACTGGGCTTACCTCCGAGGAGTTCGCGCATCGGCTTCTGTTCGAGGCAAAGGTGGCGGCGGTGCCGGGAGACGTATTCGGTCTGGGCGGCGAAGGCTTCATCCGATGCTCCTACGCGACCTCGGTGTCGCAGTTGAATGAAGCGCTGGATCGAATGGGGCGTTTTCTCGACAAGATTAAGCAGGAAATGTGAAAAAAATTCAAATAAAACTAAAATGAACTAGTTTTCTTTTCCTTCATCTGGTATAATATAACATGTCTCGCGTGTTTATCCCATCAAATGGCACAGATGGGCGATGGTGGGGCTTCGAGGATCCAGCTGCGAAAGGAGGAAAGGGCTTGTTTTGTTCGAACTACACCTTGACGACGTATTCACGTAGTTTACTGAGAGAAGATGGATTTCATCCCAAATGGTCGGGCAAAACAAGAAACGTTTCGTCCAAGATGCTTGCTCTGGAACAGGAGATAAGGATTTTGCGCAAGCAAATGGAGCAGATGTTTCAAGAAGAGCAGTCTTTCACGGCTGAAAGCATGATTGAAATCAGCAGCATGCTGGACTTGAAGATTAACGAGTACATGAAATCGCTCGGCAAGCGATCTTAACATACCGAAGACCCTGAGGGGTCTTCTTTTTTTGCTTATGCCGTTTGTGATATAGTTGGGGATAGACGGACAGACATGCTGGAGAAAGGGGAACACATCGTGCGGAAATGGGGATGGATGGGGATGGTGCTCGCACTGGCGCTCGTACTGGGAGGCTGCGGGCCAAAAGCGGACATATCCGTGTTCATGATGTCGACGACAACGGTGCCATCCGAATTGACCGAGGCGCTGAAGACGGAATTGAGTCAGAAATTGGAGGGACAATTCACCGTAGACGTGTTCGCGTCGCCGATGTACAATTTGCAGAAATTATTTGTCGAATATGCGGCGGGCGATAACGGCGTGCATGTCGTGCCCGAAGAAGACGTCAAGACGATGAGCAAGCAAGGCGGCCATATCCCGTTGGATGATTATTTCGACAAGGACAAATATGAAGAAGGCTATTTTGACGGCATGGTGCTGGAAAAAGCGGAAAAGGGTTATATCGAGCATCAAGAAAAGCATCTATATGCGCTTCCGGCAGAAAAGCTGCCGCTTCTGAACAAGCTCGGCATCACGGAGAAGGGCTTGTTCGTCGCGATTCCGGTGCGCACGCCGAATGTAGAACGATCCATGCAGATTTTGAAGCTGATGGAGGAAGCGAAGTGAAGGCCGGCAGATGATGCGGACGGATGGAGGGAGTCAGTGTGATTATCGGGATTACCGGAGGCCATGGCAGCGGGAAGACAGCGTTCGCGTTGTCCTATGCGGCAGGATTCGGCCGTGAAGGGCTGTATCTGTCGACATTACATACAAGCCTTCCCGATGGTATGCCCGATTCTTCCCGTTGCCGGTGGCAGCATCTGCCGGCGGGGGAAGAGCTGCCGGGACTTCTGCATCGGATTAACGAAGAGTCCAATCTGTTCCGGGCGGAACGGAGGGTCGTGGTCGTGGACAGCGCGACCGCCTATCTCGCAGGCGCCCATGCGCGGCTATGGAAGAAGCGTCCGGATGTCGACAATACAGAATATGACGCCATATATATAGAGGAGATTGCGGCTGCCCGCAAGCGGCTGGAGGAGGCCTTGCTCGCTTTTCAGGGAAAGCTGTTCCTCATTACGAACGATCCGCCGGCTTACACGCCGTTCACGGATCCGAAGGAACGGAGCTATATTATCGAGCATGCGGCACTCAATCGGGAGATTGCCCGCCGCAGCCATCAATGGTTCCGGCTGGAGGCAGGAATGCCGGAGGAGGTATCGGCCAGGAGGTTCAGAGGCTGATGCGCTTCCGGCCGCTGCCGTGACGGGATACGGACTGGATGCTGCGCCGCGCGGCGTCAACATAAGGAGGAAAAGACGTGAGAATCTATACACGAACAGGGGACGAAGGAACGACATCGCTTATCGGAGGCCGGGTGTCCAAGGATCATTTGCGAGTGGAGGCCTACGGCGAGCTCGATGAATTGAATTCGTTCATCGGCTGGGCGGCGGCATGCTGCCGGGAAGACTCGTATGAGGAGCTCCGCAACCAACTGATCGAGATCCAGCATGAAGTGTTCGATTGCGGATCGGATGTCGCCTATGCAGAGAAAAAGCAGGGCGAGGTCGTCTATAAGGTGCATGCGGAGCAGGTGGAACGGCTGGAAGCCTGGATCGACGAACATAATGCCCACACGGAAGCGATCCGCAAGTTCATTCTGCCGGGAGGAAGCGAGGCGGCCTCGGCGCTTCACGTGTGCCGGACGGTGTGCCGCCGCGCCGAACGGCGCCTCGTGACGCTGGCCCGGGAAGAAACCGTGCACCCGCAAGTGATGAAATATGTGAATCGGCTCTCGGATTACTTCTTCGTCGCCGCCCGCCGGGCCAATGCGATTGCATCGGTTCCGGATGAAGAATATGTGCGGAGCGCGGAGGTTTTCCGCCGCAGATCCCGTCATGACGGAGCCTAACGGACGGAAGCTTGCCGCGGAGCTCGAATATGTCGTGCCGGAAGGCGACGAGGGGATTCAACTGCGGGCCGTGCTGCGCTCGCGGCTGAATCTGTCGCGGCGGCTGCTGACCCGGCTGAAGACGATGGAAGCCGCCATTACGGTGAACGGGCTGACGGAGCGAAGCGGAAGGCCGCTTAGCGTGAGAGAGCGCCTCCATGCGGGGGATGTCGTTCACGTGCGGATCGAGGAGGAGGCGGCCGAATCGATACCGCCGGAGCCGATTCCGATTGATATCGTGTACGAGGATGACGATGTTCTGGTGCTGAACAAGCCGGCGGGGATCGTCGTCCATCCGACGAAAGGCTATCCGGGGGGCACGCTGGCGAACGGGGTGATCCATTACTGGCGCGCCAAGGGGGAGCTGACCCGCTTCCGTCCGGCGAACCGGCTCGATCAGGAAACCTCCGGCCTGCTGATCGTCGCGAAGCATGGCCATGCCCATCATCAGCTCGCGGATCAGATGCAGACGGATGACATCTGGAAAGGATATGAGGCGTTCGTCTATGGCGTTCCTTCGCCGCTGGAGGGGACGATCCGGGCTCCGATCGACCGCGACAAGACGGAGCCTCATTTGCGTGTCGTGACGGAGGACGGCTATGATTCGATTACCCATTACCGGGTGCTGGAGACGTACGGAGAGGAAGCATCCCTCGTATCCTGCCGCTTGGAGACCGGGCGGACGCATCAGATTCGCGTTCATATGAAGCATATCGGATGCCCGCTGCTGGGGGACAAGTTCTATGGCGGCGGGCAGCCGGAATCATCATGGCTCGCCGGAGCGCTTCAGCCGTTGACCCGGCATGCGCTGCATGCGGCCGAGCTGCGGTTCAAGCACCCGATGACCGGGGAGCCGATGCATTTCAGGTCTCCGCTGCCGGATGATCTGCTGGCCCTGCGGGAGCGCTTGCGTCATGGGCGTGAGCATTGAATTGAGGAACTGTTGGGCCGATGTGGCGCTGGGGCTCTCGCACCGGAGCCGGCAAAGAGGAACGGCTGCCAGGACAGAAGGCTTAAAACGGCAAGAACGGCATTTCACAGGCCTGAAAGGATAAGGAAGGAGTTGGAGCAAGTGAAGGTAACGGTCTATCATTATGCGAAATGCGGCACCTGCCGCAAAGCGATTCAATGGCTGAAGGAGCAGGGGCTCGAATTGGAGCTGGTGCCGATCGTTGAGCAGCCGCCAAGCGAGCGGGAGCTGGAGGAAATGATTGAGCGGAGCGGCCTGGAGCTGAAAAAGTGGTTCAATACGAGCGGGGAGGTCTATAAGGAGCTGAAGCTGAAGGACAAGCTGCCTCAGATGAGCCGCGAGGAGCAGATCAAGCTGCTTGCCTCGAACGGCAAGCTTATCAAGCGTCCCGTCGTGACGGACGGCAAGCGGGTGACGGTCGGCTTCCGCGAAGACAACTACCGCGATACGTGGACGACCGCGGCCAAGCATGACTGACCGCGCTGCGAGAATGACTGACCGCTTCGGCGAGCATGGCTAGCAGCGCTGCGGCCGGATTGCCAGGCTGGGGCGTGCGGCGCTGGCGGAAGCTTATGTATGCTATAATGGAGTGCAGTGTCAGCAATGTAGAAAAATAGCAATTCTGTCATGAAAAGATAGTGAAAGGGGAACGCGAATGATGTGGGATACGGACATGATGTCCGAACCGGCCGCGCCGCGCATGCTGCTGGTGGACGGGATGGCTCTGCTGTTCCGCGCGTATTACGCCAGCGCATACGGCGGGTCCATCCGCCGGATGAAGGACGGCACGCCGACCAATGCCGTCTATGGATTCATGCGCTACTTCTGGGATGCGGTCAAGCGGTTCGAGCCGACGCATATCGCCTGCTGCTGGGATCTGGGAAGCAAAACATTCCGGGCGGAGCAGTTCGATCAATATAAGGCGAACCGGGCCGATTGCCCGGACGATCTGGTGCCGCAGTTCCAATTGATCCGCGACGTCATGGACAGCTTCCATATACCGAATGTATCGGCCGAAGGCTATGAGGCCGATGATTGCATCGGCACGCTCTCGCGGCTGTTCCGCGATGAGATGGAAGTGTATGTATTGACGGGAGATCATGACATGCTTCAATTGGTGCATGAACGGACCCGCGTCGTCATCATGAAGAAGGGACAAGGCAATTATGCCGTCTATTGCCCGCAGACGCTGATGGAAGAGAAGCAGCTTACGCCGGAGCAGATTATCGATGTGAAGGGGCTGATGGGCGATCCGTCGGACAACTATCCGGGCGTTCGCGGAATCGGCGAGAAGACGGCCCTCAAGCTGATTCAGCAATATTCGTCGATAGACGGGATTCTTGCCAATATGAGCTCGCTCCCGGCAGGCGTCCGCGCCAAGATCGAGGCCGATCTGGAGATGCTCCATCTGTCGCGGCGGCTGGCGCGCATCCACTGCGACGCGCCGGTCGTATGCGAACCGGATCAATGCGTGTTCCGGCCGCAGCGGGATGCGGTCGCGGCCATGTTCGAGCAGCTTGAGATGACAAGCATTCTTCGTCTGATCGAGACGGCCTAACGATCCGGCTCTTCGCTGCCGATACAATAGATAGCGAGATGCGCATCGAATGACTAGAAGACCCTGTCCTCCCCGTATTCGGCACTCTGTAGGGGAGAGACGGGGTCGAATTGTTGGGGGAATGAGAGAGTTGAATCAGGACAATGTATGCCGGGCTCCTTCGGAACGCCGTGCCGGCCGATGGCGTTCCTGCCTTGCGGGCCTGATCGCATTCGGCCTGTTATGGGCGTGGACGCCGGGAGCGGACATCCGAGACGGAAGCTCCGCGGCGTCTGGCGTCGTCGTCGCGGCAGCCAAGCCCGCGAACAAGGTAAGCGTTTCAGTGAAGCGGGTCTCCCTCGGCCGCAAAGTCTTCCGCGTAACCACTGTACGCGTGCCAAAAGGAATGAAGCCGCATGTCTCCTTCGGCAAGGACCGCTTCGGCACGACCGCGACGCTGACCCGCACCGCGAAGCGGACCGGAGCGAAGGCGGCGGTGAACGGAACCTACTTCGAGGCCTATGGAGGCCGTCCCGAGCCGTATGGCACCATTATCAACCGCGGCCGGGTCGAGCATACGAGCAATTACGGCACGGCCATCGGCTTCCGTCCGGACGGACGGGCCGTGATGGACAGCCTGCGCATTGAGATTAGCGGTCAAGTGACGGACGCGGCCACCGATCGCACTTCGTCATGGTATGCCTATTTCGTCAACCGAACGCCCAAGCGGGACGGCAGCGCGGCCGTATTGTACACGCCGCTGCGCGGCAATTCGCTCGGCTTCGCTTACGGACGGGCCGTCGTCGTTCGCGGCGGCGTCGTGAAGAAGGTGACGGCGGGCCGCAACGTGAGCATTCCGAAGGACGGATATGTGCTTGTCTTTACGGGGACGGAGAAGCCGATGGCCGATCGGTTCCATGTGGGGGATAAAGTAACGATGTCGATTCGCTACACGGACCGGCTGGGCCGTCCGATCGACTGGGACGACGTGCAGGTTGGGCTGGGGGGAGGCCCTCGGCTCGTGAAGGATGGGAAGGTGGCATTGAATCCGCGGGCGGAGGGCTTCAAGGAGGACAAAATATTGTCCAAGTCGGCGATGCGGAGCGGGATCGGCATCCTGCCCGACGGCTCGATATTGTTGGCCACGGTTCCATCCGCGACGATGAAGCAGTGGGCGGAGATATGGAAGAAGATGGGCGCGGTGCAAGCGATGAATCTGGACGGCGGCGCTTCCGCAGGGTTGATCGCCAACGGCCGGATCGTCACCAGACCGGGACGGGAGCTGAGCAATGTGCTCTGGTTCTCCGAGTAAGCCCGTTCCCGGCCATTGCGGAATCCGAATCAGTCCGTAAAATGCGCCGCGCCGACGACGAGGGACAGGAATTGGCGCAGATCGGCGGCTTCTTGGTCGGTCAAACGGTAGAAATGCTCCAGATAGCCTTCCTCCTCCAAGTCGTCCTGTCCGAGAATGGCGGTCAGGCCGCTCTGCAGATCGGTGACGAGCGTCTTGCCATAGAAGCGGGAAGTCGTCGTAAGCGCGAGATCGAAGCGGCGCATGCTGCCGCCGATAAACGTAACGAACCTCGTTGACGTTGCTTCGGTATGATCGGCCAAAAAATCGAGTTCATATGCACTCATGGGACAACCCTCCTTGTATCGGTAACGCTATCATTATACCGCACGCTTGCGAAAAGGCCATAATCAATTGACAGATTCTGTAGTCATGCTATAATTTATATAAACTCATAACTAGGACGAGGAAGCACCTCTTCACGATGCGCAAGCCGCATTGGAAGAGGTGCTTTCTTTTTTTGCGTTGCTGGGTATGAGCGGCATTGAGAAGCGAGAAGGAGGAAGGTAGATCATGCAGGTTGTATGGATGGTTCGATTGGAGCGAAGCATGGAGGAGGAAGGGAGCGAGAAGCGGCCGAAGCGCGGCGGCAAGCGGAAGGAAGATTCGCCCGAGGCTCCCTTTGGGCTCCTGACCGCGGGCGAGGAGCAGGGGCAATGGATGGTGCTGTGGGAGGCGGATGGCGCGGAGCCGGAGATCTGGTTCGAAGGCGGCGATTGGAGCGAGATGCGGGCATCGCTCCGGCGGGGCATGGCGAGGCTCATGAGCGCAGGCTATCGGCTGTCGCTCGGCTTCGTTCCGGAGGTGGACATTCATGAGCGCCGCATGCGGGAGCAGCAGGAATGGATCGCCTGCTATGCCGATCTTCATCCGAATGCGGAGGTATATGATCGGCTGGCCCAATGGCGCAGGGAAGCGGCCGCGAGGCTGAGACGCGCCCCGTACTGGATCGCGTCGAACCGCATGCTTCGCATGGTCAGCGCTTATTTGCCGCAGAATCTGGAGGAACTGGAGCAGATTCCGGGCTTCGGCGCGGTAAAGGTACGCGATTTGGGCGAAGAGATTATTCAGATTACGAAGCAGTACGACCGCACGACAGACTTCCCGCTCGACTGGGTGGCCGCTGCCGTCAGCGAACCTGAATTCGCCAGATGGGTGTATGCGGAATGGGAAGCGAAGCAGGCGAATGAGTTGGCCAAAATATCGGAGCGCCGCCTGCTGATGGAAGGGCTGCAGCAAGGGATGGGGATCGAGCAGCTGATGGATCGGCTGCAGGTGGATCGGCGCGAATTGATAATGCGTATTGAAAAGATTGCGAAGGAAGGCGGCGCGTTCGAACGGCTGGCCGAGGAGGAGCTGGCTTCGATGCCTTCCGCCGAGCGAGCGGCGGTTGAGTCTGCCCTCATTGAATTGGGGGACGAGTATATCAAGCCGATCTATATCAAGGCATTCGGCGAAGCGGCGCTGGAGCTGCCGGCTTCCGAGCTGCAGACCAACTATGAACGGATACGCTTCCTCCGGCTTCTGCACCGCAGACGGAAGAGCCGGGAGGCGCGGCAGGCGGTTGCCGGTTAATCCGGGGAAAGCATGAACAAGCCCGCATCCCTTGTTGCGGGAGGCGGGCTTGGGCTTCAACGTGCGTATTCGTTCGTATTTCCTATATAAGGCCGTTGTTCGGAAATCCTTAGATCCAGTCTTTTTTGCGGAACAGGTAGAACATCAGGGCTCCGAGTATGAACATAAAGCCGATAATATAAAGCGAGCCGTAGTCCCAGTCCATGAATGGAATATAATCGAAGTTCATTCCGTAGATGCCGGTAATGAGTGTCAGCGGCATGAAGATCGTCGTAATCGCGGTAAATACGCGCATGATGTCGTTTGCGCGGTTCGCGATGCTGAGCTGATACGATTCCCGCAAGTTGCCCATCAGATCGCGGAATGTCTCGAACGTCTCGGAGACTTTGACCGCATTTTCATAGATATCCCGGAAATACTTCTGCAGATCATCCTCGATGAGACGGAGATCCTTGCGATAGAGGACCAGCAGCACTTCTTTTTGCGGCGCCAATCCTTTTTTGAGCCATAGAATCTCGCTGCGAAGACTAATGATTTCGTTCAGGTGGGCCTTCTTGGCGCTGACGATCAGTTCTTCCTCCAAGGTGTCGATCTTGGCTTCGATCCGATCGGCTACCGAGAAGTAGTTATCGACCACAAGATCGAGCAAGTGGTACAGCATGCGGTCGGCCGAGCTCACCTGCTGCTCCCACAGCATCGGCTTGACCATGCGCAATTCATTGATTTTCTGCTTCGTCACGGTGATGATGAAGTGTTTGCCGAGAAAGATATTCAGGGCCCGCAGAAATATTTCCTCATCGTCGAAGCGGATGCTGTTCAGCACGATGAAATAGTGATTTTCATAGATTTCGATTTTGGGCCGCTGCTCTTCTTCGCTCATACAGTCCTCGACCGCGAGATCATGTATGGAGAACAAGGGCTGCAGCTCGACCAGATCTTCCAAATCGGCATCTAACCAATAGAAGCCGTTCTCCGGCGGAGTGAGTGTCACCTGTATATCATCCACCGGCGTGAAGACGCCTTCGTTTACTAGACGGATTTTCATTGCCAATCTCCCCTTCGGCCGCATATCCGATGCGGCAGCTTGCTTCGTCTCTGGAGACGATTCGTACAGGGCAGATGCAGATGAGAGCCGTTGACCCCAAGGCACGGCAGTTATCCGCGCATGATGCTCGGGGATGGGCATAATGACAGAACGCGACAGCCGTCAAGCTGCACGGTGTCCCGCCGAATCGCCTTATTCGGTTGTCCGTTCGTACCTCGGCATTGCCTCGGGTCGCCATCCATCCGAAATTCACCCCGATTTGAAATGATTTACGATAATCTTCGAACTTTATGACAACAGTGCCGTTCAGGCACCTGTTTAGTATACCGCTCGGCCCGTCCCTTTTTCAAGACAAAATCGGTTCGCTACGGCGTACATGGAATACGATATGCCGGAAGGAGAAAAAGGTGATTTTCCTCTTGACTTCTGGCTCGACTTGCCTTTAAATTATTACCAAGTCCTATTCAGCTTCACGGGGCTGCAATTGAATATGATATGTTAGCAATCTTATCAAGAGCAGGTGGAGGGACAAGCCCGATGAAACCCGGCAACCGGCCAGATGCGCAGAGCCGTTCTTGCATTCAAGGACATTCTGCAGCGTGCACGGTGCTAATTCTTGCGGTAGCGGTCAGAAGACTGCTGCTGACAGATGAGAGAGGCGCATGAATCAGGCTATGCACAACCTTTCTCGAATGTCGGGAAAGGTTTTTTTGTACCCTTATCCCGCAAGCGATAACCCAATTATGATGGATTGATGAAGGAGGAGAGCGTCATGCCGATCAAGATTCCCGATCATTTGCCGGCCAAAGAAATATTGTCCCAGGAGAATATATTCGTCATGGACGAAACCCGCGCGTATCACCAAGATATTCGTCCCCTGCGAATTGTCATCCTGAACCTGATGCCGACCAAAGAGACTACGGAGACGCAATTGCTGCGCCTCATAGGCAATACGCCGCTGCAAGTGGATGTGACGCTGCTTCACCCGGCGACGCACACGTCCAAAAATACATCCGCAGAGCATTTGTCTTCATTCTATAAGACTTTCGATGAAATCGAAGAGCAGCAATTCGACGGCATGATTATTACGGGGGCGCCGGTCGAGCAGATGGAATTCGAGGAAGTGACGTATTGGAGCGAGCTGTGCCGCATTATGGAATGGTCTTCAGCCAACGTGACGTCTACCTTCCATATTTGCTGGGCTTCCCAGGCCGGCTTGTACTACCATTACGGCATTCCGAAATATCCGCTGGAGCGCAAAATTTTCGGCGTGTATCCGCACTGTACGACCATGGACAATGTGAAGCTGACGCGCGGCTTCGACGACGTGTTCCTCGTGCCCCAGTCCCGCCATACGGAGATTCGCCGCGAGGACGTGGAGCGCGTCCCTGAGCTGGACATTCTCGCCGAGTCGGAAGAGGCGGGCGTATACATCGTGGCGACGCGGGACGGAAAGCATATCTTCGTGACCGGACATTCCGAGTACGACCCATGCACGTTGAAGTGGGAATACGATCGGGATATAGCGAAAGGGATGGAGATGGATCTGCCGGTCAATTACTTTCCGAACAACGATCCGTCGCGCCAGCCGCGCTCGTCGTGGCGCGCCCACGCCAATCTTTTGTTCTCGAACTGGCTGAACTACTATGTCTATCAGGAAACGCCGTACGAACTGGGCAAAGCCGTATTGCGTAAGGAAGGGGCCAACGTCTAATGGTGCAGCGCAACGAAGCCGATTACCGCATGGAAAGCCGGCTTGCCCAGATCGGGTCGGTTCACGATCCGGCCACAGGAGCCGTTAATTATCCGATTTACCAAGCTACCGCTTACCGTCATCCGAGATTGGGACAGAGCACGGGCTTCGATTATATCCGTACGAAGAATCCGACGCGCGCCGTGCTTGAGGAAGCGGCAGCCGACCTGGAGCAGGGCGATGCCGGCTTCGCCTGCAGCTCGGGCATGGCCGCGATACAGACGGTGTTTGCCAAGTTCGGGCAAGGCGATCATCTGATTGTATCGCTCGATCTGTACGGCGGCACGTACCGTCTCCTGGAACGGATATGGTCCCGCTGCGGGGTCACCGCGACGTATGTCGACACGAACGACCTGGATGCGCTGGAGTCGGCCCGCACGCCCCAGACGAAGGCGGTCTTCATCGAGACGCCGACCAATCCGCTGATGATGATTACGGATATCGAGCGGGTGGCGGCCTGGGCGAAGAAGCATGGCCTGCTGATGATTGTGGACAATACGCTGCTGACTCCGTTTTTCCAACGCCCCCTGGAGCTGGGAGCGGACATCGTCGTACATAGCGCGACGAAGTATCTCGGCGGCCACAACGATGTGCTGGCCGGCCTTATCGTGACGAAAGGGCGCGAGCTGTCGGAGGAAATGGCATTTCTCCATAACTCGATCGGAGCCGTCCTGAGCCCGTCGGATTCCTATCAGCTGATGCGGGGAATGAAGACGCTGGCGCTGCGGATGGAGCGCCATGAATACAATGCGACCCGCATCGCGGAATGGCTGCTGGAGCACCCGGCTGTCGAAGCGGTCTATTACCCCGGGCTGGCGGATCACCCGGGCTGCGAGATTCAGCGGCGCCAGTCCTCCGGCAACACCGGCATCTTCTCCTTCCGCTTGAAGGATGCCCGCTATGTCGATCCGATTCTGCGCCATCTGAAGCTGATCGCGTTCGCCGAGAGCCTGGGCGGCGTCGAGTCGCTCATGACGTATCCGGCGGTGCAGACGCACGCTGACATTCCGGCGGAGATTCGGGACCGGATCGGGGTGGACGATCGGCTGCTGCGCTTTTCCGTCGGCATCGAGCATGTCGACGACCTGATCGAAGATCTGGCGCAGGCGCTGGAAGCGGCCCGGTTGGAGGTGGAGCAGGAATGAGCGGATCAGGGTCAGACAAAGCGAGGCCGGCTTCCAAGCGAACACAGGGACTGGATTTTGCCACGAAGCTGATTCATTTCGGCGGGGAAATCGACAAAACGACCGGCGCGTCCAGCGTTTCGATCTATCAGGCCACGACGTTCCATCATTACGATATTTACGAGCCGCCGGAATTCGATTACTCGCGCTCGGGCAATCCGACACGGCAGGCCTTGGAGGATCATATCGCCCTATTGGAGGGAGGAACGAACGGCTACGCTTTCGCTTCCGGGATGGCGGCGATCTCCTCCGCCTTTCTGCTGTTTTCCGCAGGCGATCATATTATCGTCACCGAGGATGTGTACGGGGGGACGTACCGTCTGCTGACGACGATTCTGAACCGGCTTCGGATTGAATCCACTTTCGTCGACATGACCGATATCGAGCAGGTAAAAGCGGCGCTGCGCCCGAATACGAAGGCCGTCTATATGGAGACGCCGTCCAATCCGACGCTCAAAATTACGGACATGGCGGAGGTATGCGGCTGGGCGAAGGAGCACGGGCTGCTTACGCTGCTGGACAACACGTTCATGACGCCGTATCATCAGCTGCCGATCGTCCATGGGGTGGACATTGTCCTCCACAGCGCGACGAAGTTCCTGAGCGGACACAGCGACGTGTTGGCCGGCCTGCTCGTGACGGCGACCGAGGAGTTGGGCGCTCGCATCAAGCAGCTTCAGAACGGGCTTGGCACGGTGCTCGGCGTGCAGGACAGCTGGCTGCTTATGCGCGGGCTTCCGCTGGTCGCCGTCAGCCTCGGCGCGGTGGAGAGCATCCTGTCCTATCCGGCGATGATGTCTCATGCCTCGATGCCGGCCCATGTGCGGCTGGAGCGCGGTATTACGGACGGGCTGCTGCGCTTCTCTGTCGGATTGGAGCATATCGACGATCTGCTGCAAGATTTGGATCAAGTCTTAAGCCAATAACAGGCCGTTCTTTCTTTAATTTTCCTTATATATACGGCAATATGCCCTCTTCAGAGCGGAGAACCGGCCATGTTATGCGTCGGGCTTCACTGGAGAGGGTGCTGTTTTTTCGCCCATAATTGTGGTACGATTATGAAGTCATTGACATGCATGGTCCTATGCTCGGACGGGCAGCGGCTACATGTCAGGATCGGATATCGAATGGCTTACGAATAGAGGAGCATCGTACCGGATGCATCCGCTTCGTGCTGCATGTACGCTCATACAGCATGCAACTTATGAGAGAGGAAGTGACTGTGACGATGTCACCGATTGATCGCATTTTGGATAAAGCGCTGCGCGGTGAACGTATCGACACGGATGAGTGCGTGACGTTGTTCGCGTCCGATCAGGTAGAGAAGATCGGGCATGCCGCCAACCAGATTATGTTGAAATGGCATCCTGATCCGATCGCTACGTTCGTCATCGGACGCAATGTGAATTATACGAATATCTGTGATACGTACTGCCGGTTCTGCGCGTTCTACCGCGCCCCGGGCTCCAAAGAAGGCTACGTGCTTCCGGATGAAGTCATCTTCCAGAAGATTCAGGAGACGATCGATGTCGGCGGTACGGAAATTTTGATGCAGGGCGGAACGAATCCGGAGCTTCCGTTCAGCTATTATACGAATCTGCTCAAGGCGATTAAGGAACGCTTCCCTGGCATTACGATGCATTCCTTCTCTCCGGCGGAAATCATGAAGATGAAGGAAGTCTCGGACGGGTTGTCGCTGGAGGAAGTGGTGCGCGCGATTCACGAGGCGGGTCTTGACTCCTTGCCGGGCGGCGGCGCCGAGATTCTGGACGATCGCACCCGCCGCAAGATCAGCCGGCTCAAGGGCTCCTGGCGCGACTGGATGGATGTGATGCAGACCGCGCACAAGGTGGGCATGAACACGACCGCGACGATGGTCGTCGGCTTCGGCGAGCTGCTCGAAGAGCGCGCTCTTCATCTGGAGCGGGTTCGCACCGCCCAGGACGAGTGCATCGAGAACAAGTATCCTTCCAAGGGCTTCCTTGCCTTCATTCCATGGACGTTCCAATCGGAGAATACGAATATGAAGGCGGATCCGGTCAGCCCGGAGGAATATTTGAAGACGCTGGCGATCAGCCGCATTTTCCTTGATAATATCCCGAACTTCCAGGCATCATGGGTAACGATGGGGCCGGAAGTGGGCAAGAAAACGCTGAGCTACGGCTGCAATGACTTCGGCAGCACGATGATTGAGGAGAATGTCGTCTCCGCGGCAGGCACGACGCATAAGGTCAACATCAGCAGCACGCTGCAGCTTATCCGCGAGGCCGGCAAAATTCCGGCGCAGCGGGACACGAAGTACAATATTTTGAAGGTGTTCGACGACGAGAACGTGAAGGTCGATCGCGACTTCGTCATGCAGAATTAGTTCTGCCGGAGGGCGGATATTGATATTGCAGTCTTAAGATGTGCTTAATAGCGTTATTTTATAGATGCGGAACGGGAAGGACGAACGCCGGTTCCAGAGTGTTGACAAACTCCCGCGAAATTGCTGCAACCGCGGGAGTTCTTTACGTTTTTTATCCATATTTCAAATTATCAGATGGGTGACCGGTCTTCCAGAGCCAGGTCGCCATTTTTTTGAGGCTCATGGCAGTAAAAACAAGCATCGCTTGTGTGGTGGCCCTTTTTAGTCCTCGTAAGGTCGCCCACCGTACCATGCTTCTCCTTTAAATCGGCAAAAACTCGCTCTTTTGTCTCTTTTCGCTCCATCGTCTCTTATGTATTTGGGCTATCAATGACAATCAAAGAACAGCTAAACCTTGCGATAGGACGACATAGGGAACCTGTTCACTGCTATATTCCTTTAGAAACAGGCATACCATAAAATAGCGGATGAAGGAAATGTACCAAACTCTTTAGCCGATGATTCTATATGTATGGAACGTCTGCATATCACCAATTCTATTGATTCCGCAAAATGTTGAATAAATAGGAAACCCTCTGATGCCCAGCCTAGGTAGCGTCACATCAGAGGGTTATTTTTTTAATTTATATCCTGCTACGACTTTACGCTTGGTTCGCAGCGTTAGCCAGCTTCTTCTTGCGGCCGACCTGAATCAGCGTCAGGAAGAGTGTTGCCAGTACGCCACTCGCGAGAAGCAACAGGAAGCAACCGTTCCAACCGGAGGATTCGACGATAAATCCAACGAGTGCGCTTGCAGTCAAGTTACCGAACAAGTAAGCGAACAAACCAGTCATGCCAACAGTGGTACCTACAGCGAACTTCGGTACGAAGTCGATTGCGCTCAGGCCAATCAGGAACTGCGGCACATAGATGAGACAGCCGATAATGGATACGGCGATAGTAATTACGAGGATGTTCGCAGACTGCCAATACACGAGCGTAGCCAACACGACGCCGACCATGCTGATAATACAGAGCGGCATCCGGTTGCCTTTGAACAACTTGTCGCTAAGCACACCGACGACGAGCGAGCTCAGAATGGCTGCCCATTCGAATACAGCAAATGCAACGTGATACTGCGATTGCGTGAAGCCTTTTTCTTCCGTCAAGTATAATGGTACCCAGTTCAAGACGCCGAAGCGAATGAAGTACACGAATACGTTAGCCAAGCACAGGTACCAGATGAATTTGTTTTTAAGTACATATTTGATCAAGATTTCTTTCATGGACAGCTTGTCGCCGTCTGGATTGCGTTCCACATCGTCATAATCGTTGCGATATTCATCGATTGGCGGCAGACCAACCGATTGCGGAGTATCCTTGCCGCAGAACCATACGAAAACGGCGATCATCATGGCCATAATCGAGGGAACGACGAAAATTCCGGTTTGCCAGTAAGCCGAGCCTAGAATCCCTAATGCAACACCGACGATTGGCGCGATAATGCCTCCGCCGATATTATGGGACGTATTCCAGATTCCCATATACGTACCGCGCTCTTTCTTCGAGAACCAGTTCGCCAGTACGATACTGCAAGGAGGAGCGCCCATGCCTTGAAACACCCCGTTCACGACAAGCATTATGAAGATGAGACCGAACGAGGAAGTAGATCCTACGATAAGGTTAACGACGGCAGACAAGAACAAACCAACAGCGATAAATCGCTGCGTATGGGCTTTGTCCGCCAAATTTCCCATGAAGAATTTGCTTATTCCGTAGGTAACGGCAAGTGCCGCGCTCAACATACCGATTTGAGAAGGGGTGAACCCGAACTCACTCTTCAAATATGGTGTGGACAACGTAAAGTTGCTGCGTACTAAGTAGTAGCCTGCGTAACCGATAAAAATACCGATTAATGTACGCATACGGAAAATTCGGTACATCTTCGCGATCATGTGCTCCGGCAATCGAGGTATGGCGGGAGCTTTTTTCAACCAACCTAACATTCTTCATTCTCCTTGACCTTTTTTGTCCGCACGCATTCTGTTCCAAAGGTCAATGATTTGTTCATGCCTACGCATGGAACTGTGTACAGGCAAGACAGCGGAATTCGCTGCATCCTGCTTGTTCTCGTGAACGGTCGGGGTGCCGTAAGACACTCGTTCCAAGACAGCTGCCGCCTCTTGTGACAAGCTGTAGTTGATGAACCAGTCTGCAGCGGCCTCATTGGGCGCGTTCCGGATTTTCGATATGCCATTGACGAATAGGCTCGTATTTTTCGGAACGCTGCTCACGATATCGAACCCGGCCTCGCGCAGCTTGCGCTGATCTCCCAGAAAGTTGATACCGATTGCATACTCGCCCGAGCTGACGTATTGTGCGGGCATGAAGCCGTTTACAGTAAGCAGACCGATATTGCGGTTCAACTGTCGCAAATAATCGGAAGTTCTCTGCTCGCCCCATGCATCGTATAACGAGGCGATAAACGTGTACGCGGTTCCTGAGTAATTCGGATCTGGCATGACAAGCTTGCCGCGATATGCAGGATCAAGCAGGTCTTCCCACGTTGTAGGGATCTTCAACCCGAGCGGCGCAAATTCTTGATTCCAGCGTTCGCGATTAACCGCAATGGATAACTGCTCAACCTCGTAACCGGCCCAATACCCGTCCTCATCCTTGAACGGGAACGGGATCAGATCCATATTTGCGCTGTGAATCGGGGAGGATAGATCCTCTTCCTTCATCGTCATGTGCGCATCGATCGTTCCGCCAATGACGAGATCCGCTTGCGGCTTCGTTGATTCTTGAGACACGCGACGCAATATCTCCTCTGTCGACAGCCGGATGTACTCGTACGTACATCCTGTTTGTTGACAGAAGGAGGACAGTAGCGCACTGCCGACTTCTTCACGAGCGGCCACGTATACAACCAGATGGCGCCCCTTCATGTCGGGCATACCTTGCTCATCCACAGTAATGGCATGATGATCATTGGAACAGCCTGCCTGCGCAACTAGACAGACGAATAGTAAAAGGTAGAGTAATCGTGTCATCTTATATCCGCCTTTGCGTTCTCTCGATGAAGCAGCTTCTCCAAGCCCGCCTGCAAATAGATCGAATTTCCGTTGTCATCGCCCATATACTGCATGACGACATAGTCGGAATAAACGACAATATGCAGGATATTGGCGCGGTCATTTTTCAACTCCTTGTCCTCCTTGTATGCAGTAATAGAGCCGAGCGGCTTCTGCTTGCGGAGCAACAATTGCTTAATTTCGACCAGATCTTTGATTTCCAATGCTTGTTGAATGCTGGACACCAAGTAACCCTTTTCATGATCAAGCAAATTTCCTTGTACGCCATCAGAGCGGAAAGTGAGCCCCTTTGCAGTTCGTATGAATTGTGCGAAATGCTCGGGCGTATAATAAAGACTTTGCAGCTGAGTCTGCAGGGCAGACAGCAGAGGAGTCTCGTGTCCAGGGCCGTAAGACCATTTGCCTAGGGTAAAAGTGCTGCCAAGCTCAAAGGTCTGCTCGCTTCCGTTCAAATATTGGATACGTCCCGAGAGAATGGCCTGCTCACTGTCGGTTTCAGTAGACAGCTTCGGTTCATACTCCTGCTTGATCCGATCCATATAGGATACGAACGCGTGCAGACTTACCTCGTCATTGACATGCACAGATCCCCATTTCTGATGAGAAATTATTGCTTGAACAGGAAGGGAATCGCTTACTTTTCGCAATACTTCATGCTTATCGTCGATAATGCCGACCTTCTGATAGACCTGCTCATTCAGGAAGAAGCCGGCAAAAGACAGCAATAGAATGATTCCCGTAAAAAGAAAGGCACTCCATATAAGCTTGTTCATTCTGCATTACTCTCCTTGCTCAGCATAAACAATCATCATTTCATAATCTCCTCGTAATTGTTTCATAAATGTATTATTTCGAGCATGTTGGCAGAGGATGTGTATCCAATGCTGCCGGCGAGCGGAATTGGAGCGTGATCGTCGTTCCGATCCCATCCTCGGATTGTATGGACATTTCTCCTCCTTGCAGGGCCATCAACTGCTTGCATATGAGCAATCCGAAGCCATTGCCTGCGTCCGATGTCAGGCTCTCGTCCGATGAAGAGCTTTCGAACCGTGCAATGAGGGAATGACTTATGCCGATTCCATCGTCCCGGATCGTAATTCGCTCGGCATCATCGCTTGATGTCTGTTGAATCAATAGCTCGGATGCATCGCTATATTTGATTGCGTTATCGAGCAGGTTCAGGAAAATCTGCTTCGTCTTATCCGGATCCGCGACAACCATTGTAGGTACTAGCTCGTTGTGCAGCCGAATCCGATATTTGTCGAGTCGTGGCTGCATTATATAGACGCCTTCGCTCGCAATCGCCGCGATATCGCATATGGTAGGAGATACCGAGAACGGGCTGTCTCCATACTTGGATTGGCTGAGCAGTTCCTCGACAAGTGTAAGCATGCGCTCGCTTTCCACGGAAATATGGCGCAGGCTTTCTTGAACATCCTTCGGATCCTTCAGACGTGGAATAAGGTTCGAATATCCCATAATCGCGGTCAGAGGCGTCTTCAGCTCATGAGTGACTCGATCCAGGAAATCGCGCTGCTTGTCCTTCTCCCGGCTTAGCTGCTTGATATGCAGCTCGATTGCATCGGCCATTGCATGCAAGGAATGCGCCAGCTGACTTATTTCCTCATAACCGCTTAGTTCGATACGGCTGCCATAATGGCCGTTGGCAAGCTTCTTCGCCATATCTCGAAGCTGCTCGATCGGTTTGCTCAGCGACTTGGCGAAGCGATTCGCAATCAACACGGCGGCAGCGAGAATAAGCAAGCAAGCCACCCCGAAGGTGACCTTCATTCGCTTGAGCAGCTGCGATTCATCCTCTAAGGGCTGGAGGAATCGAATTAATCCGATGACTTGATTGTCGACGTAGATTGGGCTAGAGAACAGCAGCAACGGAGAAGGAGAGGCCTTTTGAAACATATAGGACTTATTGCCAAGCATCGCTTGTTCCATATCCTGATTCACATAAGACAGCGCTCCTCGCTCGGTATCGGCCAGGACGAGATGATGCGCGTTAATGAGCTGAACACGAATGCCCATGCGCTTGGACAGATATGAGGCAATGAGCGGCGCCCCTTTTTGAAGCGTGACGTCTGGTCTTCCTTTTTGTTCGCGTTCCACATAATTGATCGTGTAGATCTGAGCTTCTACGCTTAGCTTTTGCAGCGAATTGACCGCGGAGTGATAAACATTATTCTGCAAAGAAATATCAAGCACGATATAGAGAAAAAGCATGACAGGAATGAATAGGGCAAGAAGTGCCAAGTGAAAGCGTTTCTGTAAAGTCATGGGTTGTCCACCTTGTTCAAAATGGCCGTGCAACTCAACAATCTATTTTGTATCCGACGCCGTAAATGGTTTTGATTCGCTCTCCTTCTTTTCCTAGCTTTTTGCGGAGGCGCTGTATCATAATATCGACAGCTCTCGTATTTTCCGGATAATCAAGCTTCCACACCTTCATAAGGAGATCATCGCGAGTGAAGATGCGCTGCTTATTGGATAATAACAGCAGAAGCAGATCATACTCTCGATACGTTAGCGTAATTTCCTGTCCGTTCACAACTAGCGCGCGCTTTTCCGGATCGACTTGAAAAGGTCCGCAATGCATGATGCTGGAGCCGGAGTTCGTCTGCTCTTGTTTTTTCATCCGTCTTTCGATCACCTTGATTCGGAGCAGCAGCTCCGTGCTGTGGAACGGCTTGACGAGGTAATCATCGGCGCCTAATTGCAGTCCCAGCAGCTTGTCGTTGATTTGTCCTTTGGCGGTAAGCATGATGACGGGAACGTCTGAATTGCTGTTGCGGAACTCGCGCAGCAATTGATACCCATCTGTATCGGGAAGCATAACATCAAGAATAATCAAATCTATCTGCTGCGCCTGCCATTGTTCGTGCGCGGCTTGGCCGCTTGCGGCCGTGTGTACCGTGTAGCCTTCAATCTCGAGATTGAGACGGATGAGGTTCAAGATGCTCTGCTCGTCATCGACAACTAGAATATTCATCGCGTCCTCCTTCTGGGATGTGGTTATCATTACTTGCACAAAAAAGCAGCCTGGCAAAAGGCCGCTCCTTCTTCTATTATACGGACATACCCATAACTGTACACGAATTGCTTAATCTTAAACACGGTAAAATAAACTAACTAATGATTCGTAACTCCTATAAACAAATCATTTTGGGTCGAGGCGCGCTTTGACCACCCAGCATCGCCGCCCCCGTTTTACCGGACACATTAAAAAGAAGCTTGCCTCCCAGGATCGCCCCCCGCCTTGCCTGACCTGCCTTCCGCCAGCCTGTCTCACATGCCGGCTACAGCTTGTCTAAATTGCCATCCGGCAGCCTGTCCGGCTTCGGCTTCATTTCCAGAACCCGCTTCGTATATCTGTTTCCGCAGCCCCATATACTGAATAAGGAACAGAAAGGAGTGGGCATATGGAACTGTTCACGTTAACGCTTCCGAATGCGTCACGGGAAGAGGTTTTGTCTTTAAGCAAATTGCTGCAGCAGGAGCTGGGTGATTTACATAAAGAACAGACGATTGTCCAATTGGATGTCACGTTCGGTGAACAGCTAAGCTCCATTGCGTGCAGCGGAGTGCTGCCGGATTTTAAACTGGCGCGCCATGGCGCCGAAGTATGGAATCGATGTGCCCGCGCATTGGCCGAATTCATTCTGACCGCCAAAGAAGAGCAGATTCTGCGCGCCTTGATTCAAAAATATACGAGCTATGAGCCGGAGGAATGCGTCAAAATCGAAAATTACTGTTTGCTGCTATTGAGCGGCGGTGACGATACCGGCGGGCAGGAGGCGCGGCGGCGCCGCAAAAAGAAGGTGGTGCGGGCTATCCGCAGCTATTTGGAGGAGCATCCCTCCCTTCATCTGGACGGATTCATCCGCTTCCGGCTGCAGCCTTATATGGCCGAGCTCCAGGAGGTCGTCGATTATGCCGTGGATGAATTTGTGCTCGAGCGGCAATACCAGGAATTTATCGCGCTGTTGAAATATTTTGTCTATATTCAGGAAACGAAGGTGCCGCTCGCGCATCTGATGCACAGCGGAGGCCATGATTTTACTTTGCTGAATGAGGATCTGCAGCCGTTGGAGCCGAAGCATGTCATGGACGGCATGATCGTGGAAATGGTCGATTGCGATATGGAAATGGAGGACATGATTGTGAGCACGCTTATCAATGTCTCTCCGCAAAATATCATCATTCATACGCGGGAGCCGGATTCCCAGGTTATCAAGACGATTCAGCAAATTTTTGAATCGCGGGTTCATGTCTGCATCCGCTGCAACGCTTGTCAATCGATGCTCTGGCAGAAGCAGGAGACGGCGCCTGATTATTGAGGACGGGCTGGTTCCCTGCTTGACCTCCTGCCGAAAATGCCATATAATATGGCATAATCTAAAATGCGATATCAGTCGCGATGCAACATGCTGTGACGAAGACAACAATGGCGAAATGGAACCGCCCAGAGAGAGGGACCTTGGCTGCAAGTCCCTTCGGTGGCCGCGCACATTGACCCCTTCGGAGCATTGGGCGGGAACCCCGGGAGCCGACATGCGGCTTGGCCGGGACAGTATCGCTCAACGAGTCATTCCCGTTACCGAATGCTCAAGAACCGGAAAGACCGATCGCAAGCAACCGCGCTAAGCGGTGTTGCGAGGGGATATGCGCTTCCGGTTGAATGAGGGTGGAACCACGGGTTAACTGCGTACGTCAACACTCGTCCCTTGCCGGGGACGGGTGTTTTTTGTTATCCGGGGCTCGCGGGAATGTACAGATGACGCATACGGATATCGCAGGGCAATAGCCGAAATGAGGAGGTCCAGCATCATGTCTATGGTCAAAGTAACTCTGCCCGACGGCGCCGTACGGGAGTATGCGCAGGGCACAACATTGGAGGAGGTCGCCGGTTCGATCAGCAGCGGCTTGAAGAAGAACGCGCTGGCCGGCAAGTTGGACGGCACACTGGTCGATCTGGCGACGCCGATTGAGCATGACGCCGAGGTGGCGATCGTGACGGCGGATTCGGAGGAAGGGCTGGAAGTGATGCGCCACAGCACCGCCCATCTGATGGCTCAGGCGATTAAGCGGCTCTATAAGGACGCGAATGTGAAGCTGGGCATCGGTCCGGTCATCGAGGATGGCTTCTATTATGATATCGATCTTGATATTTCGTTGACGCCGGAAGATCTGCCGAAGATCGAGAAGGAAATGGAGCGGATTATCGGGGAAAATCTGCCGATTACGCGCCGCGTCGTCTCCCGGGAAGAAGCGATGGCAATCTATGAGGAGATTGGCGATGAACTGAAGCTGGATCTGATCCGCGATCTGCCGGAGGATTCGGTAATCACGATCTATGATCAGGGCGAGTTCTTCGATCTGTGCCGCGGCCCGCATGTTCCGTCGACCGGCAAGATCAAGGTGTTCAAGCTGCTCAGCCTGGCAGGAGCTTATTGGCGCGGAAATTCGGACAACCAGATGCTGCAGCGGATTTACGGCACCGCCTTTCCGAAGAAGGCGCAGTTGGACGAATACTTGCATTACCTGGAGGAAGCGAAAAAACGGGATCACCGCAAGCTCGGCAAGGAACTGAAAATGTTCACCTTCTCCCGGGAAGTCGGCCAGGGGCTGCCGATCTGGCTGCCGAACGGGGCGACGCTGCGCCGCACGATGGAGCGCTATATCGTCGACTTGGAGGAGCGCCTCGGCTACAGTCACGTCTATACGCCGGTGCTGGCCAACGTCGAGCTGTACAAGACGTCTGGCCACTGGGAGCATTATCAGGAAGATATGTTCCCGAAAATGGAGATGGACAATGAGGAGCTGGTGCTTCGTCCGATGAACTGCCCGCATCATATGATGGTATACAAGAGCGAGATGCGCAGCTACCGCGACCTGCCGATCCGGATTGCCGAGCTCGGCATGATGCACCGCTACGAGATGTCCGGCGCCTTGACGGGGCTGCATCGCGTCCGGGCGATGACGTTGAACGACGCTCATATTTTCTGCCGTCCGGACCAGATTAAGGAAGAGTTCGCGCGCGTCATCGCGCTGCTGCGCAGAGTTTACGAAGATTTCGGCATCAAGGAGTACCGTTTCCGCCTGTCCTACCGGGATCCTCAGGATACCGAGAAGTATTTCCAGGACGATGCGATGTGGGAAATGTCCCAGCGCATGCTGCGCGAAGTCGTCGAAGAGCTGGGCCTTCCATTCTTCGAAGCCGAAGGGGAAGCCGCCTTCTATGGTCCGAAGGTCGACGTGCAGATCAAGACGGCGCTCGGCAAGGAAGAGACGCTGAGCACCGCCCAGCTCGACTTCCTGCTGCCGGAGCGCTTCCAGCTTGAATATGTCGGAGATGACGGGCAGAAGCATCGCCCGGTCGTCATTCACCGCGGCATCATCAGCACGATGGAGCGCATGACGGCGTTCCTGCTGGAGAACTTCGCCGGCGCGCTGCCGCTATGGCTATCTCCGGTGCAGGCGAAGGTGCTTCCGGTATCGCCGGCGTATGAGGCGTATGCGAAGGAAGTGACCGACAAGCTGCTCGATGCGGGCATTCGCGCGGAAGCCGATGTGCGGAACGAGAAGCTCGGCTACAAGATCCGCGAAGCGCAGCTGGAGAAAATGCCTTACATGCTCGTCGTTGGCGAGAATGAGAAGAACGAAGGCGCCGTCTCCGTCCGCAAGCGCGGAGAAGGCGATCTGGGCATGAAGCCGCTCGCGGAGCTGATCGGCCTGATGCAGGAAGAGATTCGGACGCGCTATATCGCGCAGCCGAAGGAATAGTAACCTAGCGAGCGTGCATGCGTGCCGCCAATGGCCGAGACGGAAGCCGAATCCGCTGCGCGGGCGCAGCGCTGCTTGACAATCTATGCCGTAATACAAGACGTCTGTCGTTGACAGGCGTCTTTTGTGGTTGGTGTGAGCGGCAGATGGTCCAATCGATCCGGATGCCGGGCTGACAAGTTTGTAAGCTTCCGATAAGGAAAATCACTGGCATGCCGGTTCTTGCCTCCGCTACATTTAGCAACGATAAGGAGTGGGGAGATTGATGAAAATAACAGGACGCCAACTGCTGCATAAGACCTTGGCGGCAGCGATGGCCTTCACGATGCTGGCGGCCCCTCTGGCCGGCAACGGAACCGCCTATGCCAAGGTGAGCGGCAAGCCAGGCTTGACTCAGAACGCCGCGGCGGAACAGGCGAAGCGGGATGCCGCGGCGCAGGTTCAATATGATATACAAGCGAAGCTGGACACCGAGAAGATGACGATTACCGGAAAACAGAAGGTAACCTACCGCAATACTTCATCCGACCAGATTACCGATGTCGTCTTCCGCCTGTTCGCCGACGCGAACCGCTCGAAAAAGACCCAACCTACCATGTTCGCACGGAATAATGAGCAGATCGCCAAGGAGAATCCCGATAAGAAGTCGGAGGACTTTCTCGGCGGCATCGATATTATTGGCGTGAAGGATGCGAGTACGGGACGGACGCTCGATTTCAAGAATGAGAATCAAGCGCTGACGGTTTCCTTGGCGAAGGCGTTGAAGGAAGGGGAAGCGGTCGCGCTGGAGCTGGAATTCAAGACGAAGATTCCGTTCGGCATGCAGCGGCTGTCCTATTACAAAGACATTGTGAACGGCGCGCATTGGTTCCCGGTCATGTCTGTCTATGACGGGAAGACGCATTCATGGGCAAAAAAGCCGTACAGCAAAACGTTCGAATCCGATTACTACGATATGGCCGATTATCGCGTCAGTCTGAATGTGCCGGACAAGCTGCAGGTAGCGCGATGCCGGGCCAACTGTCCGAAGCGGCGGCAGAGCCCGGACGCAAAACGGTTACGGCCCAGGCCGACAATACGCGGGAGCTGGTCTTCTTCGCCAGCCCGAAGTATCATAAGGCGAGCAAAACGGTGAACGGCTTGACCGTGGAATATTATTATTATAATGATGACAATGATCCGAAAAAGACCGAAATCATTAATCAATACATCGATGAGGCCTTCAAGGCGATCACCTTCTTCAGCGAGAAGTTCGGTCCTTACGACTATCCTGAATTCCGCATCGTGGAATCCCATGTCGAGGGCGTGGCTGTCGAATTCTCCAGACTTATCCAGATGGGGCTGGTCAGCGCGCAGGACGATCCGGAAAATAAGACAGCCTTCGTGCACGAGATAGCGCATCAATGGTTCCATTCGATCATTGGCAATGACTCGGAGCATGAATCGTTCCTGGATGAAGGCTTTGCCCGACGAACAATTTCACCCAATTTAAAGTATTCAAACAGGACGGCACGGTCTATAAAGAGAAGTTTACCGAAAATCCGCTTTCTAAAGTATCCCAGTAAAATCAAAATTGTCTCGATACCGTAGAGGATGATCCTCTGCGGTATTTTGCTGTTAACCTAACCTGCGAAGTGAGATATTTACGTTAGATTCGTTTACACGGGGATGAATGCCCTCTGGGTCATGCTGTCGGCCGTGCTGGTCCTCTTCATGCAGGCGGGCTTTATCCTGCTGGAGTCGGGCTCCACCCGCATGAAGAATGCCGGCCATATCGCAGGGAAAACCGTGTTCACGGTCGGCTTGTGCTCGCTGGTGTATTGGGCCGTCGGGTATGGCCTTATCTTCGGCGGCAGCGGCAACGGATTCGTCGGCTGGGGGGATTTTTTCTTCAATCCCCGGAGCGCTGACGGCCTGCCCCCGTTCGTATTCTTCACCTTTCAATTCGCCTTCGCGGCCGTGGCGCTGTCGATTGCGTGGGGAGGCTTCGCGGAGCGGGCGAAGCTGTCCGTCTATGTGCTGTTCACCATCCTGTTCACGGCGGTCATTTATCCGGTCGTGGCGCACTGGATCTGGGGCGGCGGCTGGCTGGCGGAGCATGGCAAGCAGGACTTCGCCGGATCGACCGTCGTTCATTTGACCGGCGCGATGGCGGCATTGGCGGCGACGCTGCTGCTCAAGCCGCGGCTTGGGCGCTTCGGCGGCAAAGGAGCCCCCGAGGAGATGAAGGGGCATAATCAGGTTTACACCACGCTTGGCGTGCTTATTCTGTGGATCGGATGGTTCGGCTTCAATGCGGGCAGCACGTTGGCCGTAGATGACGGATTTTTCGGGTATATAGCAATGAACACGCAGTTGGGCGCCGGAGCCGGCGCGGGAGCGGCGCTCGCGATCAGTTGGATCGTCAATGGCAAGGCGGATATTCCGACGCTATTGAACGGCACGTTGGCAGGGCTGGTTGCAATCACCGCCTCTTGCGCGTTTGTGGAGCCGTGGGCGGCGGTGCTTATCGGTCTTGTCGCCGGTGTGCTGGTCTTCTACAGCGCGAGGCTGTTCGATAAGCTGCGCATTGACGACCCGATTTACGCGTTGTCCGTCCATGGGATAGCCGGAATCTGGGGCACGCTCTCGAACGGAATTTTCGCAACGACGGAGCTGGCGGCCAAGGCAGGAGTCGGAACCGGAGGGCTTCTCGATACGGGCAGCCTCCACCAGTTGGGGGTGCAAGCTTACGGAATCGCGGCAGCCGGCGCGTTTGCCTTTCTCGCTTCCTATGTGCTGTTGTATGGCATCAAGCAAATCTCTGGCCTGAGAGTGCGAGAGGAGGAGGAAGTGATAGGTCTCGATCTGAGCGAGCACGGCGAGTACGGCTATCCGGAGCAGATGGGCCGGCTTGACGGTGCGCGGCACAACCGCCCCGCAAGTTCCCCGGTCCCTCAACCGATCGGCCATTCGCCCGCGAAGCCGGTCGTGCTAAGAAAATAGGAAGACCGTCTGGAAGGATAAGGTCCGAGAAGCGGTTTGCGTCTTGAACGCGGATGGCTTCCCGGGCTTTTTTTGCCGTTCATCCGGTCTGGGCATGGTCTCCCGCAGCGGGCCGAAAAAAGGGGGATCGCGGAACCGTCCCGTCACCCGTTATAATAGAAGATAAATGTAAGGCCGGAACGGACGCGCCGTCTGCATGCCAGCGCTGCGGCAGCCGGTGCTGTACCCGCGCCGGCTGCCTGATAGAAGTAAATGATTCTCCCTTGTGCATGCATGAATGGGAGTGAAGGAGGCAGCGATGAATACTTCGTGCGGCAATCAAGTGCTCGTCGTTGAAGACGACGATAATATTAGACGGTTTGTCACGATTAATTTGGAACGGAACGGCTTCCAGGTTGCGGAGGCCGCGCAAGGAGAGGAGGGGCTGCATCGTTTTGCGGCAACCCGTCCGGATGCGGTCCTCCTCGACATTATGCTTCCCGATATCGATGGCTTTGCCTTATGCGAGCGGATGAGAGAGGTGGATCCCGACATTGTCATTATCTTTCTCACGGCGCGCGGGCTAGATCTGGACAAAATCAAAGGCCTTGAGCTCGGCGCCGACGACTATATCGTTAAGCCGTTCAATCCGCTGGAGCTTGTCGCACGAATTCGGACGGTGCTGCGCCGGACCCGGCAAGGGGCCGGGCCTGCGCGGAAGATTATGGAATCCGGTCCGTTCCGTCTCGACCTGGATGCGAACCGGCTGTACAAGCAGGATGATGTGATCGGGTTGACCCCGAAGGAATATCAGATGGTCAAGGTGTTTATGGAGCATCCCGACAAAGCGCTATCCCGGGATGAGCTGTTGAACCTCGTCTGGGGAGAGGACTTCGTCGGCGATCCGAAGACGGTAGATGTGCATGTTCGGAAGCTGAGAGAGAAGCTCGAAGACGACTGCTCGAAGCCGCATCGGATTGAGACGGTATGGGGAACCGGGTACCGCTGGAGAAAGGACGAATGACATTGTGGGCATCCGACAAAGATTAGTAGGAAGCTATTTGGCGGTCATCCTGATTACGGTATCGATCTTGGAAGTGTTCCTGATCGCGTCGGTGGATTACTATTACCATTCCAGCGTCAGGCGCATTCTCATAAATCAAGCGGAAATTTCGGCCGCTTTTTTTCAGCAGTATTTCTCCGGGCAGGATGTGTCTCAGCAATCGGAGCGGCTGCTGCGGGGATTTTCCCAAAATACGGCGGCACAGGTGCAGATCATTGACGCTTCGGGACGCCTTCTTCAGGATAATGTCAACGTCCAGGCAGCCGGTAGCCGGATTGATTATCCGGATGTGCGCCAGGCGCGGGATGGAGCGATGGGCATCTGGCGGGGGACATCGGCCTCTACTGGCGAGTCCTTGCTGGCTGTATCTTATCCATTGGCGGCAGCCGGCAAGACGGTTGGGGTCGTCAGGTATGTCGCGTCCTTGACGGGCACGATTGCCACCATCCGCTGGATTGCGGCCTTATGCATTGCGGCCGGCCTGCTTGTTGTCGCCATTGTGGCGGTGGTCAGCCTGTTCCTGTCGCGGACGATCACCGGATCGATTCAGGAGCTGAAGCTGGCCGCAGACCAGATGGCAGAGGGCGATCTCTCGGCAAGAGCGGAGAAACGGTACAAGGACGAACTGGGGGCCTTGGCAGACACGTTAAATACGATGGCATCCCGGTTGCAGCGAAACGATCAGCTCAAAAATGAATTCATCTCCTCGGTATCCCATGAGATTCGAACGCCGTTAACGTCCATTAAGGGATGGACAGTGACGTTGAAGGCCGCGGGCAGCGACAGCAAGGCTTTGCTCGAGGAGGGGCTGGACGTGATTGAATCGGAAAGCGACCGCTTGACCGAGCTAGTGGATGAATTGCTCGACTTCTCCAAGCTGGCGAATGGAAAAATTACGTTGTCCCGCGCCCCGGTGCATATTCCGGAGCTGCTGCGGCATGTCGGGACACAGCTTGCCCCAAGAGCGGCCAGACTGGGTTTGGAGCTGGATGTCAAGGCGGGAGATGACCTGCCCGTCGTCTATGCGGACGCCAACCGCTTGAAGCAGGTGCTTCTCAATCTGTTGGATAATGCGCTAAAGTTCACTCTGCCGGGCGGGACCATTACGATGCGTGCAGACACGCACAAGGAATATATCGTTCTTACGGTCGAGGATACGGGGGCGGGGATTCCCGAGGAGGATATCGGGAACGTCCTGCAAAAATTTTATAAAGGCGACAACAGCGGAGCCGGCAGCGGGCTGGGCTTGTCGATCTGCCACGAGATCGTGAAGCTGCACGGCGGGTATCTGAAAATAGAGAGCGAGCCGGGACGGGGAACGAAGATTCAGGCGTTCCTTCCGCAGCGTTAGACAGCATAATTTTAACCTTTTCATAACCTATTTTTGGTTATGAACCAATACACTAGAGTGGAAGACAGGCAGAGAAGGGGATGCAATGAGAGACATACGGAGATGGGGAGCGCTCGCAGCGGCTTCTTTGCTGTGGATAGGCGGATGCAGCATGCCTTCCGCTCCGGCCGATTTGGTTCAGCCGCCACGGCCCGAGCCCCATCATCGCAGCGGCCTTGTGTTAAGCGACATTCCCGGCTTTTCCAGATTATTGATACCGGCTCTCGGCGAAGAGGGCAACGGCATCTCGGTCGGGGATGTGGATGGGGACGGCAACGATGAGGTCGTCGTCGTCTATGAAGCGAATATTCAAGACGAGAAGGTGCAGAAGGCGGCCTTGCTGAAGCGGGAGGATGAAGCGTGGCGGGTCGTGTGGGATACGAAGGGCTTCGGCCACGGCCTCGATTACGCAGGGTTGGCCGATCTGAACCAGGACGGTTATCCCGATATTGTGCTCGGCTGGGCTCTGGGCGGCGGAGAAAAGGGCATGGATGTCTATGTGTGGAAAGACGATGGCATCGAATTGTGGAGAAAACAAGCATACCGCGGCCAAATGAGTTTGGGAGAGATGAACGATGAAATTAAATAAGAAGTGGGCGATTATTGCGCTTGCTGCGGGCATTATGCTCGTCGGCGCCTTTATATTTCGCAAGCAGCTAGCCGTACTCGCCTTCGATATGTTCCTGTCGGATAAGGTGGAGCAATCATTGGATCGGACCTATAAACCGATTTATGAGACGAAGGACACCATCGGTATTGAAGATGATCCGTTCTCGCTCTTGCTGCTCGGAATCGATCAGCGCGACAAGGAGGTCGGACGCTCCGATTCGATTCGATTCTCTATACCGTCGTGAGGCCTAAGGATAACCGGATATTGCTTTTGTCTATCCCGAGGGATTCCTACGCCGAGATTGTCGGCAAGGACAAGCAAGACAAAATCGCCCATGCCTATGCCTTCGGGGGCGCGAAAATGAGCGTCGAGACCGTGGAACACCTGCTCCAGCATCCGGTGAATCACTATGCGGCCATCAACTTTAAAGGATTCAGGGATGTCGTTGATGCGCTGGGCGGCGTCGAATTGCCGATTACGGAAGACATTCGGAATCGCAGCCGTTATCATGACAAATTCCTGATCGAAGCGAACAAGCCCATTTATACCGGGCTGGAGGCGTTGAACTATGTGCGTTATCGCGAAGATTCGGACATGAACCGGATGGAGCGCAACCGTATCTTTTTGCAGGCCTTGATGAAGCGAATGGTACAGCTTGACAAGATCAGCCATTTGCCAGAGCTTCTGGAGATTGCCGGTGACAACCTGGACACTGATATTTTGCCCAGCGATATGATTGGCTTGGCCAAAATGATGTTATTGAAGGACAGCCTCCCTTCATTCACCAGCTATTCATTGGTTGAGGAAGGAAAAATTATGGATGATATCTGGTATGGCATACTGGATAAAGAGGACCTGAATTATGCGCGGAAGCTGATTGACAATTGGCTCGATCCGGAGGTGCCTTCCGAGGAATTGTTATCTCCGGAGGCAAAGGAATAGCGAGCGCCTGTATCCAAGAATAAAGTTTAATCGCTTTAACTTCTGGTTGCGGAATTTTCCGGACTCTCTGGCTGTATATCGGTCGTCACTTATTAGAATCACAAGGAGGACGAATCAACGTTGGTCGCGGAGGCGGATGCGGCGGTCAGGCGGGCGCTCCGATAGCAGAGGCCTTGGCCCAAAATTGCTGCAAATATACAGTATTCGCCCTGATGCCTCGTTTCGAAAAATAAAATCCTGCATGGATGCAGGATTTTATGCCAATTTATGTTTGTTTAATGGAGAAACAGGCGAAATCCTGGACTTTTGCAGCAATTTTCCAAATTCTTCTGGTGAGAAGAAGAAATTAATGCATTTTTGCAGGATTCCCGAAGACCACGATTCCCTCGCCAGATCTTTGCAGGAACGGTCAAGCCTCCGCACCTATGAATAAGAGGTACTGATATGATCTATATTCGCAAGCTTAAAAAAATGGATAGACCGACCGTTATTTTCATGCTCGCGCTCATTTATCATTGGCACAATAGCCGTGCATGGGGCTACGGCCGGCACCAAGCTGGACGGGTTATACGTGAACAACATCGTTTTGTTTGTCTTGTTCATTATTCCGACGCTGCTTGTCGCGGTGTTCGATTATACGATGCTCATGGGCCCCGTTGCCTACGTGTTATACGGAATCGGAATAGCGCTCCTGCTGCTCGTGATGTTCGTTGGAGAAAATATCAACGGAGCGGTCCGGTGGCTGAGCATCGGCAGCTTCCAGCTTCAGCCCTCCGAGTTGATTAAAATAGCCACGGTATTGGTGGCCGCCGATCTGCTGCACAAGCGGTCGGGACGGACGCTTCGTCTAGTCCCCGATCTGCTGCCGATAGGCGCCGTGTTTTTTGTCCCCACGTTCCTGATTATGAAGCAGCCCGATCTCGGCACGGCGCTTGTCTTCGTCGGGGTCCTGCTCGCCATGCTATGGATGGGCAACATCCGAACCTCCCAAATGGCCTTGCTGCTTGGCGCGATCGCGGTGGCCATCGGGGCGATTTGCTGGTTGTATTACGCCGATCACGATTTGCTGGCCAAGCTGGTCAAGCCGCATCAAATGTCGAGGATACAGACCTTTCTCGATCCGGCCAGCGATCCCGATAAATCATGGCATGTCAACAATGCCATGCATGCGATCGGCTCGGGGGGATTGGGGGGCGATTCGGGATTCTATATCGAGCGCGGCTACATTCCGTATGCGTATTCGGATTCCATCTATGTGGTCATCGGCGAGAAATACGGGTTTTTAGGGTCCTCGACGCTGCTGCTGCTCTATTTTCTTATCTACCGCATGATGCTCATCTCGCGCGCGAGCCGCGATCTGGCCGGATCCTATCTCGTGATCGGACTGGCCGGGATGCTGGTCTTTCAAATCTTCGTCAATATCGGCATGCATATCGGCCTGGTGCCGTTAACCGGGCTGTCGCTGCCATTCATCAGCTATGGCGGCAGCTCTCTGTTGGTGAATATGGTCTCGATCGGGCTGGTGCTGAGCGTCCAGATCCATAAGGATGACGTCATCCTGGATGTTGGCGGCCCGCTTCCCGCTGAACCCGCCCTGTTGGTCCATAAATAGATTAGCCGCTGGATTATGTCGAATGAACGCCTTCCTTATCGGAGGGGGTTCTTTTTTTGTCGATGATGCATAAAATAAATTATCCGTGGACATCCTTCCCACTAAGGGAGGGGTAACCATATGTTGACAGGAATGAACAAGGAACCAAATTGGGAAGAACGTCCGATGCTGAAGCCGACTGGCGGCAATGCCAACTATCCGGGGCTTCGACTGGCGGCCATTGTACTGCTCGGCGCGATCGCGATTGCCTTCACGCCATACCGGGGAGAAGCGGATGCCTATCCATACCGCTATCAGTACATGATGGCGCAAGGAACGATGTCTGTCGGAACGCAGCAGGGGCAATTGCCGGCCTCGGCGCCGGTATGGGGTGGCTCAGCCATTCCGCAGGACGCATGGAATCGTTATGCGGCTCTTCCGCCGATGGTGTACGGTGCGGCTTCGATGGCCTGGAACCGGTTTGCCGCGCTTGGGGCGTACAATGCAAGGAGCGAGCAGTCTCTGCCGGTTCCGCTAGTATATGTCAATCCTCCGGGCCGTCCGGAACAAGCGGCGCAATCGTCACAGAAGGAGCCGCGCAAGGCCGTGCCGACTTCCTCGATGTCGTATTCCGATATCAATCTGGCACCGGGGAAGCAGCAGGTAATCAAGAGAGTGAAGGTCATCGCCACGGGCTATACGGCAGGTGTGGAATCGACCGGGAAAAAACCGGGCCATCCGGAATACGGCATCACCTACTCCGGGGTGAAGGTGCGAAGAGATTACGTGTCGACCATCGCCGCCGATCTGTCCGTTTTCCCGCTCGGCAGCATCTTATATATTCCCGGCTACGGATACGGCATCGTGACGGATATCGGTTCGAAAATCAAGGGAAATAAAATCGATTTGTATTTCCATACAACGAAGCAGGTATATAAGCAGTGGGGCAAGAAAGAAGTGGAAGTTCAGCTTATCCAGGAAGGCAGCGGCAAGGTGTCGGAGGACATGCTGAATCAACTGAACGAAGCCGTCTTCAAAACCGGCTCGATTCCTAAATCGCTGCAGTAGCCCGCAGCGCGAATAAAGCGGGGCGGACCATCGCATACTACTTGTCGTGGGAAACGAAGTTTCCTTGACATGCTCGCCAACGACGGCGAACACTCAGGAGGTGAAATGCGATGAAAAACAACAAAGCGAACAGAATGTCCCCAGCGAATTCGAAATATGTCGACGCTGAATTTGCAGCAGAAAACACGGTTGCAGATACGGGAGTGGCCGCAAGAAACGCGGGTGCAGTTCCGGGAGGAGTTGCAGGAAGAAACGCGGCTGCGAACACGGAGTTTGCAGCGGGAAATGCCTTTGCGGATACGGAATTCGCAGCTGGCAACGAAGCTGCGGACACGGAGTTTGCGGTTGAATCGGAAGGCGCGGCAAGCGCTCTGAACAACCCGCAGGCAAACCGTATCTCCAAAAGACAGCCGGAAAAACTGTAATTACACTTCCATGGAAGACGTCCGGCAACGGCTTGTTCCCTGGTTATAAAGAGATGCAATGACCGCCGATAAGGCGGTCTTTTTTGCATCCCTCCCGGGCCGTGGGAGTATCTTGACCGGCTCTCCATCGACCTGTCGTCCCCGTTCCCGGCGCCGGGTATCGGCGTCACAGGTTTTGACGGGAATAGATGGCTAACGACAGGCGCATCGACATCCATCCAATCAACAGTCCGAGCAGCGCCGGAAGCCAAGCTTGCACGGCAGGCGGGAGCGGCAGATTAAGGCCTAGGCTGAAGCGGGAATCATGCGCCGCCCGAACGATGACCGGCGATACAAACGGCGTCAGAAAGACAAAAATCATAAACACATATTTGGACTTCTCGTAGCCGAAATGATATTGAAACGGCAGCAGAATCCCGAAGATAAGGGAAAAGAGCAGAAACGATCCGGCGAATGAAGCGGCGGACAATAATTCGAGGTTTGACGGCAAAATCAGAGCCGCTATCGTATATATCAAAAAGCAAGCGGCAAACAGTATGCCAATAAATAAATATTTCGCTTTGACCAATGCTTGGCGAGTATAGGGGGTCGCGCAAAGCAAGGCCGCGCCTTTATATTTGTATTCCATCATCGACACGGTATTGAAAAGCAGGTACACAAAATAAAGCCAGCTAATAAAAAACGCCAAAAAGCTGCCGGCGACAGGTAGCTTTGAAGAGATAAAAACGGGCAACACAAACGCCACCGCCAGCATGAAGGCCAAATGCTTTTTTGCCAGAAGAAAATCTTTTTTTACAAGATGTAACAGCATCTATTTTGCCCCCTTTAAATAACCAAGCATCACGTCTTCGATCGTGGGACGCTCGATAAGCACGTTGTTCATTTGTTGGCGGACGGCCAGCTTATCGTTCGTCAAGCCCGTAAAGCCGTAATGAGTCTCATCCAGGCTCAAAAACAACGCTCTCGTCTCCTCGTTCAGCGCCGCCCTGTCTCCTTTGACGACCGCATGAGAATCCAGCAGGTCATCCTTATCCTCCATGAATCTGATTCTTCCCTTATCCATGAAGATGAGCGCATCGGCCACTTTGTCCAGATCGGACGTAATATGGGTGGAGAAGAAGACGGATTTTCCGCCTGAATTCATAAAATCAAGCAGAATATCCATCAGCTCGCTTCGCACCAAAGGGTCGAGACCGCTGGTAGGCTCATCCATAATCAAAAGCTCGGCATGATGGGAGAGCGCCAGAGCAAGCGCATATTTCATGCGCATTCCTTTCGACAAGGTAGAGATTTTTTGGCCGGGCTCCAGGTTGAAGCGCGACATATATTGCTTGAATGCGGACTCATCCCACTGGGAATAGGCCGGCGCGACGATGCTTTTCATTTCCTCCAAGGTCAGATCCTCATAAAAGCAGCCTTCATCCATCACGACGCCGATCCGGTTTTTCAGCTCCCGTTCATGACCGGCCATGTCCTTGCCGAATAGGGCGATGCGTCCGGCATCCGCTTCCGCCAAGCCAAGGATCGCTTTGATTGTCGTCGTCTTGCCTGCCCCGTTAATCCCAACGAGCCCGGTGATGCAGCCTTCCTGCAGAGAGAAGCTGATATCTTGCAGGCTGAATGAGCCAATTTGTTTGTGAAGTCCTGTAACTTCGAGTATCGAATTCATCGGTCTTCCTCCTCGAAAAGTATCTCCATCATGGCCATGAGTTCTTCCTTGCTGATTCCAAGCGCGCGGGCGGTTGTCCATGCTTCTGTCAGCTTGACTTCCACCATATGCCGCTTCGATTCCAGCAGCAGATCCAGGTTCTCCTTCGCGACAAAGGAGCCTTTGCCCGGCCTTGTGGTAATAAAGCCTTCGGATTCCAGTTCATCATACACTCTCCGCGTCGTCAGCACGCTCACATGGAGATCGTTGGCCAGCGCCCGGATGGATGGCAGCAATTCGCCCTCCTTCAGCTCTCCGTACAGGATGGCATCCTTGATCTGGTCCTTGATTTGCTGATAAATCGGCGGATCCGACACGTTGGAAATTATAATTTTCATGGGACCTCCATCGAAATCAACTGTGCATGTATTACATACACATCATATACATGAAGTACACCGTTGTCAATCATAACGCTACGAATCAGCTTGATTGCACCCGCCTCCGGCTATGCCTGACCGGCTTGAACCGGCCTTATTCGTTAAGCTGGAATCAGCTTCCATCCCCTCGGTCTGGAGACCGAGGCCGATTTCAATCTCACGCCGCTGGCGCCCGGACGAGTCATCGCTTACACTAGAGATACATGAAGCGGCATAAGTGCGAGCCGCATTTGGATAGAAGCGAGGGATGAAACATGCAACATAATCGGGGACGATGGTTCGGCGGTCTGGTGCTCATCGCGCTCGGTGCTTTCTTTATGCTCAGCCAGTTAGGCTACATCGATATGAATATCGGGGATTTGTTCCGCACCTTCTGGCCGGTCATTTTGATCGTCATTGGCTTGAATTCGCTCCTGCATGGCGCCTTCTGGGGAGTCATACTGCTTGGGGTCGGCGGCTACTTCCTGCTGTCGAATCTGGGGTACATCTATATGTCGCCGGGCGATTTCTTCAAAATGCTGTTCCCGCTTGCCCTTATCGTAGGCGGAGTCTGGATGCTGTTCAAGAAGCGGGATTATCCGCGTCCTGACCGGGATCGTCATCGACCGAAGGATTGGAAGCAGGACGATTGGGGATTCGATGCGCATGCGCAGACCCCGCCTCCACCGCCACCGCCGCCGACGGACTATGATTTTGACAGCAAGTTCGATGAGCAATTCGGTACGAACTATACGAAAAAGGAGCCGAAAAATAATGATTTCCATGGCCAGTCGGGCTCCTTCTCCGGATCGGTTCCGCCGCCGCCTCCAATGGGAGGAATGTCAGGCAATCCGAAGCGGGATACGTTCCACAAATCGGCGTTCATCGGCGATACCCATCTGGGCAGCGATTATTGGGAGCTGAAGCCGACGAATCTCTCTCATTTCATCGGCGATACGTTCATTGACTTGACGAAGGCGCAGGTCCCTTACGGTGAGACGAAGATTACGGTCTCTTCCTTCATCGGTGACGTGAAGGTATTCGTTCCGAACGATATGGACCTGGGGGTGAGCGTAACGTCGAGCTCCTTCCTCGGCGATGTGAAAATATTCGATCAAAAGAAGGACGGCTTTATGAGCAGCGTCCAGATGGAGACCCCTTATTTCTATGAGGCCGGCAAAAAAATTCGCATCGTCGTCAGCACGTTTATCGGCGATGTGAAGGTAACAAGGGTAGGATAACGAATGCTGATGAATTGGGTTCGCCGTTCCCGGAGCGTCAAATGGGAGCTTCTCCTTACCTTCCTTATCTCGGGCGGCCTTATTATGAGCGTCTTCTGGATTGGCATTGTCTATGGCGGCGCATGGTACCACGGCATGAACTGGTGGCTGTTCGGCATCAGCACGGTCGTCGTCGTGTCGCTCATTATGGGCTATGTCGCCGGCGTCCGGCTGCAGCGCCGCCTCGACGTGCTGCATCTGAGCATGATGCAGGTGATCAAGGGCAATTGGTCGGAGCGGATTCCGCTCGGGGACGATGCGTCCTTCGATCGGCTCTATGAGGACTTCAATACGATGGTCGACGCGATGGAGAAGAAGCTGCGCCTGCTGCAGAAGATGTCGGAGCAGCAGGTGATGGATCGGGAGAAGGAATGCGAGGCGGTTGTGCTGGAAGAGCGCCGCAGGCTGGCCAGAGATCTGCATGATACGGTCAGCCAGCAGCTGTTCGCCCTGCATATGGCCTCTTCTTCTCTTCCCAAGGTGATGGAGCGGGATATGAAGCGGGCGGAAATGGTGGTCAACCAATTGATTCAGATGTCGCATATCGCCCAACGGCAAATGCGCAGCCTGATCGCCCAGCTCCGCCCATTGGAACTGGACGGGCGCACGCTGCAGGAGGCGCTCGATCATTGGTTTCCCGACTACTGCCGGCAGAACGGCATTCAAGGCAAATTCGATCTTGACATGAATATTAAGCTGTCCGAGGCGATCGAGCACCAGAGCTTCCTGATGATTCAGGAGGCGATGGCTAATGTCGTGAAGCATGCCCGCGCGACGCAGGTTACGCTTACGATGCATGCGACGCCGGCGCAGCTCATCCTGGCCATCGCGGACGACGGCCAGGGCTTCGATCTGCAGGACGCGTCCTACAAGACCGGAAGCTACGGTCTGACGACGATGAAGGAGCGGGTAGACAAGTTGGGCGGCAATCTGGATGTCATCAGCCAGCCCGGCGCGGGGACGACGATTCGCGTTCATATTCCGTTATTTCGGGAGCAAGAAGAAGAAGCCGGGAAGACGGCTCCGCCTGGAAGCGAATAGAAGAGGGGAAGCGGGCCCGGAGCAGGGTGAGCCGGAGGCAGACGGAGGGATATCATAGTGGAACAGACGGTAATGACCGTATTTCTCGTGGATGACCATGAGATGGTCCGAATGGGATTGAAGACATATTTGATGCTGGAGCCGGATATTGAAGTGATCGGGGAAGCCGGAGGCGGGCTGGAAGCGATCCAGTCGATCTCCGCCCGGGCGGAGCGGGGAGAGCGGCTGCCCGATCTCGTTCTGATGGATCTGATGATGCCGGACATGAACGGCGTCGAGGCGACGCGCGAATTGACGCGCCGCTATCCGGAGCTGAAGATCGTCATGCTGACGAGCTTCATGGAGGATGAACAAGTATTCGAAGCGATTCAGGCCGGGGCCATCAGCTATGTGCTGAAGACCGTCTCCGCCGAGGAACTGGTCTATGCGCTCCGCGGCGCCTTGCGCGGCATGCCGGTGATGAGCGGAGAGGTGTCGCAGGCGCTGACCCGCGGCTTGCGCAAGCAGGCGTCGCAGTCGGATGATGAGGCGTTGACGGAGCGGGAGCGGGAAGTGCTGCTGCTCATCGCCGACGGGAAGACGAACAAGGACATCGCGGAAGAGCTTCATATCAGCATCAAGACGGTTAAGACGCATGTATCCAATCTTCTCATGAAATGCGAGGTGCAGGATCGGACGCAGCTCGCCGTTCATGCGCATCGCAAAGGCTGGGTTAAAAGCGACTGACTTCGTCCACAATAAGGAGGAAGGAGGTTGCATGCCATGCAGCAGTTGGAAGGGAAGTTCGCCGGCCGCAAGTTCGGCACCGATGAACTGGTGCGCGTGTTGGAGCCGCTCGGGTTCGCCATCTCCGGCAATTGGGATTATGAAGGGGGCAGCTTCGATTGCGCATTGAACGAGGAGCGCACCCTATGGCTGCGCCTGCCGTTCGCGGCGGTGAACGGTTCGTTCGACGGGGAAGCCAACGAATCGATCTTCGTTGAGATGAAGCAGCCGTTCGTGCTCAAGCACGAGTACCGGGTCGGCAATGATCCGGATGCCGGCGTGCAGCTGTTCGGCGCCGTCGTGAACCAGTTCCAGGCGCCATCCAATCCGGACGCTTCGCTCTCTCCGGCGGAGATGCACCGGGCCCGGGCCAAGCTTGATCAAGCAGAAAATGTATTGGGGCGGATGAGTTAGCGGCGCCGGCCCGTTCGTATCGTAAAACAGGTCCATGGGCCTGTTTTTTGCGTCCATATCGATATCCGGCGAAGGGTGCCGCATGGGGGATAAGGCGGCTTGTCTCCGGAGGATTATCTTTTTATTGGGTTTTATAATCTTTTTAAGCTGAGCTTAAGGTTGATGGTACAATATATAAATATATCTTTCATACCTAAAACGCTTATTGATTCGAGTGAAGATCAGCTTATTGGGAGGTAAGAACTATGGACGAACAACGACGCAAATTATTTTTTACATCCGACTCCGATTCGGATTCTTATACAACAGCACCGAATGAGACTCGAGGCCCGCAGGACGGCCCTCAGACGGGCGATGCCCAGGCGCGCAAGCCCGAGGAAGCTTATTATTTCGCTTACGGCCCTTATCAGTCTGTCAAGCAATCCGAAGAAAGCACAACGACTGCGGAGGCATCGGGCAAGGTGAATGATGTCGAGGTGACGCCGCCCGCGCCCGTCAAGCCGCTGCCATTCTCCAGCGCGACCGGCCAAGGAAGCGGCGCCGGCTTCCAGCCCGGGGGGAGCGGAGGCAGCCTGCCTCCCCAGCCGCCGCAGGGCAATTGGCAGTTCAAGGAGCCGAAGCGCAAGCGGGGCACCTCGTTCCGGGCGATGTTCGCTTCGTTCCTGGCAGGGATGCTGGTCATCACCGGCCTGATGTATGCCGCGGACACGACCAATCTGTTCACGGGCAGACAGGAGCTGGCGAGCACGGCCGCCACGTCGGAGAGCGCGGTCGTGACCAACGGGACGCCGGCTCCGTTCCCGAACGGCGCCAGCAGCGTGCCGGAGGTGGTGAAGAAGACGAGTCCGGCGGTAGTGAAGATCGAGACGCTGGCCCGCGTAAGCACGCAGAACGGCTACGGCAATAACCCTTGGATGAACGATCCGTTCTTCCGCCAGTTCTTCGGCGATTCCTTCGGCGGCAGCGGGAACAACAGCTCGAGCCAGAGCCAGCAGCTGCAGCCGCTTGGCATCGGGACCGGCTTCATCTTCGATAAGTCGGGCTATATTTTGACGAACCAGCACGTCATCTCCGGGGCGGAAGTCATCCAGGTTACGGTGGAAGGCTACAAGAAGCCGCTCAAGGGGACGCTGCTTGGCCAGAGCCAGGATCTGGACCTGGCGGTCATCAAGATTGACGGGGAAGGCGACTTTCCGACGGTTCCGCTTGGCGATTCCGATGCGGCGGAGGTCGGGGAGCAGGTTGTCGCGATCGGCAACCCGTCCGGCTTCGACCACACGGTTACGTCCGGCGTGCTGAGCGCCCGCGAGCGCTCGATCAATGTCGATGACAACGGCAGCGCCCGGGAATACGAGCATTTGCTTCAGACGGACGCGTCCATCAATCCAGGCAACTCGGGCGGGCCGCTTTTGAATATGAAGGGCGAAGTCATCGGCATGAACGTCGCGGTCAGCAAGCAGGCGCAAGGCATCGGATTCGCCATCCCTTCGAATGTGATCAAGAAGGTCGTTGACGATCTGAAGGCGAACCGTGAAATACCGAAGGAGCCGATTCCGTTCATTGGCGCTACGCTCCAGACGATGACCAGCGACATTGCGCAGGAAATGGGCATCAAAAATGTCGAAGGCTCTCTCGTGCTCAATGTGATGTTCGGTTCCCCGGCCTATGAGGCGGATTTGCGCGCCTATGATATTATTGTAGGTATGGATGGCACGAAGTACGCGACCAAAGAGGAATTGATCGAAGCGATACAGAAGAAGAAGGTTGACGATACCGTGACGATGCAGGTGGTACGCAACGGCAAAGAGACGGAACTAAAGATTAAGCTCGGCGACCGGAACAAGTTCGACAAGCAGCTTCAGTCGCAGCAACAGCAGCCATAAGCCGCGCGGCTTATGACGAATCCGGGTGCTGCGGCCCGGGCGCAGCGGGAGAGGAAGCATAGGACGGCCTGCGCCGTTCTTGGCTTCCTTTTCGCTATTCGGGCGGCGAATGGCAGTAAGGAAGAAGAGGGAAGAGAATGATAATCTACGGGTGAAGAGGGGCTGGTAGGATGACGCGTTCAACGATTATGGTCGTGGATGACGATGAGAAAATTACGTCCATGCTGAGGCGTGGCTTGGTGTTCGAAGGATATGAAGTCCGGACGGCGACGAATGGCAGCGAGGGCTTGCGCGAGATGATGATCCGCGAGCCCGATTTGCTGATCCTGGATGTGATGATGCCGGAGGTGGACGGCTGGGAGGTATGCCGCAGGCTGCGGGAAGCGGGCAGCAATGTGCCGGTGCTGATGCTGACCGCGAAGGACGAGGTGCAGGACCGGGTGCACGGGCTGGATCTCGGAGCCGACGATTATCTCGTCAAGCCGTTCGCGCTGGAGGAACTGCTGGCCCGCGTGCGCGCCTTGCTGCGCCGCCGGGCCGAGGGCGAGGGCGGGACGCACCGCTTGACGTTCGAGGATGTCGTGCTTGATCTGCATACCCGGGAAGTGCTTCGCGACGGCAAGCCGATCGAGCTGACGGCGAAGGAGTTCGAACTGCTCCATCTGTTCATGCAGAATCCGAAGCGGGTGCTGCCGCGCGACGTCATTATGGAGAAAATATGGGGCTATGACTACAGCGGAGAATCGAATGTGCTTGAGGTGTATATCGCCATGCTGCGCCAGAAGACGGAAGAACATGGAGGCAAGCGTATCATCCAGACCATTCGGGGAACGGGCTACGTCTTGAGAGGAGATAATTAATGTCCATTCGGCTGCGGCTTACGGTATGGTATTCCGTCCTGCTCGCGTTTACCCTGCTCTTATTCGGAATCGCCATCTACACCTTTGTCGACTACAACACATACGCGCATATTAAGTCGCGCATTCAGGCCCAGGTCAACCAGTTGAAGGTGCTCCCGACGCTCGATCTGCAGAATCGCTTCGACTTCGATGTTCCCAAATCCGACGTGAAGCGGCTGGAGGATGCCGAGCTGTATATTCAGATTGTCAGCTTCCGCAACAAAACGCCTCGCATGTCGCCGAATCTGTCGGAGCTCGGTCTTAATATACCGATGCCGCAGAGGGCGGCGCAGATTAAAGAGGGCTACCGCAAAATCGAAGTAAGCGGCTATGAATTTCTTGTCTATGAAAATGCAATCGTGCTAGGTGATCAGGTTGAGGGCGCCTTACAGGTATTCGCCTTCACCGGGCGCGAAGCCCTGTTCACCAAAGAACTGCGAAGTATCCTTATCATCGCGTCGATGGTCACGATCGTGCTGGCCTTCTCGCTTGGCCTGTTCCTCGCCCAGAAATCGCTGCGGCCGATCGAGAATATCATCCGGGCTACGGACCGCATTCAGAAGGGGGCCGACCTGAGCGTCCGCATTCCGCGCGAAGGTCCGTCCGACGACGAGATCGGACAGCTCACCGACCGGATCAACAGCATGCTGGGCCGGATGGAGACGTTCTATAACGAGCTGGACGAGGCGTATCGGGCGCAGCGCCGGTTCGTGTCCGATGCGTCCCATGAGCTGCGGACGCCGCTGACGACGATTCGCGGCAATGTCGATCTGCTTCAGAAAATGTGGATGAAGCAGCAGGAGCCGATCCAGATGAGCCAGAGCGACCGGGAGCAGATGTCGCTGGAAGCGCTGCGCGATATCGCGGACGAGTCGGAGCGCATGAGCCATCTCGTGAATGATTTGCTGTCGCTTGCCCGCGCCGATGCCGGCTATGTGATGAGCAAGGTGCTCGTCGAGCTGAAGCCGATGGTCGAGGAGGTCGTGCGCCGGGCGCAGTTCCTCCCGCGCAAAGCGGAATGGGAACTCGGCGATATCGATGTGCTGGAAGATTTGTATGTGTACGGCAACAAGGATTATTTGCAGCAGATGCTTTTCATTTTCATTGAGAATGCGTTCAAATATACCCCGGAAGGCAAGGTACGGCTGACGGCGCTGCGGCAGGATAACCAGATCGGATTGAAGGTGGACGATACGGGAATCGGCATGAACGAGAAGGAAGTGCCGTATATCTTCGAGCGTTTCTATCGGGCCGACGTGTCCCGCGGCGTAACATCGGGCACCGGGCTGGGGCTGGCGATAGCCAAATGGATTATCGATGAACACCGGGGTTCGGTCGAGGTCGTCACGAAGCCGGGGAAAGGAACCTCGTTCATCGTGTGGCTGCCGCTGGCTACGGTCGACGGAAGCGGAGATTATCCGGTATAATGGAGAAGCGGATGTCAGACGCAGTATAATGAGAAGGCAGGTGTACCGATGGAAGTCAGGAAAATTACACCGCGTGGCTATTGCTATGGCGTCGTGGATGCGATGGTGCTGGCACAACAGACGGCGCGCAATCTGGATTTGCCCCGTCCGATTTATATATTAGGGATGATCGTTCATAACCGTCACGTAACGGATGCGTTCGAGGACGAGGGCATCATTACGCTGGATGGGGCGAACCGCCTGGAGATTCTGGATCAGATCGATTCCGGGACGGTGATCTTTACGGCGCACGGCGTATCCCCGGAAGTGCGGAAGAAGGCCCGGGAGAAGGGGCTGACCACCGTCGATGCGACATGTCCCGATGTGACGCGCACGCATGATCTGATTCGGGAGAAGACGGCCGAAGGTTACGAGATTATTTATATCGGCAAAAAAGGCCATCCTGAACCGGAAGGCGCCATGGGCGTAGCCCCGGACAAGGTGCATCTGATCGAGACGGAAGCGGAGATCGCCGATCTGAAGGTTGGCACGGATCGCCTCGTCATTACGAATCAGACGACGATGAGCCAGTGGGATATCAAGCATATTATGAATCGGCTTATCGCCCGCTTCCCGACGGCAGAGATTCATAACGAGATCTGCATGGCGACGCAGGAGAGACAGGCGGCGGTGGCCGAGCAGGCCACAGGCTGCGACCTCGTCATCGTCGTGGGAGATCCGCGGAGCAACAACTCCAATCGACTGGCCCAGGTCTCGGAGGAGATTGCCGGCGTCCGTGCCTACCGCATCTCCGATCTGTCGGAATTGAAGCGGGAATGGCTCGATGGGGTCCGAATCGTCGGCGTGACCTCCGGCGCGTCAACGCCGACGCCGATTACGAAGGAAGTCATCGCTTATTTGGAGCAGTACGACCAGAATAACCCGGAGACATGGGAATTGAAGCGGACCGTGAATATGAAGAAGCTGCTTCCGGTCATTCGCGAGAAGTCGAAGTCATGAACTAGGGCTGCCATCAACGGATCGACGATACACTCGAGAGAAGGAAAATTGTGAAAAGATGGTTGAAGTACCAGTTCCTGAAGCTTATTCGAACCCGAGGCGCCGCCGCACTGGTTGCGAGAGGCTTCTGCATCGGACTGGCCGTTGAAATGTTCACCCTGCCGACGGCAGGGCTGGCGTTCTTCCTCATCTTTCCTCTGGTGTACTTGATGAGGGGGAGGCTGGCTGCCGCTCTGATCGGCTTCGCATTCGGGAAGCTGATCTATATTCCGGTCGCTGTCGTCAATGAGCGGGTAGGGCATTGGGTTCTGCCCCTGCATTGGACGGTTCATGCGGCCGCGCTGCCGGACTGGCTGAACCGGCTTCTGACCATCAACATGAATCTGATTGTAGGCGGAATGATTGACGGAGCCTTGATGGCGCTTCTGTTGTATATCCCAATGAAGCGGTTCCTGCTGGCCATGCAGAAGCGGCGCCGGCAGAAACGCCGCCATTATCATGGTCACGCTCACGGATAAAGAAAAGCTCTTTTCTGCCGGCCGAACGGTCCGGGCAGAAAAGAGCTTTCTTTTATTTCCCGGGACATAACGGGTGGCGGGGAACGGATGAGGAAAAAAGGATTGACGAAGGGCGGGATTTTCGTTATAGTTGCTTTAATAGATAAAAGCTTGAAAGCGTATAAGCGTTGAAATGAGAAAGTGATGAACCGACAGTAAAGAAAGGATGTAGTACCATGATCGTTATCGTCTCGAATCAGACTCCGGAAGAGCGGGTGGCGGAGCTTGTAAGCCTCATCGAGAAGGCCGGCAACCAGGCCCATATCTCGCGCGGAACGGATCGAACCGTCATTGGCATTATCGGTAAAGCAGAGCCTCAACTGGCTGAACATCTTAGACAAATGAAAGGCGTCGAGAACGTGATTAAAATTACGAAATCATATAAGCTCGCTAGCCGTGACTTTCATCCGGAAGATACGGTAATTCATATTAAAGGCGTGGAAATCGGCGGCGGCAATCTCGTCGTCATGGGCGGCCCGTGCGCGGTGGAATCGCCGGCGCAGATTGATGAGATCGCGCGCCTGGTGAAGGCGGCGGGCGGACAAATCTTGCGCGGAGGGGCCTTCAAGCCGCGGACAGGACCGTACAGCTTTCAAGGAGTCGGCGCAGAAGGGTTGGTCATGATGGCCGAGGCCGGGAGCAAGCACGGGCTGTTGACGATTACGGAGGTCATGACGCCGGAATACGTCGATATTTGTGCGGAGTACGCGGATATTCTCCAAGTCGGAACGCGCAATATGCAGAACTTCGATCTGCTGCGCAAGCTGGGCGAATGCGGCAAGCCGGTCTTGCTCAAGCGCGGATTCAGCGCCACTTATGATGAGTGGCTGAATGCGGCCGAATATATTTTGGCCGGCGGCAATCCGAATGTCATGCTGTGCGAGCGCGGCATTCGCACCTTTGAGACGTATACCCGCAACACGCTGGATCTGACCGCCATTCCGGTCGTGAAGCAGTTGAGCCATCTGCCGGTCATCTCCGATCCGAGCCACGGCACGGGCCGCCGCGAGCTGGTGGAGACGATGTCCAAGGCATCGGTGGCCGCCGGAGCGGACGGATTGATCATCGAGATGCATACCGATCCGGACAACTCGATGACCGGAGACGGGGTGCAGTCGCTGTTCCCGGATCAATTCGCCAATCTGCTGCGCGAGCTGGAGCAGCTTGCCCCGCTGTGCGGCAAGACGTTCCGTACGGAGAAAATGGAGCCGTCCCATTTCGCCGCATGGGTCAAGTAAACCTAATGATGAAGTGAAGAAGAACAGTCTCTTTCTATGAGGAAAGAGGCTGTTTTTTCTTTCGCGGAAACAGGGGGCGCTGGTTGCGCATTGCCCGCGCGCCGGACATGCCGCTGCTGCTCATGGCATGCGTCTAGCGTGCATATGACGGGGCCCTGCGGGTAGCGTGGGCACGGGGGAGCCCTGCGGGTAGCGTGGACATGGCGGGGGTCCTGCGAGCTAGCGTGGGCATGGCGGAGCCCTGCGGCTTGGCGTGGGCAGGCGGGGCCATGGGGCTAGAGTGGGCATGGCGGGGGTCCTGCGGGCTAGAGTGGGCATGGCGGGGGTCCTGCGGGCTAGCGTGGGCATGGCGGGGGTCCTGCGGGCTAGCGTGGGCATGGCGGAGTCATGGGGCTAGCGTGCAGATGACGGGGGCCCTGGGCCTAGCGTGCACTGTCGGGCCCTTGTGGCAGAGGCGCTCCGCGGCTGTGCCCATATGCCTAGTAGCGGCTATGTTCGTGTACCTAGTGGCAGATGCGACTGTGGGTTTGGGGGACTCTTCGCAAAGCGTTGAGCGCTATGCGACAAATTCGAACGAGCGGGCTCGTGGGTGTCCGGATGACAAGGCATGGCTAGTGTCATAGTCCCGCTAGGGGCTTAACGGCCATGCGCAGGTCATGAGTCGCTAGCGAACCGGCGTGAAGCAGTGTGCGCGTATGTGGGACTATGGGCTGAACGTGACGTAAAGGTGCTTCCGCCTATGCGCTCTGGTGGGATAGCCTACGGCCGAGTGATGCGTCGGTTTTCGGTCCCTACTCAATGAATGCTGCAATTTTACAGTATTTTATTCGTCTAGCAGGTAGATTAAGTGAAATTGATGCAAATATACATCAATTCTCCACTAGCGTTGCATCGAGCGGTTAGTTCATAATTCATAATCTAATTTCAATTAACATCAATATATGATATATATTTACATCTGCAATGTCCGCGCTAAGTCTAAAAAAGTCGAGCTGGAAATAGACCCTGCGCGTTATCCATTATATGTAAAAGTATTTTTCGTTTGTCATTACCTCACAATCAGTTTCGGTTTCATCGACTTCGTTGCCTTTTTCGGACGTCTCCCATTTCGCTTTGGTCGTCCCCTAGATGTTCGGGTCGGCTTGCGGTTGAGTGCAGCGATCAAATTTTCCCATGGTTTTTCCGCATAGATGCGAATCAACTGAAGGAGATCCCATGTCGACTTATTACAGTCCAATGTTAGTTTAATTA
>NZ_LDIG01000076.1 GCF_015845845.1 Paenibacillus dendritiformis
TGTGCCTCTACAAACAAGAGTGTCGAAGCGCCGACAAACAACTTTTGGGCTCGGTAATCCAATGACTCATCTCTAGTGGAATTCACATGTAACCACTTTAGGCATTGACAAATGACGTTTTGATTCGGTACGTTATCCATAGGAATCTCCTTTGTTGAGGCGTTTTATGGATAACGCTGAGGGTAACTCAACAATAGGAGATTTCTTTATTTTTGTCCACGAATATAGTTCAATAAGTTACAAATATAGAGAATTATAGGGTGAAAATTTTCGTAAAAAGATTGATGCAACGCTAGTGCATTTTTACAGTTTTTCCGGCAAGTTGAGCTGTAAGAAGCGGGGGAAGGGGCAGGGCTGTCTCGCTCAGACCCAAAATATAGGACAGCCCCAGTTCCCGTGGGAAAAATGAAATCCCGAGTCTATTTTGTCTCCGCTTGCAGCGTTCGCACAAACAAGAAAAGATTCCGGCCCGTCTCATCGTCCAACATGGACGGATTCTTTTTCAGCAGAGCTTGAAGCTCGGACAATACCGAATCATCTGGTGCAGTCCGTTGATCAGCCTTCTCAGGAGTGAAAGCCACCGCCGTTTTTGCCGCTGTTATCCCCTCTTTTTCCTCCTTCAGATACGTACTGATCCAATGCTTGTTGTCCGGGATGCGATGGACGAACTTCAGCATGATGCCGAACCAGTCGCCACCGTTCATCATAGCTTCATTCATCTGCTGGTGTCCTTCCGGATCAAATCGCTTCATCAAATCGCCAATGTTGACATAATCATCGGGCGCTCCCGCCGGCTTGGAGGGCATAGATACCTGCGCCGCAGGGTGATGCACAATCGCATCCTCCGCCAGCTTCCGTCCGGCCGCACTGATCTCAACCGTATCATAATTCGCCCCAACAGGCTTGCCCGTTTCGAGTTGCATGGCGCGTCCGGTTTCTCCCTCTCGATTGCTCATGTTGTACAGGTTCGGGGGAAGCAGCGAACCATTGTTGATTTTCATCGCTTAGTCTGTCTCCTTCTCTTTAAAAATAAGTAGGGCAGGTGTTCTTCCAAACTACTAGATTCAGGATGTTATTTACTATATCAGACAATTATTGAAAATATTTGATATAAAGACGGGCAACTAACAGCATCGCCTGCGACCCCGAGACAAGGCCGTAAAGCCGCAGAGGGACGGGTTGACGCTGCAAGCAGCAAGTCAAAATTTTAAGACATATTTCGACACGGCGCATGCCGAACCTAGTTGCTAGCCGGGCAGATTGGTGGCGATTGAAGCGCTATTTTGACGACTTGGCTCAGGAATACTTTCTTTCAAAATAGAAAAAAGACGATGGTTAGATTCATATACAAAAATGGATCTCAAAAATATATTTACAAAATATTTCAATTTGTGTATGATTCTATCAACTTCTTGGGCTTGTTCATCAGGTTAAAAGTATACGAGACAAGGAGGAATGGAATGTGAAAGGCAAAGCTTGGCTGCGGCGATGGCTGATTTTCGTTATCGCGCTCATTATGGGCATGACTTCCGTACCGGGAGCGTATGCGCACACGGGAGACCAGACCGATAATTCGGTCCAGATGGCGGAATCCAACAGGATTCGTCTGCCGCCCGCCGTTGTAGATGGCGAAGTCTATGACGAGTTCGGGCAGGAAGGGACAGGGACTTATATTGTGAAGCTGCGGGAGCAGAGCGACGTGGAGGCCGCCGCGAAGCTGGCCAAGTCTTATTCCGCCTTGAGCGGGGAGACATCCGCGAAGCGCAAGCTGACCGTGCGAAGCTTTGTCTTGAACGACTTGAAGGAGACGGCCGATCGGACTCAGGCCGGGATCAGCGATGAACTGGAAGCGGGCCTAAAGAATGGCTCGGTGCAGGATTACCGCTCCTTCTACATCGTTAACGCTATCGCGGTGACGAGCACGCGGGAGGTGATGGAGCGGCTGGCAGCCCATCCTGCGGTAGAGCGCATCACCCCGAACCGCAAATACATGCTGGAGGTGCCCGACGAGGGGCAAGCCGCAGCGGGTACCGAGCCGTCCAAGGCGGATGGCGCGGGGGGAACGGCCCGGGACAGGACGGGAGGAGCCGCGGCAGCAGTCGAGCTGCCTTGGAATTTGCGCAACTTGAATGTGGGTCAAGCGTGGGACAAAGGCTTTGACGGCATGGGCGTCGTCGTTGCCAACATGGATTCGGGCGTCGATCTGAATCATCCGGCGCTGAAGCGGAAGTGGAGAGGCTATAATGCCCAAGGGCAGGTCGAGAGGCCTGAGCTGAGCTGGTATGACGCCACGCCGGAAAAGAAGAAGCTGCCTTTTGACGGCAACGCCCACGGAACGCATGTGATGGGCACGATGGTCGGATCGGAGCCCGATGGCTCCAACCCGATCGGGGTCGCTCCGCAGGCGAAATGGATCGCGGCGCGCATCTTCAACTCGGCTGGCGAGGCGACGGACGCGGGCATTTTGGCGGCAGGCGAATGGATATTGGCGCCGACTGACGACTCGGGCCGCGCCTATCCCGAGCTGGCTCCGGATATTGTCAACAATTCCTGGGGAAGCGTGCAGGCCGGGAAGAACGAGTTTTTTCAGGATATAGTCCGGTCATGGCGTTCTGCCGGCATCGTGCCTGTATTTGCGGCAGGCAATACGAGACCGCCTTATAATTACGGCGGGCCGGGGTCTATCACCCCGCCAGGCAACTATCCGGAATCCTTCGCGGTCGGAGCGGTCAACAGCAGCAATCAGCTGGCTGCTTTCTCGCTTCAGGGCCCGTCTCCTTACGGGCAGATGAAGCCGGAAGTGTCGGCGCCTGGCGTTAGCATCCGTTCCTCCGTCCCGGGCGGCTCTTACGCTCTCATGAACGGGACATCGATGGCCGCTCCGCATGTGGCCGGAGTTGCCGCGCTGCTGCTGCAGGCCAACCATTCGCTGACGGTGGATCAAGTCGAGAAGATTTTGAAAGATACGGCCATCGCGTTGACGGACAATACGTTCCCGCAGAGTCCGAACAATGGCTATGGATCGGGCATCGTGAATGCCTTGAATGCCGTCTCCACCCAGCAAGCGGGTCTGGGCGAGCTTGAAGGCGCGGTAACGGTGAATGGAGAGGATGCCGAAGAACCGGTCATCGAGCATCATCCCCTGACGCTCGTGTTCAACGCGCTGGATCAGGAAGTATCGGCCCGAATTATGGATGACACCAGCGTCACCCGGGCGGAACTGGAAGTGAAGAAGAAGGGGGAACAGGCTGGAACTGCACTACCTATGGTTCGGATGTCGGGGGATTACCGGGATGGAATCTATGAGGGCATCATCCCGTCATCGATGCTGGACACCGCTGGAATCGAATACCGGATTCGGGCAGTGGATTTCGGAGGCAACGAGGAGGTATCCGCCTGGTGGCCCGTAGAAGTATCGGAGGGAGTCAAGCTCGGATATGCGCAGGACTTCGAGACGGACATCGAAGGCTACGGCTTCGGCGGGGAACCGGGCATCTGGGAATGGGGCGTCCCGACGAGCGGGCCGGGCAAGGCGAGCTCGGGAAGCAAAGTGATGGCGACCCGGCTTGACGGCAATTACCCCACCGGGGTGGAAGAGGCCTACTTCGTCATGCCGCTTATCGATCTGCGGGACAGCGAGCATACGATTCTGAGCTTCAAGCATTGGCACAAGCTCGGAAGCTGGTACTCTATTCTGCTGGACAAGGCAGAGGTTTTTATCGGGCGGGAGTCGGAGCAATTCGAATTCGAGCTCGCGAAGCAATTTGACGGGAAAAGCGGCGATTGGAAAACGGACTACATCGATTTGTCTCCGTACAAAGGAGATCGGATTTTCGTTCTTTTTAATCTCCGGGGAGCCTACGGAAGCGATGAAGGTTGGTATGTCGACGATATCGAGCTTATCGGACCGACTGACCTCCAGCCTGACGCTCCCAAGGTGAAGGCGCGGAGTAACGCCCCGGGCAAGATCATCCTCGAATGGGAGCAGGAGCCGCAAGGCGATGTGAAGGAGTACGTCATCTACCGTTCGTCGGAGCCAGGCGGATCGTACGAGGAGATTGGCGTGAGCACAGGACGCAACTTCGCCGACCACCCCTTGCCGCAGCAGGGAACATATTTTTATATCGCCAAGGCGAGGACATACAGCCATGTGCTTAGCGAAGCTTCGAACGAGGTGAGCTGGACATTTACCGGCGGGGAGCTTATTTACGGCGAAGATTTTGAAGGCGGGGACAGGGGTTGGACGCGTGAAGGCGAGCCGAACGAGTGGGAGCATGGGGTTCCCGATCCGAAGTATGGACCGCCGAAGGCCGTCTCCGGCAAGAACGTCATCGGCACGAACTTCGCTGGATATGTCTCGAAAAATACGAATCAAAGCATCATTTCCCCGGAAATTGATTTGACGGGAGCAAAGCATGCGTCGCTCTACTTTCAGCAGTGGTATGATCTGGAGGACGGCGATAAGGGATACGTCGAGATTAGCGAGGATGGGGGCGCTGTGTGGCAAAGTCTGGCGGCCTATCCGAAGCCAACCTATAATACGAACCATCCCAAAAGGTTTTGGTATATGGATGAGATCGACATCGGCAAATACGCCGGCAAGAAGGTGCACATCCGCTTCCGGCTGAAGACCGGAGGAGCCTCTCTGGCGAACGGTTGGTATTTGGATGATATTCAGGTGCGGGATACGCTGCCAGTCAAGACCTTCATTCCAGCCGGGACCAAGGTCAAGCCTGCCGAAGAAGCGGGGAAGGGAGCGGCGGACCAGGAAGAACGAGTGACTTCGAGGGAAGATGCGGCGGTGAAAGCGCCAGCGGCCCCGAGCTTATCGGCGTGGAGAAGCATGAAGCAGGAGACAGCCTCCCTTGAGACGGCAGACGGGGAGGGAAAACGCTCTTCCGGCCTTCCGGCCGCGGCGACGGTTACAATCGTCGAGACGGACCGTTCGACGAAGACCGATTCCGGGACGGGCCGCTATCGGCTGACGCACCCGCCGGGGACGTATACGATGCGGGTGGAAGCGTATGGCTATCACACGGCCGAACAGACGGTGACGATAAATGATCGGGAGCGGACCGAGGCGAACATTCATTTGCAACCGCTCTCAAGATCCACGATTAGCGGCGTTATTACCGATAAGGCGACGGGAGAACCGATTGCCGGGGCGGCGGTACGTGTGAGGGAAGATGCGCATGTGCCAACGGCCGTTGCGGATGAACAGGGGAACTACACGCTGGAGGTCTACGCTGGAGATTACACGCTGCTCGTCTCTGCGCGCGGGTATTTGCCTTATGAGCAGCAGATCCGTGCGGAAGGGGCGGTGGCGAACCCGATTGCGCTGAAATCTTTCCGCGGGACGGAGGACGAGCTGGCTTACGATCGGGGGAAGGGGGATAATGCGGTAGCTTTTTATGATTCAGGCAATGGCTATGCGGTGCGCATGACAAGCGACGGCCCGGCTCAAGTGACCGGGGCGCGCATGTTCTTCTGGGATGATGGATGGCCGGTTCCCGGCGGAACGGCCTTCCGGTATGCGCTGTATGACGCATCGGGACCCGACGGGCAGCCGGGAGAGCTGCTCTCCGGCCCGCATGCGGGAACGGCCCGCCTGGACGGGGAATGGACCGAGCTTTCTTTTCCGAATGGTCCGTTCGTCGACGGTGATTTCTATGTCGTCTATATTCAGGACGGCTCTTATCCTGACGTGCCGGGACTAGCCGTCGATGAAGAGGGCGTCAATCACGGCCGCTCCTGGAGGCTGGAGGATGGAACCTGGTCACGGGCGGCAGCCTCGCAAGGGAACTATATGATCCGCGCGCGCATTACGCACCCTGATCCTGCCCAACCGGCAGTGAAGATCACGGTGGAGCCGCGTGATATCAGCTTGTACGAAGGACAACAGCTTCAATTGCATGTCAAGGCGGAGGATGAAGCCGGGAACGAGCGCGATGTCACCGCATTGTCCGCCTATGAGGCAGACGGTGGACAGGTCATTGAAGTGAATGCGGAAGGCTTAATTACGGCGCGGTCGGCAGGCGAAGCGACGGTAAAGGTAACCTATGAGGGTCTGGAAGATACCGTTCGGGTCACTGTGACCCCGGTTCCGGACATCCCGGAGGGCGAGATTCGCTCAATTGCCGTCCACCCGCCGGAATTGGCATTGAAGGAAGGGGAAGCTTCGCAATTGACCGTCACGGCCGCGGTCTATTCCGAGGGCAAGGAATTGACGGTCCCGCTGGTGAAGGGCCTGGTGTTCCGTTCGCAGGATGCCGGCATTGCCGCGGTCGATGACGCGGGAAGGGTTACCGGCATTCAAGCAGGCGAGACGGAGGTGACCGTAATCTATGGCGAACTGGAGGCGGTTGTGCCGGTCACGGTAAGGAAGTCCGATGTCCCTCCGACGGAGGAAGCGCGCTCGATCCATGTCCAACCTGAGGAGCTGACATTGAAGGCGGGGGAATCGGCTCAGTTGACCGTGACGGCGGCCGTCTATGCCGACGGCGAAGTGAAGCGCGTCCCGATTACGGAAGGACTGTCCTTCACTTCCTCCAATCCTCAAGTCGCCCGGGCGGAAGCGGACGGCCGCATTGCCGCCCTGAGAGAAGGGGAGGCCCGCATCCAAATTGCCTATGGAACGCTGAAGGCAGAGGCGCTCGTGAAGGTGAAGGGAGCGGACATCGTGACGCCGCCAACGACCCGCCCGGATCCGCCATCATCTGCTTCTGGGTCGGGATCCGGTTCAGGTTCAAGCTCGAGCCCGGCTTCGCCAACCGGGACCCCGATTCGGGTGGATGGCCAATTGATAGGGACGCTGTACGCGACCGATGGCCAGGGCGGCAAGCAGGCGCGCGTGCGGATTGCTTCCGATTGGCTGGAGAAGGAGCTGGACAAGGAGGAAGCTGGCGCTCCGGTCGCGCTCGATCTATCCTCGTTGTCATGGAAGGAGTACAGAGCAGTTGTGTTGGAGATAGTCGCCTCTTCGGCCGAGCGTCTGGCCAAGTCCGGTAAGGCGCTTCGTCTGAAGGGCTTCCGCTTCGCTTTGACCGTGCCGGCAGAAGCGATCCCGGATTTCATTGACCGGGATGGACTGAAGCTGACGCTCTCCGTTCAGGAAGGCTCCGGCGTGGACGGCGCCCGCCAGGCTCTGGTCTCGGGCGATACCGCCGCGCTCGTGTCGGACATCATCGGCATTAAGACTCCGGTGCGGACACAGCAGGCACAGGAGCAAAAACCGGCAGTTGAAAAGCAACAGGGAGCGGGGGGACAGGCGGGCGAACCGGGAATCGGCTCGAAGAGCGCGGCTTGGAGCCAGCCCCTGCTGTTGGAATTGGAACTGGACGAACGGTTGGTCCGGCATCCGCTGGCGGCCGGCATTTATGGGCGCCATGAAGCGGACTCGTGGGCCTACGCCGGGCTGCCGAAGCGCATAGCCAATGAGCCGGGCAAAAAAGGCACGCATGTCCTGACTGTGCCGGTGCGGCAGCCGGGCGAATATGCGGGACTGGAATACGCAAAGACATTTGCAGATATCGCGCAGCATTGGGGCCGCGCCAAGATTGAAGCGCTGGCTTCCCATCATGTCGTGTCAGGACGGAATGATAACCGGTTCGCGCCGAATGATCCGGTGACGCAGGCCGAATTCATGACCTTGCTGGACCGCATCACGGGCAAAGAACCCGATTGGAAGCGGCGGTCCGGCGAGCCGGGGGCTCATGAGGCGCTGCGGCGCGAGGAGATGATCGTCCTGCTCGTGGCGGCGCTCGATCCGGAGCTGCCGCAAGGGCCGGCGGAGGAACTGGACGAGACGGCGCTGGAGCAGGTGTCGCCGGAAGCGCGCGCGGCCGTAGCGTATGCCTATGAGTCCGGATTGGTCAAAGGCATGGGCGCGGGCGGGTTCGCAGGGGATGCTCTGACGACCCGGGCGCAGGTGGCGGTCCTCCTGTACCGCGTATTGCAGCAAATGGGACATATTTAGACAGGAGTTAACAGAGCCGTCCTGCAAGGGAGCAGCAGCCTTGCGGGACGGTTTTTTGCGATGAATAGCGAAGGCAGGGGATAGCCGCGACGAGAAAAAATACGGGGAACCGCAGTGTGCGCGTCTATGGGAGGCAGCGCGCAGAGCAATGAAAAAAGATGAAAGCGAAAGCGGTATCATTTAAATCGAGTGAAATATTCCTTGTTATGGCTTCATATGTTGGTTAAGGATGTTCGATCCGACTTACAGAGAACAGGAGTGGTGGTATGCACGCAATCGACACATTGGCTCGCCTCGTCAGCGAGGTGAAGGAGGAGCCGGCCTGGGAGCTGCGGCTGACGCCGGAGACGAATCTGATTGACGATGTCGGGCTCGATTCGCTTCAGCTCATTCATTTCATGCTGAAGGTGGAGGAGCAGTTGAGCAGTTGAAGGTGCGGATCGATTTCGAACGGTTCGAATACGAGCATTTGCAGAGCGTGCGGGCATTCCTGGGCTTCCTCGGGCAGTTGGACACCGAGGCGGAGCGGCATGCATAATCCGGCCGCGGAGGCTGTGCGGCCGCTGCTGAAGCCGGTCTATGACGGGCCTCGGATCGTACTCGGAACATTCGATGCCGAAGCGTATTGGCGTCCCGATCATCTGGCGAAGCTGCCTGCGGTTCGAGCGGCTCAGGGGCGAGCGGTCGCCGGATGTATGGACGAGCTGCTGTTCCCGCTCTGCGGAGAGGACGGCGTGCTGATCACCCGGCAGCCCATGAACAGGGCCCATGCGGCTTATTTGCGGGAGATTGGCTTCCGCTTCCGGGCGGCGGCGGCAGGAGGGGGCGGGGCTAGCGGCACTGGCGGAATTACCGGAACGGACTCAACCAGCAGAACGGATAGAACTAGCGGAAATGACAAAACGAGCGTAAATGGCAGAACGTGCGAACAAGGCGGAACTGGTCAGCATGGCGGAACGAGCGAACGCGGCGGCACTGACGGAACAGGGGGAGACGATGTCTTCCGGGCCATTGCAAGCCAGCCGGATCAGGAGCAGTGGCGCCGCTGCCTGCAGGAATTGCCCTGGGCTGTCTATGCGGTCATCCCGTCCGCCGCCGCGCTGGCCCGGCGTTATGGTGACGCGGCCCGGGTGCCCGCCGCAGACATCGCGGGCCGGGTCAATTCCAAGGCGTATTCGCATCGGCTGGCGGCCCGCTTGGGCTGGAATCCGCCGGGGCATCTCGCGGAGGATGCCGATGAGGCGATGCGCATCGGGACGGAGCTGCTGCGGGAGGCCGGAAAGCTCGTGCTGAAGGATCCATACGGCGTCTCGGGCAGCGGCAATCTTGCGGCCGATTCCGCGCCGCTGCTGAAACGGCTGATCGGCTATATCCGGGATCAGCAGCGGGCGGGCAAGCGGGTGCAGCTTCTGCTGGAGCCGTGGCTGGAGAAAGAGATTGATTTCTCCTGCCATCTCCAGATTGCGGCAGACGGGGCCGTCTCGCTGCTTGGCGTTCAGCAGATGGTGAACCGCGGGCATAATTACGGCGGTTCTCATGCCGCCGAGCCCGAACTGGCCGATCGGCTGAACGCTTCCGGGTACTTCGCGGCGATGGAACAATTGGCGGGATGCTTGTATGAGGAGGGCTACTTCGGCCCGGTATGCGTCGATTCGATGCTGCTTGCCGACGGCCGCGTCCATCCCGTCGTGGAGATCAATGCGCGGCATTCGATGGGGCTGTTGAATTACAGCCTCGACACGCATTGGGAGCGATACGGACAGCGAAGCTTCCTGTCCTGCCTCCAGCTTGGGCTCCCGGACGCGTGGAAGGCCTCGGCCGGGACGGGCGGAGACATGGAGCAGCCGGAGCGAGAGGACGGCGCTTGGTGCGATCAGTCGGAGCGCTTCGCCGAACTGCTGGCCCGGCTTGATCGGATCGGGCTGCTGTTCACGCCGCAGCGGCGGGAAGGCGTCGTTCCGCTGTCGGCCAATACGCTGTTCGCGCCGGACGGCGGGCGGGTGTCCGGACGCTGGTATCTGGCCGCCGGCAGCCGGGAGGCGAGTGATCGGATCAGCCGGCAGCTCCGCGAGGCGCTGGCGGCGTACGGCTTCCGCATCTATTGAGAACGGGCGAATGAAAATGGATGAATGAAAATGGATGAATGAGAACGGACGAAGTTAATGAACCGTCATGTGCGGCTCAAGCATGAATGGAAAAAAGAAGGTGTCATCTATGCAATCCGCTTCACCTGTTACCATCCTGACCTCAGGCAATTCGCTTGGCGCGTACGTGCCTGGCATCCGCCTGCTGGAGCGGCTGCGGAAGCGCGGCGTTCCGGCGGAATTCGAGGTGCTGGAACGCCTGTTCCCGGAAGAGACGCGGCAGCAGCTTGTCCGGGCGAAGCAGGCGTTCCACGCCAGCTTCGCCACGGCCTTGATGGGCACGCGCTTGGTTCGCGGCATCGGCCCGTCGCTCGCGGACGGGGCGGTGGATGCCCTGCTCGATCGCTGGGAAGCCGAAGGACGCCGCATCTTTCTGTCGGTGACGGGCTTCTGGGCTCCTATTCTGGAGCAATACGAACGGCGCGTTCACCCCGGGACGATCCGGGCGGAATTTCTCCGGCTCGATGCGATCGACACGCCCTCCTACCGCGTCTATCGCGAGACCTATCCCCGCTTCCGCCATCACTGGCTGTTCCGGCTGGAGGGAGAGCAGCCGCTGCTGCATTACCGGCTCGCGATGTCCGATGAGCCGATCCTGCCCTACGCCGAGCGGGACGAGCGGATTGTGGTCCATGGCGGCGGATGGGGCATCGGCACCTACCGCGGCGTGACCCCCGCGCTCCAGGAGCGGTACGCGCTTGATCTCGTCGCCTATGATCAAGACGAGACGGGGGCGGCGCGGCCTGGCGATCGCGTCTATCTCAACGACCCGGCATGGCACCCGTGGTCGGAGGAGCCGGCGCGGCCCGGGCAGCCGCCTTATCCGCCGATGGCGGAATGGAAGGCGGGGGAAGCGCCGATCTATGAGCGGGGCCAGGACGGCCCGCGCCTATACGGCGCCATCCGCCACAGCCTGGCCATCGTCAGCAAGCCCGGCGGCGGCACGCTCGTCGATTCGCTGTCCGCGGCGACGCCGCTCGTCTATCTGGAGCCGTTCGGCGATCATGAGCGGGCCAATGCGCTGCTGTGGGAACGGCTCGGCTTCGGCATATCCTACGACCGATGGGCGGCGTCCGGCTTCGCGCGCAGCGCGCTGGAGCCGCTTCATCACAATCTGCTAAGACATGCGCTTTCACTATCCGATTACGGAGGGATGTATCCATGACACAACCGAAGACAAGCGCCACCCTGACCCCGGCGGAATTCCGCTCCATGAAGCAGACGCTGCACAACCGGAGCGAGGCCAGCCGCGGTCGGAAGCTTGACCGCTCCTTCGCCTTCGATCTGCCGCGCGATATCGGGATCAAGCTGAATAACGGCTGCAATCTGCGCTGCAAGCACTGCTTCGAATGGAATCCCGACGGCTACCATCATGAGTTCGAGCGCCAGGAGGCCCGGCGGGAGATCGATTTTGCCTTGATCGAGCGCATCTTCGAGGAGACGCGGCCTTACCGGTCCCGCATGTACTTATGGGGAGGCGAGCCCTTGATGTATTCCAAGTTCGACGAACTGTGCGAGCTGCTGGCCTCCGATCCGCGCATCTCGACCGTCTGCACGAATGCGGTGCTTGTCGAGCCCAAGCTGGAGTCGCTGCTGAAGCTGCCGGAAGGGGTGACGCTTCTCGCCAGCCTGGAAGGCTTCGAGGCGGAGAACGATGCGATACGCGGACGCGGCATCTTCCGCAAGGTGATGTCCGCCATCGAGCTGCTGCTGGAGCGGAAGCGCGCAGGCGAATTCCGCGGGGATGTGTCGGTCAGCCTGACCATCAACGATGCCATGGTCACCCGGCTGTACGATTTCATGGAATTTTTCGAGGAGGTCGGCGTCAATTCCGTCTACTTCGTCTTCCCTTGGTATATTCCGGAGGAAGTCGCCGAGCGGATGGATACGTACTTCGCCGAGCATTTCGGCTGGCTTGAGGCGGCCCGGCAGGACGCGGAGACGGGCAAAAAGAGCTGGCACTCCTTCACCTACCATCTGTCGCCGGACAATATCGAGCCGCTGCTCGCGGAGATGGAGAAGCTGCGTTCGCGCGTATGGAAGAACCGCATCCGCTTCCAGCCAGCGCTGGAGCCGGAGGAGGTGCGCAGCTTCGTGCTGGGCACGGACCGGCCGGGCATGGGGAGGACCGATTGCCTGGCCTTGTCGACCCGCATGGATGTGCTGCCGAACGGGAAGGTGAATCCATGCAAGTTTTTCCCGGAATTCACGATCGCCGATCTGCGGGACGGCAGCCTGAAGGAGGTCTTTCACGGCGACGGCTACCAGAAGCACCGCGAGGCGCTTGCTTGCGGCTTGACGCCGGTCTGCTCGAAATGCGTTTTGCTGTACAATAACGGCGCCTAACCCCCGGCCCCGGGCCAGGAACAGGGAGGGGCGGACAAGGAAGGAGAGAACTGCCATGAGCGCCATCACGGTGCGGGGATTGAGCAAGACCTTCGCTTACTACCGCAAGCAGAGCGGCCTCCGGCATTCGCTGCGCCATCTGTTCCGCCGCGAGGAGCTGTACCGCCATGCCGTCGACGGCATCAGCTTCGATATTGCCCAGGGCGAAGCCGTCGGCTTCATTGGTCCGAACGGAGCGGGCAAGACGACGACGCTCAAGATGCTGTCCGGCATTCTGCATCCGTCGGCGGGAGAAGCGAAGGTGCTCGGCTATGTGCCTTGGGAGCGCCAGCGGGAGTTCAAGCGCCGCTTCGCCATCGTCATGAGTCAGAAAAGCCAGCTCTGGTGGGATTTGCCCGCAAATGAATCCATTAATTTGAACAAATGCATCTACGGGCTCGACGATCGCGAATACCGGATGACGCTGGACGAACTGGCCGGCATGCTCGATGTGAGGCACCTGCTCGGGGTGCAGGTGCGCCGCCTGTCGCTGGGCGAGCGGATGAAGATGGAAATCATTGCCGCGCTCATTCACCGGCCGCAGCTATTGTTCCTCGATGAACCGACGCTGGGCCTGGACTTCGCCGCCCAGCAGAATGTGCGGCAATTCCTGCGGGCTTATCAGGAAGAGAAGCGGGCGACGATTCTGCTGACGAGCCACTACATGCGGGATATCGAGCAGGTATGCGGCCGGGCGCTCGTCATTCACGGCGGGAAAATCGCCTATGATGGGGAGTTGGCGCGAATAAGCGCGTCCTTCGGCCGCCGCAAGCGGATGAAGGTGCGGTTCGCTGCCGACATTCCCCCGGCCGAGCTGCGAGCGCTCGTGCAGATGCTGGCGGAGGTCCGGGCCCATCACGGCGTGACGGCCGAGCTGGAGGTGGCGGCGGATGAAGTGAAGCCGCTGGCGCTTCTGCTGCTTGACCATGATCTGGTCGAGGACTGGACGGTGGAGGAGATCCCGGTCGAGGAAGCGATCGAGCGGCTGTACGCAGCCAAGTCGGAAGGTGAAGGAGTGCGGGCGGATGGGCAGACATACGAGGCGCCCCGGCATGCGACGGAAGGATAGCGGCGAACGGCGATTGCGGGATGGCAGCGGGACGAATGACCACCCGAATGACCAACCGGATGATCAGCCGGATGACCAACCGGATGATCAGCCGGATGACCAACCGGTCGACCAAACGGATAACCATTCGGCAGAGAAGACGGGGAACAAGCAAGGCGGCCGCCTGCCGGGCAACCGGCCGCACGGCAGGGCCGGATTCGGTAACGGCGGCCTGCACGCGGACGGAACCGGGACGGCGGACGGCAAGGCGCCCGCAGCCGGGCCGGGCAGTTCCAGGGGCGGCCGCTTCCGGCTCGCTGCCGGCAAGTATGCCGCCGCGTTCAAGATCGGGCTGCAGGCCTCAATGGAATATCGGCTTCAATTCCTGATCGGGCTTGTCAGCCTGGTTTTCCCTATCGGCATCCAGTCGCTGATCTGGACGGCCGTGTACCGGTCTTCCGCCGACGGGGTGTTGTACGGGTACGATTACAGCCAGATGATTTTGTACACGATGCTGTCTGGCATCGTGACGAAGCTCGTCATGACCCAACTGGAGCACACGATCGCGGAAGACATTAAGAGCGGCGGACTGAACGCGTATCTGGTCCGTCCGATCAGCTATTTCGGCTATCGGCTTTCCGCTTATGCCGGGAGCCGGGTCATCCCGGACACCGTGCTGGTCGGACTCGTGGCCGCCGTGCTGCTCGTCGCCGTCCGCTACGGCCATGCTCCGCTGCCGCCTGCTCGTCTTGCTCTGTTCGCGGCAGCCCTCCTTCTGGCTGCGCTCGTGCAATTCCTGCTGTCCTACGCGATCTGCGCGCTGGCCTTTCGGCTGGCGGAGATTTCGTACTTTTTCGTCATCACCGGGCTTATCGTGCAGATCGTCAGCGGCGGCATCGCCATCCAATGCGTCTGGATCGTGCTGCTGGCCGGGACCGCGCACATCGCATGGCGGCTTGGCCTGAAGCGGTATGTCGGGTTGGGAGGATGAGGCGGCGATGGGTGTAGAGAGACGGGCGCGCTTCCGGGACGCATGGCGCACGGGAGTGGAGTATTTGCGGCTGTATGGCGTTTTTATCCGGAACAGCCTGGCGGCCAGCATGGAGTACCGCTTTAATTTCTGGATGGGCATTGCGGTCGAAATCGCTTTTTTATGCGCGAAGGCGCTGTACATTTTGATTGTGTATCAGACGAATCTGCATATTGGCAAGCTGACGCCGGATCATATCCTGCTGTTCATCGGCACTTACACGATGATGACGGGACTTTATATGGGCTTGTTCTATGTCAATTTCATCCGGCTGCAGCAATATGTCCGGGACGGGACGCTCGATCTGCTGCTGACGAAGCCGGTATCCCTGCAATTTCTCGTCTCGCTTCGCTATGTCGACATCGGCTTGTCGGTGCCGAACGTGCTGGCCGGAGCCGCCATGATCGCCATCGGCTGGTCCCGCGCCGGGCTGCCGCTCAATGCGGGGAATCTCGTTGGCTTCGCCGGGCTGCTGCTGGCGGCGCTCGCTGTCACCTACGGCCTGATGCTGCTGCCGGCCTTGCTGGCCTTCCGCTTCGTCCAGACCGGGGCGGTGACGGAGATCGCGCATTCGATCTGGGATGCGAACAATATGCCGCTCGATATTTTCCCGTCATGGCTGCAGTGCATCGGCGTCTACGTCATCCCGGTGTTCCTCATCAGCAATTATGCGCCCAAGTTCGTCATGAACGAGTTGAGCGCCGGGGATGTCGCCTGGGCGGCTGCGGCGCCGCTTCTGCTTCTGCTGCTGGCCAGATGGTGCTGGAAGCGGGCGGTAAGCGGGTACAGCAGCGCGGGCAGCTAATAAGGGTCCGGCGGCGCGCATGATTGGCGCAATGAAATGATGAGAGAGGAAGCGATGCAGTGATGGACATACGTGAGAGACTGCGGTTCGAGGCCGGCTTCTTCGATTGCCGGGCCATTCAGTTATCTCTGGCGCTGCAGGAATGGGGAATGCCGGTCGAGGCCCTCTATTATAATGCGTGGGAGAGCACGAAGGAGATTTACGAGCATTTGTATGTGAAAAAGTCGAAGCCATGGTTTTACCATTCCCCTTGTCTGGAGCCGTCCGAACTGGAGCTGATCGGCATTCCTTATGAACAGGTGCCTTATGCGGATGACGAGGAGATTGCCCCGCTGCTGCAGGGCATCGATTACGGCGCTTGCGCGGCCTTCCTCTGGATCTCCTGCGGGGAAGCGCTTTATGCGAAGCCGGGAACGTTCGGCGACCCGGAAGCGGCGCATTCGATATGGGTATGCGGGTGGTCGCCGGATCCTGGCGGTTCGGGCCGCTATGCGATTCGCGATACTTACCCCGAATACGAAGGGGATATATCGGGAGAGGACCTCCGGCGGATGTGCAAGGTTCCTGCGTTGAAGCCGGAGGACAGGGCCGTTTTCCTGCTCCGCAAGCCGGAAGCGAAGGCGAGTCCGGACTGGAATCGGATTAGGGAGAGGTATGCGGATCGCATGGCGCGGCAGCAGGGGGAGACTGCATGCTATGAGATTGTCCGCGCCTATGCATCCGGCGGAGAGACGGGGCCGTTCGCGAGTCTGGCCGAGCTGTATGACTGCCATGCGCATGCCTTCAAATTCATTGCGGGCTCCCGCTTTGCCTTCTCCTGCTTCGTGGAAGCGGCGGAGGGGGACCGGAGCCTGGCGCAGCTGCTGCGCGGCATTGCGCGCAAGGCGGATATGCTGAAAAATTTCTTCCTTATGGCCCTCCACGGCGGAAGCGCTAATGCGGCAATCATCGCGCAGCTATGCAGTGAGATTCAGGAGCTGGAGGAACTGGCGTGGCGTCATATCGCATCGCCTAGCGGCGTGGCGCCCGGCATCGCGCCGCAAGTAACGAATTCCCTGGCATAGCGGCGGGGAGGAGGCCAAAGCCCGGAAGTGGAGTTATCCTGAAAGGGTGGCTTGCTTTCGGGCTTTTTGTAATCTTTATGGGCGAATCGACAACTCGAGGGAACCTCATCTTGGGGCTGCCAATCTAACGATATAGAATAAGCTTAGTCGAGACTAGAGGAGGAGCATGAATGCGCTAACGAGAGACAAGGAGAGGTTGGCTCAGCAGGGAGACTGCGAAGCATTCAAGCGCGATTCATACGTTGAGAGAACCTGCTTACTTCCAAACCTGGCTGTGTCGTATTCTTCTGAACGAATGTCACCAATTAGCCAGCGAAGAGAAGCGCCCACCCTCCGTACAAAAGCATTTCAACGGAAAAGTATTCTGACGGAAAAGATCAAAAGATATGGGCAGCCGCAGTGCCGCTCATCGAAGAGACGGGAGAGATCGTCAATATCTATTTGGATGATCAGTACCTTAGCAAATTGTTACATAAGCCTTCAAAGCGATGAAACCGCTCATGGAAGAACCTATTCGGCATCGATCTGACGGGCTATCAAGTGAAGGTTGACATGAATCGGTATATATTCTCAAAAAAGGGCGGTTTGACCTTAGCGGCCGGGGGGCAGACCATTAACGCTTCTTATTTTCTTTGGCAGCTTGGGCATCTATCGTTTCAAGAAAGTCTTTTGCGGTCCGAACGACATATTTGACCTCGTCAATCGATCTTTCCATCAGCGCAATTTTATGGAGATCAAGAAGCATCTGCTTTTCTTCGATGCCATCCTTGCCGTGGAGCTTCTGAAAATTAAACAACTCAGCCGGTCCAATATCCAGTGCATGCATAAGCGATTCCAATGTTTTCAAGGTCACGTTGACTTTCCCGGATTCGATATCCGAAATGCGTGACTTGCTCATTCCTTCTTTACCGGTTCTTTCCGCAACCTGCTCCTGACTTAATCCCTTTGCGGAGCGAATCATTCTTAGCTGTTCGCCAACAAGTTTAAGTAAATCTGACATGATAGTCACCTCAGTTAGAGGTTAGTAAAACATAGAAGAAAAAGAGATATCACTATAACATAACAAAGATAAAAATGTTATACTATAATAGAACGTTTCCTGGAGATTCCAAGTCAAAAAGAGGAATGAGGCAAAGCTGATAGTTCAGAAATCGATGTGGAGGAAGTAATATGTCCGATTGGGTAAAAGAAACCTTGCATCAACGCCTGGAATATCTAAGAGAGCAAGTGGAACTGCTGCCGGAGATCGCAATACTGCAGAATAAACGGAAAGCATTAGAACGCGCTCTGCAGCGCGAATTACAACAACAGGGAAGCGGCCTGCACATGGAATGGCTGGATGCGCATGCGGAACTCGCCTTAGTGCAGATGGGCTGGTTCTATGCCAAGGGGGTTCAGGACGGGTTGAAAATGCTCATTTTTTTGCAAAACTCGGAAGAAGAGCTGGAGAAGACGATGACGACAATAATGAAATCCTAATTTTGCAGCGGAAAAGGGCAATCCTTCCCCGTCCGTTGATCCAAAAGGGAACAAGGAAGCCAAAAGGCCGAGTCAGGGTGCGTTACCCGGAACTCGGCCTTTTGCGTCGTGCATTCTAACGTCCAGTCTGAAGCCTACTCTTTCTTCACAGACTTCCCAAGTTACATTCCCTGCTCCGCCGATGCGGAGCTCCGCTTCGCGTTGCGCTGCGACCAGGAGGCGAGCCCCATCGTGGAGAGGAGCAGGATACCGGTCACCCAGAAGACGGCATGAATGGAGAACACGCCGCTGATCGCGCCCCCGACCAACGGGCCGAGCATGCCGCCAAGCTGGTTCGCCGTCTGATTCAGGCTGAATGCGCGGCCCCGGAATTCGCTGTCCGTGGTGCGGACGACGAGGCCGTTCAAGGCCGGAAATACGGCGCAGAAGAAGATGCCGTACGCGAACCGGATGAACGAGAACCACCAAATATTGTGGAACGGAATCTGGGCGAGCGTCCCGATGCCGCCGGCGAGAAGGCCAATCAGGAGGACGCGCTGGAATCCGACCCGGTCGGCCATCTTGCCCCAGCGCGGCGCGAAGATGATGCTCGCTACCCCGACGAGCGAGAAGACGAAGCCGGCCGCGAGCGAGGCGTTCTTGTCGGAGATGCCGAGCTCGACAATGTACAGCGGCAGCACCGGCTCGATCGTCATGACGGAGAACTGCGTGCAGAGCGACAGAACAAGCACGACTAGCAGCGGCTTATTGTGGGCCGCCAGGCTGAACGTGTGCACGATCGAGACGCGATCCTTGCTCGGCACGAACGATTCTTCCTTGACCCAGAAAATAATGAGCAGGGTCGCCAGGAAGCAGAGCGCTCCCGCGCTGCCGAAGGCAATCCGGTTGTCGAAAATTCTTGCCAGCACGCCGCCCAGCATCGGGCCCATGATGCTGCCCGTCGCCGTCGCCGTGGACATCATCGACAGCGCATATCCGACCTTGCGCTCCGGCGTATTCGTCCCGACCAGCGCGATCGAACCCGGAATGAATCCAGACAGCAGCCCCTGCAGCAGACGCAGAATGAGCAGTTGAACAGGACTGGTGACGAAGGCCGTCAGCAGATAGATGACGCAGAGCGCCAGCCCGGCCCGAATAATCATCGGCTTCCGCCCGTATTTGTCCCCGACGGCTCCCCAGAACGGAGAAGAAATCGCTCCGGCGAGGAAGGCGCTGCTGAACAGAATTCCGGACCACAGCTCCAGATGATCCTTGACGCCGATCTGAATCAGGAAGAGCGGCAGAAAAGGAACGACCATGGAGAAGCTGGAAGAGACGATGAATGCTCCGAACCACAGTATCCACAGATTTTTCTTCCATGTTTCCATTAGATCTTCACTCCCGATATTCCTTTTTCCACGTACGTTTCGATTGGAGTGTCATTCTAACGGCACTCGATATGTCAGACCGAACACATTATCCGCTTCCTATTATACAGCAAGCAGTCAATCTTTTTCTTCTCCGGCGCGGCCGGCGAACGGGAGCTTGCCTACGCAGAGGTTGATGCATCAAGGGAAAGCGGCAGAAAAAATATTTTTTCAACTGAAGCTGCATATCTCGAAATATGATATTTGGAATTGTTACTATTCTTATCTATTAAGTATGTTATAATGAAAGTTAAAATGTGGGAGAGTGGTTATCCTATGCCAGTTGAGACGTTTAAAGCGACCGCACACCTGCAGGATGGGATGGTGGTAAGAGCTAAATCGAGAAACTTCGAGATCATGATCGATGAACCGAAATCATTGGGCGGCACCGACACAGCCATGAATCCGGTGGAAGTCGTGCTCTGCGCCCTGGGGGCCTGCCAGTCCATCGTCGCCAGAGCCTATGCGCGCAAGTTCAAGATCGATCTTGAGGCATTCTGGGTGGAACTGGAAGGGGATCTGGATACGGACGGCTTTATGAACAAGTCGGATGTGCGCCGCGGATACTCGGAAATCCGTTATAATATACATATCAAAAGCAATGCTTCCTACGAGCAGGCGAAGGAATTCGTAGAGTTCATTGAACGCACTTGCCCGGTGGGCGACACGATCAACAATCCGGTGCGTCTCGTCCTGCAAGATATTATTGTAGAATAGACAAATCCGAGCCTTCCTGCTTATTGGGCAACCTTTCGCAGGAGGGTTCTTTTATTTGCATCATTCTCACACAACCTGTGTTACCGGAGGGATTTGACATGAGCCATCTGCTGCTGCATGAACCTTTTAAGGACGAGATGAAGTCATCGGTAGAGTATATTCCGGACAGCCCGAATAAGCTCGGTGCCGTGGTGACGAATCACGGCTATTCCGATTGGTCGACCCAGGAGGCGGACGAAGGGGACGCGCCGCTTTATTTTTTCAAGAATCGGCAGCGATTTCTATGCCGATTATTCGCTGGATGGGCAGGCCTGGAGGCAGATCCGCATGGCCCATCTGTTCGAACGGGCGGATCTGCCTGTCCAGGCCGGCATCTATGCGTGCAGTCCGCAAGGAGAAGGTTAACTTTAATCGCTGCGGCTGCTCCTTGCTTCGCTGTCCTCTGCTCCGATGCCGTAGCGGGCGAGCGCCTTCGCCGCGCTTTCGCGCATGCGCCGCTGGAGCTTCTCTCCTTCCACGATGCGGACCCGCTTGCCGAGGAAGCGGATTTTGGACAGCACATACTCGCATTCATCGCCCAGGAAGGCGATCCGAATCCGGTAGCTGTCCTCCTCGTCCGCATATTCCACTTCCTTCTCGAAGCAGGAGAAGGCGTACATGATCCGGGACAGCTCCCGGTTGTACATCCGGAGGACCTCGATCACGGCATGCTCCTTGCGGGAATCCAGGACGGCCGCGATTCGGCTCAGCCATGTCTCCGCCATGCCGTCCGGCACCGGTTCCATGTCCGCCTGCGCGATGTTCCGCAGCCGCGTGGACATCAGCATGCGCCGCCGCGGATGGTACCAGAGCAAATACCACTCGCGCTTCACCATGGAATATTCCAGCTTGTAAGGGAAGCCGGACTGCGCAGGCTGCAAGCCTCCGTGCTTGAGCCGGTAAGAGAGGCGGATGCCCTGCCGGGCCGCGATAATGCGGAGCAGGGGGCGCAGGAGCGGATGGTACGCATGGCGCTCGACGCTGGCGGCCTTCTCCGCGACATGCTCGGCCAGCTCGAAATCGGCCTCGTCCCGCAGCGCCGCCGTCAGCTTTGCCAGCGTCTCCGGCGCGAACGCCTCCGCCGCGGCAGGATGATTCAGCATCGTTTTCAGCCACGAGCGCTCCGTCCCCATTGTCCCTGCATCAGGACGCGTTCCTTGACGAAGTTTTTGCGCGCCCCTTCGGGGTTGAAAAACCGGGCCCGAACCGTAACCGGCCCCCCGTATCGATAAGCCAACTGAAGCGCATCTGCTCCTCCAGCTCCCGCAGCCTCCGGCCGAACCGCTCTTCCGGCACGGCCTCTCGTTCCCGAATCTGCGTCAAGCCTTCCATCCGGTACTTCACCAGACCGAGCCGGGAAGCGTGGCCGAGCAAGTACCAGCGGCCGTATTGATGGTCGTAGACGATCTTGAGCGGGAGCACGGTTTCCTGCTTGCCCTCGGCCTCGCGCGTGAAGAGCGGATTCGTATTTTGCGAGGCGTAGGCTGTTCCCTTTTTCGGGGAGAAATAGAGAAAGGACAGCATCCGCCGCTCCCGTATCGCCTGCAGCACCGTATAGAGATGCGCCTCGTCCAGAATGCGCGAGAAATAATGATATTTATACAGAAACGGTTCTGCCGCACCCGCGGCCATCTCTCTCCGCTTCATCGCTTGCTTGAGATTGTCCCGCAGAAGATAGCCCTGCACGGAAGGGACCTGCGTATTCGCCATCACATCGACGTAGTCATACAGATCCATCAATTCGTCATCCGTTAATTCATCGGTCAGATCATGATTTATCGAAAACCGGTAAGGCCGGCCGCCCTTTTCCTTGCGAATGACGCCGATTTCCTCCAAATATTTCAGATCGGAGCGGACCGTCTTCTCGTCCGGCAGCGGATACGGTTCCGGGATGCGGGAACTGCATTCGTCCATCAGCTCCATCGCCGTCAACGGCTGCTCCTGCAGGGCGGTCAAAAGGAGCGCCAGGCGAACGCTTTCCGATTCCTTGACCGATTTGGCGCGGAACAAGAACAGGAGCATCGGATCCGCCGAATCGTAGTAGCTGAAGTGCAGCATCTCCGCGAACTGCCGCCCCTGATCCTCGGGAAGCTGTTCGGTTACCGTATGTACAATCTCCTTCAACCGGCGGATCGTCTTGTCGAAGGTGTGGACCGAGATGCCCAGCCGCTGCGCGAACTGCTCCCGGCTGTATGCGCCGCTCGTCAGGACGAGCATGCGAAGAAACTGGATTTCTTTATCGAAGCTTTCTTTTGCCATTCTGGGAAGCCTCCTTACAGGCCCGATTCGGGCTTATCTTCCATTGTAGCAGGGGAGGCACAAGCGGAGAATGGAAAACTTTCGATCCATTCGTAATACTTGCGCCATGTTCACTTCTCTGAAAATAAGCGAAGATAAGGAGGTGAAGCCGACACCGCGAGTGAAGGCGGCACGGCGGCTCGGTCTTCGCGCTGGCGCTGTACAAAAAAACGCAAGGCAGCTCTCTGTTCTGGCTTTTCGACACGAGCGTGACGGATGCCAAGCCTTCGCGGAAGGATAGCATCCTGACCCAGGCCGATCGCATTCGTCCCCGCGGAGGGACAGACACTGGCGCTCCCGTGCGCGAGCTGCTTCGCCAGCAGAAAAAGGCCGATCAGATCATTATGATTACCAATGAACAGCAGAATAGCGGCAGTCCGTTCTATGCGGCGCTGAAGGACTACCGGGCGAAGGTGAACCGGAACGTGAAGGCGTTCATCGTGGATATCGCGCCGTACCGTTCGGCCATGGTGCCGCCGCTGGATAAGGATACGGGATGACGCCGGCATGACCCATTTTAAGAAAAGAGGAGGGACTTCCATGTCCACACTGTCCAAGATCCATCAGACAATAAAACAGGAGCTGCGCCAAATCGAGAACCGGGAGAACGTACGCATCATCTATGCCTGCGAATCGGGCAGCCGGGCGTGGGGGTTCCCGTCGCAGGACAGTGATTATGATGTCCGCTTCATCTATGTGCGGCCTGTGGACTGGTACTTGTCCATCCGGGACCGCCGAGACGTCATCGAGCGTCCGATTAGCGATCAGCTCGACATTAACGGCTGGGATTTGCGCAAGGCGCTGCAGTTGTTCCGCAAGTCGAACCCGCCGCTGCTGGAATGGCTGCAGTCGCCGATGGTGTATGAAGAGGCGTATTCCGTGACGGAGCGTATCCGCAGCCTGTCTTCGCATACGTTTGCGCCGAAATCATGCATGTATCACTATCTTCATATGGCCAAAGGCAATTACCGCGAGTATTTGCAGGGCAGCCAGGTCAAAATCAAAAAATATTTTTACGTGCTCCGCCCGATACTGGCTTGCGGCTGGATCGAGAAGCATAACGCCATGCCTCCGATGGAGTTTGACGTTTTGGTTCGGGAACTCGTTCCCGAAGGAAGCGAGCTGCGCCGCAATATTAAACGGCTGCTGGAGCGGAAGCGCTCTGGGGAGGAATTGGATGTGGAGTGCCGAATTCCTTCTATAAATGCGTATCTCGAAGATCGCATCGAGCATTATGAGCGCACGGCGGTTCACCTCCTATCGCCGGCTGGACAGCGGCATCAGGATCTGGAGCTCGATGAGCTGTTCCGTTCCGCCTTGCAGGAAGTATGGGCATAGCTGCGCAGCGGCGTGATGAACAAACCCAGCAAGGATCCCGGGGAGGCGACGAGCGGAAGGGAAGAACAGGTGCGAGGAGTGCAAGGATGGAGAGCATGGACATCGGAAAAACGGCGGAACACGAAAATGTGAATATTTTTGCTCTATTTTTATATAGGCTCGAGAATTTTCTCAATGCCAGGGCTTGCCGCAAGCGATTCGGAAATGTGTTTTATGCCGAAGACGAGCCTTCGCTCTTTTTGGTTGCCTCTAACAAAACTAATGGGAAGCCCGTCAGCTTCACTCGTTGGCATGATTTATTTTCGATTTCCAGGTGGGAACAACGAATGCTTGCCAGAGGATGGAGTGAGCAAGATTGTTATATTATCAAGCTGGCATTGTCCCGATTCGGGCATTTGTTCGATATCGATAATCGGCAAAGAACGAATAAGGATTATTTCGTTTTTTTCTACGTCATACAGCTTATCACGCTGAAAAATAGCCCAATGGTAGACAACGATAAAGTTAAGAATCACATGCTTTGCTTTCTGTTGTTTGAATTGAGCATGGAGTATGACGCATATAGCAGGTTCTATATACAGAATAACAAGCTGCTTTACTCCTCTGATCATAGGGGCGAGGTTGATTTCCTTGAGGTGATTGCCACTGTCTATGATGTTCTGGAAGTGGAGAAAAGAAAAGAGAAAGCCCTTCTATTCACGATGAAAAATTTCCACGAAAGTGTCGTCCATTTTCTGGTAACGCCGGATAGCGAAGAGTATCGAATCGATTTTGATGATTGGAATATCGATTTTATTTATCCTGATTTCTTCATGAAGATGCTTGCGCAGGACAGCCGCAAAGTATTCAACGCAATGATCGATGCGGTCGATGTGCGCCAGTCCAACTACAATTTATTTGTGTCCAATATGATCTTGATGAACTATTCTTTTTTATATATTAAAGAATGATCCACGGAATATATTAATATTGAAAAAGCATATCAATGATGATGCATTATTTTTCAAGGTGATGTCCGCATTGATTAACAGACGAATGTGTATCGAAAAAGAAGATTTTGAAGGATTGGATCTGGGGATCGACTTGGATGCGATAGAGGATCAAATATCAACCACTGATGCAGAATAAGGAGAGTTGCAAGCAATGGCATATATAACAACCGACGGCGTACGGGTATGGGGCCAGCCGGAGGAGAGCGCGGTCGCCCAGGCGATAACATGCGCGCGCCACGGGCGCGTCGTCCAGGCGCTCTTGATGGCCGACCATCATAAAGGCTACAGCCAGCCGATTGGGGGCGTCATCGTGTATGATGGACAAATCTCGCCTTCCGGCGTCGGCTATGACATCGGCTGTGGCAATAAGGCGGTGCGGACGAATCTATACGCCGCCGATATCCAGCCGCGGATCGGCGCGATCATGGATGAGATTGCGAGCAAAATATCGTTCGGCGTCGGCCGCAACAATGAGGAGCCGGTGGATCACGAGCTGTTCGACGACCCGGACTGGGCCGTCTATCAGGCGATTGGCCGCCGCGAGCACGACACGCTGAAGGCGCTGGCACGCAACCAATTGGGCACCGTGGGCAGCGGCAACCATTATGTCGACCTGTTTGTGGAGCCGGAGAGCGGGAGGCTGTGGATCGGGAATCATTTTGGCAGCCGCGGCTTCGGCCACAAGACGGCGAGCGGGTTCCTGAATCTGGCCGCCGGGCGGGAATTTCTCGGCAAGGCGCCAGGGGAGAGCATGGATCAGCCGCCGGTGCTGCTGGAACTGGACAGCGAACTCGGCGACATGTACTACCGCGCCATGAAGCTGGCCGGGCGGTACGCCTATGCCGGCCGGGACTACGTCATCGGCCAGGTATTGTCCATCCTCGGGGCGGAGGCGGATTTCGAAGTGCATAATCACCATAACTTCGCATGGCAAGAGCAGCATAACGGACGAGACACCATCGTCGTCCGCAAGGGGGCAACGCCTTCAGCGCCCGGGCAGCTTGGCTTCATCGGCGGAAGCATGGGCGATATTTCCGTCATCGTGCGCGGCAAAGATTCGGAGGAGAATCAGGACGCTTACTACAGCACGGTTCATGGCGCCGGCCGGATGATGAGCCGCACCCAGGCCGCCGGCCGCATGAACTGGAAGACCCGAACCCGGACGGGCGGACAGATCACGCCGGAGCAGATGAAGGCCGCGGTCCGGAGCTTCGGCGTCGAGCTGCGCGGCGCAGGCACCGACGAGAGCCCATTCGTCTACCGCAAGCTGCAGGACGTGCTCGATGCGCACCGGAACACGCTCGACGTGCTGCATGTGCTCAAGCCAATCGGCGTCTGCATGGCCGGAGCGAACGAGTTCGATCCATACAAAGACTAGGCATGTAAGTCGCCCCCTTCGTCTTATCACTAGCCTCACATAAAAAGCAGGGCACTGTGCCCTGCTTCTTTTCGTGTACCACAGGGATATATTGATTAATGATCTGCGGCAATAAGATTTGGGTGCTCTCAATGAAACTTATGGCATAGAGCTTCAAAAGTAAAAATAACGGGAATAGTACGGGGAGATGATGATTTTTGTCAAAAGCAAAATGGAAATTTATCTCTCGCTCAGCTTGCACCGCGGCGTTTGAGGAAGGAAAGGTATTGAAGCAAAGAACAGTGAACCCAAACATAGGCACGGGTAGCGTCATCTTCAGGTCTTGCTGGCATGGAGTTACAAGATGCGATGGCGATCTAATATAGACAGCGAAAAGACGACCGTATTTCAGGAATAACGGTCGTCTTTGGTTTAGGGTCATCTACTTGGTACCGTCAAAACCTTAAGTTCTTCAGTGGCCTCCCATTAGCCGGGCTTTTTTCTAGGAGGATGACCATGGAGCAAGATCTTTACAACGATGGTACTTTGATGGGAAGCCAAGTATTTTGCTTATAATAAATCGTAGATGACCAGGAAAGCTACCTCTAAGACGAGCAGATAAATCATATATCTCCCATACTTAAGTGAATCGTCATCAACGTTTGTTCGATACTTTATTGACCATACGAATAAACCTACTACCGTAAGGCTGGACAGCCGATGACTTATAGGCTTTCATGTTCAATCACTCTCTCGATTATTTGTTACAGTACAAATTCGACAAAACCGTGGGAAAGACCTGTTTAAGCGGACTTTTTCACCAGACTTTTAAAGCTTTTTCCATACTTCCGCTTGGCCTGGCTCTTCGCCGGATGTCCACCAGCGTGCCTCGTAGACAGCGCCATTATGCGCTACCCGGTCACCTGCAACGTAGATCTTGCTTGCGTCCCAAGCTGGATATTGCGAACCGCTGTCGCCCAACGTTTTGACGGTCAGAGCCGCGGAGGGCTGCGATTTGTTGCCTGCCGTATCGACGGCTCTTACTGTGTATGTGTAGGAAGTATTCTTAGTTAGTCCCGTATCGGTATACGAGGTCTGTGCCGTCGTTCCGACCAGGGTGCCGTTGCGATAGACTTCGTACTGCTGGATTCCGTTCGGGCTTGAAGAAGGGCTCCATGTCAAGGAGATGCTCGTCTCCGTCTGCGAAGGCGAAGCTATGCCTGCAGGAATGGATGGCGTCACGCCACCGGAACCATTGTTCAAGTTGACGTCAATGACTTGATAGAACGCATTGCCGGTATCGGCAATTTCCCAGACACCGAGGATGATATGATAGCCGCTGCGATCTGTCGGCACGCTGCATTGATGCGATACGGACTTGTTAGGCTTTTGCCCGCCGTCATTATAGTAGCAGAACGGGTCTGGCTCAAGCTGGGCCCGGGTCAATGGCTGATTTGGATTCCAGTCTTTTTTCGTAATATAGTATTTCCACTCTTTCGTGGCATGCGGCGCAGTCAGATCCCAAGTAAAAGTGTTGTTGCCGCCGTTCATATTGACCTTATTCCAGCGGGTAGAAGATTGCGCATCCAATTCCGGGAACACGCCGCCCCCGGCGATATGGCCATCTTCCGGACCGCCGATCGGGAAGTTGCCCTTTGCTTCGATGCTCTGCGGCTCGTATTGTACGAGTCCGCAATTGGTGTTCTCCCCGAGCTTGCATTGATAGGCTCGGCTGTGCGGGGATTCGATATAGCCATGAGCGGACGCCTGCTCAGCGAATACCACCATGCAGAAGAAGGCGGCCAATACAGCGCCAAAAGCGACAAATAGCGGGGATACTTTGGATGCTAGCGGATTCCATACTCGCAACTGATTCATAACAATACCTCCTAAAAGTTGAAATTATTCGGACAAGCCTTACACAACGCCGGATCGTTGCTTTTGAAAAGAAGACCACCTCCTTCATAGAATGTAAACGTTTTAAAATAAAGTTATCTCGTTTTAACTTTTCTCCAAAAAAAGAAAAGGAATCGTTAAAAAGGACGAAAAATAGTGTCATGTACAGTTAGATAACAGAAGTCAGGTTATGAAGTGGCAGCTGGAACTGCCGGCAGATTGTTATTGTTGATAGTCAGGTTGGACTGGAGCTGTCACATGTTGGCGGCATTTATCACAAAGACAGATTGTGCTTATAAGGTACCGAAAAAGAAGTCGAATTCACGATGAAGGCTTCGTGTCGCCGCGTTTACTCCTTAAGATTCGACAGAAGGGTCGTAAAGCGGGACATTCGTTGGTTTTATATTACAAAATTTTAACCAAATTGGCTATAACCAATTTTCATTATTTTGGAATAAAGTCAAATTGCATCCTTTGATTGGAGGATTATCCGAGGCCGAATTTCCATCTTATCGTGAATGTGAAGAGGGATATCTGTCTTCCGTCACTTTATTTCAGCACTATAAAGAAGACTTCGATTCCAGTAAGATAGTATTATATAATCGTTCGGCGAAAAATTCCGTACCATCTTGTTGGGAGATGTGGATGTTGCTATGATGGGAGGAAACATAGAGGTAAGGAGTCGATCAAGTTGGAGAGACGAGATTATTTGAAGTCTGATGTATGCGCTTACTTGAAGCGGATAGGCTATGACGGTCCGCTTGATGGAAGTGCCGGTGTGCTGGCCGATCTGCAGGAATGTCATCTTCATGCCGTGCCTTATGAAAATTTTGATATTTTGAACCGCGTGCCGTTGTCGCTGGACATTCCTGATCTTATAGATAAAATTATAACCCGCCGCCGGGGCGGCTACTGCTTCGAGCTCAACGCCCTATTCGGATGGCTGCTTCGGGAGCTTGGTTATTCCGTCACCGATTTGATGGCCCGCTTTTGGCGGGATGAACCGCATCTTCCGCCCAAGCGCCGCCACCAGGTTCTGCAAGTCGAGGCAGGAGGCGAGACATACCTGTGCGATGTCGGGGTAGGCGGAATTGTTCCGCGCCGGCCGGTGCGCATCGAAGCGGGCCTGGAGCAGTGGCAGGGGGAGGAATGCTATCGGCTGGAGCGGGATCCGGACTATGGCTGGATGCTGTTCGAGTTCAAGCGGGACGGGTGGAGCCGTCTCTATTCCTTTACGGAGGAACCGCAGCTCGCGCGGGATTTCATCATGCCTTCGTTCTGGTGCGAGTATGCGCCGGAGTCCATTTTTACCCAGCAAGCGATGGCTGCCGTCCGTACTCGTGAAGGACGCAATACCCTCGCTGGAGATGAATTTCGCATCTTCACGGCCGATGGCGTTCACACCTTTGTCCCGGAGACGAAGGAGAAATATGATGAGGCGTTAAAAATCTATTTTGGTATCGTGCTCAGTTAAGCTCGCGGCCGGATGCCATAAAGAGCGCTCCATGCGGGGCGCTCTTTATCCTCTCTTCGGTTGATCCGGGGCCGTTCAGCTTAACTCGAAAGAACTGATTGGCGACAAACGGAAGGTTACAACCTACAACCTCAGCAGAGCCGGATCGAAGGATGGCACAAGCCCTTCCTCTGCCGCTCTTCTCAGAAGAGCATCCACGGCTGCGTATCCGTCCTCGCCCAGATTTGCAGTGAACTCGTTCACATAGAGATTGATATGCGCTTGCGCCACTTGCGGATCCATTTCCTGCGCATGGTGCAGCACGTACGACTGGGACGCTTCCGGATTCGCCCAGGCATATTCCACGGATGCGCGGGTCCATTCGGCGATTCTGCCTGCATCCAGGGTCCGGCGGGCAATGATCGCCCCGAGCGGGATTGGCAGACCGGTATCCGCTTCCCACCAGCTTCCCATATCGGCCAGCAGGGTCAGCCCGTAAGACGGGTAGGTGAAGCGCGCTTCATGGATGACGAGTCCGGCGTCGATATGACCGTCGCGCACCGCCGGCATAATCTGATGGAACGGCATGACGACGATCTCCCCTACGCCGCCGGGTACATGCTTCGCCGCCCACAAGCGGAACAGCAGGTAGGCCGTCGAGCGCTCGCTCGGAACGGCTACCCGCCGGCCGCTGAGCGCCGCCGGATCGCTTCCGGCTTCCTTCGTCAGAACGAGCGGGCCGCAGCCCCTGCCGAGTGCGCCGCCGCATGGGAGCAGCGCGTAATCGGACAGCACCCAGGGAAGCGCCGCATACGAGATTTTAAGGACCTCCGGACCTTGACCGCTGGCGGCCAGACCGTTCGTAATATCGATGTCCGCATAGGTTACATCCAGATCCGGCGCTCCGGGAACAAGCCCGTGCACCCAGGCATGGAATACAAACGTATCGTTCGGACAAGGGGAAAAGGCAATTTTCATGATTACAGCACCTCCGGTAAGACTGAACAAGCGGCTTCCAATGCTTTCAGCGCCTCTGGGATGCGCCATGCCGCCCGATTGCGCGGGCCGACCGCGTTCGAGATCGACCGGATCTCGAATGCCGGCAAGCCGAACTGGCGGGCGGCCACAGCGACACCGTAGCCTTCCATCGCTTCGGCGGCGGCCCCGGGCACCCGCTGCGCCAGCATCGCCGCCGTCTCGGCCGTGCCCGTCACCGTGGACAGGGTCAGCACGGGTCCGGTGCATGCCTGCAGCGGAATGGCCTGCATGGCTTGGCAGATACGCTCGGCCGTATCGGCATCGACTGGTATATGGGCCGAACCGAAGCCAAGCTCGTCCACGCTGCAGAAGCCGTCGGGCGTCTCCGCCCCCAGGTCGGCCGCGATGATCGAGCTGGCCACCACGACGGAGCCGACCTCGGCCCGCTCCGGGAAGCCGCCCGCAATGCCGGCGCATACGGCGGCTCCATAATGAGCGGCAGCCAGCTCCCGTGCGGTGCTCGCTGCCGCTGCGGCCGTGCCGACGCCGCCGACGATTACGTTGAAGCGGGCGTCTCCGCCCAACCCGCGCAGGACGGCATACCGCTCGGCGGGCACGGACGTTACAATGAGGATGCGATGTCCCGTTCCCGCTACCTCGTTGCGGAGAGGGGAGGCATCCACCTTATCGTTATGATATGAACTCATATGAACTGACTCTCCTTGCATGTAGTTCCAGCCGGAACGTTGTCCTACCTCCACGTTATCCGGTTCCCGCCCGGAAGTAAAGGGAGTCTGGACAGGATTTTAGACGTAGGGTAACCCTGCACCTAAGAATATGTTTATAGTAACATATAAAGACAGCGATGTGCATCGCATAAAAAACGCCCCGAAACCTACTGGTTTCGAAGGCGGTTGATCTCTAGTTCATGTTGAGCCGTTTTATGATAGGTGTATTCTATATCTTTGGCCAAGGAATCGACTTTATGGGAAATGAGATGGAGCATGGAATAGATATCGCTTGGCTGCGACTGCTCTATTTGGGACAGAGAAGCATTTGCTTGCTTAACCTCAATTTCTATAGCTTCCAGTCGCGAGTCCATCGTGTCAAGGCGTTGTTCAACCTGTTCGAACCGCTTGTCCATGCCATCTAAACGTTGTTCGACATTATCGAGGCGTTGTTCAACTTGATCAAACCGTTTGTCCATGTTGTCTAGACGCTGTTCGACATTATCGAGGCGTTGTTCAACTTGATCAAACCGTTTGTCCATGTTGTCTAGACGCTGTTCGACTTTATCGAGGCGCTGCTCGACTTGATCGAACCGCTGGTCCATCTTATCCAGACGCTGCTCAACCTGATCGAACCGCTGGTCCATCTTATCCAGGCGCTGTTCAACCTGATCGAATCTCTTGTCCATCTTATCGATCCGCCCGTTCAGACCTTGCAGTTCCTGAACAATCGTGAGAAGAAGCTGCTCGCTCATCGTAACCGTCCTTTCCCATAGCATGATTTTTATTTTACCACAGCCGCTGTCGATTTGGGGCGATGCGGTATCGTTCGGGATATATCTTCTCGGTCGCGCAGTAAGATCCTTCTGATTCAAGGGGATAACCTGTCGAACATTGTTTTTTCCTGAACAGAGGGGAGAATGGCGCTAAGGGTTGCTCAGATGGAGGGGGCGCAAGGATTGCTCATTATGGGAGAACGGCAAAGTATTGTTCGAGCGATAGAATGGGCATAGGATTGGTCAAAGAATATTGCAGTAATCAGACGCTGCAGGCTCGTCCCGGGTCATGCATTTCCCTCCTGCCATCCGCTTGAGGTACAATAAAGCTGTTCGACTCGCGGAAGGCGAGGAAGGCTCAACGGAGACAAGGAGATGTTCGGACATGGGAGTACAGTGGCGCGAGAAGCATTACATACATTCGGACAATTGTGACTACAAGAGGGAGTGCAAGCTGTCGACGCTGCTCGAATGGATGCAGCGGGCGGGCGATGCGCAGCTTGGGCACTACGGGGTATCGCTGGACGAGATGATCCGGCAGGGCATGGCCTGGATGCTGGTTACGATCGATCTGGAATGGAAACGGCTTCCCGTCTATGGCGAGACGATCGAGATTGTGACATGGAACCGGGGGGCCACGGGCGTTCAGTGGCAGCGCGACTTCCGCATTTATGGCCCGGATGGCGCGGACTGGATAGCGCAGGCCCGGACCTCATGGGTGCTGGTCGATCTGAACAAGCGCCGCATTCTTCGCGCATCGGCCTGTCCTTACGATCTGCCGGTGCATCCCGATGATTGCGTAGGCGGCATGCCGCGCAAGGTCGAGGTTCCGGCCGGCCTGAACCGGGAGCATGCCTATGATATGACGGTGCGGTTAAGCAGCATCGACATGAACGGGCATCTGAACAATGCGCGTTTTGGCGATATTTGCCTCGATGCGATGCAGCCAGAGGAACTGGAACGGGGGCTGTCCCGCTTCCGCATCACGTATCACCGGGAAGCGGTCTTGAACGACAAGATTGCGGTCCTCCGCTCCGCATGGCAGGAGGGTCATTGCTTCATCACCGGGGTATCCGAGGAAGGCACGGCGTATTTCGATGCGATGCTTGCAGCGGATCGGGACGAAATGCAGCGGAACGAAGTGGAATAGCAGCCACGGACAGGAGCGACATGGGCTCCTGTTTTCTTTTTTATCCAGGAAAGAAGACATCGGTCAAAGAGACTGTAAAAATAAGGTTTGTGGGTAAAACGTCCTATATGGTAACATTTACACGGTTAACGGCTCGAGAAGGCAGGGACGGGGAACCTGAGGCGGGAACCGTCTCTGCCGGGCATTCATCAGAAGAGAATGGGAGCAGAGAGAATGAAAAAGAGAGCAATCATGGCAGTACTGGGGGCCGCTTTCCTCGCGGCGGTCTTGGGCCAGTATGGCGAGACGCAGGCCGCGGGGCGCAGCGTCGGGTTTATGGATACGGCGGCGAACCGCACCTTCGTGCCGATCCGATACTTAAGCGAGCAACTGAAGTATCAAGTGAAATGGGACAAGGCTGCCCAGCCCATCGATGTGCGCGCGAATGAGGACACGTTGTCCCTGACGGTCGGGAGCAAGAAGGCACAGGTCAATAACGCGGTGAAGCAGATGGATGCGGCGCCTTTTGTCGAGGGAGGGACGACCTATGTGCCGATTCGCTTTGTCGGAGAGGCGATGAAGATCCAGATGAAGTGGGACAAGGCGGCCTCCGCGCTTGTGTTCGCTACGGACAAGGGGACACAGACGCTGCCGGTCGTCTCCATGGAGCGATTTAACCAAGCCGCTGCTCCCCTGGAACAGAAGCAGAAAACATTTACCGTCGGCAAGAAGCGGATGTCGGCTTCGATCGTGGAGGTTGATCTGCTTCATCCGAAAATCCGGCTCGACGTGGCAGTGGCCGGAGGCAAGATTGGCTCCGTGGACAGCCTGAAGCATATGGCGGATACCAGCAAGGCGGCGGTGGCGATGAACGGGACGTTTTTCGATGCGTATACGAAGTCGAGCTATAAGCCTCCGTACGGCCATATCGTGAAAAAGGGCGAGTTGGTGCATCCAAGTCCGGCCGACCGCCGAACCGTGCTTGTGTTCACGAAGGATAATGAGGTGGAGTTCGTGAAGGGCAAGGAGTTCCCGCAGCGCTTCGAGGAAGGCGATGTGGAAGGCGCGCTTCAAGCGGGACCGCGCCTGGTGACGAACGGTCAGGTCAGCGTCGACCCGGTGCCGGAAGGCTTCAAGGATCCGAAAATATTGACGAACAGCGGCGCGCGCAGCGCTGTCGGCGTAACGCCGAACCATAAGCTGATTCTGCTGACGACTTCCGGGGCCACGATTCCGGAGCTCGCACAGATGATGAAGCAGGCCGGTGCGCAGCAGGCGATGAATCTGGATGGCGGAGCATCAAGCGGGCTGTATTACAAAGGCAAATATATCACCTCTCCTGGCCGGGAGATCAGCAACGCGCTGCTCGTCCATTACGGCAACTGATAGATAGGCGGGAGGCATGAACGCGTTGGCGGCTTCCTGCCTCGGGTTCGCGACGGACAAGGCCCACGCCGGCAGGCGAGCGTGGGCCTTGCTCGTGCTAGGAGGCGGTCGTCACGAATATGCCGAGCGGCGTATTTGATTCACCGGCGGTCATGAGGGAGAAGGTGAAAGCGGACAGGCCTTCGGGCGCCTCATATTCGGCGATCCGGCATGCATCCTTGTTCGTCGGCAGCGCCGGAATGCGGAACACCTCCCCGCCGTGCCGTACGGCGCCGGCATATTTCCCCCCGCGCGGATTCACCCAAATGTGGACCTTGGCCGGAGCGCCCGTCTCGTTCCGAATGGGAAGGCTCACCGTGTACACCGCGCCGAATTGGGCGATATTGTTCACCGCTCCGCTGCCGCTGAGCGGATCGCTGCTGCCGGCCGTGAACAGCAGGTCTGCGGGCGGGCTGCCGCCGAATTGGCGCGATTTCGCCAAGGCGCGATAATTATGCGTCGTCCCGCCGACCTCGTATTCCGGCATAAGCGCCAACGTTTCCGAGAACGGCCAACTGCCGCGCGGATGCGGTTGCCCGGCGGCAGAGAGCGGCTCCGATACGATCGTTCTCAGATCGGCATCGGCGCTGCGGCTGGCCGCGGTCCGCACGACATAATGAAGCGGCCCCTCCCCTGAACTCCGGCAGACGGTGAATTCATAAATGAAGCCGATAAGATGGCCATGCGGCACCTCCCGGGCTTCGATCAGGCCGACCTCCTGCGACAACGGCGTGCAATCGGCCGCAGCATGATCTTCCATCGTCCCGGCCAAGCAGGACGCGGCCAGACATTGGCCCGCTTCGATCAGTATATTCGCGGACGCGTCCACGATCCGCACCTCTCGCTTGATATCCCGAATCTGGATTGCGTTCGCTTCGGATTGATTCTCCAGGGTCAGGCCCAAACGCAACGGCTTGCCGGTCTGATTGATATGCCAGCCCATCACCCGATGCTTCACCTGATCGTCGCCGCTTTGGACCGCATCGTGCCAGATCGTCCCGCCCGCTTCGGGGAAGCTGGCGGCATCGAGCACCTCCGGATTATCGCTGAGCATCAGTCTGCGGCGGCTGCCTGGCGCCGCGGCGGCAACTTCTTGGAATGGATAAGCCGCATCCATCTTGCTTGCGGATAATTCAGGCTGCTTGCATCTCATCATTCATGTTCGCCTCCATCTAAGTGATTGGCGAAGAGCGCGAACGCGAACGGGAACCGGATGAACCGGCGGCTTTTCCCGCCTTCCAGCCTCCGATTCCGTTTGGAATTCGCGCCTTCACTTTATTAGGCATTTGGGAACCATGATGTACAACCTGGGTGCGCAAAATCATTATTTAATTTTCTCTGCGGTCCATCAGCTTCACCAGTTTGAATTCGGTCGAGGATTCGGGCGCCGGCGTGTAGATGCTGCAGCGCAGATCGGCGTCGCCCTGCACCTGCAGGGAAGTCAAATGGAATAGCATCTTCCCCGCCCGGGCATGTCTGAACTCAATGACGACCTCCGGGGCGGTGCTTACCTGGCTCTGGTTCCACAGCCGCTGGAAGTCCGGGTGAACCTCCTTCATCTCCTCCAGGAAGCGATCATACCATTCATCCTCTACGTACTGGCCATAATACGCCCGGAATATCGACAGGAATCCTTTGACGAAATGCTCCCAGTTGACCGCCAGACTCTGGAATTCCTTGCGCGTGAACAGCAGGCGAATCATATTCCGCTCTTCGGGCGGAATGGCGGTGAAATCGAGGAAGACGTGAGACGCCGCCTCGTTCCAGCCGACGATATGGCAGCGCCGATCCGACACGATCGTCGGGCAATGCCGCAGCTCCTGCAGAATCCGCTGCAGGGCGGGGCTGATCTGCGGTTCTTCCTCTTCCCGCACGGCGGGGCCGGCCCCTCCCTCCAAGGCCAGGGCATACAAATATTTGCGCTCGTCTACGGTCAGCTTCAAGGCGGCCGCGACACTGTCCAGCACCGAAGCCGACACCTGAATATCCCGTCCTTGCTCGAGCCAGGTATACCAGGTCGTGCTGACGCCAGCCAACTGGGCGACCTCCTCGCGGCGAAGCCCGGGGGTACGGCGCCGGGTTCCTGCCGGGAGCCCTACCGATTGGGGAAGGAGCTGCGCCCGCTTGGCGCGCAGGAACTCCGACAGCATTTGCAATCGAGTCGGTGAATTCATTGATGGCACCTCACACCTCTAATCTGGTACTTATTATACTAGGATAAACAACAACTTGTAATAGGATAATCGCTATGACAAAATAAATTCCGACAACATAGCCAGTACGGATGAAGGAGGAATTGGTAATGGAGAGAGTCGTCATCACAGGGATGGGAGCCATCACCCCGCTTGGCCAGGATACGGATTCCCTATGGCAGGGACTGATTCGCGGGCAGTCGGGAATCTCCGCCATCGATGCGTTCGATGCGTCAACCTGCAAGGTTCGCATCGCGGGCCAGGTGCGGGACTTCGATGCGGAAGCCCGCTTCGGGCGCAAGGAAGCGCGGCGCCTGGACCGCTTCACTCAGTTCGCCTTGGCGGCGGCCGAGGAAGCTTACCGCCAAGCGGAGCTCGACCGCTGGAGCGGGCTCGACGGCGAGCGCATGGGCGTCTATGTCGGATCGGGCATCGGGGGCATCCAGACGATGCTGCAGCAGGATGCGCTTTTGCGCGAACGGGGGCCCGATCGGGTCAGCCCGACGCTTGTCCCGATGATGATCGCGAATATGGCCGCGGCCCAGATCAGCATTCGGTACGGCGCGCTTGGGCCGTCGATGGCCCCCGTGACGGCATGCTCGATCGGAAATACGGCGATCGGGGAGGCGTTCCGCCTCATTCGGGCGGGCGGCGCGGATGTCGTCATCGCCGGCGGAACCGAGGCGGCCCTGACGGATTTGGCGTTGGCCAGCTTCGGCAACGCGACGGCCTTGTCGGTGCGCAATGACGAGCCGGAACGGGCGAGCCGCCCCTTCGATCGGGGGCGGGACGGGTTCGTGATGGCGGAAGGCGCCGGCATCGTCATCCTGGAGTCGCTGACGCATGCGCTGCGCAGGGGGGCGCCGATCTTCGCGGAGGTCATCGGCTATGGAGCGAGCTCCGACGCGTACCATATGGTCGCCAGCCATCCGGAGGGGCGCGGGGCGAGCCAGGCGATGAGAGCGGCGCTGCGGGAAGCGGGAATCGCGCCGGAGGAGGTGGGCGTTATCAGCGCCCATGCGACGAGCACCGAGGTCGGCGACCTGTCGGAGACGCGCGCGATTCACGCGGTATTCGGCGAGCATGCGTTCCGCATTCCGGTCACCGCCAACAAATCGATGCTCGGCCACATGCTGGGCGCGGCGGGAGGCGTCGAAGCGATCGCGCTCGTGAAGACGCTGCAGGAAGGCATCGTGCCGCCGACGATCAATCTGGAGGAGCCGGATCCGGCTTGCGACCTCGATTATGTTCCCCATACGGCCCGCCGGATCGAGGCCCGGATCGGCATCTCGAATTCCTTCGGCTTCGGCGGACATAATGCCGTCATTGCCATGCAGGCTTACGAGGCGTAGCGGATCGCTCTATTCTATAGTTTGTCCGGACCGGAGTCGGCAGCCAGTATCGGAATCTTCGCGTTCAAGGACATTGGAGCCTGTTCAGCCGATTTGCGGCCGGGAGAAGGAGTTTCTTTATTTTTGTAGAATAGGGTTGTCTGTGGAGCGGTGCCGCCACGCGTTAAGCGCGGGTGCGCAAGCGCAGCATTGGTTATGGAAATATGGGACATGGGAACACATTCGGCAAGTGCAGAGTCCATTGGAGGCGATTGTGCCCCGGTGGACTTTTCGCATTCATCTGCGCGGCGATATCCGCTATGAAGGCGTCACCTTCGGCTATGACGGCCTTCCCCCGGTGCTCGAGAATATTGACCTGACGATTGCGGCCGGAGAGACGGTCGCGTTCGTCGGGCCTTCCGGGGCGGGCAAGACGACGCTGTGCAGCCTGCTGCCGCGCTTCTATGACGCCGAGGCGGGCCGCATCACCATCGACGGCATCGATACGCGGGAGATGACGCTTGCATCGCTGCGCCGGCAGATCGGGATCGTGCAGCAGGATGTGTTCCTGTTCGCGGGCACGCTGCGCGAGAATATTGCCTACGGGAAGCTCGACGCGAGCGAGGACGAGATTATGGAGGCCGCGCGCCGGGCGCGGCTGGAGGAGTTCATCCGTTCGCAGCCGCTCGGGCTGGACACGGTCGTGGGCGAGCGGGGCGTGAAGCTGTCCGGCGGGCAGAAGCAGCGGCTGGCTATCGCCCGCATGTTCCTCAAGAATCCGCCGATTCTGATTCTGGACGAGGCGACGTCGGCGCTCGACACCGAGACCGAAGCGGCCATCCAGCAGTCGCTGGCTGAACTGGCGGCCGGGCGGACGACGCTGATCATCGCCCATCGCCTGGCTACGATTAAGCATGCGGACCGGATCATCGTCGTCAATGAAGACGGCATCGCCGAGCAGGGGCGGCATGACGAGCTGCTGGCGCTGGGCGGAAGCTACAGCCGGCTGCATCAGGCCCAGTTCGGGGCATAACGCTAGTCTTGGCCGGCATGATAGGCACGGGGTATGGTGACTCTACAGAAGGGATGGCGGCGAAGATGCGGGGACCGCTTCTTCTTCGCCTCTCGGCCATCCGCCATTGCCAACCAATCGGGAATGCGGTATTATAGGGGCGATTACATATTCATACAAATTCGGGTGCTTGAGGAGTCAGGCTGAGATAGTAGCCAGTATACCGCTACGGACCGTTAATCTGATCTGGATAATGCCAGCGTAGAGAATTCTTGTATTTGTCGTGCGATCATGCCTGCAGGATGATCATCGGCTTACTCTACCGTCTGGGTTCCAGACGGTTTTTTTGTATGAACCATGAGATAAGGGAGAGGGTAGCAATGCAAGAACAGGCAAGTGAAAAGAAAGGATTGCGATTCCAGGACATTCTCATTACCGTCATGATCGGGGTCGTTTTCGGCGTTATCTTCAAGCTGTGGGATAGCGTGTACAGTATCGTGAAGCCGCTGTTCCCGCAGGCGGGGCAATTGACTTACGGCATGTGGTTCATGGCCGGGCCGTTCGCCTACTTGCTCATCCGGAAGCCGGGCGTCGCTCTCATTGCCAGTCTGGCCGCAGCCAATCTGTCGGCCCTGCTCGGGTCGGGATGGGGGCTGGAGACGATCATGTACGGATTCGTCCAAGGCTTGGCGGCCGAGCTCGTCTTCGCCTTGGCGCGTTATCGCCGGGGAGGATTAGCGATTGCCGGAGCGGCCGGAATCATGTCGGCTGCCGGCTCGTTCCTCCTCGATCTCGGATACGGCTATGCCAATTACGAGACATGGGTGCTTGTGCTGAAATACGGACTGCGCGTCATCAGCGCCTTCACGTTCGCCGGCATCTTCGCTTACTTCCTAATGCGCGCGCTGGAGGCGACCGGGGTGACCAAGTCGATCCGGCCGGTCGCGAAGGAAGAATACGCGGCACTGGACCGGTAGGCGCGCAGGACACCGGCTGGCGGTCAGGCCCGCCGGCCGGTTATCATGGCACATGAACGATGGGGTGTTGGGATTGACACAAGAACAAGCGGCCTCAACCGCGGCCGCGATTACAAATCTGAGATTGAAATTCCCGGGAGAGGCGTCCTTGCTGTTCAAGGACCTCTCCTTCTCCATTGCGGCGGGGGAGAAGGTGCTGCTGCTCGGACCGAGCGGCTGCGGCAAATCGACGCTGCTGCAAGTGCTGAGCGGCATTATTCCGGGCTCGGTGGAAGTCCCGCTCAAATATGTGCGGAGGCAGCTCCCGGATAGCTGGGCCTTCGTATTCCAGGATCCGGATACCCAATTCTGCATGCCGTACGTCGATGAGGAATTGGCATTCGTCCTGGAGAATCTGTCGGTGCCGCGTGAGCAGATGGAGCCGCGCATAATAAGCATATTGGAGCGGGTCGGGTTGCGGCTGGATAATCTGCATACGCCGATTGCAGAGCTGTCGCAGGGCATGAAGCAGCGGCTCGCGCTCGCCTCCGTCCTGCTGCTGGAGCCGGAGGTGCTGTTCCTGGACGAACCTTCGGCTCTGCTCGATCCGGAAGGGACGAAGCAAATCTGGGATACGGTGAAGGACATTGCCGGCTCCCATACGCTGCTGATCGTGGAGCATAAGCTGGATCTGGTCGCCGATATCGTCGATCGGGTCGTGCTGTTCGACGGCGAGGGCCGCATTATGGCAGATGGCGAGCCGGGCGCTATTTTCACGATGCACAAGGAAAAGCTGATCGAATACGGGATCTGGTATCCGGACGTGTGGCGGGATCATGTGAAGTCGGAGGCGTACCGCGCCCTCGCGAGTGCCAAGCGGCGGCAGCGCCAGTCCGAAGCGGCGTCCGCTCTTCGGGCGGAGCCAATCATCGCCTTGCGCGGGTTCTCCAGCTACCGGGGAGAAGCCGAGGCCATCGCCGTCGAGGCCGCCGATGTCTATCCGGCCGAATGGATCGCCGTCACGGGCCCGAACGGGGCGGGCAAGAGCACGCTGCTGCTGTCTCTGATGCGGCTGCTTCGCGCCAGCGGCTCCTATGTTATCGGGGGACGTTCGGTCCCGGAGCCGAAGAAGCGCGGCTGGTTCCGGCAGGCCCGGCCGGAGCCGCCAGAGGAGCTGGCCTTCGTCTTCCAGAACCCGGAGATGCAGTTCCTGACCGATTCCGTCTACGAGGAACTGGCTTACGGCTTACGGCTGGCGGAATGGCCTGCCGCGGAGGTCGAGCGTCAGGTGACGGCCTTGATGGCGGCCTTCGATCTCGATATGGGAGCCGACCGGCATCCGTATCATCTGTCGATGGGGCAAAAGCGCCGCCTCAGCGTCGCCACCGCCGTCGTGCGGGAGCATCCGGTGCTGCTGCTTGACGAGCCGACGTTCGGCCAAGACGCGAGGAACACGTTCGCGATCCTGGATAAGCTGGAGCGTCTGCGGGCGGCAGGGACGGCCATCGTGATGGTGACGCACGATCTGAATATCGTCCGCCACTATGCCGATCGCGTGTGGCAGGTCGAACGGGGCAGTCTTACGGTCCTGGACACGATCGGGGAACGGGAGGCGCAGCTTACATGAATCTGCTGATACCGGAAACCGAGACCTGGCTGCATCGCGTCAACCCGGCCTATAAGCTGGTCGTCTTCGTGCTGCTGCTTCTTGTCACCTTGTTGAACAGGCAATTCGACTTCGCCTTGAATCAGTTGATGGCCTATACGCTGCTGCTGTTCCTGTTCAGCGGCCATTCCCGGAAGAAGGTGCTGCTGATTACGCTGCCGTTCCTTTTCTTGTTCATCTCATCCGCTTCGACGATGATCCTGTTCGGCAAAGGCGAACGTATCTGGTGGTCGTGGGGGCTGATTCGCATCTCCGAGGAGAGCTTCTACCGCGGTCTGCTGCTGGGCTGCAAGACGCTGACCTTCGGCATGCTGGGACTGGCCTTCGCCTTGACGACGAAGCCGATTCAGCTCTTCTACGCCTTGATGCAGCAGTTCCGGCTTCCCGCCAAGTACGCCTACAGCTTCATCGCCTCGATTCGGATGCTTCCTGCGGTCTGGGACGATATCCGCACGCGATCCGACGCGCTGACCGTGCGGGGCGTGCGCTATGCCAAGGGAATCAAAGGCATGTACGAGCGGCTGCGGAACTACGCGCTGCCGCTGCTGGCGCAGAGCATCCGCCGGGCCCAGCGCGTCGCCGTTGCCATGGAAGCGAAGCGGTTCCAGATGGGAAAGGCGCGCACGTATTACTATGTGACGAGATATACCCGTTCCGACATCGGATTCACGCTCGCGATGCTTGGACTGGTGGCGGCAGCGTATTATATGGCGATCCGGGTGCCGCTTGTCGGGTGGGGGCTGGGCTGAGAGCAGGCCTCCCGCTCGCTGCCCATGCAGCTGCCGGCTATCCTTGGAGATCTGATTGCTGGCGTTCCATCCGGAGGGATGGATTGCGGCCCGCGAAGAACCCTTCCTTCATCGCATCGGTGGTCGGCAAGCTCCGCGAGACGGTATCGAACGACCAGTAGAGCCCGACGGCCGCCACGGCCAATCCGCAGGAAGCGATGACTGCGGCGCTGGGCAGCAGCGTGCCGAGGCTGCCGCCGAGCAGGCTTCCGATCGGGGAGGCGATTCCGCTTAACCCGGAAGCCGACGCGAAGACAACGCCCAATTGGCGCTGCGGCACTCCTTTTTGAATGACGGTGTTGATCAGGACATTGACGGCTCCGCCGGGAAACCAAGCCAATCCGTAGAGGAGAACGGTAAGCCATGCCCAGGGGCTGAATACGCTCAGCGACCATAAGATTCCGCATGACAGATAGGCGATGGAATACAGGAAGCCTAGCCGAAGGCGCTCCAGCTTCAAATAAGGCGAGCATATGGCGCCGATCAGACTGCAGAGCGCTTGCACCGTGAGCAGGATGCCATAAATGCCGGGGCCTCCAATCTGGCTGCTAAAAGCCGGCAGGAGACTGAAGGTCGCTCCGCCGGCGGCATTAATGGCGATGACCCCGAGGAGAAGCCGGGAGAGGGGCGTGCCCACCAGAAGCCGGATGCCTTCTCGCATGTCGGATATATATTTTTCCACTGGATGAGAGGCTGAATTCGGCTCCGTCCGCAGATTTCTTTCATCGGTTGCGGAAGCCTCTTCGGATGGGGGAATCCGAATCTGCGCGAAGAGAAGGGCTCCAATGAAGAAGCCGACCGAATTCCAGAGATACAGCGAGATCGCCCCGAGCAGTACGATTAGCGCGCCTGACAATGCATTGCAGGCGACTTCCATGCCCTGATAGGCAATCGAGAACAAGGAGTTGCCCTGGGTGAGATGCTTCTTCTCTACCAATCTGGACAGTGCTGATAATTGCGCGGGATAGACCCACATATTGCATGCGGACAATATCGGCGTAATGGTGAGCGCCAGGCCAACGCTCAAAAATCCGCCATACGCCGCCAGCGGAACGATGAGCAGCAAAATGCCCTGCAGGAGCTGAGTGTATACGAGAATGCTCCGAATAGGGAGGCGGTCGATGATGGGCCCGGACAGAAGCTGAATCAGTCTGGGAATCAGGGATAAAAATCCCGCCAGCCCCGTATACAGCGTGGAGCCGCCCAAGTCATACACCAGCCACATCGCTGCCACGGCATAGAGGCTGTCTCCGATGTTCGTCAAGATGCGCCCCGCGAACATAAGCGTGAAATTCCGGTTTTGAAAAATGTCCAATACAATCCCTCCACGTTATGGCACTCGGACGCCAATCAAGACTTCTGCTCCGTTGACACCACTTTCACGCCAATCGCGAACTCTTGACTATTGTCTTCATGATTATCCGCCGTCTTCTGCACCCACTGCTCCAGCAAAGAACGAAATTCGGACACCAGCTCCTCCCGCTGAGCGGGCGATAGATACAAGCGGAGGCTGAGCAGGGTACGGGATACGTCATCCAGATCTTGCGCCAGCGCCGGGTCGTTGAATTGAGCGCCTTCCGAGCTGTACCATTTGGCCTTCGCCTTGTAATACTTTTCGATAATTCCGCCCGCCGACTGGGTATCCACCAGATCGATCAGCCCGCCTTCATACAGCTTCTGGATATGGTAGTGAATGCTGCCGGGCGTCTGCTTCAGTTCATCGGCCACCTGCTTCGCTGTCTTGGGTTTGTCCTGAAGGACGGCAATAATCTTGATTCGCTTGGCGTTGCCAAGCAGCTTGGATTGTTCGACCGAAATCGGAAGAGAGGACTGCGGTGTGAAGTCCATTGATGGGAACCTCCTTAATGAAATGGAATAGCCGAGCAACATATTTTGGATAATCTAATTATTTAGTTCATTCTAAAAAATTAGATCGATATGCAAATCATACTATCCTATGTGGCATGTTTTGTAAATACTGAAGTTTGCTCAGGAGGCAATCGATGCCTTTTAACGTATCAGTTCATTGCGTTATTGCATAGACTTGAAATAATTATGAACTCATGATATTTTGAGGTTTGATTATACAAATTAAGGGATTTATTCCTGCTGTTTTCTTGAAGAGAGGGATGCGATGCCAAGTTTTATATTCCAAGCTCACAGAAAACGTTAAAGTACAAGGTTTAATTTCCGCTTACATCTCAAAATTTTTCTGACCTCAGAATGAGCCAACGCCAAAATCAGATAGTAACATCTAAAAACTTCTAATTTCCTGTGTATTCACTCTCCAAGCCACTTCATGCTTCTGGGTTTAGAACATCTAAAAACACTCTTCATAGCCTAAGACCGTGATAATATTTCGTCTCATTAAACAAACGATTCAAAATTAAAAAGGAGGTAGTTAGAAGTGAAAAAATTTATGAAAATAACAATTGGTATGTTACTAACTGTGTTTATGGTTAGTAATATCTATATTGGTGTGGATGCGTATGCAACTACAGGCTATGGCCTACCAAGCAAACATGAATTTTTGAATATGGTAAAAAATGATGCTCATTATATTCACTACAAAGATAAATTAATTACTGCTGTACCGAAAGTAGTGAATTACCTACGCGATGAAAATAATGCACCGTACGGGTATATTGCTCAGTTCGAATTTGAGTATGGGTATAAAGTAAATGAAACAATCCAATTAGCTTCGTTATTGACATTTATTTATGATGAAAAGAAAAAGGAAATTGAAACTGTGATTATTGATTATAGTAAAGCGTATTCGGATGGGAAAATATATATAAGAGACAATATCGGAAATGTCCTCTATTCTTACGTACTTAATGAAAATGATACTCTAAAAAAATACCTTTCCACACTTACTGAAGAAGTTGAGGAATTAAAAAAAATGAAAGAAACAACTGGTTATGAATCTACCTTAGCAAATCGAATCTGTTGGACGTGTACAAAATATGAGAACCGCGGAGATGATTATGATAGTAAATGTTCTTTATTGATTGGAACAGCATGTTCATTTGGAGATAAAGTACCTATATATGGAAGAATTTTATGTGCTGGAGCCTTAATTGTAGGGTGTTATATTCCACCATATAAGGTTTGTGTTGATGGATACTGGGGAGACATATGCCCCGAAACTGAACTGTAAAATAACGATTAAGAATAAGTAGAAACAGATGTATTTTTATCTGTTTCTACTTATTCTGTATAATCCACTTATATGTATAATGGAAGTGGGGATTTGATAAAAATCTTCTCAAAAAGGGAGAGCAACATGAATATTCGAGAAATGGCGCAGTCCATTGTTATCCACGGCTTTTTAGGTTATTTGTGGGTTCTTTTCATCACTCATATCGTAAACGTTGCGAATTCAATGGACTATATGATAGCACGATCTCTTCTCATCCTGGCAGGTACACTTTTGTTTTGGTGGATCGTTAACCGGATTACTCCATTTCACAGTTATAAATTTACGCACCCTGCCAAAATCGCAGGTATTATCTCCTTTGTCTTGGTTGTCTTGCTGCAAGTGTTCGGACTCACTATTGTATAAACCGGCCGGAAAATCCTCAAAAAAAAGAGACGATCGCACTAGATCGTCTCTTTGGCCGTCTTTTTGATCATACTGCATCCCGGTTCAATTCGATGCCATCAATGGATGCCGTGCGGCGAGCTCCTGAATCTTGGCGATAATGCGCGCTTCATCGTCTCCCTGTAGCGGAATGTCTTCCGTCGCATAGGCGGCCAGCTCCGGATGATGGCCGATCATGACCGCATGTCCGGCCGTCCGGAACATCGGGATATCATTCGCATCGTTGCCGAAGGCGATGTAGCGGCCTTCCTTGACGCCGAGGCGCTGGAGCGCGTTCCATTTATGAATATTCGGCGGGCTGAGATCGATGACGTCCTCGTGGCGGTGACGATGCACGACGACCCCGAGGCGGGACAGCTTTTCCGCCAGACCTTCCATATCGCGAGCGGATAGAATCAGAATTTTTACTATCGTCTTCAGCTCTTCGAGGGCAATGCAGCGCGCCAGCCGGGACGGGTCGAGATTGTTCCGAATCGGATGGTCGTCCGGACCGGTATAAGCATAGTCCCAGTCGCTATCGATGAGATAGGCGGCTTCATGCTCGGCGATAAGCGCGAGCAGCGCCGAAGCCTGCTCCGCCGTGAAGGCTTCGGTGTGCACGACCCTGCCGTTCTTGGCGATCATGGAGCCGTTCCCCCCGATAAGCGAACCGCCATGAAGAGATTCAGGCAGCACAGGCAGCATATCCCGAATCGGGCGGGCGGAGGCGAAGATCACTTCATGGCCCGCTTGGCGCAAGCCCTCCAGACATTGCACAATCGGGTCCGTCAGCGGCTTCCCGCGGAAGCATATGGTACCATCCAAATCAAACACGAATTGCAACAAAATCCCCTCATTTCCACAGATGTAAATCTAATATGATGATAGATGTAACATAACGTTTTCTTGAATTTCCCGCTTTCATCCAGTAGCATAATCATTATCGCAGAAAAGAGAGCTTCTCTCAATTCGTCGGCGACACGATGTGACGCGATTCTATCAATTACAACATTTTCTTCCTATTACGATAACTCCACAAGATAAAACCCGCAGCGTTCCCATCCATCTAGCGTTGCTTCCATACATAGATACGGCCGTTCCCCTCTGCATCTATCAGCGGCAAAGGGGGAGAATTCTCCTAGTCTGTTTCTATTCGTACCTTAGTTTATATATAGGTGTTTGGAGAAGTATCCAGATTATACGGACAGACCGTAGAACGTTCGTTATTTGAATATAAGTAAATATTTGAAAATTTAAAGAAGGATTGGCTCTCTTTTTGTAGAATTATTGCGAAATGGGGCAAAATGGCGAAACCAAGAGAAACGTGTAGGGGTGTGCGATGAGTGTGCGAAGATACATAACCGTTTTCTTCTTATTCCTGGTGCTGTTCGGGTGGCTTATGGACCCTGCCATCGCCCGAGCGGAGCCGGAGCCGCAGAGCATCAAGCTGCACGAATGGGAAGTGATGTGGGAGACGAGTCCCAGGACGTGGGAGGACATCGCTTCCGCCCGGGAAGGCTGGGAGAAGGTCGATAGCAGGAAATCGATTCCGAAGCTGCCGGAGGGCGTGAACTCGGCATGGATTCGGATTCGGTTGCCGGAGTTGGATAAAGATCAACCAGCGCTTTATATTGGGAAATTGTACGCGAAGACACTAGATGTATGGGGAAGCGACGGCAGAAGGCTATTCCATGATTCAAGGGATTACTTTCACGATATTTATCATGTCTTTGTTCCACTGGAGCCAGAATACAGTACGGTATTTATTCATACAACTGCCGATAAGGGAAGAGTCGGGATTCAAGTTCCAGTCATTATTGGTGAGTACCAACCGCTTCAAGTGAAATATGTTAAGGAAGGGCTTACGGAGATAGTTATTGGCAGCAGCCTGATACTTATTGCTTTCATTATGTTTGTATGTGCAATTTTTCTGCGCGGAATCGAGCTGCCAAGCTGGCTATCCTTAACGCTTGTTATCTTTTCCCTAGGCATAGTGACGATAACATACTCAAAGTTCACCTATTCGTTTTTCAGAGAGTGGGGGCATTTGAGCGTTAGATTTTTTGATCTAGCAATGATGGTATTGTTTCCTAGCTTGACCTATTTCTTTATGAAATTTTTGGGAAGCGGTCCTTATAAAATCATTCTTAGATTTTTTATATTCCAAGTTTGTTATTCGGTTATCTGGTTCCTTTTATTTTTGTATTTTTTCGAAATCAAGAAGGATGATTCCCATCGGATTTATACGTTATTTTCAATACATATATTTAGTATTTATATGATTATCCTGTTTATCTTATTGTTGATTTTCTCAATTAGCCACGCCATTCGCAAGAACAAGGATGCAATCTTGTTTACACTTGGTTTCAGCTTGTTCTCTATTATGGCAGTGGGTGAAGTTAGTTGGTACACTTTTATATCGAGGGAATATGAACTACATTTATGGAAGTGGGGGGTTGTCTGTTTTGTTGTGTGTCTCATTCATATACTGGGACGAAGAATTGCAGAAAATCACCGACGTGTAATTTTCTATGCGAAGGAACTGGAATTATTTAATGGCAAATTACAGCAGTCAGAGAAGATGGAAATATTAAGCGAGTTGGCCGCATCCGTTGCGCATGAAGTACGGAATCCCCTTCAGGTAACCCGTGGATTTCTTCAGTTGCTCAGCGGCAAGACAGGAACGAAGGAACAGGAATATTTGAATCTTGCCTTGACCGAACTGGATCGGGCATCCGAGATTATTACCGATTTCTTGACGTTCGCGAAGCCGGAGTTGGACGAGATTCATATTCTCGATGTAGCTGATGAGCTGAAGCATATCGAGGGCATCTTGATGCCGATGGCGACAATGCATGGGGGTGCGATCGAATTGGATGCTGATCCGAATCTCCAGATTCAGGGAAACTCGTCCAAGTTCAAGCAAGCCTTTATTAATATGATTAAAAACAGCATTGAGGCGTTCACCGAGAAAGGACTGATTCGGGTCAAGGCTCACGAGCGGGAAGGGCGGGTTATTATCCGAATTGAGGATAATGGCATCGGCATGAACGAGGAGGAGTTGAAGCGGCTTGGCGAGCCATACTTTTCGAACAAGACGAAAGGGACCGGGCTCGGCCTAATGGTTACTTTCCGCATTATTGAAGTAATGCAGGGGAAAATGCATATCAAGAGCGAGAAGGGCGTTGGTACCGTCATTACCGTCTCTTTTCCTTCTGTTTCAAGATAAATATAAAAGAAGAGGGCTCTCCGGAGCGCCTCTTCTTTTTACTGTTATCAGTTACCAAATACTCTTTCTCGCTGTTGAAGTAGTTTTCATAACCTCCACCGGATTCGGAGGAATCACCAGTACATATTGGTTCGGAGACTCTTCTACCGTAGTCAATTGAATATGGTCAGGAATCGAAATGTCTAATAATTCCTTGATGGCGGACTTTGGATCAGCAAGCAGCTTCTCTTTGAACGTGGCGTCTTCCCATGCTCTTTGGATGATTTGGTTCATATGCATTTGATTAATAGACATAAAACGTATCCCTCCATATTTGTAGAATCAGAAGATTATAGGTAGATTACCATTGATAGATTCCGACCCACCAGTTCTATTTTGCTAGATTAGACAATATATATGAAAATCCGCCCGACTTCAGCTTATTTCTTTCTTCATATATGTACTCCGCATCTTGCCTTAGACTATCAACCATCGCCTGATGGAAGGCGAGCAGGTGCGGAGAGGCGACAGACAGCCGCTGGAGCCGGGCATGGTGTTCTGTCGCGATGGCAGCATAGCCCTGCAAGGCGTCGGACACCGTGATGGCCTGGCGCACCACGTCGGGCGTCAACGGAGCGCCGGAAGGCCGGTTCGTCATGGAACGGATCCAGGACAATAGAGAATTGTAGCTCCCTTCCCGCAAATCCTTCTCCCAGTCCTCTGCATCATCGGACATTTGCAGCGTGACGAGCACAGTCTCTACCGCGGCCGTGATGTCGGTCAGCAAATGATCCGTTCCGCCAAGATAAGCGGCACCGACGGCGGACAGCTTGACGGGCGACGCTTTGTGCGCGATTTTAAGCCGCTCGCTTAGGAAGAAGTCCTTCTCCTGCTCCATGCTGACGGCGTCGGCCCATTCGGCGCTGTAGCGGTTGAAGGCATGCCAGAACGGCGAGAAAGCAGGGAATAGTTCACGGTAAACCCTTTCATATTCGATGTAGCACAGATGTCCGAGCGCTAATGTCTTATGCCACCCTCTCTGCTCAGGGCTATCCATGACATCATCCAGCAAGCAATAGTGCAGCATCATGAAGACACCGGCCAGTCCCAATCGGCGGCAGTCACTTCTCTTGGCCCCGGTTGCCTCCTGAAGCCAGAATGGAAGCAAATAGCAGATATAGTTACTGGACTCAGTAAGCAGCGGGTTGGACTTTTCCAAATAATGAAGGCCCATCTCCTGCAACGGTGCCGGGAACGATGAGATAAGGCGCGCCGCCTCTGCAAATATCGCCTCCAAATCATCCTTGTAATCGTCGAACCATTCCATATTACCGTCCTCCTGGGTCGAAATCGGGTCTACTCCTGGATCCGCTGCGACAAAATTCCTGCATTGTTAGTACCCCTATTATAGAAGCCATCAATCATCGTAGCAACAACATAAGAAACAGAATGTCGAAAAACAAAAGCAGCACAAGGGATTCATGGCGGATAGAGCAGGAAATTAGCGATAACTGTCGAAATAGTGCCTGTGTAGGCTTGCGGCTCACAATCGCATTACAAATTGGAACGGACAGAGGTGCCTCATGAGAACAATTTTTAAATATTCAACCGTGTCGTTCATGCTTCTCATGGCGGCCTTTCTTCTGTGCCCTTCTCTTCTGCTGGCGGAAGCGGAGCAGGGAGAATTGCGGGTGACGCAATGGCAGGTGCTGTGGGAGACGTCGGCCCGGGAGTGGAAGGACATTGCCTCCACGGATGAGGGTTGGCTAGATGTCGATCTTCGTGAAGGAGTGCCCGGCAAGCCCGAAGGGGCCCAGTGGGCCTGGTTCCGCTTCAGGCTGCCGCCGCTGCAGTGGGACAAGCCCGGGCTATGGATTGAACAGGTATATGCCTGCGAAGTAGAGGCATTTGCGGAAGAAGGGCGAAGACTGTTTCGTTCTTCGCGGCTGTTCTCCTTCGATATGAATCCGGTGCTCATTGGGCTGGATCCCAGCGAAGAGGAGCAGGTGCTTTATCTTCATGTCCAGACCCCTTCCGGGCAGTTGGGCATTCATGACGCAATTAGAGTCGGAGACTATCAAAAGCTGCTTCCCGAGTATGTCAAGCAAGGACTCGTCAATGTCGTCATGGGAAGCGCCCTGATACTTATCGCGGTTGTCATGCTCATTTGCACGCTGTTTCTCCGGAACATATTTTTCTCAAGCTGGCTGTCGCTCTGCGTGCTCATTCTATGCGCAGGGGTAATGATCTTTACGTACTCATCGTTTACCTATACGTATTTTTTCCATACCGAAGTATGGTCGCTCGTTATTTATGATTTTGCGATGCTGGTCTTTTTCCCGTTGCTTACGTATTATTTCGAATTGATGTTCGGCCCGGGCCCGTATTGGATCATCCGCAGACTCCGGCAGATCCAGACCGCGTATTCCCTTCTGTCTCTGGCCGTTCTGTTCCTTAATATTTTGTCGGATAACCGCTTTTATGATTTGTACTATTTCCTGTCGATTCGCGTGCTCGGCTTCCTGATCCTGATTCAGTTCGTCGTGCTGATCTCGGCGTCCATCCGGTACGCCTTCCACAAAGATAAAGACGCCATTCTGTTATGCGTCGGATTTGTCGCCTTTGCGCTGATCACCGGATGCGAATTAATCTGGTTCCTGCTTCATCCCGGCTATTATTATATGGTGTACTGGAAGTGGGGGATTCTGCTGTTCGTCGTGGCCCTTATCATTATTTTGGGCCGCAAAGTCGCGCGCAATCACGAGCAGGTCGTTCAATATTCGAAGGAACTGGAGCTGTACAATCACCGGCTCCAGCGATCGGAGAAGATGGAGATCATTAGCGAGCTTGCCGCTTCCGTTGCCCATGAAGTGCGGAATCCGCTACAGGTAACGCGGGGCTTCCTCCAACTGCTGGAGAAGCAGTCCGGTCCAAAGGAGAAGGAATACTACCATTTGGCGCTGACCGAACTGGATCGGGCATCCGGCATTATTACCGATTTCCTCACCTTTGCGAAGACCGAGATAAATGAGCTCGCTCTGCTGAATGTAGGGGAGGAATTGGAGCATGTCCAAGGGGTCCTCCTGCCGTTGGCCAACATGCAGGGGGCGGAGATTACGCTCGACGTGCCGCCGGATCTCACGATCGAAGGGAACTCGTCCAAGTTCAAGCAGGCATTTATCAATCTGGTCAAAAACAGCATTGAGGCTATGCACAGCAACGGATGGATCCGGATTGCCGCTCATAAGCAGGACGGGAAGGTCATCATCCGGATTCGGGACAATGGGGTAGGAATGAACAGGAAGGAGCTTGCGCGGCTGGGCGAGCCTTATTACTCCAACAAGACGAAGGGTACCGGTCTGGGTCTGATGGTGACCTTCCGCATCATTGAAGTGATGCAGGGCAAGCTGGAGTTCCACAGCGAGAAAGGCGTCGGAACTGAGGTTACGGTCACTTTTCCGGCTGTGGAGAAGGAACAGGAGTAAGGCAGCAACTACGGGGAACTCAAGAAATGTGTGACAATCAACATTTTGAACTATTCGTGCCTGCCGAATGAACGATACCATAATGTCTTTCATTTGCGCGAAGATCATTCGCTTATTCCCCTTATTGATGATATTGAAATCCATGTCATGGAACTGCCCAAGCTGAATCAATACGAGGTTCCAGTGAAGGGCGGTTTAGTGAATTGGTTATTGTTTTTGAAAGGTGTAGATAAAACGAAATGGGAGGTGTTTACAATGAACGAACCAATGCTGAAAAAGGCGATGACAACCTTGGAATTTTTGAGTCAGGATGAACAGACGCGGATGGAATACGAAGCCCGTCAGAAATATTTGCTTGACGAAGCATCCCGAGTCGCAGGGGCTAAGGCGGAAGGAATGGCCGAAGGAATGCCCAAAGGCAAGGTGGAAGTGCCCCGAAAATTGCTTGCTCTCGGCGTGGACATCGCTCTTATCGCCCAAGCATCGGGGCTGTCCGAAGAAGAAATTAAAAAGCTGGGACCGCTGCATTAAATAGCACGTTCAGGCAATCAATGTACGTAAAGAAAAATCGAAGAGCCGAAGATCAAATGCGGCTTGATCATCGGCTCTTTGCTGTCTTCTACACGGTCGGTACCGCCCTCTATTTGATAAATACGCCCCCGAACGGGATGACTTCGCGCAGAATGCGCTTGAACAGTCCTTCATCGTTCATCTCGTGCACGAGCGATTGATTCTGCCTTCCGGCCTGGATGAGAACGGAGCCCCTTCCGGTCATTTTCCAATGATAATTCATATGTTGGCTGGCCAGATGATTGCCGTATACGCATAATTCCAGCTTCGCGTTCTCGGGGTAGGCGATAACGCTGCCTGCATCCACGTAGAGCGGTTGGTCCGGGTGGAGCTCGGCTTCGCAAGCGGTCCCTTGGGTCAGAATGCCGATCTGCCCTTCGCCGGAGAACTTCACCTTGACGACATCCTGCGTGATGAGCATGTTCTTCATGCTCAAGATGCGGGTCTGCATCGTAATGCCTTCCGTATAGAACAACAAATGCCGCACATCATAGAGCAGGTCGCTCTCCCCGGTCAACGGAACGGGCTTCATGCTGAATCCGGGGGGCAGCGCGGTCAGAAATTCGCAGGGCCCGGTGAAGCGGGCCTGGATTAGCTTCTTCTTGCGGTACATGCCCTTGGCGGTCATCAGCCGGTCGGAGCGCCCGTCGGGAGCGCCGCGATAGGCGATAATCTGCTGCGGATGGAGCACGTTCACCTGCTCTCCCTCTTGAACCCGGAAGGTGACCGCCTGTCCGTTCGCATGGTTCTCGTGTTCAAATAAGATGTCCATCCGGAACTCCTCCTATCTTGCGCGAACTCGCATCCAGACACGCAGGCCGCGCAGCAGCACGAAATACCCAATCAGAAGGCCGCCCGCCGTGAACAGCAGAGCCCTCATCTTGCGGTAGCTCGCCTGCCGTTCCTCTTCGAGCTGCTTCAACTCGGCAACCATGCGGGTGAGCTCCTGATTCTGCTCGATTAATTTTTGGTTTTCCTGCCGGTATATTTCCATATTTTGATGAGCTTGCTCTAATTGATCGACGGTCTGGCGGTAATTCTCTTTCAATTCATTGACTTCGGCGGGCAGTTCGGAAATATCCTTGATCGTGCTCCACCACCCGGCATGCGCCGCGGGCTGGCCGGAGAGAAGCAAGAAGCAGAACATGGATGCGATAAGTGCGCTCCGGCGGAGCGGCCGCGCTATGTATGGCTTGTTCATTCCCGATGCCCCCTTGTATGCAAACAATGGCTTCATACCAAGAAATACGAAAATAATGTCGAATCGTTTCCTATTTTGGCCAATCTGAAGGATAAAAGCAAGTATTTATTGCGGGTTGCCGCAGGAAGAACGTTGACTCTTGGTAGTGGACTCCGGTACACTGAGGAGATACAAATGATGATAAGAGGAACGGGATATATACGATGGATAGATTCACTACGCCCCCGTCGGCGGGAGGAGCGCGCAGCACCATGCCTCCGTTGGTCCACGGTGCCCCCGGCATGCATCCGGAAGCGCCAGCCAACGTGCGCAGAGCCGGGGGAGAATATCAGGAACAACCGGTTCAGGCTGTCCGGAGACAAGCCTCCCGGAACTCGGGCACGATCGGACTGTTCATTATTCAGGACGCCAGTCATAACAGGATCTATGAGGATGATTTGTTCTACGGCGCGATCGTTGGCGCCATTATCAGCCAGTGCGCGGAACGGGGCTACCAGACGCTGGTCACCATATTGGACGTGTCGGACGTAACCCCGCTGCTGCGCTTATATGAGCAGAAGCGCATCGATGCGGGACTCCTCATTAGCTGGTCCGATGTGCAGGGCATCGTCGATCAAGTCAGCCGGGCCGGGTTCGTGATCGGGGTAATCAATCAGAATAACGTCACGCAGTCCATGACCGTGCTGCCGGCCCCCTACTTAGACAACCGGAGGAGCGCCTATGAGGCGACCCGCTATTTGCTTGAGCTGGGCCATCGTGACGTGGCCATTATTACCGGCCCGACCGGACAGCCCTGCTCGTCCGAACGCTTGGCGGGATTTCTTGACGCGGCACTCGGTCAAGGTCTGGAAGTGCCGGATTCACGCATATGGTGCGGAGATTTCACCGAGCAGGCCGGGGCCGCCGCCGCTATTCACTGGCTGGAGGCGGACGATCTCCCCGCTGCGGTGTTCTGTTCCAATGATCTGATAGCGTACGGGCTTCTGAAGGTCCTGCGGCAGCATCAGGTAGCGGTTCCTGACCGCCTGTCCGTCGTTGGCTTCGACGATCTGATTATCTCGCGCTACACTTGTCCGCCGCTGACGACGATGTCCATCCCGCGGACCGAAATGGCCGCCTACGTGACGAACCGGCTCATCCATCAGTTGGAAAATCCGGAAGAAGCCTATCCGCTGCCGGTCTTCCGTGCGAAGCTCACGGTGCGGGAGTCGTGCCGGGCCGTTCGCGTTCCGGATTTCGCGTAGCCGTGCCCCTTTCAATGAACAGGCTGCTCCGTTCGCGTAGCGGCCTGCTTGCGATCGGGCGGAACAGCGGGGGAGAACTCTGCACAAAGTTTTTTGTCATTCTGTACACATTCCGTGTTTTTTTAGCTTATTTTCAGGTTAATGAGATACAATGGGGGTTCACATCACCTTGTTGACGGAGGGGAGAGGAACTGGCCATGGCAATCGATCATTCTCACGCCGCACCGAGGAAGGAACGGATTGACGAAATCACGATCTTGCGCGCCTTCGCGTTTTTCGCCATTGTGCTTCAGCACTGCATTGGAGAGTATATTTACCGGCCGGACATTCCGGCGGAACAAGCGATTTTCCTTGGAATGATTTATCATTTTACCCGATATGGGACATTAACGTTTGTTTTTTTATCGGCTGTTATTCTATTCTATAATTACGATTACACCGTACCTTACGGGAACTTTTTGAAGCGCCGGGCGGCAGCCATACTGGCGCCGTTCGCCATCTGGACCGTCATTTACGGGATATATACCCTGCGCGGGCAACTCCTGGAGCCGGAAGGATGGAGGCTGCTGGCTGCCCAATTCATTACCCCGACCTACGGCTATCAGCTCTGGTTCGTGCTGATGATCTTCCAGTTGTATCTTCTCTTCCCCTGGCTTGATCGGGGGGCACGCGCTATCGGGCAGAGGATTCGCTCCCATGCCGCCGGGCAGGGGCAGATCGTGCGGCGCGTTGTCCTGCTGTTGGGGGCGTTGGCCGCAGCCTATGCGGGCCTGATGTACTGGTCCTACAGCGTGGCTCCGGCCTGGGATGCGCCAGCCTGGCTGCAGCCGCTGCTTGGGCATCGGACAATGCTGCTGCCATTCTATTTCTTCTATATCGCGCTCGGCATTGTCTGCGCATGGCATGTACAGCGCTGGCGCAATCTGATGCGCCGAAGCGTGCCCTGGAGCCTTCTGCTGTTCATTATCTTCTACACCTATGCCGGATATCGGCTGCTGCAGGCCGGGGCAGCGCCCATTAATTTGAATGTTTCCACCTATCTCAAGCCGTCGGTGTTCCTGCTTATCCTCGCTCAAATGCCGCTGATGTATGCTCTAGCGCTATATGTTTGCCGGCGCAAGGGAAGAGCTTACCGCATTTTGCATAAAATCGGCACGTATTCCTTCGGCGGCTATCTGGTGCACGCGCTTGTCCTCGGACAGATTGCCCGTTTTACTTGCGAGATCCCGCTTGCAGGCATGCATGCCGCATTGACATTGATTACGTGGGCCGCCGTCGCCGCGCTGTCGATTGGAATTACGATGCTGTTGGATCGGCTGCCGTTCGGCATCTGGCTGACTGGACCGATGGGCCGCCGTCAGGCAGCTTCAGCCAAGCCGCTTAGCAGCAATCCGGCCGTGCTCCCTTATCGATAGCAGTACAGTACAGCAAAGACCGCAATTATGAATTGCGGTCTTTCCGTTCTGTCAAGAAATGCACATAATCCGCCCCTGTCTGCAGGAAGAAGGCATACGCGTCCAGCGGATGAGCATCGGAGGCGAAGGAGATGCAGATGCTATAGTTGCTTTTGGTCTTGACTTCATTATACGTAAAGGCGATCAGGCGAAGAAGCACGGCCGGATTCATCACGGATGGCTGAAGGGCGGCAAAGACGTCGGGGTAGTCATGCTGAAGCATCCGTGAACGTTCGTGGCTCAACGGCTGAAGGTAACTGTAAGGGGCGCTGTCCACGATACCAAATCCGTACAGACTCTCTTCGCGCTGCAGCGTGACGATATGTTCCTTGTTGAGCATGTATAGTCCTTTGAATTGGTACCATAGATGCTCGTTCCGTTCGTTGCACAGTACGACATCTTGAACGTTGTGGATTTTGACATTCACCTCATCACCTCGCAAAAAACATAAATAACTTCATATAGAACATAATAACATTTATAAATTTTAAAAACAATAAAAGCATGAATATGGGTATTTTGCTTCCCGGAAGTTTTTTATAAGCTTAACTTGTGAGGTGACGGGCATGTCGGACTTGAAAATATTTTTAGGCGCACGGATTCGCGAGCTTCGCAAACAGAGAGGCTATACTCAGGCAGAGCTGGGAGAGCAGTGCGGAATGAAGGCTTCGTATATCGGCGGCGCTGAACGCGGCAGCTTAAATATTTCGCTTGATTCACTGGAACGGATTATTCGTGCTCTGGATGTCAGCATCGAACAGTTTTTCTCGTTTGACATGGCAAGCGTAGATGCGGAGCGTCTGGGCATCGCCGGCACCCTTGAACTGCACGTGAAGCTGTTGAAGGGCCGGGAAGCAGAAGATGTGAAGCTGGTCCATCGGATTGCGAAGGACATGCTGGAGACGTTCGACCGGAGAATGAACGATAACTAGTGCAGCGACGAGGATTGAGAGCGGGGAAGCCCGCCATTGGCGAAGCTTCCCTTTTTTTATTGAACAAGCACTTAGCTTTTTTATAATGTTGCAGCCGGCATAAGAGATGTGCAAAATATAACCAGAAATGTTATTATCCAAAAGATCAAGATTTGATAAGGAAATTCCTTGGGTTATTACAACGAAGTCAGGGGGAATATTCATAAAAATTTTAAATTACATCGAGATGTTTACATATAGAAGCCCTAACCACTGTTATGCAATCCCCCAGAACTATACCGTAACGTCAGAACATTCCCCCTAAAACACCCCGCAGCCACGCTGTCTCCGCAGAATGATTTTTCTCTCTCTTATCTCTACTTATCCTTTCGAATGAGACTTATTTCTCATTACCTCGAACAGGTATATAATTCTATTTACCTATTACGTTTTCTTCTCTTTTTCCTCAAAAAGTGACATATATTGAGTTGCAATGTCGAATTTTGCTACGTATTATTAAGGAGTGGCGTTAATCAATCGACATATATTTGCCGATATTCTGAATAGAGCCTGAGAAGGAGCTATTCGGTACGATGGAGCACATAACCGCGAGAGGTGTACTTAAGACCTAATCTGCGAAGCATATCCCGAACGCCCGTCCGCGTCATGTGCACCTGGAAATGCTTCTCGAGCAAATCCTGGATGTCACGCATCGACCAGCCCGTCGATGAGCCGCGAGAAGGCATACGGCTGCTGATGATGCCGATCAGTTCTTCTTCCTGCTGAGGGGTCAGTATTCTTGGCTTCCCGGGAGTCGCAACATTGGATAGCAGTTGTTCGATGCCGCCGTCGTTGAAAATTTTTACATAGTTCGATACCGTCTGGCGGTGAAGGCCCAACTGCTTCGCGACATCCTTGGCAGTGTGTCCGGACATGACAAGACGGACGGCCTCCACCTTGATCCGCTGCTTCGGATCTTGGATGGTGGACGTCAAGCGGTTCAAGGAATAGACATTCCATCCATGACGGTTCGTAATCAACAGTTTTCGCATTATCGGCTCACGCTCGTATCTATACTTTTACTCGTAGTATGGGTATAGAAGCATGATGCTATACAGAGATAGCTACTGCCGCGGAGAGAGAAGCAACCGTACCGTTTACATACAACAAAACTTGATAAAGGCAAACTTGTCGAAAGGCAAGGACGCAAAGCCTCGGGCCTAACTCTCCTTCATGGAGCCATGGCGGCCGGGTTGCCATGTTGAATAAGGGATCATTCACGTTCTTTATGGTGATGAGGCTATTGCTGGAAGTAGCCTTTTTTCTATGTATAGAGGATGTTGAAGCCTATGAAGATTGCTGCTCTCCGCTGGGACCGCCATACCGATGATCGCATCGTTCAACGTCTTGTTCCGTTCCTGTCTGCCGAACAGCAGGAACGATACGCGAGACTGAGCCGGCGTGCGGATCGTCATCTCATGGTTATTGCCGAAGTTCTCGTCCGGTGCCAGATCTGCCGTCTGACCGGGAGGAGAAACGACGAGATTGCATTCATCCGGAACCGGTTCGGCAAGCCGTATATGTCCCCAAGCAGTTCCATATTTTTCAATATATCGCATTCGGGTTGCTGGATCATGACGGCAATCGATCGCTGCGAGGTCGGCATCGATATCGAGCGGATCAGGCCACTGGAGCCTGAGGAGGCCCGCATTCTGTGCACGCCCCGGGAATACCGGATCGCTTCCGGCCTGGACGCGGATGCGCGCGCCCGCTTTCTCCATTGGCTGTGGACGGCCAAGCAGAGCTATCTCAAAGCCCGCGGAACCGGACGATACGGCCCGCTGGATGAACTGGAGATACTGCCGGACGGAGTCCGCCCGTGGCGGCTTCCGTCGGTCTGGCATGCGCGGGGATATGTCTTTACCCGGATTGAGAGTCTGGATGCCGGGTATTGTGTGACGGCATGCGGTGTCGATTCCAAGATTGCGCCCATAGAGCATTGGACATTGGAACAATTATTGGATAGGTTCCAACCCTATTGTTCGTCAATGATAAGGAGCTGAATCAATTTGTCTGCCATTCCATTTACAACCGAACAGCTTACGGGCTATGACGCCCATACATTCGAGATTCCTTCCGCCATCGTGGATGGTCTGGAACAGCTGACACGCACCCGTTCGGTCACATTGGAGGCTGCAGTGGGCGTGGCATGGAGCGGTCTGGTTGCGCGATACCATAACGCAGAGGAAGTCGTTCTTCATGCGATGGCCAGCCAGAGCCGGGACGGCGTGCTGGTGGCGGTTCGTCCGGAGGAGACGCTGTGGAGCGCGGCGGAGGCGCTGTGCGGCCAGTTGCAGACCGGCGGGGAGGATCCGGGCGCAAGCGGCGACATCACGACATGCTGCTGGTGCCAGGATGCCGAGGTGCCCGGCAGGACGAGAGCCGATATTTCGGCCGGAGACCTGCATGCCCGGATTTTGGGCCGGGAAGCGGCATTTCTTGGCCCGTTTTTATTTACGATTTATTATCGACCGGAGCGCTTCAGCTTGGATGCCGCCACACGGATGGGCCAACAGTTGAACCAGATGCTGAGCGAGGCGGCGCAAGCCCCGGACAAGCCGATCGGAGAGTGGGATCTTCTGACGAAGGAGGAGATCCGGCGCTACATCGAGAGGCATAACCGGACACAGTATCCTTATCCGAAGCACCGGACGGTGCCGTCCCTGTTCGAGGAGCAGGCGGCCCGCATTCCTGACGAACCGGCCATCATCGAAGAAGGCCGCCAATTTACATACAAGGAATTGAACGAAGCCGCGAACCGGCTTGCTCATTATTTGCGTACGCAAGGGGTCGCGCGCGAGCAAGCGGTCGGCATACTCGCCGAACGGACGGCGGAGATGGTTATCGGGATTCTCGCGATCATCAAGGCCGGGGGCGCGTACGTCCCCATTGATCCGGATCATCCGCAGGATCGGATTCAATATTTGCTGGAAGACAGCGGGGCCCGGCTCGTGCTGACGAGCGCCGGGCTGTCCGGTCGCTTGCCGGCGGATGCGGTGCAGGTGCCGTTAGAGGGAACGGCTTGGGCCGATCAGCCGGAGCATAATCCGGAGCCGATCGGAGGCGCGGAGGACTTGATTTACATTATCTACACGTCGGGATCGACCGGCAGACCGAAGGGGGTCATGGTGACCCATCGCAACGTGGTCCGTCTCGTCAAAAATACGAATTACGTGGAGTTTCAGCCCGGAGATCGGATTTTGCAGACCGGGTCGCTCGTCTTTGATGCGTCCACCTTTGAAATCTGGGGCTCGCTCTTGAATGGAATCGGCCTCGTGCTGGTCGATAAGACGACGATATTGGACAGCCGTCAATTGGATGAAGCGCTGCGCCGCTTCGGCATCACGACGATGTTCCTGACGACGGCGTTGTTCCTGCAGCTCGTTGACCGCAATCCGGCCATCTTCAAGCCCGTTCGCCAGTTGTTCGTCGGCGGCGAGCTGATGTCGCCGAAGCATTTCTATCGGGCGGCGCAGGAATGCGCGCCGATTCGGCTGTCGAACATCTACGGTCCGACGGAAAATACGACCTTCTCGACTTGCTATGAGCTGAAGGAAGAGCGGGAGGGCCCAATTCCCATCGGGACGCCGATCGGGAACTCGACGATATATGTCGTCAATGCGCATGGCAAGCTGCAGCCGCCCGGGGCGACCGGGGAGCTGTGGGTCGGCGGAGACGGCGTGGCCCGCGGTTATTTGAACCGTGACGATCTGACAGAGAGCATGTTCATCGACAGCCCGTTCGTGCCGGGGGAACGAATCTACAAGACCGGGGATCTGGTTCGCTTATGCGAAGACGGGCAGTTGGAGTTCGTCGGCCGCAAGGACCATCAGGTCAAAATTCGCGGCTACCGCATGGAGCTCGGCGAGATTGAAGCCCGCATTCACGGTCATAGCCAGGTAAAAGAGACGCTCGTCACCGACTTCGAGGAAGCGCCGGGGCAGAAGGCGTTGTGCGCCTACGTCGTCGCGGAAGGCGGGCTGGACGCGGCCGGGCTGAGAGCGTATCTGGCCAAGCTGCTGCCGGAATATATGGTTCCCGGCTATTTCATGTTCCTGGAGCGGATGCCGCTCACGATCAACGGCAAAATCGACCGGGCCAAGCTGCCGCGGCCGGAGAGACAAGAGCGGGCGGCGGTCCATTACGCGGCCCCGACGAACGAGACGGAGCGCAAGCTGGCGGCCATCTGGGAGGAGCTGCTTGGCATCGAGCCGATCGGCATCGACGATCATTTCTTCGAGCTGGGCGGACACTCGCTCAAGGTCGCTCAATTGCAGGCGCGAATCTATGAGACGTTCCAGGTGAACATTTCCTTCAAGCTGCTGTTCGAGATGCCGTATATCCGCTCGCTCGCCTCGCTGATCGCCCAGCTGGAGCGGGGCGGCTTCGAAGCGATCGAGCCTGCGCCGGACAAGCCGCATTACCGGCTCGCCCCGGCTCAGCAGCGGATGTACGCCTTGCAGCAGCGGGCAGATATCGGCATGGCGTACCATGTGCCGCTCCTCTATCGCCTGCCGGGAGATTGCGAACCGGAGCGGCTGGAGCAGGCGCTCCGGAAGTTGGTGGAGCGCCATGAGGCGCTGCGGACATCCTTCCATTGGGAGGACGGCGAAGTCGTACAGCGGGTGCATCCGGCCGTCGACTTCGCTATGCAGCGGCTGGAGGCCGATGGCCGCACGGCAGAGGAGGCGGCCGCCTCGTTCCTGCGGCCGTTCCGGATGGAGGAGGCGCCGCTGCTGCGGGCGGCCTGGATCCGGTTGGCGGAAGGCGAGGCGGCGCTGCTGCTTGACGTTCATCATATCGTCTTCGATGGCACCTCGCTGAGCCTCCTGGCCGAGGAACTGGCCGCTCTGTATGCGGGCCGGGAGCTTCCGGCGCAGACGCTGCATTACAAAGATTACGCCGAATGGCAGGCGGAACGGGAAATCCGGGAGCAGGCAGCGGAAGAGGCGTATTGGCTGCGGATGCTGGAAGGCGAACTGCCGGTGCTGGAGCTCCCGACCGACTTCCCGCGGCCGCCGATGCAGACCTTCGCGGGAGATATCGTCCGCGCGGCGCTGCCGGCCGCCGATGCCGCCGCGCTGAAGAAGCTGGCTTCGGAACGGGGGACGACGCTCTACATGGCGCTGCTCGCCGTGTACAACCTGCTGCTGGCCGCTTATGCGGACAAGGAGGATATTATCGTCGGCTGCGCCGTCGCGGCGCGGACGCATCCCGATTTGGAGCGGATGATGGGCATGTTCGTCAACACGCTGCCGATTCGCAGCTATCCGGAAGGGGGCAAAGCCTTCGCGCACTATCTGGCCGAGCTGAAGGAGAGCTTGCTGGCGGCGTATGAATACCAGACCTATCCGCTGGACAAGCTGGTCGACCGGCTGTCCTACCCGCGGGATATGAGCCGCAACCCGCTGTTCGACACGGTCTTCGTCATGCAGAACATGGGCGATACGACGCTTGAGCTCGACGGCGCGGCCTGCGAGGCCATTCCTTATCATAACGGCACCTCGAAGTTCGACGTGACGCTGGAGGCCGTGGAGCGGGAAGACGCCGTCTTGCTGAACTTCGAGTACAATACGGCTCTCTTCCGCCGGGATACGATCGAGCGGCTGGCGGGGCACTTCCTGCAGCTCGTGCAGGAGGCGGTGCGGAAGCCGGAAGCCCTCATCGGCGAACTGGACATGATTACGGCGCGGGAACGGGAGCAGATCGTCGCCGAGTTCAACCGGACGAAAGCCGACTATCCGCGCGAGGCGACGATTCACGGCCTGTTCGAGGAGCAGGCGCGGCGCACGCCGAATCGCACGGCGGTCACCGATCCGCAGCGCTCGCTTACCTATGCCGAGCTGAATGCGGAGGCGAACCGGCTGGCTCATGAGCTGCGGCGCCGCGGCGTCCGCCGGGAGCAGGCGGTCGGCGTCTTGACCGAGCGGACGGCGGAAATGATCGTCGGCGTCCTGGCGATTATGAAGGCGGGCGGCGCGTATGTGCCGATCGATCCGGATTATCCGGCGGATCGCGTCGATTACTTGCTGGAGGACAGCGGAGCGAAGCTCGTGCTTGCGAGCGGCTCGCTGGCAGGGCAGCTCCCGCCGCACATCGCCCGTGTCGGGTTCGAAGCGGCTGCGGCCGCGCACGGTTCAAACGGCGAAGAAGAGCGGGCGATCGATCCGGACAGCGTGAATGAGGCGGAGGATCTCGCCTATCTGATGTACACGTCGGGATCGACCGGCAAACCGAAGGGGGTCATGGTGACCCACCGCAACGTCATCCGGCTCGTGCAGAATACGAATTTCGTCTCCTTCCGGGAGGATGACTGCATTCTCCAGACGGGCTCGCTGGTGTTCGACGCTTCGACGTTCGAGATTTGGGGAGCGCTGCTGAACGGACTGCGCCTGGTGCTCGTCGACAAGATGACGATTCTGGATGAGACCGCCCTGGCCGAAGCGATTGAACGCCACGGGGTCACGATGATGTGGCTGACCTCGCCGCTGTTCACCCAGCTCGCGGAGAAGAATCCGGAGCTGTTCCGTCCGGTGCGCACGCTGCTCGTCGGCGGCGACGTGCTGTCGCCGAAGCATATTTACCGGGTGCGCGAAGCGAGCGGGCCGATCACGATCATCAACGGGTACGGGCCGACAGAGAACACGACGTTCACGGCCTGCTACGAGATTGCTGGCGAGCGCCCTGGCTCGATCCCGATCGGCAAGCCGATTGCCAATTCGACGGCTTATGTCGTCAATGCGTTCGGCAAGCTGCAGCCGATCGGCGTTCCGGGCGAGCTGTGGGCCGGCGGCGACGGCGTCGCTCGCGGCTACTTGAACCGGAGCGGCTTGACCGCGGAGAAGTTCATCGACAGCCCGTTCCGGCCAGGGGAACGAATCTACAAGACCGGCGATCTGGTGCGCTGGCTGCCGGACGGCAATATTGAATTCCTCGGGCGCAAGGATCATCAGGTCAAAATTCGCGGCTTCCGCATGGAGCTGGGCGAGATCGAGGCGCAGATCCGCACTCATCCGCAGGTGAAGGACGTGCTCGTGTCCGTCCGCGAGGAAGCGCCGGGGCAGAAGGCGCTCTGCGCCCATATCGTGGCGGAAGGCGCGCTGACGGCGGCCGATGTCCGCGCCTATGTGCTGACCAGCCTGCCGGATTATATGGCGCCGTCCTATTTCGCCTTCCTGGAACGGATGCCGCTGACGACGAACGGCAAGATCGACCGTTCGAAGCTGCCGGAGCCGGAGAAGCTCGAAGGAGCGTCCGGGAGCATGGTTGCGCCGGAGAACGAGATCGAGCAGAAGCTGGCCGACGCGTGGCAGGAGGTTCTCGGGCTGACGGCGGTCGGCGTCGAAGACAATTTCTTCGATATCGGCGGCCATTCCTTGAAGGCGATCACGCTGGTCGCCCGGCTGAAGCAGGAATTCATCGTCGATGTCGCCGACATCTTCGCGTATCCGACGATTCGGCAACTCGCCCGCCACATTGAATACCGGCCGAACCATCTGCAGGAGAAGCTGGCGCGGATACGCGAACGGTACGCCGCGGCCCCGGACGGGGAAGCGCCGGCCGTGGCGGAAGCGCGCCGCCGCTACCGCAGCGGCATCGAAGGCCGGATTCCTCCGGCGGCGGAGCGCCGGACCGAGTACCGCCACGTGCTGCTGACGGGAGCGACCGGCTATCTGGGCGCTTATCTGCTGCACGAAATCATCTCGCGCACGGGCAGCGAAGTCAGCGTCATTGTAAGGGGACGGACGCCGGACGAGGCGCGCGGGCGCTTGGCGGACAAGCTGGCCTACTATTTTGGCCCGGATTGGTTCCCGGCGCATGCCGCGCGCATCCATCTCGTGAACGGCGAACTGTCGTCGGAACGGTTCGGCCTCGAGACCGAGGACTACGAGCGGCTCGCCAGCGAAGTCGACTGCATCGTTCACGCGGCGGCGAACGTGAAGCATTACGGCCATTATGACGACTTCGTGCGGAGCAATGTGACGGCGACGGAGCGGCTGATTGATTTGGCGCTGGAACGGACGCCGAAGGCGTTCCACCACGTATCGACAATGTCAGTCGGCATGGGCACTATCGAAGGCCGAGCCGAGGCGCTGTTCACGGAAGATGACGGGGATCTCGGCCAGCAGCATCATAACGTCTATGTGAAGACGAAGTTCGAAGCGGAGCTGCGCATTCAGGAAGCCCGCGCCCGCGGTCTGCAGGCGAGCATTTATCGGGTCGGCAATATCGTCTGCCATTCGGACACGGGCCATTTCCAGGAAAATATCGCGGACAACGCTTTTTACAATACGATCAAATCTTATCTTGGCCTGGGGGCGGTGCTGGCGTCGGAGCCGGATACCGATTTGTCCTTCGTCAATCAGGTGAGCGCGGCCATCGTCACGCTGTTCGACAAGCCGGCGCTGTACAACGGCACCTACCACGTGTACAACCCGCATCTGATCAGCTTGGCCGACCTGCTGGCCGCCCATCCTGGCATCACGGTGAAGCCGCTGGCTGCCGGTCCGTTCTTCGAGGAACTGTACGCCCGCTTCGAGCGGGAAGAGAACCGGGAGGCGGTCGAGAGCGTGCTGCTGCACAACGGCTGGATGGATGAAGCATCGAACGGGACCGTCTTCGTGCATACGGCGGAGCGGACGGCAGCGCTGCTCGCTCGCTTGGGCTTCGCATGGACGAAGCCGGCCGCGGCGGAATTCCGGCGCCTGCTTGCGCATGCCGAGGCGGTGGGCTTCCTGCCGCAAGCATCCAGCCATAAATAGCCGGTTCACCTGTCAGGCCTAGTTTGGTCAATACGGACAAATACGGCCTGATACGGATGTAAGGACTGACACGGATGTAAGGACTGGTACGGTGGATACGGACTGATACGCATTGACGCGCGCCGAAATGGATTGATACGGCCGCATCGGAGCGGCACGGTGCGTTACGCTGGACTGGTTCCCGCTGCGGCGGCAGGGGTAGACCACGTCTGGGAGGGGATAAGAGAGCACAACATCGAGAGGCAGATTGACAGCGGGAATGCCGGACGCATCCTGCCATGGCATGATTTCTTACGATCAACGACGACTACATTTGAGGAGGAAGTACAACTATGTTTAACGTAAAATACGACGCAGCAAAGAACCGCATTTATATCAAGCTTGAAGGCATGATGGGCATGGACGAGGCGAAGGAGTATGACAAAACGGCCCGCCAATATGTTGACAAGGCGAAGGAAGGATATACGTTCTGCATCGACATGGCGGACGCTCAGCCGGCTCCGGCCGACGTAAATGAATATTTGGCGGGCCTGCGCGAATATATGGCCAAGAAGAAAATTCTCGGCTCGGCCATGATCGTCAGTTCGGCGCTCACCAAGCTGCAGCTGTCCCGGTTGATCAAGGAGCTCGGCGGCGACAACGGCGTATTCCAGAGCTACGAAGAAGCCGACAAATATCTCGACAGCTTTAAATAAGAGTGCGGACTACTGATGCGAAAAAGACTTGCCCGCGATGCGGGGAGTCTTTTTCCGCATAGCGGCCTGTAACGAATACAGACTTGAATGACTTGTGTTCAACGAATACAACCCGAAGGTGAGAAGACAATGAACGCTCAAATCACATCCGTGACCAAACGGCTGAAATTCATGGGCAACTGGTGGCATAAGTCGCTGTTGGCGCGAATTCTCGTTCCCATGACGCTCTTGACTTTGCTTATCATTGCAGCTACAAGCATGATCAATGTCAATTTTTTGAAAGAAACGATAACGGACCTGATGATTAAAGATACGGAGCAAGACGTCTCCCATGTCATCAGCTTGATCGAACGCAGCGGCGACTCGAACCCGAATGAATGGCTTGACAGCATCGCTCTCCGGGAACACAGCTTCGCGCTCATTATCGACGGCAACGAGATCGCGGCGGTCGCAGGCGCCGCAGATAAGACGAAGCTGGCCGATTATCCGCAGTTGAAGCCGCTGCTGGAATCCCAGAAGGCAAGCATGTTCCTGGATAATCAACTGGAGTATGGCGTATCCGGCCAAGCCGGGAAGTACCGCGTCATCATCGTGTCCAGCCTGCTCGATTTCAGCGACGGGATCGGATACTATCAGTTGATGCTGCTTGCGGTCGCCATCGCCTCCATCCTGGTGATTTGCGGAACGATATGGCTGCTTGTAAATCGGTTCATGGTGAAGCCGATCCATGAAGTGGCCGAAACGCTGGACCGGATTGGAAGCGGAGATTTGACGCAGCGCCTCTCCATGGATGTGAACCGGCAGGATATATGGGGAATGGTCGCCCGCGGGGTAGACAACATGACCTCGAATCTGCGGAATCTGGTCGAACAGGTCGTCGCGACAAGCGACAAGGTTACCGTCACCTCGGGAGACTTCGTCCACAGCGCGCAGGAGACGAGCAAAGCTTCTGAGCAGGTGACCCTCTCCTTGCAGGATATCTCGCAGGGCGTGGACGAGGAGGCGCGCATGCTGCGCAATATCGGCGGCACGATGGAGGACATTACGATGGCCATCGGCGAAGTCGAGCAGGTCGTCAAGTCGATGACGAGCGATTTCGCGAGCGCCAGCGAGCTGGTCTCGAGCGGCAGCGTCATGGTCAAGGACACGGTGAGTCAAATGAACGAGTTGGCAGAAAACGTCGGCTCCAGCTCTGTCGTTATCACCGAATTGGAGCATCGTTCCGGCAAGGTCGGCGAGATTATCCAGATAATTACCGAGATTGCGGGACAGACGAATCTGCTTGCCCTGAACGCGGCGATTGAAGCGGCCCGGGCGGGCGAGCACGGTCTTGGCTTCGCGGTTGTCGCCAATGAGGTGCGCAAGCTGGCCGATCAATCGAATCAGGCTGCGCTGGAAATCCAGGAAATCATTTCGCTCGTTCAGGCCGATACGCTCCAGGCCGTCGAGTCGATGAGCAAGAGCACGAAGCTGGTCGAGTCGGGCATGGAGAGCGTGAACCAGACCGGGCAAGTGTTCGGAGCGATCGTCAAGACGATTCAGGAAGTGTCGAGCAATGTGGAAATGGTCGACGCGATCGTGCAGGAGGTCAACCTGAACGCGAAAGAAATTTTGGAGCGGGTTCAGGGCATTATCCAAATTTCCGAGGAATCGTCGGCCAACGTGCAGTCGATTGCTGCCGCGACCGAAGAGCAAAATGCGATTATGGAAGAATTGGCCCTCTCGTCCGAAGAGCTCAATCGCTTGTCGGGCAATCTGCGGGAAGCCTTGACGAAATTCACCGTATAATGCAAAAAGGATATGTGTATCATCGGCATCGGCCGTGTTCTCCTTGAGAGAGCACGGCCATTGCTGCATTCGGGGGGCCGGCGGAAGGCTTCAGCAAGCCGTAAGCAGGCACAAGGGGATGTTGGGGCAAAAATCAAGTGAACAATTCGTAAACAAATAGATTGAACGGTTATTCCAATTGTTTTATTATCTATATGTTGACATAATGGTCCTGAAAGGAGGCGAACATGCCGATGAGAGACATGGATGGATCCGTTCCTCCCGCCTGCAAGGACTGCGGATCCGATCGCGATCTCTGACGGCGCCGGACTCGATAACGGTACGGGATGTGAGAGAGAAGATGAAAGGAAAGTCATTGTTATTCGGTCATGTTCGGGCTCACTGGTTCTTTTATGTGACGGCGGTGCTGTTCATGGCGGCCGCCAACGTTATCAATTCGTTCTACCCCGCTCTGCTCGGCCAGTTCACCGATGAATTGCAGCAGAACGGGCTGACGCGGGCCGCGGTCATTCATTACAGCCTCTGGCTCGCGGCGATAGGCATCGGGTATGGCGTGCTCTTCGGCCTGGGACAGTACATGAATCACCGTCTCGGCCGGCTGTTCGAGTTCAATACGCGGCAGCGGCTGTTCGGGCAATTCACCCGGTTGAGCGAGCATTATTATTCCAAAAACGGGGTCGGCAAGCTGCTCAGCTATTTCATGAATGATGTGCGGGCCGTCCGGGAATCCATCGCCAACGGCGTCAATCAGATGACGAATGCCACGATTCTGCTCGTATCCGTCCTCGTGATGATGATGCTGAGCCATATACCGCTGCATCTGGTCTTCGTCTGCGTCCTGCCGCTGCTCTCCATTCCGCTGTTCGTCGTCTACTTCGGCCCCCGCATTCGCATGCGCTCCCGCGCCGTGCAGGATGCGCTTGCCGGGATGACGGAATCCGCGGAAGAACAATTCGGCGGCATCAAAGTAACGAAAACGTTCGCGGTGGAGCATATCGCGCAAGCCCGCTTCGACGGGACGGTCGACCATATCCGCGACAATCAGCTTCGCCTCGTGCGGATGACGTCCTTGTTCCAGGCGCTCATCCCGTTCGCCGGCGCGCTGTCGCTGGCGTTAGCGATCACATACGGAGGGATGATGTCCATCCGCGGACAGCTGTCGCTTGGGAACTTCGTTACATTGACGCTTTACCTGCGCATGATCATGACGCCGCTGCAGCAGATTGGCAATGTCATCAATACGATGCTTCGTTCCCGCGCGTCGCTCGACCGGCTCAACCGGCTCATGGAAGAGGAGCCGGATATCCAGGAGGCGGAAGAGGCGGCAGCGCTGCGTCCGGGGGAGGCGGAGCTGGAGCTTCGCCATCTGTCCTTCGCTTACCCGGACAGCGACACTCCCTCGCTGCAGGATATCAGCATCCGCGTCGCTCCGGGCAAGACGCTCGGCATTGTCGGCAAAACGGGAAGCGGCAAGACGACGCTCGTCAAGCTGCTGCTGCGGGTATACGATCCGCCGGAGGGAAGCGTCTTTATCGGCGGCGACGATATCCGGCATCTGACGCTGGAGAGCCTGCGCACGCAGATTGCCTACGTCCCGCAGGACGGATTTTTGTTCAGTACGACGATTCGCGACAATATCGCTTTTTATAACCGCGAGATCGATGACGGGCCGGTTCAGGAAGCGTCGAAGCTGGCGGACATTTACCGCAATATCGAGGAATTCCCCGACAAATTCGGCACGAAGCTGGGCGAGCGGGGACTTACCTTGTCCGGCGGCCAGCGCCAGCGCACCAGCCTGGCCCGCGGGCTCATCAAGAACGCGCCGATCCTGATCCTGGACGACAGCGTCAGCGCCGTGGACGTCGTCACCGAGTCCGCTATCCTGGCGAATTTGCGCCGCGCCCGCAAGGGCTTGACGACGCTTATCATCGCCCATCGCATCAGCGCGGTGCGCCATGCGGACGAGATTGTCGTCCTCGATGAGGGGCGGATTGCGGAGCGCGGCACGCATGCCGAGCTGCTCCGCCAGGGCGGCTACTATGCTTCGCTGTATGCCATTCAAGAGGAGGGGATGCTCGATGCGTGAAGCAGCAAGCGCGAACCCGAATGCCGCGCAGGATATCTCGCGCGAGGATCGCATGCGCTCCTTCGCGGCGATGCTGGCCTACGCCAAGCCGTACCGGCTCACCTTCCTCGCGGTGTTCGTCTGCACCTTCTTCGCCATCGGCGCGGATCTGCTTCAGCCCTATCTTGTGAAGGTGGCGATCGACGAGAACATGCTGACGGGCGCGCACGGGGCAGTTACGCTGCTGCTGCTCGGCGGCTGCTACTTCCTGCTGGCGGCGGTCAGCCTGCTCTTCTCCTACATTCAGGCGAATCTGCTGCAAAAGGTCGGGCAAAGCATCGTCGGCCAGCTACGCAAAGATCTGTTCCGCCATATCTCGAAGCAGTCGATGTCCTTCTTCGACCGCAATCCGATCGGCAGTCTCGTGACGAACGTCTCCAGCGACACGGAGACGATCAACCAATTTTTTACGCAAGTGCTTTTGAGCCTGGTGCGCGACGGCTTGTCGCTATTGCTGGTCGTCGCCTTCATGTTCTCCCTGGATGCGCAGCTCGCGCTGTACTGCCTGCTGCTGTTCCCGGTCATCTTCGCTATCGCGGCCGCTTTCCGTTCGCTCCTGCGGTCGGCCTACCAGCGGGTGCGGGGGGAGCTGTCGCGGCTTATCGCTTTTCTGGCGGAGAACTTGGCCGGAATGAGCTTGATTCAAGCGTTCCATCAGGAAAAAGAGCAGACCGGCCAGTTCACCATCCGCAACCGCAGCTATTTGCGCGAAAATTTACGGGAAGTGCGCACGAGCATTTTGTTCAACCGCTCGTTCGATATGCTCGGCAACCTGTCCGTTGCCTTCGTCGTCTGGCTGGGCGGCATGGCCGTGCTGGACAAAGCGCTGGAATTCGGGGTGCTCTACGCCTTTATCAATTATATTCGCCAATTTTTCCAGCCCATCAACCAGATTACCCAGCAATGGAACACGCTGCAGTCGACGACGGTGTCGATGGAGCGTCTCTGGCGCATTTTCCGCGTCGCGCCGCAGGTGACCGACCCGGAACCCGGTCAGACGGTTGCGGTGAAGCCGGAAGAGGTTCTCGGCCAGGTGGACTTCAAACATATCCGCTTCGCCTATGCCGAGAACCGCGATGTGCTGCATGATCTAGACCTGCATATCGCTCCCGGGGAATTCATCGGGATTGTCGGCACGACGGGCGCGGGCAAAAGCTCGCTCGTCAGTCTGCTGGCGCGCTTCTATGATGTCCGCCAGGGCAGCGTCGAGATCGATGGCATCGACATTCGCCGGATGAAGCAGGAGACGCTGCACCGGATCGTCGGCCTTGTCCAGCAGGACCCGTATCTCTATTCCGGCACGATTGTGGACAATGTCCGCCTGTTCCAGGAGGATGTGCCGCGGGACAGAGTCATTTGGGCCTGCCAGGCGGTCGGCGCGGACAGCATGATCAAGCGGCTCAAGCACGGCTATGACACGCGCCTCTCGGAACGGGGCAGCGGGCTGTCCGCTGGCGAACGCCAGCTTATCTCCTTCGCCCGGATTCTTGTGTTCGAGCCGCGCATCCTGATTCTCGACGAGGCGACGGCCCATCTGGATTCGCATACCGAGCGCCTCATCCAGCAGGCCTTGAATGTCGTCTCGAAGGGCAGGACGACGATCGTGATCGCGCATCGCCTCTCGACGATTCAATATGCCGACCGCATCATCGTCATGAGCGGCGGCCGCGTCATCGAGGAAGGCAATCATGAGGCGCTGCTGAAGCGGGGCGGCAGCTACGCCGAACTGGTGCGCCATTCCCGCACCGGCGGCGCGGAGCTGCAGGCGTCGATGTAGCGCGGGCTTCTCCGCTCTGCCCATTCTCCGCTTTGCCCCATATTTGAAACCTTTGCGAACCCGCATGGACGGCATCCATGCGGGTTGCTGCATTTCTAGGGGCTTGATTCCTGCATTGGTGCAGCATTTTCCCCTTCAGAGAGGAGATTTGGCTGAAATTCCTGCACAGCTGCAGCTTTTCGCCCTAAATCCCTTCCAACCCAGCCAAAAACGGAGGAGATTGCTGCACATTTGCAGGATTTCCTTTTTCCCGATTGGGCGTCCAGAAAAAAACTGCAGAATTGCAGTATTGGCCGAAGCAGCCGGACGGCGGGGACAAGCCTCAACTTCCGCCGAGCGAGGAATGTTCACGGGATTGCTACATTTTATAGCTAGATGGAGTCATGTCAGCCGTAAGCAGCTCGGTTACACTGTGGGGTCGTGATTTAGATCACATTTTTTTGTAACGGAAAGGTTGGGATTGTATGAACATGAAAAAAGCCGCCAGCATCCTGCTTGGCACGCTGCTGTCCGCCTCGTTCGCCATCCCCGCGTTCGCGCATGACGGGTGGTCGCAGACGAACAGTCCCGTCATTGGGGCGGGCGAGGTCGCCTATGTGGACATGATGCTCGGCAATCATTCCAATGAGCACCGCAGCTACCGCATCGCCGGCCAATGGAGCACGGATTCCTCGCAAGTCTACGTCGTGAACCCGGCGGGCAAAAAGATCGACATTACCGATACGCGCTTCTATGCGGGCGAAGCGGCGACAGAGACGGAGCCGGCGGTGAACAACTATTTTGTCTCTTCCTTCTCCTCCTCCCAGCCTGGAGCCTATATCGTCTCCGTGGAGGGAGACAGCATCTTCAAGGGAGCCGATGCGGCGAGCCGCACCTTGCGCAGCGCCAAATCGTTCGTCGCCGTCATGGACATCCCGACGATGAAGCGGGCCTCCTTGCTGACCGGCTTCCAGCGGCAAGTGAGCCCGGACCGCGCCGAACTGGTTCCGTTGTTCAATCCGGCTGCGGCGCAAGCCAACACCTCCGCAGAAGTCCAATTGCTGCTCAAGGGCAAGCCGCTGGCCGATATCGAAGTATCGCTTATTCGCCGCAGCAATTCGGAGGCGGTAACCGTGAAGACGGATGCCAAGGGCATCGCCAAGTTCAAGCTGGGCGGCGCCGACTATTATTTGCTGCGCGCCAAGCCGGCTGCCAATGAGAAGCGCGAGGGCGAGTATGACACCGTCAGCTATGAAGCGACGATGACCTTCATCGTCCAGAACGGCGCCTACGAGCTGTCCGGCACCCCGGCCGAAGCGAAGCCGCAGGTATTCCTGAACGGCAAGCCGCAACCGGATGCCTCGTTCTCCTTCGCCAACGGCACGCTTGTGGCGGATGCGGGCTGGGTGAAGGAGGCCTTTGGCGGCAAGAGCAAGAACGCCGCATCTGCGGTCTCGCTGCGGGACGCGGCTTCCGAGGCGGGGGCCGTGCTGGAATATTTGCCGGCGGTCGGAGCGAACCGCGCCGCCGTCTACTTGTACCTGACGAAATAAAACCGGCTTCCCTTGGGCGGGCCGCTGCATGTGGTGGCGGCGCGCATCGTGCTGGCCGCCGGACATGCGGGACGCTATTGTCGGGACAGCGTCCATCCCATCGGCCGACAGCTGCCCTGCAGGGCCTGCTGCTGCTCGGCCTGGGGCTGACCTTCCCGCTGACCGGCCATGCCGTCTCGGGGTCCCCGCTGCAGGCCGCGGCCGCTGTCGTCTCGCATGCGCTGCATTTCGCGACGGCAGGCATCTGGTTCGGCGGCCTCGCCGGGCTGCTGATTGTCACCCGGAGCCTGCGCCGGCAGCCCGACGCGGATGCCTTCGCGGAAGCAGGGCTCCTCTGGTCGCGCTTCTCAGCCGCCGCCCTGCCTTTGACGGTCATCACGGTGGTGACCGGCTTGGTGCTGGCGGTGATGCATGTCGGAAGTTGGGAGGCGCTCTATACGTCTGCTTACGGACAGACGCTGCTCGTCAAGAGCGCGCTCTATGCGGGCGTGCTCGTGATTGCCGCCTTCCACCGCTTCTTCTGGCTGCCCCCCTTCATGAAGCAGGAAGGCGACCCGGAGCGGGTCCGGGTCTTTCTGCGCGGCGTCAGTCTGGAGGCGGCTTGCGGCGCGATTATATTTATTATCGCCGGGATGTTGTCAACCGGAATGCCGCCGGGCTTGGGATAAATGACACCCTTTTGGCCTTGGAATGAACTTTCATCGTCAAAAGGGTGTTCTTTTATTCATTTCCAGAATATAATAGATATTAATTTAGAATTATTATTGATTAGCTGTATTGGATGTGGTACATTAGTTGATGAAAATGATAATTATTATCACTTAATAGTGATTTGATTCAACTGGACTAACGGAGGGGATTTGATGAAGGAATCCAATTTCATGACTACGAATCAGGGTGCGCCCGTTGCCAATAATCAGCACTCGAAAACCGCCGGGGCGCGCGGTCCCGTGCTGCTGGAAGACTATCATCTTATCGAGAAGCTGGCTCACTTCGATCGGGAACGCATTCCGGAGCGGGTCGTGCATGCGCGCGGAGCGGGCGCGTTCGGCGTGTTCAAGCCTTACCGGAGCATGGCGAAGTACACGCGGGCGGCGTTTCTGCAAGATCCCGATGTAGAGACACCCGTCTTTGTCCGGTTCTCGACCGTGTCAAATATACATGGAAGTCGCTGCAGGGCGTGCGCGGCTTGAGCGCGGAGGAAGCGGAGCGGATTCAAGCGAAGGATTTCAGCCATGCGACGCGCGATCTGCATCAGGCGATTGAAGAGGGCCGCTACCCGGAATGGGAGCTATGCGTTCAAATGCTTGAGCCTTCGCGGCTGGACGATTTCGACTTCGACCCGCTCGATCCGACGAAGGTATGGCCCGAAGCGAGTATACCGATGATGAAGGTAGGCCGGATGACGCTGAATCAGAACCCGGACAATTATTTCGCCCAGGTCGAGCAGGCGGCGTTCTCGCCTAGCGCGCTTGTGCCCGGGATTGAACCGTCCGAGGACAAATTGCTCCAGGGCCGTCTCTTTTCCTATCCGGATACGCAGCGGCACCGTCTCGGTCCCAATTACTTGCAAATCCCGGTGAACTGCCCGTTCGCGCGGGTAAGGAATCATCAACGGGACGGGTTGATGACCATGAAGCAGGATACGTCCCCGGTCAACTACGAGCCGAACAGCCATGCCGGGGCATATACTGAAGCGGGAGAGACTTATGCCGAGAGCGACACGGTGGTGGAAGGAACGACGATGCGCCGCTCGATAGACAAGACGAATAATTTCGGCCAGGCCGGAGAGAAATACCGTGAGATGTCCCCGGAAGAACAAGATCGGCTCGTGCAAAACCTGGTGAACGATCTAAAGCAGGTGCGCCCCGAAGTTCAAATGCGGGCGCTGTGCAATTTCTTCCGGGCCGATGCGGAGTATGGAATGAAGCTTGCGTCCGGACTCGGCGTGGATATTAGCGAATATTTGCAGCATGCACCGCGTTCATAGCGCGAAGATATAGAGGTTGGACTGTCTTTGAAAATTCGGTAAGGAAAGGAATGGGGCACGTGAATCATAACAAGGTGGAAGCTTCGGTTGTTCGGCAGGGCAAGGACAAAAAAATGCATATGACCCAGCAAAGAGAGGCCGTCTATGCTTGCATCCGTCAAGCGGCGTCCCCATTGACCGCAATGGACGTATTTCTGGCTTTGAAGTCGGGCGGGCAGCGGATTTCCCTCTCTACCGTCTACTGCAGTTTGAAGTATTTCGTCAAAAAAGGACTTGTTCACGAGGTTCAAGACGATCAGCTCTCCAAGCGTTACAAGCATGCCTGCCCCATATGCCGAGGCGCATAACCGGCCGCTCATGATGTTCATCGCGAGGTTCCTTGAACCTGATGCGATAGCAAGCCCTTTGCAGAACCGCTGCAGAGGGCTTTTTCTCTGCCGCCGAGCGGCGATTATTTGAAACAAAATATTATATTTTCAAAAATATATTTGAAATAATATTTCAATCACGTATAATAAAGCTAACTTGGCAATTCTTTATTCACCCACTTTTCTCATATAACCCCGCAAGAATAGCATGCCCCTGTACAACGAATGTGCTAAACTCCACTTTTATTTTATATGGTTACTAATAACTCTCATGCATCGTGCTGCTTTGATTTTCGAATGGGGAGGGGGAGATAACGATGCGGATTGTCATGCCGAACCGCCCTTATCGTACCATCATTGGCCTGATGTCAGGCACATCGCTGGACGGAATCGATGCCGCCGTTGTCCGGGTGCAAGGAAGCGGGATCGGAACGGAAGTCGAGCTGCTGGCGTTTCATTGCATCGAATATGATGACGAGCTGCGCGGCAGGATTAAGCGATTATGCGGAAAAGAGCATTCTCATGCCGCCGACCTTTGCATGATGAATGCTTATCTTGGCCAGCGGTTCGCGGCGGCCGCCCGGGAAGCGGCAGCAGCGGCCGGGATTCCGATGGAAGACATCGATCTCGTCAGCTCCCACGGGCAGACGGTCTGGCACCAGCCGATGGCGGACGGCGAAGATCCATATTGCGTTCCTTCCACGCTTCAAATCGGAGATTTGTCCGTCATCGCGAAGCTGACAGGGCGGCCCGTGGTCGGAGATTATCGCCCCGCCGACATGGCCGTTGGGGGCCAGGGGGCACCGCTTACCCCCTATGCGGATTATATCTTTCACCGCCATGAGCGCATGGGGCGCATTGCCCAGAATATCGGCGGTATCGGGAACTGCACGGTCGTTCCGGCCGGGGCCGATGCGCATCAAGTGGTTGCCTTCGACACCGGGCCGGGCAATATGCTGATTGACCAGGCCGTCCACCGGCTGTCGGAAGGGGCGCTGGCCTATGACCGCAATGGCGGCTGGGCCGCCCAAGGCCAGGTGAGCGAAGCATGGCTGGCTGAGCTGCTGGAGCATCCTTACTATGCCCAGAAGCCGCGGAAGACGACGGGCAGAGAAATGTTCGGCGAGGCGTATGCCACGGATTTGATTCAGGAGGGTCTGAAGCGGGGCTTGCCGGCTGCCGATATCGTGGCGACCTTCACGATGCTGACGGTGCGGACCATCGCCGGCGCATACCGCGATTTTATATTCCCTGAGCATGACATCCATGACGTGATCGTCAGCGGAGGCGGGGCCCGCAACGAGACGATGATGCGATGGCTTGCGGCAGAACTACCCGAACAGCGGGTCCAGCGCTCCGATGAGATTGGCTTGCCTGGCGATGCGAAGGAGGCGATTGCCTTCGCCGTGCTGGCGAATGAATTTGTGCACGGGATCGCGAATCAGCTTCCTTCCGTAACCGGAGCGTCGCGCCCAACCGTCATGGGCAAGCTAGCCCTTCCGTGAACGCCGAGGCGGAGCATGAATGTCATTGAACGGAGTTTGGCATCCATTAAGACAAGAAGGCGGTTTTTCCATGAAAAAATGGGATCTGTCGGCAGCCGGGCAGCTAGGCCTGTGCGAGGAAGGACTGCAAGCCGCTTGGTCGGCGCTCGATAATGCGATCGAGCAGGGAATTATCCCCGGAGGCGTGGCCCTTATTGGACGCCGCGGCCATGCGGCGGCTTATGCCGCCGGGCATGCGTTCCTCAGCGAGGAGCGTGCCATTCCGGCCAGCGTGGATACGATCTATGACTGCGCGTCATTGACGAAGGTCGTCGTCACGCTGTCGCTCATGCTCATCTTGATGGATCGGGGCCAAGTTCGGCTTGCCGATCCGGTGGCGCAGCATATCCCCGCATTTGGAACCGCGGGGAAGGCAGAGGTTACGATCGGGCAATTGCTGGCCCATACCTCGGGCTTGCCCGCGCATCGCGATCTGTATTCGCACGGCTGGACGCCGCAGCGGATCCATGAGGCGATCTGCGCGATGGAGCCGGACTATCCGCCAGGGACGCGCTGCGTCTATAGCTGCCTAGGTTATATGATCCTTGGGCAAATTATCCGGAAGCAGTTCGGGCGTCCGTTAGAGGAAGCCGCCTGGAGCGAGGTGCTGCAGCCGCTCGGAATGACGGCGAGCCGGTATAATCCGCCGCCGGAATGGAAGCCGCGCATCGCGGCGACGGAATACGATGCGGCGCTGGGCGAATACCGCTGGGGCTTCGTGCACGATGAGAACGCCTATGCGCTTGGCGGGGCGGCGGGCAATGCGGGGCTGTTCTCGACCGCGTCGGATCTGCTGCGGTATGCCCGCATGTGGCTGGCCCTGGCGAGCAACGCCAGTTGTGAGGCCGGCGAGGCGAACGCTTCCTTAAGCCGCTCCCGGACAGGGGATGGCCCGGAAGCCTTCATATTATCGCGCGAGGCCGTGAAGGAAGCGCTGCGAAGCCATACCAATGACATCCCTGGAGCGAATCGGGGGCTGGGATGGGTGCTGCACGGAGACCCGGCCAATGTTGGCGGGAAGGGACTGTCTCCATACAGCTTCGGCCATACGGGCTTCACCGGAACGAGCCTTTGGATCGATCCGGCGCAGGATCTAATTATAATTCTGCTGACGAACCGCGTACATTACGGCCGGGGCAACTCGATCGCGGCGCTGCGCCGGCAGTTCCACGAGGCCGCCGCAGCGGCCATACAGAACTAATTCCTATATCAAAACCTTGGGAAGTAGATCCTAACCTTGCGAATCACATCCAGAACCTGGAGGGTATATCCAAAATCTGGCGAGTACATCCAGAACCTTGCGAAGTACATCCAGAACCAGGTGAGTGCATCAAATCCTTGGCAAGCGCATCCGACGGGATGCCGGCCAGGGATTTTTTTGCTGGCAAAGAGGCTCTGCCGAGCAGTTGGATTGGCGCATGTCGTGATAGACGGCAACGTGCTAGATCGAAGGCAGTTGAATCCAGGCAGCAGTGTATCTGCGAGGTCTGTGATCCACTCTTCCTTTCGTCTCAGAGAGAAAGCACAGTAAGGCCCGATTAGCGTGGAATAAGTCGGGGCGAGCCACTACCATCAGGCGAGCAAGTTGTAGAGCAAGGAAACGCAGCAAGCAGATGGACCAAGTGGTTGAATTTAGAAGACGGAATAGCAAACAAAGGGATGCCAACGAAGGGTACAATCAGCGCCCCTGAGCCAGTGGGAGACTGGCTATAAGGCCTCAGGAGTGGGCAAGCCCGTCCCGGCTTCTGACTCGATGGGATAGTGACGCAAAGAATCAAAACACGCATGTACGGAACGAGTTTCTGATTCGATGGGAGAGCGATCTTGAGTGGGGAGGAGCAACCCCCAGCGCGCCTCTGAGTTGATGGGATAGTGACCCTGAGGAAGAAGACGCAACATCCCCTCGGCGCGTCCCTGAGCCAGGGGCCCGGGCCTCCTCACAGGCATTACATCAAATGTAAGGTATGTGCTTCCATAATATACATATGTCTACTACAAAAGGACATCAAAACCGCAGTGTCCGCATGGTAAAAACAAGTAAAAATAGTTGTTGATCTTTCGTTCGCATCGTTTATAATGATGAAAAATTATTTATAGAAACAGTGTATCTATTATCGGTACAGAGGCCTTATTGAATGAAAAAGGGGAAGAGGTGAGGAAGTGTCGCTCAAGACGCTGGCCAAATCGCTTGAATTGCTCGATTGCTTTACATCGGAACATCCGATATGGGGGGTACGTGATTTAGCGAAGAAGCTGGGAATGCACCACTCGGTCGTGCATCGCATCGTTAGTACGTTTGAACAGCACGGCTTTCTCATTCAGAACAGAGACACGCAGAAATACCATCTCGGCTTGAAGCTGCTGGAGTATGGCAAGGTGGTCACCGAGCAGTTGAACATCCAGCAATATTTTCAGCCGATATTGAAGGAGATTGCGAATTCGACCGGGGAATCGGTGTACCTGAATATGCTCGAAGGGAAAGAGGGCGTCTGCGTATCCATCGTCCTCAGCTCGAAGGATATTCAATATCTGATTCCGGTCGGTGACCGTTCGCCGCTGTATGCCGGAGCTTCGCAGAAGGTGATGATGGCCTATCTATCCGAGGAGCTTCAGGAGGAAATCATCCAGGAAGGCCTGACGGCCGTCACTTCCCGAACGATAACGGATCCGCTCCGCTTGCGGGCCCAGTTGGCTCAAATCAAGGAGGAGGGCTGGTGCATTTCCGTCGGGGAGTATACGGAAGATGTCGTCGGCATTTCCGTGCCGATGCTGGACAGTCATCGCCGCATTCTTGGCTCCATTACGATTGCCGGGCCAAGATACCGGATCGACGACGAGAAATGCGAGTCGTACTTGCGTATTTTGATTGACCAAGTCCCTTTAATACGTCAAAGCTGCAATATTATATCGCATATGTGGTAACCAGGGTTCACATTTTTACACAGCCGCACTTTATTTAGATAATGAGATACCGCTTTAAAGGGGGAGGGGTTGCTCTTGCTACAATTCATTACTCGTCGTCTGTTGTACCTCATTCCAAGCTTGCTCGGCATCGTGCTCATCACGTTCATTCTGTCCAGAGTGCTGCCGGGCGACCCTGCTCTGATGATTGCCGGAGAACAAGCGCCGCAGCATGTGGTGGAGAACATTCGCGCCCAGCTCGGGCTGAACGAGCCGCTGTATGTTCAGTTCGGCGCTTATCTCAAGCAGCTGGCCCAAGGGGATCTGGGGATCGCCTGGCACACGGGACACACGGTGCTGGAGGATTTCGCCGTCCGTCTCCCGGCCACGATTGAGCTTGGCTTCGCCAGTCTGTTGATTGCGTTGTTGGTCGCTATTCCGGTAGGCATTGTGGCCGCCACGAAAAAAGAATCGATTGCGGATCACATCTCCCGCGTTTTTTCACTAATCGGCGCCTGCATGCCGGTCTTCTGGCTGGGACTGCTGCTCATCCTGTTTTTCTATTCCAAGCTCGGCATTGCGCCCGCTCCTATGGGCCGAATCGGCGGAGATATCCTCCCGCCCACTCCTATTACCGGATTGTATCTGGTGGACAGCTTGCTTACGGCGGATTGGGTCGCCTTCAAGCAATCCTTGTCCCATCTCATTCTTCCGGCCATTTGCCTTAGCGCCGGCACGATGGCTATCATCGCCCGCATGATGCGTTCCAGCATGCTGGAGGTCATCGGCCAGGATTATATCCGAACGGCCCGCGCCAAGGGGCTCAACGAACGTTCCGTCGTGTACAAGCATGCTTTGGCCAATGCCTCGATCCCGACGATTACGATGGTCGGCCTCCAGATCGGCTACCTGCTCGGGGGCGCGGTCATCACGGAAACAATCTTCGCCTGGCCCGGCGTCGGAAGCTATGTGACGGAGTCGATTCTCGCGACGGATTACGCCCCGATTCAGGCGTTCACGCTGCTAAGCGCCGTCGTATACAGCGGCATCAATTTGCTGGTCGATGTCATCTACGGCTTAATCGATCCGCGCATCCGCTATGAATAATCCATCTCTCATGTCATGACATCTTAGGAGGTGCAACCGTGATGAAAGGATCAACCTCATCGACCGCTGCAATCGCGGCGGCGAGCGACACATCCAGGCTGCAGGAGCTCTGGCATGGGCTCCGGCAGTGGAGCAAGCTGTTCCTTCGCAACAAGCTTGCCGCGCTCGGCCTCTTCCTGATCGTGCTGTGGACGCTCCTGGCTATCGCCGCGCCGCTGGTCGCGCCCTATGCGCCGGATGCCACGCAGCTGGATGCGAAGCTGCAGGGGCCGAGCGGGGAGCATTGGTTCGGGACGGACCAGTTCGGCCGGGATATTTTCAGCCGAGTCGTCTACGCGGCGCGCATCTCGATCTGGACCGGGCTTATCGCCGTCGGAATCTCTTTCTTCATCGGCGTTCCGCTCGGCGGCATCGCCGCTTATTACGGCGGCTGGATCGGGAATCTGATTATGCGCGTCATGGATATTTTTCTGGCGTTCCCTTCGCTCATTCTGGCGATGGCGATCGCGGCCGCCATGGGCCCCGGCCTCGTCAGCGCGATGATGGCTGTTGGCGTCGTCGGCATTCCGGAGTTCGCCCGTCTGATGTACAGCCAGACCATCTATTTGAAGGAACGCGAATTCGTGGAGGCGAGCCGTTCCATCGGGGTCAAGGACGGCACCATTCTTGTCCGGCATATTTTCCCGAATTCGCTCGCGCCGCTGCTCGTCCGCATCACGCTCGGGATGGGCTTCGCCATCTTGACGGCGGCGAGCTTGAGCTTTCTCGGTCTCGGCGTGCGCCCGCCGCTGGCGGAGTGGGGGGCGATGATATCCGAAGGCCGCGAGTACATTATTACCGGCGAATGGTGGCTGGTCACCTTCCCGGGGCTTGCCATCGCAACAACGATTCTTGGCTTCAATCTGCTTGGCGACGGACTGCGTGACGTCCTTGATCCGCGGCTGCGCACAAGCCGGAAATAAGCGATATTTTTCAGTCGAATATTCAGGGGGAGGAAACAATGATGAAACGAAGCAACTTGACGATGGCCCTTGTATTGACACTCATCTTGGCTTTGGTTGCGGGCTGCGCGCCGAAGGCGAACCAGTCCGGGGGAGACAGCGCCGCCGGCTCGGGCGAACAAACGAACTCATCCGGCAGCGGCTCCGGAGGCAAAACGCTGACCGTCACCTATTCCGAAGGCGGGCAGACGCTCGATCCGGCGGAAGCGAACGATCTGACGTCGGATACGCTGGTGCTGTCCACGTATGATCAGCTCGTCACGTACGGCGTCAAAAACGTAGATGGCGCGGATATCGCCGCTACGGAAGAAATCAAGCCGATGCTGGCCGAGTCATGGGATGTGTCCGATGACCAGAAGACGTATACGTTCAAGCTGCGCCAGGACGTGAAGTTCCATAGCGGCAATCCGCTCGACGCGGATGCGGTCGTGTTCTCGCTCGATCATATCAAAAACTCGAACTCGGGCGGATTCCTGTATCAGCAAGCCTCCATCGAGTCGTACCGCAAGGTGGACGACCATACGGTGGAAGTGAAGCTGGAGCGCCCGAACCATATGTTCTTGCAAATTTTGGCGATGTACTCCTTTTCCGTCATCGATCCGAAAGCGATCGAAGGGGATCCAAGTGAATTTTTGAAGACGAAGACGGCAGGTTCCGGGCCATTCAAGCTGGAGAAATGGGATCCTTCCTCCGAGGCGGTATTCGTGGCGAACGACGATTACTGGCAGGAGCGCGCCAAGCTGGACAAAGTCGTCATGAAGTTCATGAAGGAAGCTTCGTCCCGCACGATGATGCTGAACAAGGGCGATATCGACCTGGCCATGGAGATTCCGCCGAAGGATGTCGATACGCTGAAGCAGAACACCGGGCTGACCGTGCGCTCTGACGCGAGCAACCGCATTTTGTATATGGGTCTGAACAATAACATGAAGCCGTTCGACAATCCGAAGGTGCGCCAGGCGATCGCCTACGCGATTCCGCATGATGCGCTTCTGAAGGATGTCATGTACGGACAAGCCAAGCAAATGAAGAGCATCGTGGCAAGCAATACGCCGGGCTTTTCCGATAAGGGCTACGAGTATGAATACAACCTGGAAAAAGCGAAGGAGCTGCTGAAGGAAGCGGGCTACGAGAATGGCTTCTCGTTCGACTTCACGCTCGGCTCCGGCTTCAAAGACTGGGAAGACGCCGCCACGGTCATCCAGGCGGAGCTGAAAAAGATCGGCGTCACGATGAACATCAATAAGCTGGCGCGCGCGCAATTCCTGGAACAGCTTCGCACCGGCAACGTGCAGTCCTTCATGTCGAAATGGACTTCTTTCGTCAACGATCCGGAATACCACCTCGGATTCCTGGTAGATAGCGAGAGCTCTTCCAACTACGTGCATTACGACAACGCGAAGGTCAATGAACTGTTGGATCTGGCGGCTGTCGAGACGGACATGACGAAGCGCAATGCCATGTATGAAGAAATTCAGGGCTTGATCAATGCGGACATGCCTTATGTGTACATGTACGAGTACAACCGCCTCGTGGCGTTCAACAACGACGTGAAGGGGTATATTTTCTTCCCGGATGAATGCTTGCGTTTTTACCCGCTTTCCAAATAAGAGACCAGAGATAACGATCGCAACGGATATGGATACAGGAGGGGATTACGGTGAACGAATGGAAGCAACGCTGGATAGACGAAGTGGAAAAACGTCAGGACGAATTGTTGGGCTTGTGCTCGAAGCTGATTCAATTCCCGACGGAAAATCCGCCTGGGGACTCGCGTGACATCAGCCAATTCATTATCGATTACTTGGCCGAGGCCGGCATCGAGACGAAGGTGTATGACGCCGGGGATAACATGCTCAATCTGATTGCGGCGATCGGCGATGAGTCCGCATCGGAACGCCATTTGATCTATTGCGGCCATACCGATGTCGTGCCGGCAGGCGACCGCTCCCGCTGGGACTTCGATCCGTTCTCCGGCGAAGTGCGGGACGGCTATGTGCTCGGACGCGGGGCCAGCGACATGAAATGCGGCCTGGCCGGGCTGATCTTCAGCGTCAAGCTGCTGAAGGAGCTGAATGTTCCGCTCAAGGGCAGACTGTCGCTGCTAATCGTGCCGGATGAAGAGACCGGCGGGCATCTCGGCGTGCCGTGGGTGTTCGAGCGGAAGCTGATCCACGGGACGGCGGCGGTCATCGCCGAGCCGTCGCACCCGCTGCATCCGACGATCGGGCAGAAGGGAAGCTGCTGGTTCAACTTCACGGTGACAGGCACGCCGGGCCACGGCAGCCTGTCGCCCATCCTCGGCGACAATGCGATTATGAAGGCGGCCGCAGCCGTTCAGGCGCTGCAGCAGCTGCATCATTATCCGGTGGAGCTCCCGGAAGAAGTGAAGGATATTATCGAAGTGACGAAGCGCTATATCGCGGAAAAAGAAAATGCCGATTTCTCCGCCATCATCGATCGCGTGTCGGTCAATGTCGGCCTGATCGAGGGCGGAACGAAGACGAACGTCGTGCCTGACCGCTGCACGGTCAGCGTCGATACCCGCCTTCCGTTCGGAGTCGAACCGGCACAGGTTCTGGCCGAGGCGAAGCGGCTGCTGGCCGAGATCGGCATCGAGACGGAGCTTCAGCCGGAAGGCTTTCAGGGGCTGGCGAACTGGACGCCGCCCACCGATCCGATCGTGGAGGAGCTCGTGCAGCATATTTGCGACGTGAAGCAGGAAGAAGGCTATGGCGTCCTGCAATGGGCTTCCAGCGATGCGCGGCATTTCCGCCGCGCCGGCATTCCGGTGCTGCAATACGGCCCTGCCGAGCTGTCCACCATTCACGGCTTCAACGAGAAGGCGCCGGTGAAGGACGTGGTCGACGCGGCCAAGGTGTACACGCTGACGGCGCTCAGCTACTTGGGTGGTGAGTAAGATGGAACCGGTGCTGGCCGTCGAAAAGCTGGAAACGGAATTTGTCACGAACGGGGGCGTCTTCAAGGCGGTGGACGGCGTAAGCTTCCAAGTGCACCAAGGCGAGACGCTCGGCGTTGTCGGCGAATCGGGCTGCGGCAAAAGCGTTACCTCCCTGTCCATCATGGGCCTTCTTCCGAAGAAAATCGGCCGCGTGAAGGGCGGGCGCATTCAGTTCCACGGGAACGACCTGCTGCAAGTCCCGGAAAAGCAAATGAGGTCCATTCGCGGCAACCGGATCGCGATGATCTTCCAGGAGCCGATGACGTCGCTCAATCCGGTGTTCCGGATCGGCGATCAACTGGCCGAGGCCATTCAGCTCCATAAGAAGCTGAAGCGCAAGGAAGCGATGCGGCATGCCGTCGACATGCTGCGCAAGGTCGGCATTCCGCATCCCGAGTCGGTGGCGCAGGAATATCCGCACCAGCTCTCGGGCGGGATGCGCCAGCGGGTCATGATCGCGATGGCGATGTCCTGCAATCCGGAGGTGCTGATCGCGGATGAGCCGACGACGGCGCTTGACGTGACCATTCAAGCGCAAATTTTGGATTTGATGCGGCAGCTGCAGGAGGAAGAGAAGACGTCCATCCTGCTCATTACCCACGACCTCGGGGTCGTCGCCGAGATGTGCCACCGCGTCGTCGTCATGTACGCGGGGCAGGTCGTGGAGGAGGCGGATGTGGACACGCTCTTCGAATCTCCGCGGCATCCGTATACGCAGGGGCTGCTGGCCTCGCTGCCGCAGCTCGCCGGGGAGCAGGAGCGGCTGGAGTCGATTCCCGGCACGGTGCCAAGTCCGCTGCAGATGCCGCCGGGCTGCCGCTTCGCCCCGCGCTGCAAATACCGGACGGAAGCGTGCGATCAGGCGCAGCCCGAACTGACGGAGTTGGGCGGCGGGCACCGCTGCCGCTGCCTGCTCGTCGAGAAGGGGGTGGCGCGATGACGGCATTGCTGCAAGTGCGCAATCTGAAAAAGCATTATCCGATTCGCAAAGGGCTCCTCAACAAGCAGGTCGGCTCCGTGAAATCGGTGGATGGCTTAAACTTCGATATCTATGAAGGCGAGACCTTCGGCATCGTCGGCGAATCCGGCTGCGGCAAGTCGACGACGGGCCGCTCCGTCTTGCGCCTGATTGAACCGACGGAGGGCGAAGTCTGGTTCCAGGGACGGAATATTATGGCGCTCTCTCCGAAGGAGCTGCGCCAGCTTCGCCCCGAGATGAGCATGATCTTCCAGGATCCGTACGCGTCGCTGAATCCGCGCTGGACCGTGCAGCGCATCCTGGAGGAGCCGCTGCAGACCCATCTGCCGATCCGGTCCTCGGAGCGGAAGCAGCGCGTGCAAGAACTGATGGAGCGGGTAGGGCTGTCGGCATTTCAAGCGAACCGTTTTCCGCATGAATTCTCGGGCGGCCAGCGGCAGCGCGTCGGCATCGCCCGCGCCCTGGCGCTCAACCCGAAGTTCATCGTCTGCGACGAGCCGGTCTCGGCGCTGGACGTCTCGATTCAGTCGCAGGTGCTCAACCTGATGCAGGATTTGCAGGAGCAAGAGAAGCTGACCTATATGTTCATTTCTCATGATTTATCGGTCGTCAAGTTCCTGTGCACGCGGGTCGGAGTTATGTATCTAGGCAAAATGGTCGAGCTGGCGCCGAAGCGGAAGCTGTATGCGAATCCGCTCCATCCTTACACCAAGGCGCTCATGTCGGCGGTTCCGGTGCCGAACCCGAAGGCGAAGAAGGAGCGCATCGTCTTGTCCGGCGAAGTGCCAAGCACCAAAAATCCGCCGCAAGGCTGCGCCTTCCACCTTCGCTGCCCGATTGCGTCGGAGCGCTGCCGCACTGTCCAGCCGGAATGGCGGGAGGCGGATGAAGGGCACTGGGTGGCCTGCCATCATATTTAAGGGTTAAGGCATCCCTGTCTGATTCCGGCCCGGCAGAGAGGCTGATCGGGTGCGCTGCAACGTAACTATGATATCGACAACTATGACATCGAGCGGAAAGGGAGAGAAAATCATGGCTTTACTGCAAACGTTGCGAATCTATGAAGCGGTAGACAATGCATTTACATCCGGCGAGGCGGTGAAGGAGCTGTTCAAGCCTTATCCGCTGGCCGAAGTAAGCGTGCAGCGGGTTCATGGCGAGAAGGGATTTACGGATTTCATCCGCATCCTTATCCCGGGGACGGAGGGCAAGCACGGAGGCGGACAAGCGCCGAGCTTCGGCATCGTCGGCCGGCTGGGCGGCTTGGGCGCGCGGCCGCAGCGCATCGGGCTCGTCTCCGATGGCGACGGCGCGATTGCGGCGCTGGCAGCCGCATTGAAGCTGGCTGACATGAGCGTGAAGGGCGACCGGTTACAAGGGGATGTATACATTACGACCCACATCTGCCCGGACGCGCCTACGCTGCCCCATGAGCCGGTCGATTTTATGGATTCGCCCGTGGATATTGCGACGATGAACGAATACGAGGTGCTGGACGAGATGGAAGCGGTCTTGTCCATCGATACGACGAAAGGCAACCGCGTCATCAATCATAAAGGAATCGCTATTTCCCCGACGGTGAAGGAAGGCTACATCCTGCGCGTCAGCGACGATCTGCTTCGGATCATGGAGATGACGACCGGACAGCTTCCGGTCACGTTCCCGGTGACGACGCAGGACATTACGCCGTACGGCAACGGGCTGTATCATATTAACAGCATCCTGCAGCCTTGCGTAACGACCGCCGCGCCGGTCGTCGGCGTCGCAATTACCGCCCAATCGACAGTGCCCGGCTGCGGGACGGGGGCAAGTCATGAAGTCGATATCGCGCTTGCCGCGCGCTTCGCGGTGGAGGTCGCCAAGGAATTCACGAATGAAGTCTGTTCCTTCTATAATAAGGAGGAGTTCGAGCACATGCTTAACCTGTATGGGCCGATGAATGCGCTGCAGACGTTGGGAAAAAAGGTGCAAGCTTAACCCTGCGAGGTCATTCGCCGTGTGGCTTGAGGCCCCGCCGCAAGAGAGAAAGGAGGCTGCCGGGATGGAACGAAGCGACAGCCGGCAACGCGTCAAAATAGGTCTCATTACGATAGGACAAGCGCCGCGAACGGATGTGCAGCCATTGATTGAGCGCTGGCTGGCCCCTTGTGCGGATGTGATCCAGCTTGGCGTGCTCGATGGCATGGCTCCGGCGGAGATCGAGCGCGAGCTTGGCCCGCAGCAGGGCGAATTCGTCCTGACGACACGGTTAGCTGACGGTCAAGCCGTCGTCTTGTCCGCGGCCAAAACGGAAACAGTAATGCAGCGCTTGATCGACGAGTGTGAACGGCAGGGCTGCCAAGTCATCATTCTGCTCTGCACCGGCGCCTTCCGCCATCTTGCCGCTGAACGGGCGTTGTTGATTGAACCGGAACGGATACTGACGCCTGCGATTGCGAAGCTGGCCGGCGGGACGCAGCTTGGCCTGATCATTCCGCTGGCGGAGCAAGCGGAGGAGATGCGCCAGAAATGGGGCGCGTTCGGCGCCTCGATTACGACGGCAGCCGCTTCTCCCTACACGGCGACGCGGGAGCAGCTTGCGGCCGCCGCACAGGAACTGAGAGCTGCCGGCGCCGGAATCATCGTGCTCGATTGCATGGGGTACACGCCAGAGCATCAGCGGATCGCCAGAGAGGCGAGCGGATGCTTCGCGCTGTTGTCGAGCAGCTTGCTGTTCAAACTGATAACAGAATTGTGCGAGTAAAGGTTAGAATGACGGTAATCAACGGATGACAACCGCCTGTTGTTTGCGGAAGCAAGCAGCGGGCGGTTTTTGGGTTGCCTGCTAGTACCTGCTCCAAGGCCGCTCTGTTTTGGAAAGGATCCGCCTTCTCCGCTCTTCGCTTCACTATCCCCTCGGTTCAGACTGATGGGGGCAGTGCGGGATGACTGCATTTCTAAGTATAGGCAGCGAGGGAAGGGGCAACACGGAATATAGGGACGTAAAAGACGGCGGCGGGCCAAAGGGCGGAAGAGAGATGCGGCAGAATATCCTGCAAAAGCGCAGTATTTTTCGTGATTTGAGACGCTATTGGATGAAATTCCTGCATAAGCGCATCAATTTTCCTGATTTTCAATGGAAACCCATTGTCATGGCTAAAATTCCTGCAGTTTTGCAGGAACCTCGGTAACGGAGTAAACGTCACAAGGAAAAACTGCGTATTTGCATTTTTTCGGCAAGTCGAGCCTGTGAGAAGGAGTACGGCAAGCCGCTCCTATGAGAAGAAGTTCGGCATTGCGAGCTGAGAGAAGAAGGGGGCTGTCGCCCTGAAGCTAAAACTGCTTCATGGGACAGCCCCTGGAAGATGCGTTCAAGTTATGGCGTCCACCAGTTGCCGGAGACGACGATCAGGCTGAGCAGGCGGATGCTGTTCCCGAAGTAGGTATCGCCGTTGGTCGATTTCGAGGTCGTGTTGCTCCATAAGGAATTGAGCCATGCCTGATTGCTGGAATCGATCATGGCGCTGACGGCGAACGGAGTGGAGAACGGAAGATCATAGTACGAGACGAGCGGGCTTCCGTTCAGCTTATATCCCGCGCGGATGTTCGCCGGTTTGCTGCCGGTGCTGCTCTTGATCCAGCTATTCAGCTTCGTGAGCTGCGCCTTCGCGCGGGTATCGCCCGTCAAGATGTAGTCGGTCGCAATTCTCCACGGCGTCCGGCAGGAGTTGTAATAGTAGTTGCCGTCATTCGGCGTTTCCAGGTAGGTTCCGTCGGCGGGTTTATAGCCGCTGGATTCTTTGGTCGCGAAATCCGGCATCAGCCCGGTTGAGCTGGAATAGCCGGAGAACAACTGCTGAATGATCGTATAGGTCTGATTCAGCACATTGTCCCAACGCGAATCTCCGGTCGCCGCCTTGAAGGCGCGGAGATGATTGAGCATAAAGTCGGACGGCCGCGTTCCTTTGCCCCACTTCGAGTCCGAATCGGAAGCCCAGTCTCCGAGCTTCAAATGCCAAGTTTTCTGGTTGACCTCGCTTTGCATGATGGCATTGATAAGGTTGACCGCTTCCGCGCGGTAATTGATGCCGCTGGAGCTGCCCCATTGCTTGTCGGCCAGCAGGAGCGCATAGGCCATATCCATGTCGCCATCGGTGGCGGCATCCGAGCCGGCTTCCGTATTATTGACGATGGCGGAGCCGTTATCGATCTGCTGCCAGGCCATCAGCTTCGGGTTAATCTCGCTCGGGTTCGCCTTGTAGAAGCGGTACAATCCGTCAAAATAGGTTTTTGCATTGGCGTCATGCCCTGCCATATAGGCGGTAATGAGCATGCCATATCCATTCGCTTCGCTGGTTGTGACGGCATTCGGGTACTTGTCATCGGATTCGCCGTTTAAGTTGTAATGAACGAAATATTGATTGCTGACATACGGGTTTTTCTTTAAATATCGGGCCTTCCATTCGTCGTACAGCCGCTTCACTTCGTTGTCCATCTGGCTCTGGCTCACGTTATTCGGCTTAATGACCCCTGAAGCGTACGATTGGTGCTGCGGGAACGGACGATTGACTGTGGCGGCAGACGCCGTCTTCTCGGACAGGACAAACAGGGTTTGAACCGAACCGAGAAGCAGGGTAAGGCAGAGAAACCATTTTACTGACTTTCGCAAGGCAAGACGACTCCTTTCAATTTATAAAGTTGAAGCGACTCAATTTTCACGCATGAAAATTAAATCGGTTTCACTTTAAGTTATGCCGATGGCGATAACTTCATGATTGCAAAGCATTGCGCAGAGGAAAGCCATCTGGACCGGGAGGAAAGTGGCAAGTCAAGCAAATCTGGATAATCAGGTAAGCAAATCAAACAGATTAGTTGAGCAAGTCAAAAAAGGTAAGCAAAGCAAATGGTTTCAGCCAATCGAGCAAGCAATCGAATCAAATATCACAATAGATCACAATGAACCAAATGAATCAAATGAATCAAGCGAATGCAGTCTCACACGAAAATATAAGCGATTTAACTTTTGGTGCCGAAAACAAGGGCGTGTATGAATCAGAGGTATTTTTTTCAATTATAATACGAGCCCATCAAAAAGAAAAGAAAAACTTAAAGCGCTTACATAATCTTAAAATGATTCCCTTTATTCCCCGAAAATGCGATCCGAAAAAAAAGCCGAATTTAACGACATAAATCCCTAAATTTTGAAAAAACGATTTCATGTTATAGAATATAATGGAAAATGTTTGTATAATAAGGAGGAATTGATTTCCTTCTCCGAAGGAAGCTGTTATGAAGACGACACCGATTTTGTATATGGTTGTTCCTTGCTATAACGAAGAGGCGGTGCTTCCCCTCACGATGCAGACCTTGACCGGCGTGCTGTCCCGCTTGGTTCAGGAGCGCGCCGTCTCCGCCGAGAGCCGGATATTGCTGGTCGATGACGGCAGCAGAGATGCGACCTGGCTGACCATCGTGCAGGAACGGGAACGGAATCACTGGATTGCCGGATTGAAGCTGTCCCGCAATGCCGGACATCAGAAGGCGCTGCTCGCCGGGCTGATGTATGCCAAAAATTTTGCCGATTGCGTCGTCTCCCTTGACGCCGATCTGCAGGACGATGTCGCCGTCGTGAGGCAATTCGTCCAGCATTTCCGCGACGGCTGCGATATTGTGTACGGCGTAAGGGACAACCGGGATAACGATACGTATTTCAAGCGGTGGAGCGCCGAGTTTTTCTATAAGCTGATGCGGCGGATGGGCATTCCGCTTGTCTACAATCATGCCGACTACCGGCTGATGAGCCGCCGTGCTCTCGACTACCTGAGCCAGTTCCCCGAGTCCAATCTGTTCCTGCGCGGGATCGTGCCGCTCATCGGCTTCCCGTCTTCCGTCGTTCCTTACCGGAGACTGGAGCGGGCTGCGGGCGAGACCAAATATCCGCTCCGCAAGATGCTGTCGTTTGCCTGGGACGGCATTACGTCATTCAGCATGAAGCCGATGCGGGTCGTTACCGCGCTTGGCTTCGTCAGCCTGGGCGCAAGCGCGCTGGCGGGCCTCTACGCCCTCCTGTCCAAGCTGCTGGGACAGACCGTGTCCGGATGGACTTCTCTGATGCTGTCCGTCTGGTTCGTCGGAAGCGTCCAATTGCTGGGCCTGGGGGTGGTCGGGGAATACATCGGCAAGATCTATTCCGAGGTCAAGCGGCGCCCGCCTTACATCATTGAGCAGGTGCTGGCGGACAAGCCGGGGATCGAGCAGCCGGTCCGGGCCAATGGAACGGGGTGGGCCGAGTGAACGGCGCGAAGCTGGCCGTGCGGGGCGGCGCCCGCCTGTTCGGCCGCTATGCCGCCGTCGGGGCCGTGAACACGCTGGTCGGGCTCGGGACGGTGTATGTGCTGCTGTATGCCGGCTGGAGCCATTTTCACGCGACATTCGTTGGCAACTCGGTCGGCGTAGGAGTGAGCTTCATTCTGAACCGGCGCTATACGTTCCGCTATCGGGGGCAATGGCTGCCAAGCTTGCTCCGGTTCATCTCCATAGCCTTGCTCTGTTACGGGCTGGCGTACCAGGCGCTGCATCCCGCCATGTCTGCATTGGCGTCCCTGCTGCTGCCCGCTTGGGCCTCGCCTTGGAAGCCGTATGCGGCCGTATTGGGGGAAGCGGCGGTCTATACCGCTGCCTCGTTCCGGCTTCACCGGGGCGTCACGTTCGCCCGGGCAAGCGGCGGGGACGACGATACCCCGCCTGTCGAAGCCGGCGTCAAATAGCAAGCAAGCATAGCGATTTCCACACGGGAGGGTGATTCATGCATGAAGCAGAAAGACTGGGTAACGTGGGGAGCCATGGGAATAGGCGCGCTTATTCTCATCGTAATTCTGTTCATTCCCCCGTTCATTGGAGTCGCGAACAATGGCGATTTCGAACGGATTGTGGGCAGCGGCGGCATTGCCCCGCTGAGCGACAAGTTCACCTATGAACAAAAATATTTCGGATACAGCCACTCGCGCTATGACTACGGCCCCTTCTCCATAAACTATTGGTCATCCCAAGCGCTGTTCGTCTTCCTGGCCGGGCTGCTCGGGCGGGCATGGAGTTCCGCTTCGTTTCCGCTGGAGGCGATGGGGGCGATCTATGCCGCCCTGCTGCTGGCGGCGTTGTTCCTTATTGTCCGATACGCCTGTTCCGGTCAGCGCTGGCTGCAGGTGACCGTGGCCCTCTGCCTGCTGTTTATCTTTTTCGATATTGGCTATGTGGCGTATTTTCAATCTTTTTTCGGCGAGCCGGTCTCCCTCATCTTCCTGCTTCTCGCATCCGGAACGTCCTTCGTGCTGGCATCGCGGCGCAAGCCTTCCATCGGTTGGCTCGTTCTGTTCTTCATCTCTGTCCTGATTCTATCCGCATCCAAGCTGCAGAATGCGCCGATCGGCCTCGTCTTCATCCTTTTCGCTTTCCGGATATACCGGAAGCGCCCGGAGCGGAGCTGGAGGAGCACGGTCATTGCCGGCTCGGCCTCGATACTGGCGATGTCCGTATTGGTGTATGCCTATGCGCCGCAGGAGCTGAAGCAGATTAACCTGTACCAGACGATATTTTACGGAATATTGAAGGACTCGCCTCATGTGGAGAGAGATCTGGCAGAGTTGGGCATCCCGGAGAAGTTCGCCGTACTCGCCGGAACGAATTACTTCCAGAAGGATGTGCCGATCCGGCAGGACGATCCGGAATTAACGGAGCATGTCTACTCCCGGCTCGGGCATGTCGATGTGGCCGCCTACTATCTGCGCCATCCCGGGCGGATGATCGATAAGCTGGAGGCCGCTTCGTCTCAAGCCGCGATGATTCGGCCGTACTATCTGGGCAACTATGAGCAAGAGGCCGGCAAGCCTCGGGGCGCCCTGTCGTATACATACAGCGTCTGGAGCGAGACCAAGAAGGATCTGCTCCCGCAGCGCTTCGCTTTTTATCTCGTTTTTTTCCTTCTATATATAGGTGTCGCGCTCAGGGAATATACTCGCAGACGCTATGGGAAGCATGTGGTCGATGCGGCGCTGGTCATCGGCTTCGTTGCCATTATCGCGGTGGCGGTCCCGCTGGTGGGGGACGGCGAGGCGGATTTGGGCAAGCATTTGTTCCTGTTCAACGTCAGCTTCGACATGATGATCATCGTATCGGTCGTCTGGGTGATAGCCCAGATTCGCAGAATTTTTGACCGATCCCCCGAATTGCATTGATGAAGCGCAGGCAACATGGCGTTGAGGGCCGTATGCACCCGCTGGCATATGACCTTGTTCCTAGCGAATCGTTCAAAAATAAGGATATTGTAGATGCGACAGCCGGTGATGCCGGCCGCATCTACAGTTTAAGGGGGCACGGGATATGAACGTTGACGTGAGAGACATCGCCCGCCATCGATTCACTGGTGTCATGTGGAAGACCGTATCCGAGGATTGCAATCTCGCATGTGATTACTGCTACTACAGTTCCTGCCAGGGTCGGCCTGGCCATACGATTCAGCGGATTGACGACGATGTGCTCGACAAGTTCATCCGCCAATGGATGGAGCAATCGCAGGGGGTGGCCTCCTTTGCTTGGCAAGGAGGGGAACCGCTGCTCGCGGGCAAGCCCTTCTTCGAGCAGGTCGTCCGGCTGCAGGCGGCCTATGCGCCGCCGCGCACGGTGATCAGCAACGCGCTGCAGACGAACGGCACCCTGCTCAATGCGGAATGGGCGGCCTTTTTCAAGCAATATGCCTTCCTGATCGGGGTTAGTCTGGACGGTCCGCAGCCGATACACGACAAGCACCGCGTCACCGGATCGGGAGCCGGCTCCTATCAAGCCGTCATGCGCGGCATCGATCATTTGCGCCAGGCAGGCGTTGACTATAATATTTTGACCGTCATCCACGAGGACAATGTAGGCGAGGCGGCCGCGCTGATGGATTTCTTCGCGGCGGAGCGGTTTACGCATATCCAGTTCATACCGTGCATGGATTTCCGCTCTCAGCACGTCGATGCGCCCGGCATCTATACGATCGCGCCGGAGCAGTACGGACAATTTCTATGCGAAGCTTTCGATAAATGGTACAACGGCGGGGAGCCGCTCTTCTCCGTCCGGATGTTCGACAACGTCCTTCAGGCCGAATTGGGCCTGGATCCGGAAATGTGCACTCATCGCGAATCCTGCCCCTCGTCGCTCGTGCTGGAGCCGAACGGGGACGCCTACCCGTGCGACTTCTTCCTGCACGACCGCTACCGGCTGGGCAATGTCGGCACCGACCGGATGGCCTCCTTGTCCCGCCATCCGAGCTGGCAGCAATTTCATCAGATGAAGCAGGATGTGCCGGATGCTTGCCGCGCATGCGAATATTGGCGCTACTGCCATGGCGGCTGCCCGCGCAACCGGATCGGCCGGGACGGTGTATGGGGAGGCCATACCGACTATTTCTGCGAGAGCTACCGGATGCTGTATGCGCATGCGGGAGAGCGCATCACTACGCTTGGCCGGAAGATCCGCCTGCAGGAGCTGCTGCGGCTCCGGGGGAGCGGCCGCCCGCTGCCCGGCCGCAATCAACCTTGCGTATGCGGCAGCGGACGCAAGTTCAAGCAATGCTGCGGGCCGCTGCTGCCGTAGGCTGCCCGCTTCCAAGAACAAGAGGCGATGCCCGGATGGCATCGCCTCCTATGTATACTACCACTTCATCCACAAGTCGCCTTTCCAGGTGAACACCTTGCCCCAGCGCTGCTTATTCCCGTCGTAGCGAACCTCTGACACATTCACCATCTGCGGGGAGAGCGCGCCTACCTTGCGGCCATTGACTTGGTCATACAACGCCGTCTTTTCCTTCAGCTTCGCCTTCTGCTTCTCCTGGCTTGGGGATATGACCCAGGCCTTGCCCTTGTAAGTGTGAAGCTGATACCACACGAACCCGGAGTCGTCGACCTGTTCATTGATTACGTTTACGGTCTGGCGGCTGAGCACTCCAAGCCTCTTGCCGTTTACTTTATCGTAGAAGACCGTTTTGTCGGGCAGGTCGATCGTCTTGTAGGAAGCGTTCGGATCCTTGAAGTAGCCGTATCCGATCCAGGTCAATGCTCTGTGCCAGGTCCGGTTGTCTTGATCCACGACCGATTCTTCGATATTGATGACCTGGGGCCCCAACGCTCCCAACTTCTTCCCGCCCGGAAACGTATAGAACGGGACGGACTCATCGAGATCGACTTGCTTCGTCGGCTTCCCGACCGTGCCTGGAACCGCGTGTCCCTCAGAATCCGCGGCCCATGCCGCCGCAGCCGAGAAGGCGCTTAGGACTGCAGTCAATGCCAACACTGCCGATAATTTCTTCATCATTGAATTCTCCTCTCTCATGGTTATACAATGGTATGGTTTACAGCGATGAGATATACGTGACGCCGTCTATCTCATACTTGCTTGTACACTATGTAACCGTGGGCAATTCGATTTGAAACAGGGCCTTCCCGCTGGTTAAATAGAAGGAGAGGGAGGAGATTGCATGAAAAAAGGATGGAAATGGCTGGGGAGAACGATTGCCTTCCTGATCTTATTCGTGATTATCGCAAGCGTTGCTTTCATATTCTATATTAGGCCGGAGGACAAGATTGGGTGGCCGGGCCATGTCGAGGTATCGATCCTCGGCAAGCTGGAGCAGATGGTGAAGAACCGTTCCTTGTCCCTGCAATTGAATGAGGACGAGATCAATGCGCTGGCGGTGCAAGGGATGCAGAAGACGGAGCCGTATCGATCGTACATGAAATTGTGGAAGCTGGACGGCATGCGGATTCATCTGCAGCCGGGCGGCCTGGAGGCGCAGGTCCAGATGGAGCCGTTCCCGGGCATCCGGGCCGAGGTGAACATTCTCTATGAGATGGAATGGAACCCGGAGCAGCAGAGCGTGCGCGCGGTTCCGCAGTCGGTGCGCTTGAAGGGCTGGGAGATTCCGGAGTCCTGGCTGAACCTGAAGCCGATGGAATTCCCGATCGCGGCGGAGCTGCCGGATTGGGTGAAGGTCAAAAAGTTCGATTTCCATGCCGACGGCTGGGTAATGAAGCTGGGGCTGTCCTTGATCAGGTAACAACGCCCGCCGCGCGCCATCCAAGGAAGACCGTCCATCGAATGCATCGCTTTCCTGCGCTGGATAACTGTTCCCGAATTGGGCAGTAATAAAAACGCAGGGGACCGGCAACCGGCTGCTCCAGAGATTTTGAACCAGGACAGAGGAGTGATGTAGAGATGACAGTCGGATGGTGGGTAGCGGTTCACGCCATCATTATGCTCGGCCTGGTGGCGCTGCTGTACCGCATGCAGCGCAAGCATGTTTCATTTACGAAGCGGGTATTCGCGGGTCTTGGTCTCGGAGTTGTATACGGGGCGGTGCTGCAGTGGCTGCATGGCCCGGACAGCGCCGTGGTGGAGCAGGCGGCGGACTGGTTCGAGATCATCGGCGTCGGGTATGTACGGCTGCTGCAAATGGTCGTCATGCCGCTCATTATCGTATCCATCATTTCCGCCATCATTCATGTGAAGGCCAAGGCGGGGGTAGGCAAGATGAGCGCCTCCATCATCGGCATCTTGATCGGCACCACTGCCGTGGCCGCCGTGGTCGGCATCGTCACGGCCCTCGTCTTTCAGCTCTCTTCATTCGAGATTGAAGCGGGCAAGCAGGAGATTGAGCGCGGCAATTATTTGGACAGCAAGCTGGGCGAAGTCAGCGAGATGACGCTGCCGCAGCAAATGATTGAATTCATTCCGGCCAATCCGTTCCTCGACATGACGGGACAGCGGCGGACCTCGACGATTGCCGTCGTCATTTTCGCCGCCTTTGCCGGCGTTGCCGCGCTTGGCGTGATGCGCAAGAAGCCGGATACAGGGGCCGCCTTCATGTCCCTTATCGACGCGCTGCATGCCGTCGTCATGCGGATGGTCACGCTGGTGCTGAGGCTGACCCCTTATGGCGTGCTGACGCTGATGGCCGTCGTGGTCGCCACGACAACGCCGTCGGAAATATGGAAGCTCGGGAAGTTCGTCATCGCTTCGTATGTGGCGATGATTATTATGTTCTGTCTGCATCTGCTGCTCATGGCGCTCTCTGGCATTTCGCCGCTCCGGTTCGTGACCGGCGCGCTGCCGGCGCTCGTCTTCGCGTTCACCTCCCGCACGAGCGCAGGATCGATACCGATCAACGTCGAGATGCAGGTCAATCGGCTCGGCGTGCCGGAGAGCTTCGCCAACTTCAGCGCCTCGTTCGGCGCCTCGATGGGGCAGAACGGCTGCGCCGGCATCTATCCGGCGATGCTGGCCGTGATGATCGCCCCGAGCGCGGGGATCGATCCGTACAATCTTGGATTCCTTCTGCAATTGGTTGCGGTGGTGGCCATCAGCTCGTTCGGCGTCGCCGGGGTCGGGGGAGGAGCGACCTTCGCCGCGCTGATCGTGCTGTCCTCGATGAACTTGCCGGTGGCGCTGGCGGGGCTGCTGATTAGCGTCGAGCCGCTGATTGACATGGGGCGGACGGCCTTGAACGTGAACGGCTCGATGACGGCCGGCGTTCTGTCCTCCCGCTGGCTCGGCCAATGGAACCGCAAGCGGTTCTACGAGGAGCGTCGGTCCCATCGCGAGGATATATAGCGATTGATGCCTATGGGAAATATGAACAAGCTTTCACACTTTTTTGCCCGCAAATGCGATACAATACAAAGGACGCCTTCTTCGTCGGAAGGCGTCCTTTGTTGCATGGAGAGGCAGGCTCGGCTGCGCGCTGCCTCGCTATGGCGCTCTTCCTCCCGTGAACAAAGAGATAATGAACAGAATCAGGAACAGGAAGAACAAGAACTTGGCAATGGACGCCGCGGCCTCCACAATGCCGAAAAACCCGAATATCCCGGCTACAATCGCGATAATCAAAAAGATGACGGACCATCTTAGCATCGGTTTCCACTCCTTTGGCAGATTAATGGGTCTAATGATTGCATGGATGCTCACCGGCCGATGGATCCACTGTGAAGTTAAGGATGAATAACCGGCCTCCAGCCGGAATGAAACAAATCAAGATAACTGTTTCACAAGCGGGCCTGACGGGTACTAAATGGATGATTTCATGGACAACATGCACATCCGTTTTTGCAAATAAATGAGTGGGTACACATTTATACAGAGAGAGAAAGGCGGAGATGTTATGCTAGTTGAAATCAGCGCGCTGATTGCGGCGCTGGCCTTCGCGGTGCTGGTCGTCTTCCTGATTCAGACGCTGCGATCGGCCAAGCAGTCGCTCGACAAGGCTTCAAGGACGCTGGAGGATGTTCAGCAGACCGTGCAGATGCTGAGCGGTGATCTGCAGGCGATCGCGCGGAATGCCAATCACATGACCGAGGAATTGCAGGGACAATTGAAGAAGATCGAGCCTGTGGCCGATTCGGTCCAGAATGCCGGAGAGGCGCTGAATGAATTGACGCTGGCCGCGAAGCAGATCTCGGTCGGCCTCGTCAGCGGCGTCCGCAAAGCGGCGAGCCGCTTCGAGAAGAAGCGCCAGGACGAGCCGGCCGCGGGAAGGCAGCCGGGGAACGCGGCGGGCTCCTGCGCGGGCAGTCCGGCTCCAAGCGGACAGGCCGCTGCGCCGCTGCCGGACGGAGCGCCCGGAGCAGGGGCCGCTTCCGCGCTGCCGCTCGCGGCTGCCGCTTCGCAGCGCCCGCAACCGGGAGCGCCGGCGAAGCAGGGCGGAGACGATTGGAAGGCCTGGGTCGATCTCGGAATACGCGCATGGCAGCTATGGAGACAACGAAGCTAGTTATCCAGCCGGACTAACGGTGACGTTAGCCGGCTTTTCCGATCTGAACGGGAATGCCGTTGGATCCTATGCCATAAAAAGGGGTGCGAAAGCAGCTGCGTTTCCGTTATATTGGAAGGTAGAGATTGTAAGCGTTCGGGCAGTGGAATGCTGTCGATTGAGGGGAGGAGAAGGATGTTGAACGTACTTGTTGTCGACGATAATCCGACCAATGTCATGCTGATTCGGGAGATCCTTCGCAAGGCGGGCTATACGGGGGTGCAGTCCGCCTCTTCGGCGCGGGAAATGTACGAAGTGCTGGGCCTGGAAGGACCGGTAGGTCCGCTCTATGTGCCGGATATTGATCTTATTTTGCTGGATATGATGATGCCCGAGATTGACGGGCTGGAGGCGTGCCGGACCATTCAGCAGTATTCGGAGCTGCGGGATATTCCGATTATTATCGTGACCGCGATCGGGGATTCGCATATGCTGGCCGAGGCGCTGGACGCGGGAGCGGCGGACTATGTGACGAAGCCGATTAACCGCATCGAGCTGCTCGCCCGCATCCGGCTGGCCCTTCGCTTGAAGCAGGAGAAGGACTGGCATAAGGAACGCGACCGCCATATCCGGGAGGAGCTGCGGCTCGCCGCCCGGGTGCAGACGTCGGTGCTCACGGAGCCGCTCTCCGACGAGCGGATTACGATAGACGCGCTCTACCAGCCGTCCGAGGAGCTGGCCGGAGACCTGTACGCCTGGTTCAAGCTGGGGGAAGGCCGGTACGGCATCATGATTATCGACATGATGGGACATGGCGTCTCCTCCGCGCTGCTGTGCATGTTCATCGCCTCGGTCCTGAGGGACGCGGTGGTGCAGACCGAGCAGCCGGACATGGTGCTGAAGCGGTTGAACACGAAGTTCCACCAGCTTCATATGAACGGGAATCTGATGCTGTATTATATGACGGCGCTCTATGTCGTCGTGGACACGAATGAGCGCACGATTCAATATGCCAATGCGGGCCACCCGCCGGGGATCGTCATGATGGAGGACGGCCGGATGGTGACGCTGGAGTCGACAGGCTATCCTGTCGGCATGTTCGCCGAGCTGGAAGTGGATACCCATGCGCTGAGATTCGACTCGCGGGCGCGAATCGCGCTGTATACCGACGGGCTGCTGGAAACGGCAGGCGCAACCGTGGAGAGCGCCATGGAGCGGATAGGAGCGCTGTTGAAGCAGGAATCTTCCTTGAAGAGCACAGCCTGGGAGGAGCTGCTTCATCCGCCGGGAGAAGAGAGCGAGGACGACAAATGCCTCGTATGGGTCGACATTCATTAGACAGAGGGGGAGCAGGCGTTGAAGCTGCGAACGAAGCTCATCATCGGCTATGTCATGTTCATGATCATCATTCTCTCGCTGGGCTGGTATTCATTTGCCCGGATGGGGGGCCTGAAGCAGGATCTGGATCATTTCTACCGGGACAGCTTCCAGAAGGTTGAACTTGCGCTGACGACGCGGGACGATGCCAATGCGATCGCCCGCGATCTGGTAACCGAGCTGCTCAATCCGGACAAAGCTGATCAGAGCGGCAGAGAAGTGCTGGATAAGGTCGACGGCTTCAAGGAGCGGGTCAACCGTTCCCTGGAAGAGCTGACCCGCAAAGCGGCCAAGGCCGAGGAGAAGCAGCTGGTCGAGGCGGCGCTTGACGATTGGGGCAGCTACGACCAATTCGTGACCGATGCGATTCGGCTGAGCATGAAGAATGAGTATGAGCAAGCGAACCAGCTCCGCAATGAATACGGGCTTGATTATCAGAACGATTTGCTGGACAGCCTGGGCGATCTGGCCCGCTACCATGAAGCGATGATGGAAGATCAAGTGACGGCCGCGACCGATACGTATGAAGCCGCCCTTACCTGGACGGCGGTCATTATGCTGCTCGGCATTATCGTGACCGCGGCGGTCATGCTGTGGGTCATTCCCAGCGTCACGCGCAATCTGAATACGATGTCGGTCATGATTCGGAGTCTGGCCCGCGGACGGATGCGCGTCATTCAGAAGCTGGAACCGGATACGAATGACGAGATCGGGGAAGTCATCCATGTCTTCAAGCAGATGGCCGAGGATATCGAGAGACGGAAGCGGAGCGAGGAGCAGTTCCGGCTGGCGCAGGAGGAGCAAGCCTGGATGGACGCCAACATCGCCCGCGTGACGGAGCTGTTGAACGGCGCGACGACCTTGAACCAGGTCGGGGAGACGTTCGTGAGCGAGTTCGTCCCGACGCTCGGGGCGCAGTACGGGGCGCTCTATATCCGGGATGACCTGAAGAACCCGGATTGGCTTCATCTGTGCGGCGCTTATGCGGCCGCCGGCAGCCTTCAGGCCGTGACGGGCTTCCGCGTCGGCGAAGGCTTGGTCGGACAGTGCGCGCAGGACGAGAAGCCGATCTATATTCATGATTTGAAAAACAGTTCGCTGCGCATCCAGAGCGGGATATGCGATACGGATCCGGTAGAGCTCATTGTCTATCCCATCATCTTCGAATCTACGGTTATCGCCGTGCTGGAGCTGGCTTCCTTGTCGCCGCTGACGAGGAAGGAGCAGCAGCTTCTGGATCAGCTGGCGGACAAGCTCGGCGTCATCATCCACACGATTTCCGGACGGCTCAGAGTCGAGGAATTGCTGCGCGAATCGCAGGCGCTGACGGAGGAGCTACAGTGCCAATCCGAGGAGCTGATGACGCAGCAAGAAGAGATGCGGCGCTCGAACGAGCATCTGGAAGCCCAGACCGAGGCGCTGAAGCGATCGGAGGAGATGCTGCAGCGCCAGCAGGAGGAGTTGGAGCATTACAATACGGAGCTGATCGCGAAGACGCGCGCGCTGGAAGAGCAGATGCTGGCCACCCAGGAGAAGAACGAGGAGCTGGAGAGCGCCCGCAAGGAGCTGGAGCGCCAGGCGCTTCAGCTTGCGCTCGCTTCCAAGTACAAATCGGAATTCCTGGCGAACATGTCGCATGAATTGCGGACGCCGCTCAACAGCCTCCTCGTTCTGTCCCAGCTGCTCTCCGAGAACAAGGAGGGCAATCTGCAGCAGAAGCAGATCGAGTATGCGCGCACGATTCATATGTCCGGATCGGATCTGTTGAAAATGATTGACGAGATCTTGGACTTGTCCAAAGTCGACGCGGGCAAAATGCAGTTGAACTATGAAAAGGTTCATTTGTCGGAGCTGACCGCTTATATCCGGGACAGCTTCTCCGAGATCGCATCGCAAAAAGGCCTCCGGCTTGATGTCCATATGGACGAGAACGTGCCGGACAGCCTGGTGACCGACGGGCACCGGGTCTTGCAGATCATCCGCAACCTGATGTCCAATGCGGTCAAATTCACGAACCGCGGAAGCGTCGCCTTCCATATCGGCATGGCGGCGGAGGAGGAGATACCGGCACATATCCGCAAGGAGGGGCTGCCTTTCTTTGCGATGCGGGTGACCGATACCGGAATCGGAATTCCGAAGGAGAAACAGGATTTGATCTTTGAAGCGTTCCAGCAGTTGGACGGCACGACCAGCCGGAAGTACGGCGGAGCCGGACTGGGGCTGTCCATCAGCCGGGAGCTGGCCCGTCTGCTCGGCGGGGCGCTTGCGGTGGAGAGCAAAGAGAATGAGGGCAGCACCTTTACCTTCTATTTGCCGGTTCAAGCGGCCAGTCAGCCGGAAGCGGCGGAGAGCAGCGTCCGCCTCATCGAGCATTGGAACGGCAAGGCGGCGGCGTCTGCGGCGGCGGGGCCATCCGCAGCGGCAGGGTCATCCGAAGCGCATCCGGAAGAGAGGCGGGACGATGAGTCGGCGGCTTCGGCGGCTTCGTCCGATCCCACGTGGAAGACGTCGCACCGGGAGTGGGACCACGCGGTGAGGCATGAGGTTGCCGCAGCCGAGGAGCAGAAGCGGGAGCGGGTATGGCCGATGGAACGGAAGAAGCTGCTCATTGTGGAGGACGACGGTCCGCAGCGGCAGTCGCTGATCGCGCTCATCGAGGGCGCCGATGTCGAAGTGCATGCCGTCTCGACCGGTACGGAGGCGCTGAAGTCGCTGGCGGACACGAAGTACGACGCACTGGTGCTGGATTTGCTTCTCCCTGACATGAACGGATTCGAGATCCTGGACCGTATGAGCGCTCATGAGGAGTGGAGCAAGGTTCCGGTCATTGTCTATACGGGCAAGCTGCTCAACAAGAAGGAAGAACTGGAGCTGAAGAAGCGCGCGCGGAGCATCATCATCAAGGATGTGAAGTCGCCGGAGCGGCTTCTGCAGGAGACGATGCTGCTGCTCAACCGGTCGGGGGAAGAGGAAACGGGGGCGCGCGCGAGCGGGCAAGCATCGAACGATCAGCTGCTGGCAGGCAAGCGCATCCTGCTCGTCGATGACGATGTGCGCAACGTGTTCGCCCTGTCCAGCGTGCTGGAGCAGTACGATATGGACATCATCTACGCGGAGAACGGCAAAGAAGCCATCGAAGCGTTGACCGCGGATCCCGAGCATTTCGACCTGGTCCTGATGGACATGATGATGCCGGAAATGGACGGCTATGAGGCGATGCGCCTCATTCGGGAGATGCCTGCGTTCGAGAAGCTCCCGATCATTGCCCTCACCGCCAAGGCGATGAAGGAAGATCGCAATAAATGCATTGAAGCCGGGGCCTCCGACTATGTGAGCAAGCCGTTCCAGACGGATCAACTGCTGTCGCTGATGCGGGTCTGGCTGTACAAGTAGACGGGAATTCTTTGTCAAGATGACACAGACATGAAGGAGTATGGGATGGAGATGACAGGCAGAGAAACCGGGCGGAACCGCGAGGAACGTCGTCCGCATGATTCGGATCGGGAGAGAGTAGAAATCGAGCTGCTCCTGGAAGGAATTTATCGGGTCTATGGTTACGATTTTCGGGACTATGCCTTTCCTTCTCTCCAGCGGCGGATCTGGCATCAAGTATATGCCGAGCAGGTGGAGACGATCTCCGAATTGCAAAGCCGCGTGCTTCATAACCGGGACAGCCTGCAGCGGCTCGTGCACAGCCTGTCCATTCCGGTGACGGAGATGTTCCGCGATCCCCAGATGTTCGGCGCGTTCCGCCGCACCGTCGTCCCTCTGCTCCGAACCTATCCGTACATCCGCATCTGGCATGCCGGCTGCTCGACGGGGGAGGAGGTCTACTCGATGGCTATTCTTCTTCACGAGGAAGGGCTGTACGAGAAGACGAGACTGTATGCGACCGATATGAATTCGCGTTCGCTGCGCATAGCCAAGGAAGGCACCTGCCCCTTGGACAAAATGAAATTGTACACCAAAAACTATATGGAAGCGGGCGGCACCCGTTCCTTCTCCGAATATTACACGGCTTCCGGAGAAGGGGTCGTCATTCATCCCTATTTGCGAAAAAACATTATTTTTGCGGAGCATAATCTGGCGACGGACCATTCCTTCAACGAGTTCAATGTCATTCTCTGCCGCAATGTGATGATCTATTTCAACGAACCGCTGCGCAATCGGGTGCATGAGCTGTTCTACGAGAGTCTCGCCCCGCTGGGCGTGCTCATTGTCGGCGCCAAGGAATCGCTGCATTTTACGGTGCATGAAGCGCGCTATGAGGAGATGGACCGGAACGAGAAGATTTATCGCAAAATACGGTAGGAGGTATACGGATGACTGCCTTGGAACCGATAAATATACTGCTGGTTGATGACAGACCTGAAAATTTGCTGGCGCTGGAGGCGGTCCTGTCCGAAGAAAGCTACCGGCTCGTCAAAGCCACGTCGGGCGAGGAAGCCTTGCGCCATCTGATGAAGAGCGAATTCGCGGTCATCGTCCTCGACGTTCAAATGCCCGGCATGGACGGCATCGAGACCGCCAAGTGGATTAAAGCGCGGGAAAAGACGAAAAACATCCCGATCATTTTCGTATCCGCCAATTACAAAGAGACCGAGCATCTCTTTGCCGGCTATTCGGCCGGCGGGGTGGATTACATGATCAAGCCGTTCGTCCCCCATATTCTCAAATCCAAAATTCACAGTTTCGTCGGCATGTTCCTGGCGCAGAAGCGGCTCCAATCGCAGAAGATGCTCCTTCACCAGAAGACGCAGGAACTGGAGCGGATGAACCGCGAGCTGGCTGCTGCCAAGGAAGCCGCTGAACGCGCCGCTCTGGCCCGCACGCAGTTCCTCGCCATGATGAGCCATGAGATCCGCACTCCGATGAACGGAGTGCTCGGGATGGTCGATCTGCTGATGGATACCGAGCTCACTCCCGAGCAGGGGAATTATGCCGAGATGATCCGGAAGAGCGCGGATGCGCTCATTCGGACGATCAACAACATCCTCGACTTCACGAAGATGGAGTCGGGCAAGCTGGAGCTGGACGAATTCCCGTTCGATTGCAAATCGCTCGTCACGGAAGTGTATGAGCTGTTCATGCCGGAAGCGAGCAAGCGGGATCTGAAGCTGGCATACACGATTGCGCCCGAGGTGCCGAATTGTCTCTACGGCGACATGTTCCGGCTGCGGCAAATTCTCGTCAACCTGGTCGGGAACGCCGTCAAATTCACGGACAGCGGCGAGGTTGAGATCCGCATCTCCCTTCTGCCGGAGCGGCAGAAAGAGGAGGACCGGGAACGGGTGAAGGTCCAATTTGAAGTGAAGGATTCGGGCGTCGGCATTCCCGAGAGTAAAATGGACGGGCTGTTCCAGCCGTTCTCCCAGTTGGATTCCTCGATGAACCGCAAGTATGGCGGGAGCGGTCTCGGACTGGCGATCTGCAAATCGCTCGTCCACATGATGAAGGGAGATATCCGCGCCGTTCCGGTAGAAGAAGGGGCGTTGTTCGTCTTCCATGTATGGCTGGGGACATGCGAGGAGCAATAGGATTCGTTTCGATGTTTCGGGCCCGCGCATTTCGGTTATTTAGGTTACAGTGAGGGCATTAGGTTAGAACCTAGAAGTCGTGAGTTAGGAGAGGAAGCTATGAACGGCAATAAATTCAAAGTAACGACCCAGCAAGATCAACATCAAGTGACAGCGCACTTGCAAGGGGATCTGGACCTGGCGGCCGCGGGGGAGTTCCGCAGCCTGCTGGAGTCGATAGTCAATGACCCGGCACTGGATTTGACGCTCGATTTGGAGAAGCTCACCTATATCGACAGCACCGGAATCGGAATTCTCATCTCCGTGCTGAAGCTTCGGAAGGAGCAGCAAGCGCAGTTCCGTATCGTTCACGTGCCGCAGCAGATTCAGAAGCTGTTCGATATGACCGGGATCTCCAAGTTTTTGACACCGAATGCATAAATTTATGGAAATATGAAAGGGAATGACTTATGGCAAATGACAGAGATCGGAAGCAAATCAAATTAATTCTGCCTGCGCAAGCGGCTTATGTCGATCTGGCCCGTCTGACGCTGTACGGCATTGCAAGCCGCATCGGCTTCTCTTACGAGGACATCGAGGATATGAAGGTCGCCATCTCCGAGGCCTGCAACAACGCGGTATTATATGCTTACCGAACGACGCAGGGGATGGTCGAGATCATTTTCGAGGAGGGGCCTGACGAGATTGGGATCATGGTCAAGGACGAGGGCGGCAGCTTCGATGCGGACAGCAAGACGAGCGGCTTGCGCGGGTTGCATGACAAGAGCCTGGACGAGGTAGAGGCCGGGGGGCTCGGGTTCTACCTGATGCAGGCGCTGATGGATGATGTGGAAGTGATGAGCACGGAGGGACGAGGCACCGTTGTCAAAATGCGCAAGCGACTTTTGAAGAGTGGAGAACTGTTATGAGCGCGGCCTCCCGGCATGGAACCGCCGAAGATGCGGTTCAGCTTATCAGCGCTTATCAGAAGACGCAGGACAACGATATCGCCACGATCCTCATCCAAAAGTACGAGCCCATGGTCAAGATGGCCGCCGGCAAAATTTCGCGCAATCGCCCCGATTTGTACGAAGACCTGATGCAGGTCGGCAATATGGCATTGATTCGTCTGCTGCAGCAGTTTGACAGCTCCTTGGGCGTGCCCTTCGAAGCTTATGCGATGAAGAGCATGATCGGTCATATGAAAAATTTCCTCCGGGACAAGTCATGGTATATTCAAGTGCCGCGCCGTATCAAGGAGAAGGGCGCTCTCATTCAGCAGACGATCGACGAATTGACCGTTCAGCTGGAACGTTCGCCGAACGTGGAGGAGATTGCGGAGCGGCTGGAATTATCGGTTGAGGAGACCGTCGAAGTATTGGCGGGCCGGGAATGCTATCACTATGTGTCGCTGGACACGCCATTGTCGCAGGAAGAGAGCGCGGCGACGCTGGGGGAGCTGATCAGCTCGGACAGCGACGATTACGAAGCCGTCGAGCGCCGGATGGATCTGAGCGATGCGATGGCAGCGCTTAAAGCGGAAGAGCGGCAGGTGCTTGCTCTGGTCTTCGAGGAAGGGCTGTCCCAGCGCGCGGCCGCCGAACGGCTCGGGGTATCCCAGATGAGCGTCTCGCGGATTCAGCGCAGAGCCACGGACAAGCTCCGGCATATCCTATCCTCCCGTTATGACGCATAGACGCAATGAAGATGCTTACCCGAGCGGGGCAAGCATCTTCATTGCGTCTATGTTTGCTGCCTTGCGCCTCATGAAGCAGACGCAAGGCAGCACGCCCTGGAGGCGTGCTTCGGCGGTTGCTCTTCCCGATGACTGAAACAGGCCCGTCACACTCAATCCGTCATGGCTTGGGCCTGTCTCAGTTCCGCTTCGCCTGGAGCGAGGGCTTGGAGCACGTCCGCGCCGGAAGCGGGAGGCTCCATTCCAGGCACGCTTAGCTTGCGCTCAAGCTGGGCGCACAGCTTCGACAGGATGGTCCACGCCCTGGCCTGGATCGCTTCCGGCACAGGCGCATTGCTCGCGAAGCCGGCCAAGCGGGCTTCGATCTGCAACGCGCCGTTCGCCAGCTTGACGGCCGGGACGGTGAACATATGGCTTGCCCGCTCTGTGTCCAGCGCCTCATTCACCAGCCCAAGCACGAACACTTCCTGCTCGCTGCACTGAATGCCGGTGAAGCCGTGCCGCAAAAATAATTTGCGCACGGCTTCGGCCTGAGCGGAGACCGGAGGTATCGGCGTCATTCCCATTCCTCCCGTCAGTTCGAGTTCAGTTGACTTGCCACTTCATCCGCCACATCGGCGGAAGCTTCCTTCAACTGCGTTGTCGCTTCCGAGGCAGCGTCCTTCACGCTGGCCGCTACCTGCTGGGACGCATCCTTCATGCTGTTGACGACCGCTTCGGCCTTGCTGCCGACCGACTTGACCGCATCGGCGGTCTTCGAGCCGAGATCGCAGGCGATATCCTTCGTCTTCTCGCCCACCTTTTGCGCCGTGTCGCACAGATCGGAACGGAGTTCGCGGCCCGATTTCGGTGCCAGCAGCAGGGCTGCCGCCGCTCCGACAATGCCGCCAACGATGGCGCCTTTCAAAAATGCGTTGGAATTGTTATTATTTTCACTCACCAAAATCATCTCCTTGTGCGTCATTCGTTGCTATCTACCATACGTTTACACCGATTTACCGCTTTTGAAACAAGCGGCGCCGAAATTTGAGCCCGTGTCATGCCCGGCGTTTGCAGCGGATCCATTGCAGCGCGTAGATGCAGGCGATGAGCCAGACGCCTCCTGCGCAGAAGCCGGCGATTACATCCGTAGCATAATGGACGCCCAGATAGATCCGGCTCAAGCCGATAGCCAGGACGAGCAGCCCGGTCAGGATGAGAATATAGGCGGCTGGCCGCCCCCGTTCCTTGCGATGCAGCCAGAGAAGATAGCCAAGCATGCCATAGAACGCGATCGCAGCCATGGAATGGCCGCTCGGGAAGCTGTACCCGGATTCGACCACCCAGTGCTCCCAGGACGGTCTGGTCCGCTGGATCAGGTTTTTGATGACCAGGTTCAGCGTATAGCTTCCGCCAAGCGCGGCCAGCAAGCCGAGCGCGTCCCAACGCCGCTTGAATCCCCAGGCGCTTATTCCCGCGCACAGGAGCGAGATGGGAATGATGCCGTGGCTGGAAGCAAGATCGGTGAACAAGGCTACGGCCTTGGTCAGTGCCGGCGATGCCGCAAGGCGCACCGTCTCCGTGACGGCGGCGTCAAATTGCTGAAAGCTGTCCGCAAGGACTCCCCGAATGAGCATAAAAAGCAGCATGATCAGAATCAGAACGGCTAGGCCGCCCCATAATAGGCTTAATGTGAACATCGCCGTTTCTTTCGGGGAGGGAGCAGCCGATTTGTTGCTTGACTGCGATGGTTGATTAATGGCTGTCATGATTTCTCCTAACGCGGCACACAGGCGGGCGAGCACATGCTCTCGCCTGAGGCTCTGTGAATATAAATAGACCGAGTACAGGAAAGAGCCCAATTATATGAATATCACAAAGCTTCTATCGAATGCAAATAGACCGATAGGCAGCGGCTTGGGAAAGGGATATAATTTAGGAAGTGGCTACGAGGAAAGGAAGACCGAAGATGAATGAACGACTGATCGAAGAAACGCGCAACGGCTGGCTGGAATGCGAGCATCGGGGCGCGATCTGCGGCGTGGACGAACATGGCCGCATCCGTTATGCTGTAGGAGATACGGACCGGCCGATGTTTCTGCGTTCGGCGGCCAAGCCGCTGCAGGCGATTCCGGTCGTGCGAAGCGGCATGCTGGAGCATTTCCGGCTTGAGGACCGGGATCTGGCCCTGATGACCGCCTCGCACCGGGGAGAGGCGGCGCATATCGATACGTTGGAGCATGTGATGGAGCATTGCGGGCTTCACGACGAGGCATTGATCTGCAGCCCTTCCCTGCCGCTTCATGAGGAGTCGAGGGAAGCGCTGCTTCGCCAGGGCGGAGACCGGAGGCGCATGTACCATAATTGCGCCGGCAAGCATTTCGGCGTGCTCGCCTGGAGCAAGATGGCCGGCATGGATATGGGGTCGTATGCCGATCCGGCGCATCCGGCCCAGCGCCAGATGAGAGACATGATCAGCTACATGTCGGAAGTGCCGGAGGCGGCGATGATTCAAGGGACGGACGGGTGCGGATTTCCGGTATACGGCATTCCGCTGACCGGTTTGGCGACCGCCTACCTTAAGCTGGCCTGTCCCGACCTGATCGGGGACGCCGCCACGAGGGAAGCCGCGGCGCGCGTTCGCCGCGCGATGCAGCGCTACCCATTCCTGGTCGGGGGCACGGATCGGGTCGATACGCTGCTGATGGAGGATGACAACATCATCGCCAAGGGCGGGTTCAAAGGCATTTTCGCCTTCGCGCTGACCAAGGAGCGGCTCGGCTTCGCCTTCAAGATCGCGGACGGATCGGATGAAGAGTGGGCGCTGGTGGCCGCCTCCATTCTGGAGCAGATCGGGTACGAGCGCCGGGAGACGATTGATCGTCTTCGCAGCCGGATACCGGCGGTGATTCTCAATGACAACGGCCGGCAGGTCGGGGAACAACGGGCCGTCTTCGTGCTGCAGCCGGGAACGTAAGCGGCTGCAACCGAAGGCGGGGACGCAACATGGAGAGAGGCAGGGTGATGGAGATGAAGCAAGTGCTGCTGGAAGTGATAGGGACGACACGGGAAGAGGTGGTGACGGCGGCCCGGAACGGGGCGGATCGCATTGAGCTGATTACCGCCATTACCGAAGGCGGGCTGACGCCGAGCCTTGGATTGGTGCAGGAGGCGGTGGAGGCGGCAGACATTCCGGTCAACGTCATGATTCGGCCGCACAGCCGTTCTTTTATTTATGATGCGGATGATATGCGTACGATTGTGGCCGATGTCCGGCTTATCCGCTCCACCGGAGCGAACGCGATCGTATTCGGGGCGTTGACGCCGGAAGGAACGATAGACAAGGCGGCCCTGGAGCGCGTTCTGGAGGCCGCAGACGGCCTGCCGATGACGTTCCATCGGGCCGTGGACGAGACAAGGGACATCTATGAAGCGCTTGACGTGCTGCTCGGGTATCCTCAGATTACAAGCGTGTTGACCTCGGGCGGACAGCCGAGCGCCCTGCAGGCGGCCGGCGTGATCGCCGAGATGGTCCGGCGCGCCGAGGGCTCCTCGCTGGCGATTCTGGCGGGCAGCGGGCTTACGGTGGAGTCGGTTGGCGGGTTCATTCAGGAGACGGGCGTCCGCCATGTTCATTTCGGATCGAACGTAAGGCAGGGAACGCGTGCGCTGTCACCGATCGATCCCGAGCGGCTGTCGAGTCTCGCCGCGCTGCTTCGCACGGTATAGACACCTTATTCCGCTCTTGCCCGGCTGCCGGCTCCGCCGCCCCGGTCAAGGGCCGGGACTCAGCCCCGGCGCAGACGGCCGAGCTCGGAGACGAGCGCTTCCATTTCGCTGATGCTGTACGACGACTTGCTCATGACGATATCGTATACTTCCTTAATATCGTCATACTGCTCCACGGAGAAGGCGGAGGGCTGCATCGCGGCGGCCGTCGCCATCTTCAGGCGCCCCTTGATCGCCTCAATCATCAATTCCACGTTCTGCTGCGTTTTTTCATTGGTAATCATGCTATTCCTCCTCGAACGGTTGTGAGCAACCTGCTCGTATTGTATCACGAATGCGGCGCAAACTGAACGAACTTCCGCGATTCGCTCCGCGCCGGCCGGCGCTGCGGCACAGGCTTGGCATGGCCCGAAATGTGAAGTACAATAAGGCATCATGAAGATGAAAAGGAGTACGCACCCGATGCAGCTCAATTTATTTCCGCCCCTGGATCCCCGGTCCGCGGAGCGGCGGCAGAAGTTGGCGGGAGCGCAAGTGTCCGGTTTTTTGCAATCGGTGGCCGCGGCGCATCCGTCCGAGCCGATCATGTTCATCTGTATCGGAACCGACCGTTCCACGGGGGACGCGCTTGGCCCGCTGGTGGGAACCAGGCTGCGGGAGAGCGGATGGACGAATGTGATCGGCTGCTTGGACGAGCCTTGCGATTCGTCCAATCTGGAGGCGAGGCTCGCCGGATTGCCGGATAATCTTATCACGATTGCGATTGACGCCTGCCTTGGCCATCCTTCGACGGTAGGCTATTATCTGGTCGGCAATCAGCCGCTGCTTCCCGCGGAATCGGTTGGCATGACGCTCCCTGCGGTAGGCCGTTACAGCATCGCCGCGGTCGTCAATACGAACGGGCCGAAGCCCTACTGGACCCTGCAGACAACTTCTCTCCGCTTCGTGATGAAGATGGCGCATGAACTGGCGGATGCCATTTTACAATCTTTCCCAGATAATCATAAGGAATAAAAACGTTATTTTCCCCATATGAATGATGTCGTGGGCCTGGGGAGGCATCCCGTTCGACAGGTTCGGATACAGAATAAAAGAGCCGGACCCGACATCCGACTCTTTGGCACTGATCGCGTTAACCCCTATGTTGATCCGTTCCTGGCATGAACGGATCATTTTTTATCCTGCCGGTCCGTCAGCTTGATGATGAGCTGAACCAGGCCGAGCACAAACGCACTCGTGGCGAAGAACATTTCGAACCCTTCCATGATGATCACCTCCTTTCGCGGCCGGACAACAAATACTGGAGCAGATACTGCGCCATAGAAGGTGCTGATTCAGCGGTATTCATTTCGTGTAATATTATTCTATATCTATGTAGAAAAGTCGTTTCATAGAATCCATCTGTAGGAAATTTTGAATTTTTTTTGCACTTTGTGACAAGCATTCTTAATATACAACGGCGCGCATCCGATGCGCGGCGCTTACAGAAAAGAGGAGATAGCTATGCCAACGATCGCGGTTCAACCACAATTCAGCATGCATATGGAGGAGCAAGGCCAGGGACCGGCCGTCGTGCTGCTGCACGGGTTCTGCGGCAGCTCGCGGTACTGGGCGGATCTGGCGCCGCTGCTCGCGGGAAGCTGCCGCGTCATTACGCCGGACCTGAGAGGCCACGGCAAATCGGATGCGCCTGTCGGTCCCTATACAATCGAACAGATGGCGGACGATGTGCTGCACTTGGCCGATGCGCTCGAACTGGACCGATTCGTGCTGTTGGGCCATTCGTTGGGAGGATATATTACGCTGTCGTTCGCGCAGCGGCATGCCCACCGCTTGAAGGGGTTCGGGCTGATCCACTCGACTGGGAAGCCGGACACGGAGGAGGGCAAGCAGAAGCGGCTTGCCACCGTAGAAGCGCTCCAGCGGCATGGCATCGTTCCGGTCGTGGACGATCTCGTGCCGAAGCTGTTCGCCGAGGATCGCGGCCCTGGGGAGGCTATCGACAAGGCGAAGGAGATTGGCTATTCTACGCCGCCTCAAGGCGCGATCGGCGCGGTGCTCGCGATGCGCGAACGGCCCGACCGCACCGCGGTTCTGCAGGCTGCCGCGCTCCCGGTGCTGCTCGTGGCGGGGGAGAAGGATCGGATTGTCGCGCCGGAGAACGTATTTACCGCGGCGGGAGATCATATCGAGCCTGTCACCCTGGAAGGGGTCGGACATATGGGCATGATGGAGGCGCCGGAAAAGCTGGCGGCCGCGATTCGTTCCTTCGTGGACAAAGCATACGCATGACAGGCGGCCCAATGACAGACCGGCCCTTGTGAGAACGGGAGTGCTGCACCCTTGTGGACAGCACTCTTTGTGCGTTATACTGGATGTAATTTTTGTGCAAATTAGTCAGATATCAAACGATCGATCACTTCCCGCACATGATTATCGCTGCTCATCCGACAGGTTAGGCAACGCCTTATCGTCTTCGGCTAGGAGGTGGAGTCATGTATAGAAAAGATTATTTGCTGCGGCTGGTGCAGGAGATGACCGACCTGATCGGCAAAGCGATGAACCTGCGGCAGCGGAAAAAACGGACCGAGCTGCTGTTCGAATGGGACGAGCTGATGCGGGAGCGGTTCCGCATCAACGGCGAGCTGTCCGATCGGCTGACCGGAGAGGATCTGATTCACTTGTACCGGACCAACGGGCGGCTGCATGCCGACGAGCTTCAGGCCTTCGCGATCCTGCTCCATGAACGGGCGAAGCTGGAGCGGGAGAAGGAGCTGGCGGAACGCCATGAGATGCCTGTCAGTGACGCTGCCCGATCGGGACCGGATGATGCCTTCATTGAGGATCTGTACGTGCGGCGTTCCTTCAAAAGCCTGCATCTGCTGCTCGAGGCGATGCTGCAGGGCAGCGACCGGCGGCTGCTTCCCGTCATGGAGGCGACGGAGGTGCTGATGCGGGATCTGAAGGGTTACCGAATGCCGGACGAGCTGCTTGCACGCCTGTGGTCCTGGCTTGAACGGGAAGGCCGCTACGCCGAAGCCGAGGATGCGTTGTTCCGCTGGGTGCGGCAGGCTGCGGGCCAACCGGAGGAAGCGGAGCTGCGCAAGCGGCAGGGCATACGCTTCTATGAACGCCTCGCGGGATGCACGGATGAAGCCCTGGAGCAGGGCGGCCTGCCCCGCGAAGAGCTGGCCGACGGCCGCGCCGATCTGGAAGCGATTCAATGAACCCCCCCCCTTGCCCGGGCTGCGGGTTTTCCCGTGGGCGGACTATTCAAGCCGTCTCCATATAACCTCATACAAGACAGGAATAGAACGAGAACCTTGCCGGCCCGCAGGGTTCTTTTTTCGATCTCCGCACACGATGGTCTGGTTCTGACTCCTAGTTCCTAGGTCCTTCGGAATAAGAAGCTATTCACATTTATGGCCGATCTGTCGATAAAGTATAGTAGGTAATTCGGACTATGCACATTTTTGAATCTCTGGATACAGGAATTGCCGGATGCCGGCGAGGCTGCCAACGGGGCCGCCCCGCCGGCATCCGGACCGATATAACACCCTGGCACGAGAGACATGAGGAGGTTTTTTACATGGGGAATCAGGCATACACGATGGACAGCCCGGGTTTATTATCGGGAGCTTTGTTGAACTGCCGGACTGTGATCGAAGGCAGTGGCTGCGTGGCAACGGGTATGTTATCTTATATGGAAGGCGATTTGATCGATATTGAATTGCCGCAATTCGAACACTTCGAATTAGGGGAGCAAGTCAAAGTTACGATCTATTCCGGAATGGGCATCGTCAACTTTTTCACCAAAATTATCGCCCGGAACGAAGGCTCCCTGCTGCTCATCCATCCGCCTCAGCAGCAGCAGCGATTTTCGGACAAGCGCGAGTCGCCGCGGGTCATCATCCGCAAGCATGGCTTCATCCATTCCGAAGCCTCGCCTCAGGAGAACCGGAGCGCCGCTCAGAGCGGAACCCCGATCCACCTGGTCGATATCAGCCTGACCGGCGTAGGCTTCACGATGACCGAGGGCGAGCCGCTGCGCGAAGGCATGCGGGTCGAAGCGGAGCTTCATTTGGGCTTCACCTTGCCCTGCCGCCTCGAGATTGTGCACCGCTCCCGCCATCCCGAAGGGATGATGTATGGAGCCAGCCTGGAAGGCCTCGACGAAGCTGCCCTCCGCTCCCTGCGCGCCTTTATCCTGCGCGAACAGATCACGGCTTACGTGGATAAGAAGCAGAATATATAGATAACATGTCGGCAACTATATCCTTTTCGAAGAGAGGAGAAGCAATTTGAAAATATCATCCTTACGGTATTTCTTATCTTGCTGCGGACTAGCTGTATTCGGCGTCATGTTATTTCTTCTTCCCGGAACTGCAGAAGCCGGAACGGTATTCCCGTCGAAACAGATCGATTCCTACGATGTGGAGTTGAAGGCGGATCCGACCTATGTTCCGGCTCCGCTGAGCGTCACGGAAGCAACCTACACCCAGACCGTCAACCTCGACCCGTCAGTGGCGGAAGTCTCGGTCGATCCGGTTCTGGGCCAATATGCGATTACAGGCAAAACCTACGGCACGACCACCGTCGAATACAAATGGACCACCGCCCAAAATGCCGAGCTCGTACATAAGTTCACGGTTACGGTCGATTCTGGCGGGATAGCGCCGCGTGTTCGAATTAATCAAGAAGAGGACAGTTATTTCAAACTAATTAACAGCAGCTTATATCAAACGAAGACAATAGATCTGAGTAGTTTATTTTCAGGTAATATAAAATGGGAAGCCGGGTCTTTTGAACTTCATGACAGTAACGGAGTTTTTGGTCTTGGCTCGGACTTTTCAAGCCCAAGTAGAAGCTATTTTACTTTAATTTATACAGGTAATACAGGCGATACCAGAATTACGATCAAGGCAACCGATTTAAACGGCTACACCGCTTCCTACTTCTTCGACGTCTCAACCAACTGGGATCCCGTCTTTCAGCCGCAGCCGGATATGACCCTGATTCAAGGGGAAGAATACACCTTCAATCTGAACGAGATGAAGGTCTTTACGGATGCAGATGATGACAAACTGATCTACACCATTGATCCGGTAAAAGGAGTGACGGCATCGGTTAATGAGGATATGTTGACCATTACGTCCAATACCGAGCAGGAGTTCGCGTTGACGATCCGGGCCGATGACGGCCGGAACGGGAAGGCTGCCGGCGTCCTCAAGTTCAAGGCTTGGCGCTCCGAGGAGGTTGGCATTGCCGGAACCTACCCGGAGACGCGCAACACGATCCGCTTTACCCAGATCCCTCAAGGGAAATACGTGCTCGCTCCGCTCAAGACCACGACGCCTGGCGGGACAGAACTGCAGGGCTTGGTTGATGAGGGGAAAGCGCGGGCTGCGGATTCAGACGGAGAGCTTGAATTTGCGATCGATGAGATCAACGAGCAGAGCCAAAGCGTTCCAGCCTTGCAGGCAGGCACTTACGGACTTTATTTAGTTGACCCTTCCACTGTTGCTCTGGACAGAGTCGTGCATCTTATCGGCATCGATGTCGTGCGGAGCCAGTTGGAGCAAATCGACCGTGACCATGAAAATAACGGGCTGGATATTATGGATGCGCATCGATGGTTAATGAAGTACAATAACACTTATTTCAATGCGAAAGTTGTTCTGTCGCTGCTTCCATCTTAACATCGGAAAAGCGCGTCAGATTCATACAGGCTAACCTTAGGGTTGGCCTTTTGCTATTATGTAAATAATAATAAAGATAGATAGAGTGATAGGTGGAGAAGAACGCATGAATGATAAGAGCGAACGAAACGGAGGATGGACCGCGGCGGCTGCCGGTGCCGCCGCAGGCATACTGCTGCTCGCGCTGTGGCTGAACGGCCTGTTCTACAACGGAGATACGGTTGCCCTCTCCGTTCTGATGTGTGCGGCGGCTGTCGCGCTTCTTCTGATGAAGCGTCCCGTTCTATCCGCAGCCATCCTGCTGCCGCTCGTTCTCCTGATCGCTTATGGCATTGTCCGCTTCCTCGACCCGGCGAGCGTCCACGGCACCCACATGCAGATAATCCGCTATGCGATGTACACCGGGTGGACGGTGGCGATATCCGCGTTTTTTTGCGGGCGCAGCTCTGACTCGGCGTGGAAAAAAGGACTGCACGCGCTCCTCGTCGTTGGCGTCATCAACAGCCTGAGCGCGCTCCTGATGCTGGGCGAATGGCTTCCTTACGAAGCCGGTGTCATGATCAGCGAGAACGCCGAAATTTCCGCTTGGGGATTCCGCTTGGGCGGCTTCCTGCAATATCCGAACACCCTCGGAGCGGTAACGGGCGCTTTTCTGCTCCTTCAGCTTTATCATGTCCAGGCTGCCTCCGGCTTCCGGGCGCGTATGGCGGCGCTGCTTCCTGTTCTTCCCCACATGGCCGTCCTGATGCTGACGGAGTCCCGGGGTTCGTGGCTGGTTGTCGCGTTAGTATGGGTTGCCTGGGTGTTATTTTTGCATAAAAAACGGCGTGCTTATATCTTGTTAACCGCCCGCTCGGCAGCCTGGGGATTCGCCGGGACCGCGAGCGCCGCTTCCTTGTGGGCCGATCATCGCGCTATGATTCCGTTGGCCGTGGCTGCGGCTTGGGCCGGATCATTGGGGGGAGAAGCGCTGCTTCACCGTCTCCGGCATTCCCGGCGGCTCGGACTCGTATGCTCGTTTTTGATTGCGGCGGCACCTGCATTCCTCGGTCTGCTGCTGATGCCTCAGGGGGCATCCGAGCGGATAACGGATCATTATGCGACCGCAGGCGCGCGGACGCAGTTCTACCGCGATGCGCTGACATTGTGGCGGGAGCATCCGTGGTTCGGCGCCGGCGGCGAGGCCTGGAGGCAGCAGTTCGCGCGCATCCAGAGCGAGCCCTATGTAGGCAAGGAAGTCCACAGCAGCTTCTTCGATTTGCTCCTCGACGTCGGCGTCATCGGAACGGCGCCCGCGCTCATGCTGGCCGCGGCGGCGCTCTACGCCGCTTGGCGCCGACACCAGGGGCTGGCCATGGCCGCGTCCGTGCTCCTGCTGCACAGCGCTGTCGACTTCGACATGGCCTTCGGCTTCTTCGCGCTGCTGCTCCTGGCCATGCTGGCGCTTGCGGCAGGCGCAGGCAAGCCGGGCCATGTAAGGCCGCTCCTGCGCATCGGTCGCACGGCGTCGCTTCTGCTGGCGCTGCCGCTGGGCGCCGCTGGCTTGCTGGCGGCTGTGCACGCCGCAGCCCAGCCGCTTGCGGACGCCGACGGCATGCTGGCGCTGAAGCTGACGCCAGCTGACACCGGGCTTCGCATCGCGGTGTCGCGGACCTTGCCGCCGGAAGAGGCCGTCGCCCTGCTCGCGGAAGGCCGCCGCTATGAACGGAGCGGCTTTGCGCTCTACCGCGAGCTTGCCTTGGCGACCAGCGGCCTCGGCTGGGCGGCGGAGGAGGCCGGCTATTGGCGGGAGGCCATCGCCTGCGCCCCGTTCGACCGCGACCTGCGAACGGAAGCGATAGAGCGGCTGGCCGACCAGGCCCGCCACGCCGCGATTGCCGGCGACCGCGACAAGGCCGAAATATTGGCGGCGGCTGCCGAAGACTTGTACCATCGGTATGAAGCTGAGGTACAGCGCGTCGCATCGATGCCGAATGCCGCCAATGACAAGCATTTTGCGATGACCGAGGAGGCCAAGCGCGCGTACATGGCCATCGTGCCGCTGCTCGGCTTCAACAGCGACCGGAGATAATCCCGCCTGCCAGCGCAGGAGGGGATTATTGGCCGATCGTTTTTTTGGCATGGGACGAAAGATGTCCGGTAAAGCCCTTTGATCCGCTCTCCCGTGTACTCGGAACATGAAAATACGCTTTCCTGATTTCTTAATATATCCTTATTGATATATACGTTTTCTTAACTATTTTTAATAGAATGTTTTGTTGGTTTTTTCCAATCTATTCGTTAGAGTTATAGGGGTGAGCATATATCACAGAAATGACATGGGAGGATTATCATGAACTTGAAAAAAGCTATCGCCGCAACTTTGATCGCATCCGGCATGCTGGCCGCATTGACAGGCCCGATTCCTGCAGGCGCGGAGGCAGCGCAGGAGACACAGCAAGAGCAGCAATCGGACAGTAAGCAGGTTCCGATCGACAAGAAGCTGCTTCCCAAGCTGCAAAAAGCGGTAAAACAATTCGCGGGAAAAGAGATAAAGCTGCAGGATGTTGGCGAGTTTGATAATGAAGCAAGAACGGTGGTAGAAGTCAAATCTGAAGACGGAAACTATCGAGCTTACTTCGAACATAAATCAGGAAGAATATGGAGTGTAAGCGGAAATACGACAATCGATAAAATCGGCAAAAAGGATAAAGATGAAATCCTGAAAACATTGAAAGGGATGTATTCAAAGAAGACATACGCATTTGACAAAGAAGTGGTCATGTTCGCGGGCTATGATGATAAAAAAGAAAAGCTTACAGAGCATATCACATATCAGTTGAGAGGGAAAGACTTTACTGTAAGTCTGGGTAGCGATTCTGGGTGGCTGCAAAAAGAGCGTATCGATATCAATATCAAATTTGACAAGAAGGAACTTGATTCGAAATTATTGAAAACGGCGGCTGAAGCGGTGAAGACGGCTTTAGATCATGAATTCGACGTGACGGAGGCAACTCTCGTATATACCGGGGATAGAGGGAATTCATGGGTCCTTGAGGACGACAACGCTATGGTTTATGTAGAAGCAAAGACCGGAAAGGCAACCAACTTTTATCATCATGCCCGCAAACAAGTCACGACAAATAAAGTGATTACGGAAAAAGAGGCCAAAGAAAAGGTCGCTCCGATTGCCAAGAAATTATTCAATATCGACATTTCCAAATCTGAAGTGAAATGGGACAGTTTATTTAAAGATTACTGCTTCTTCATCCAAAATAAAGGCACCGTGGTGAGAGCGGCATTGGATGCCGATAAAAACGTGGTGTATCTTAAATCCGGGGACAATGCGGCTCATGGGGGAGACGGCGTTTGATATCTATTCATGCATGGAAGTGACCCTTGAAAGACAATTGGCGGCTTCCCGATAAATACCCACCAAAAAACCGGGGGCGGCGCCTCCGGTTTTTTCGTGTCAGTATTGGCGGTCGTAATCGACGAGATTGCGGGCGGGGGAGCCCGTGTCGAGGTAGGCCGCCAGATTCTCGAGGAATAACGCCGTGACTTTTTCCTTCAGACGGTCGGTATTCCCCCCGGTATGGGGCGTGATGATCACGTTATCCATCGCCCAGAGGGGATGATCTTCCGGAAGCGGTTCGGTCTCGAACACATCGAGGCCCGCGCCGGCCAGATGGCCCTTCGTCAGGGCCTGGACGAGCGCGTCGGTGCGAACCGACGCGCCGCGGCCGACGTTCACGAAGAAGGCGCCCCGCTTCATGGCGGCGAAGCGGGCTTCGTCGAACAAGCCTTCCGTCTCCGCTGTCTTCGGGAGTACGTTGACAATGATGTCGCTGGCGGCTAGCGCTTCGTCGAGACTATCCAGCGTATGGACGGCATCGACATGGTCCGCCGGGCGAGCAGTTCGGCGCACGCCGATGACGCGCATGCCGAAGGCTTGGGCCAGGCGGGCGATCTCGGCGCCGATGCTGCCGAATCCGATAACGGCCATCGTGCGGCCGTTCAGCTCGGTGAAGCGGCCTGCCTTATCCCAATGGCGGTGCGTCTGATTGCGAATCGCGCGCGGGAGCTCGCGCGTGAAGGCGAGCAGCATGGCGAACACCGTCTCGGCCATCGGGACGGGATGGACTCCGCTCGCGGTGGTCAGCATAACCTCCCGCTGCTTCAGCTTCTCGAACGGCATATAATCGGCTCCGGATGACCATAATTGGATCCAACGAAGCTTGCTTCCGGGCGCCAATCCTGTCTCCTGGGCGGCATCGCACCAGCCGAGGATCACTTCGGCATCGCGGAATTCGGCCGGATCCAGATCCTTCGGACGCCCGAAGACGATATGCCAATCCGGCGCGGCGTCCCGGATGCCGGCTTCCTGCTCAGGCGTCACTCCGTGCAGACATATCATTTTGCGCACAGCTTGTCCTCCTTTATCGCATGTCTTTTCTACAAAAGATTCCCCGCTTCGAGGCAGATTTCCTCTTTTACCCGAAATAAGCTACTATATAACTTATAACGGCTATGGAAATCATAGCAAATGCATAGTTCTACTCCATACGAGCAAGGAGGCCCGCGACATGAACATCGGAATTCTTGATCAGTCCCCTATCCTGCCAGGGGAGAATGCGACCGACGCATTCCGGCATACGCTGGAGCTGGCCGCGCATGCTGATCGGCTCGGCTTCAGCCGGTATTGGGTATCGGAGCACCACGATGCGGCCGGGCTAGCCGGTTCCTCGCCGGAAGTGCTCATCGCCTCGATTGCGGCCCGGACGAAGCGGATTCGGGTCGGCTCCGGCGGCGTGCTGCTTCCGCATTACAGTCCGTACAAGGTGGCGGAAAATTTCCACGTGCTGGCATCGCTCTATCCCGGGCGGATTGATCTCGGCATCGGGCGCGCTCCGGGGGGAATGCCGCTCGCGACGCGGGCCCTCCGCTATGGACGGCCTGCCGATTATGAGACCACCTTCGACAGGGCGCTTTCGGATCTGGGCGGCTTTCTGAAGCATGACCTTCCTGCAGAGCATCCGCTCCACGGTCTGAAGGCGACGCCGATCCCCGAGCAGCCGCCGGAAGTATGGCTGCTCGGCTCGAGCGGTTACAGCGGAAGGAAGGCGGCGGAGACGGGGGCTTCATTCTCGTTCGCCCACTTCATTAACGGGGAAGGCGGAGAAGAGGTCGTCCGCGCTTATTATGATGCGTTCCGTCCCGGGCCGCTTGGCGACAAGCCGCGAGCGAACGCCTGCATCATCGTCATCTGCGCCGATACGGACGAGGAGGCGGAGAGGCTGGCATCCTCCGTCGATTTGCGGCTCCTGCTGCTCGACCGGGGGGATTCGAGGGCGGCGTTCGTTTCTCCGGAGGAAGCGGCAGACTTTCCCTACACGGAGTGGGATCGCGAGCGCATCCGGTACAATCGCGGCCGGATGATTGTCGGCGGACCGCATAAGGTGAAGCGGGACTTGGAGGCATTTGCGAAGCGGTACGGCATTGACGAGGTGATCGCGATGACGGTGACGTATGACTTCGCGGCGCGGCTCCGATCGTACGAACTGATCGGGGAGATGTTCTGACGCGCATAGGGAACAAGCCGGTTCGCATCGGGCGGCCGGCTGTTCGAGCTGCCTATCCGCCGAAGGCTTGGCGGAAGCAGGCGGAGAGCTTATTCGGATCGACCTCCCATAGGGCGGCGAGTTCCTCGCATACGGCTTCGTCCCACCAGTCTGACAGCTTCTTGCGGTTGGCGTGATTCTCGTGAATCCATATCAGATTGCCGATCACTTTGCGGTAATAGAGCTCTTCGCCTTCCTTCCGTTTGTCTTCGGGAATCCAGACATTCATGCGCTTGATCGTGCGGTACAGCTCATTGCTGCAAGCCCGGCGGATGCCCCGGGCGGTAGGCAGGGCAGCGGTGTGGCGCTGTCTCGGTGTCTTCATGGCCGTTGGCCCCTTTCCAGCAGGTTTGTGTTATACCATATGCAGGTTGGGGGCCCGCTGCCAGAGCGACCTCGGCTAATCGACCACGATGTACCCGATCATCGGACCATTGCTGGCCGCATCGGCATGCGTCGTGCAGACGATCCGGTAAATCCCTTCCTTCGCGGTGAAGCGGATGATCGTTTCCTTGTTTTTTTCGATGGTGCCGGAGATATCGAGCCCTTCAATCACGAAATCATGGCGGTGTCCGTTCACGCCCCGGATGCGCAGCTCGACGCGCTCGCCTTCGTTCGCGTTCACCGTGCCGGGGGCGAATTGATACGCTTCGATCTCGGTTCCGTCCTCAAGGGTGGACTTGAATTCGCCCGTCACCATGTGCAGGATGCGGGTCTCTTGAGGGGCGGCTTGCGCAGCCTGCTCCATCCGCATCGATTCGTACCGCCAGAAGGCGGCGCCGACCATGATGGCGGCGATAGCGATCAAGCCGATGCGCCATTGCTTGGGGGTAATGACCCAGAAATTAGCCATAGATGTGAACCTCCTCGACATGTATTCGGAAAGCTTGGAGTTCAGGAGCTTTTTGTAAGGGAGCGAAAATGGCCATGCAGTCCAGCTAGTCCATATGTATGCCGGAGAGGGCGGTAACATGAGCCCTGCCGGTCGATTGCGTTAGAGTCATGTCCCATCGTAAAATAGAATAGACTGGTAGCAAAAAGAGGAGATGGGACATGGAATTTGTGCATCAAATTGTGACTACGCTCTTGCATTGGGTGCAGCAATTGGGAGAATGGGGAATCATGCTTGGCTTGATGATAGAGGTGATTCCGAGCGAGATTGTGCTGGCCTACGGAGGTTTTCTCGTCTCGATTCAAGAGATTACCTTTGCGGAAGCGGTCATCTTCGGCGTTATCGGCGGGGTTATCGCCCAACTGTTCGTCTATTGGATCGGCCGATACGGGGGGAGACCTGTGCTCGAGCGGTACGGCAAATATATTTTGATTCAGCCGCATCATATTGCGAAATCGGAAGAATGGTTCCAGAAATATGGGACAGGCGTTATTTTTACGGCCCGCTTCGTACCGGTTGTACGGCATGCCATCTCCATACCGGCGGGCATTTCCAAAATGAATGTGTGGCGATTCACGCTCCTGACGACGCTGGCGGTCATCCCGTGGACGATACTGTTTGTCTATCTGGGCTTTGTGCTGGGCGACAAATGGGAGCAGATTGACGACGTGGCCGGCAAATGGGTCAAGCCGTTTATTCTCGTTGCCCTGGCGCTGTTAATCGTGTATGTTGTGGTTAAATATACGTATTCCAAAAAGAAAGCGGGGAAATGAAGATGGCCAAGAGCGTAGCCGGCGTAATGGGAAAAGGAATTCGCCCCCAAGCCTTTGTGGACGGGATGCAAAAGAACAAGGAGACCTTCGTCTCCTGGTATGACCAATTTGCATGGGCGGATGAAGAAGATAAAGCTTTCTTCGAGTCGCTGCAATACCGCGACGACCTGCGCTGTCTTATCCTGGCGGCGGATTGGTGCGGCGATGTCGTCCGCAACGTGCCGGTCGTCTTCCGTGCGATGGAAGCGGCGCAGATCGAGACGGAAGTGCTTATTATGGAGCAATTCCCGGAGACGATGGACCAGTTCCTGACGATGGGCGGCCGTTCGGTGCCGGTTGTCATCTTCGCCGATACCGGCGGACATGTTCTCGGCCAGTGGGGCCCGCGCCCGAGCGATGTACAGGCGCATATGATCCGCTTCAAGCAGGAGAATCCGGATCGGGAAGCGCCGGACTATCAAGACAAATTGAAAGTGGTAAGACAGCAAATGATGGAAACGTATGGCGAAGGCACGGGATACCAGACGCGCATCGTGCGCGAGCTCAAAGAGCTGCTGTCTTCCTTTTGACATCAAGCAAAGTTCGACAAGTCAACCATTCAAAAAGGGTAAACCTATGTTTGCGGTCGACTTCGCGAACAACATTAACAAAAGGCGGTGTTCTTCTATGTTCCGCATTCAAAGCTATACACTCGGCCCGGTTCAGACCAATGCCTATGTGCTGATCAATGAAGAGACGAAGGAAGCGGCCCTCATTGATCCCGGCATGAATCCGGAGCCGCTGCTGCAGGGCCTTCAAGGGTTGAAGGTATCGGCCGTCCTGCTGACGCATGCGCATTTCGATCATATCGGCGGGGTTGACGCCGTGCGTGAAGCGCACGGATGCCCGGTCTATATTCATGAGCGGGAAGCGGACTGGCTTACGACGCCCGAGCTGAACGGTTCGAAGATGTGGCCCCAAGTCTGCGCGCCGATGGCGATGAAGCCTGCCGAGCATCTGCTGCAGGACGGACAGACGCTGGAGCTGATCGGCCACACGTTCCAGGTCATGCATACGCCGGGCCACTCTCCCGGCAGCGTCAGCTTCCTCCACGAGAAGCACTTGTTCTCGGGCGACGTTCTTTTCCGCACGTCAGTGGGACGAACGGATCTCCGGGACGGGGATATGAACGTGCTGCTCCAATCGATTCACGGCAAGCTGTTCCCGTTGGGGGATGACGTTACCGTCTACCCGGGGCATGGTCCCGTGACCACAATCGGGTATGAGAAGGAGCATAATCCTTTTGTATAACTCAGGAAATGCTGGGCGAGGCGGCTTGACGGACGGGATCAGGCCGTCTTCCTTATTAGCGCTATCGGTCCGTTGGCGCTGATTTTGGGTTCGTGGTATGATGAGCTTAATTGAGGAACGGATGCGCATTCTGCGGGGGAATGAGGCTGGCCCTGGGGCGGGAGCATGGATTGATTTCGTGTTTGCGGGGCTGCACGCACAGGAGCGAGGAAGGATAGGAGGCAAAGCGGGCGCGTAAACCGGGTGGGTTTGCGCTTTTTGCGTCCTCCGCGGAGCATTCGCGCAAGGCGGGAGCCTCTGTGGGAACGGGGCTTCAGTAAGCAGGAAGGGAGCAAGATCGATGGAAGGCGTATTGAAGCGAGAAATCGAAGGACGAATTGCCCGGCTGCAGGCAGCGATGAAGGAACGAACCATGGACGGCTGTCTGATTACGCAAAATGTCGGGCTTTATTATTTTACCGGATCGATGCAGACAGGGTATCTGTTCGTGCCGAAGCAGGGCGAGCCTGTCTACTTCGTCAAGCGCAGCCTGGAGCGCGCGCGGCATGAATCCGAGGTGGCGGTCGAGCCGCTCGGCTCCTTCCGCGCTTTCGGCGCGCTGCTGCAGGAGCGCTTCCCGGAAGTGTTCGGGTCCGGACGCCCGGTCATTGCCACGGAATATGACGTGCTTCCGGTGCAGTTGTTCGAGCGTCTCCGTTCCGTGCTGCCGGATGCGGCATGGACCGACGGCTCCGCGATGCTGCGCGGGCTGCGGATGGTCAAATCGCCGTGGGAGATCGACCGCATCCGCACGGCCGCCCGCGCGGCGCATCATGCGCTCGAGCAAGCGGCCGCTTACGTTCGTCCCGGCATGATGGAGCTCCAGCTCATCGCCCATATCGAGCATGTATTCCGCATGCAGGGCCATGTCGGTTTCATCCGGATGCGCGGGTACAACCAAGAGATTATTACCGGGATGGTCGCCTCGGGCGAGGCGGGGGCGGAGCCGACGTACTTCGACGGTCCGGCCGGCGGACGCGGCCTGACCCCGGCCAGCCCCCAAGGCTCCAGCCGGAAGGTCATTGCGGAGAATGAACCGATTCTCGTCGATATCGGATGCTGCATCGACGGCTATGTTATCGACCAGACCCGAACGCTGGTCATTGGCGGGCTCGATGAGGAGCTTGAACGGGCCTACGAATCGTCCGAGGCCATCCTGCGGGCCGCCGAAGCGAGCCTGAAGCCGGGGGCGGTGTGCGAGACGCTGTATGCCGGCGCGTTGAAGCTGGCGGAACAGCATGGCTTGGCGGGGCACTTCATGGGCTTCGGGAGCGATCAGGTCAGCTTCCTCGGCCATGGCATCGGCATGGAGATGGATGAATGGCCCGTGCTGGCGCGCGGCTTCACGATGCCGCTTGAACCCGGCATGGTCATCGCGATCGAGCCGAAATTCACGTTCCCAGGCCGAGGCGTCGTCGGCATCGAGAACACGTATCTGATTACGGACGACGGGTTCGAGAAGCTGACCACTCCGCCGGAAGGCGTATGGCGGATTCCGGCGCCGTAATCGGAGGCCGGAATCCGGGGGTGACGGAACCCGCCAGGGAGCGCTTCCGTCGATTTCCTGAGAATGCATGTTGACATTTGCTTGGAAGTCACATATTTTATTTTTGAAAAGGCAGCGTCTTTTTTGCGGGAACAAGCATACATTTACAGCAATCATAAATTTTAGTACGATAGAGGAAACAGCATATGGATGGGAGGCATGGACAATGCTGCATTTGGGAGAGAAAGTAGTCATTGTTGCCGACCGCTTCGAACAACATTTGCCTATCGGGGAATATGGCTATATCATTGCCTATGACCGCAATGCGGATAACGCATTCGATTACGTCATCCGGGTGCCGAGAGCAAACCGCAACTTCTTCGTGCCGGCGTCTGACGTCGAGCAGGAAGGCCTGCTCCTGCAGCAGGAAGCGGACCGCATCGAACGGGAAGCGCTTATCGACTATGCACTGGCTACTCACAATGAGTCTCTGTTCCGCCGGATCATGAACGGAGATGCGGAAGAAGACCAGAAGGAAGAGAACGAGCAGGAAGAAGCGATGTCTCAGGAAGAGTTCATCCGCCAAGTCAACCTGCGCGCATGGATATAAGAAAGAGCACCGGTGTGCGTTACAGGGTAACGTGCGACCGGTGCTTTTTTGAATAGCGAAGCGGACGGCAAGGGGCTGCCCGCAAGCTCATGCCGCTGCGGGGCGGCTGGGAAGAGCGGCGCTGCGCCGCATTAATGGAAGCCAGCGTTGAGTTGCCCACGCTTCTAGGCTATAATAGAGGGATGAATTTGGCCCAATTGGGACAAGGAGGAACAGGTTGCCGATGAGCATTCAGGTACAAGACGTCGAGCACGTGGCCAAGCTGGCACGGCTCAATTTAACCGATGAAGAAAAAGCGCGCTATACCGAGCAGCTGAACGCGATTCTGAAGTACGCAGAGAAGTTGAACGAGCTGGATACGGATGACGTGCCGCCGACAACGCATGTTCTGCCGATTCGCAATGTGATGCGTGACGATACCGTTCGTCCATCGCTGCCGATAGAGAAAGTCATGCTTAACGCGCCGCAGGAAGAGGACGGCCAATTCCAGGTTCCGGCGGTTCTGGAGTAAAGAGAGAGGGGGCAACCGCATTGACATTGTTGGATATGACGATATCACAGGCCAGACAAGCTTTGGCAGACCGCCAAGTATCCGCCGCCGAGCTGACGGAGGCGGCTTTTGCGCGCATCGCGCAGACCGACGGGCGGGTGCAGGCGTTCCTGACGCTGAATGAAGAAGGGGCCAAGGCGCAGGCGAAGCGCATCGATGAGCGCCGGGCCGCGGGCGAGGCGCTTCATCCGCTGGCCGGCATTCCGGCCGGCCTGAAGGATAATATCGTGAGCGAAGGGATGCGCACGACATGCGCCAGCCGCTTCCTCGAGAACTATGAGCCGGTCTATGACGGAACCGTCGCCCGCAAGCTGAAGGAAGCGGACGTCGTTACGGTCGGCAAGCTTAATATGGATGAGTTCGCCATGGGCGGCTCCAATGAGAACTCCGCTTTCCAGGTGACCCGCAATCCTTGGGATCTGGAGCGCGTCCCTGGCGGATCGAGCGGCGGCTCGGCTGCGGCGGTAGCCGCCGGCCAGGTCAGCTTCGCCCTCGGATCGGATACGGGCGGATCGATCCGCCAGCCGGCGTCCTATTGCGGCATCGTCGGGTTGAAGCCTACCTATGGCCTCGTATCGCGCTTCGGCCTCGTCGCGTTCGCATCTTCCCTCGATCAGATCGGGCCGCTGACGAACAATGTAGAGGATGCCGCGCATGTGCTGCAGGCCATCGCCGGCTACGACCCGATGGACTCGACTTCGGCGAAGGTCGACATTCCGGATTATGCGGCGGCCTTGAGCGGAGAGGCGCGCGGCCTGCGCATCGGCGTGCCGTCCGAATATATCGGGGAGGGCGTCGATCCGAAGGTGAAGGAAGCGGTGCTTGCCGCCTTGAAGGTATACGAACAATTGGGCGCAACCTGGGAAGAGGTGTCGATGCCGCATACGGATTATGCGGTGGCGACCTACTACCTGCTCGCTTCGTCCGAAGCGTCGTCCAATCTGGCCCGCTTCGACGGGGTCCGCTATGGCGTTCGCGCGGAGCAGCCGGGCAATCTGCTCGAGCTCTATCTTCAGTCGCGCAGCCAGGGCTTCGGTCCGGAAGTGAAGCGACGCATCATGCTGGGAACTTACGCGCTCAGCTCCGGCTATTATGACGCCTATTATTTGAAGGCGCAGAAGGTTCGCACTTTGATTCAGCGCGACTTTGAACAGGCGTTCCAAAAGTATGACATTCTGCTCGGTCCGACGGCGCCGACGACGGCCTTCCGTCTGGGCGAACAGATTGACGATCCGCTTCAAATGTACTTGAATGATATTTTGACGATTCCAGTCAGCTTGGCGGGCGTGCCGGCGATCAGCATTCCATGCGGATTGGCGGATGGCATGCCGGTAGGGCTGCAGCTGATCGGACGGGCATTCGATGAGGCGACCGTGCTGCGCGCGGCGCATGCGTTCGAGCAGAACACCGATCATCACAAGCTGCGTCCGCAGTTGTCATAGAGGAGGCTTACGACATGCCAAGTGCTAGATATGAGACGGTAATCGGACTGGAAGTTCACGTTGAGCTTCGCACCGAATCGAAAATATTTTGCGGCTGCTCCACCGCCTTCGGCGCGCCGCCGAACACGCATACCTGCCCGATCTGTCTCGGGCATCCGGGCGTGCTGCCGGTGCTGAACCGCCAGGCGGTCGAATATGCGATGAAGGCCGCCATGGCGCTGAACTGCGAGATTGCGTCCGTGAGCAAATTCGATCGCAAAAACTATTTCTACCCTGACTCGCCGAAGGCTTACCAGATTTCGCAGTATGATCAGCCGATCGGGCAGAACGGCTGGATCGACATCGAAGTCGGCGGCGAGACGAAGCGTATCCGCATCAATCGTCTGCATCTGGAAGAGGATGCGGGCAAGCTGACGCACGTCGATGGCGGCTATGCTTCGCTGGTCGATTTCAACCGGGTAGGCACCCCGCTGGTCGAGATCGTGTCGGAGGCGGATCTGCGTTCCCCGGAAGAAGCCAAGGCTTATTTGGAAAAATTAAAGGCCATTATGCAATATTGCGAAGTATCCGACGTCAAGATGGAGGAAGGCTCGCTCCGCTGCGACGCCAATATCAGCCTTCGCCCGTACGGGCAGAAGGAATTCGGCACGAAGGCCGAGCTGAAGAACATGAACTCCTTCCGCGGCGTGCAGCGCGGCCTTGAGTATGAAGAGGAGCGCCAAGCCGATATTCTGGACGAGGGCGGCCAGGTGGTGCAGGAGACGCGCCGGTGGGATGAAGCGCAGGGACGGACGCTGTCGATGCGCAGCAAGGAAGAGGCGCATGACTACCGCTACTTCCCGGATCCGGACCTCGTTACCATCGTCATTGACGATGAATGGAAGGAGCGTATCCGCGCCACGATTCCGGAGCTGCCGGATGCCCGCAAGGCCCGGTATGCCGCCGATTACGGCTTGTCCGGATACGATGCCGAGGTCATCACCTCCTCCAAAAAGCTGGCCGATCTGTTCGAGGACAGCCTTCCGTATACGAAGGATGCCAAGGCGGTGGCGAACTGGATTATGGGGGATCTGCTCGGCTATCTGAATGCGGGCGGTCTTGAGATCGAAGACGTCAAGCTGGACGGGCAAGGGCTCGGGGAAATGATCGGGCTGATCGAGAAGGGCACCATCAGCACGAAAATCGCAAAAACGGTCTTCAAGGAAATGCTCGAATCCGGCAAGCGGCCGCAAACAATCGTCGAGGAGCAGGGACTGGTCCAAATCAGCGACGAAGGCGCCATTTTGGCCGTCGTGCAGCAAATCATCGCGTCCAATCCTCAATCGGTCGAGGACTATAAGGCCGGCAAGCAAAAAGCGATCGGCTTCCTCGTCGGCCAGGTGATGAAGGAGACGAAGGGCAAAGCGAATCCGGGGCTCGTCAATCAGTTGCTGGTCCAATGCCTGAACAGCCAATGATACTCGGTACGATATAGCAGTCCGCAAGGCGGAGCATGCGTTGGAGTTTTTTCATCGATTCAAATGGAGGAACTTGGCGCATACTTCGCCTTTTTTTGCTTACAGATAAATAGAGCAATCCCAATTACGGTCTGTGGGGGGATGATTGTGCTTCGTCAACTGGACATGAATGATAATGAGACCCTTGAGCAATTATGGTATTTGCAGCAGAGCGCTTACCGCATCGAAGCGGATCTTCTCGGTTTTGACCGGATTCCTCCCTTGATGGATACGATCGACGATCTACGGCAGTGCAAGGAAATCTTTTACGGCTGGTGGGATGATGCCGAACTGGTCGGAGCCATCTCGTATGAGGTGCCGGAACCGGAGGTTATCGATATTTGCCGGCTGATGGTACATCCCCGTTCTTTCCGCCAAGGCATCGGATCCCGTCTGCTGGAGCATGTCCTGCAGATTCCGGGCTTTCCCGTTCACCGCATTGCAACGGGGGCGCGCAATACTCCCGCCTTGCGGTTATACGAGCGAGCGGGCTTCCAATTTCGGCACGAAGAAGAAATCGCACCCGGGGTATATCTTCGTCATCTGGAACGGGTGTCGAAGGAGGACGGTTCGGGATGGGAGAAATAATCGACGCTTCGAATCCGTGGGTCATTGACAATGTTTCGCTGATGATGCGCTTGTTCCTGGCGATGCTGCTGGGCGGCTTGGTCGGATTGGAACGGGAGCAGGCGAATCACCCTGCGGGCTTGCGCACCCATATTCTCGTATGTCTCGGCTCGGCCTTGATTATGCTGTTGTCCATTTATGGCTTTGCTCAATTCGTCTATGAAGGCAATGTAAGGGTCGACCCGGCCCGTCTCGCGACGGCGGTCATTACGGGCATCGGCTTTCTTGGAGCGGGAACGATCATTTTTACGGGCAAATCCATCGCCGGTCTGACGACGGCCGCCTCCTTATGGGTCGTTGCTTCAATCGGTCTTGCCGTGGGGGCCGGATTTTATTTCGCCGCCGTGGCGGCCACGGTGCTCGTCATCGTCAATCTGTTTGTCTTCAACAAGATTGAGCAGCGGTACTTCACAAGCAAGAAAACCTATGTTCTTACGCTGGAGACGGATGGAGCTTCCCATTTTCTTCATCAGCTCCACGAATTTTTGAACGAACAGCAGATCCAGGTGAAAAAAGTGACGACGCAGCGCTTGCTCAATCGTCCTTACGAGGGTCCGGACGTCAAGCATACCGAAGTTCAAGCTGTTCTTATTGTACCCCGTCAGTTCGAAATATTCGCATTCACGACCCAAGTCGAGCAAATGTCCGGCGTGCGTTCCGTAACGGTTGAATAGCGCTCCCCCGGCAATCGGCGCAATCGAGACTAGACTAAAGTCGGTGAAACCTTCCTGGACCCGGGAAGGTTTCTTTCGTTTCCCCGTCCGCCTTACAATAAAGGCAGAATATTGGAGAGGCGGTCCGACAGGCTGCCTTCGTGGAGAAACGGAAAGGAAGTCGGCTAACGTGGAACGTGAATTGCGGAATCAATCAGATGAACAGCTCGTTCAGCTTATTTTGAGCGGCAATGAAGAGGGGATGCGCATTTTGGTGGAAAGACACCGCCCCTTTGTGTTAACTTGTATTTGTCAAACGGTTCAGGACCGGCATCTGGCGGAGGACATCGCGCAAGAAGTCTTCGTCAAAGTGTACCGCCGGCTTCATACGTTCCGCGGGGATTCGAAATGGACGACATGGCTGTACCGGCTTACCCGGAACCAGCTTATCGATTCGCTGCGGAGACAGAGACGGGGAGCCGCCGATCGGCTGGAGCCTAACACGATCGTTCACCTTCCGCATCAGGATGAAGAAGCGATGCCTGAGGAATGGGTCATCAAGCGCGAGCGGTGCGAACAGGTGCGCCGGACGTTGGGCAGCCTTCCGGACAAGTACCGGACGGTGATGGTGCTCTATCATATGCGCCAGCGCTCCTATGCCGAGATCGCCGAGCAGCTGAAAATGCCTGTGCGGACGGTCGAGACCCGCTTGTACCGGGCCAAAGCGCTGTTCAAAAATGTATGGAACGAGTCGGTCGGAGCCGTATGATCGCAAGGGAGGAATGAATACAATGAACGATGGAGGCCGCAGAGACAAGGAACCACAGGTGGCGGAACAGCAGGAACGCCAGCGGATGGATTATATCCGCACGCCGGACTGGGACAGAGAAGAAGAGCAATTTCTCCGGCGAAGAATGGCGAATCTGGAGCATCAGCAGCGCCAGCACCATCAGCCTGGCAATTATCCGCCTTATGACGGAATGCCTCCTGTACCTCCCGTATATGGTACCCAGCGCAAGAGCAAATTTTTATCGGTCTTGCTGTCTTTTATTTTTCCGGGAAGCGGCCATTTTTATTTGGGATTGATGCAGCGTGGGTTGCTTATTATGATGCTGCTCGCTCTGGATATTGTAGCGATTGTCTATTTCAGCGCTACCGATGCCCGGATTAACGTGCCGCTCATCGTGCTGCTTGCCCTGATGCTGCCCGTCATTTATTTTTTCAATCTGTTCGACGCATTGCAGAGTACGGAGCGGGTCAACCAGCAGGCGGTGTATGGATTGGGCGCCGGCAATGTAAAGCAAGGCCCTGGGCTTGGCCTGCTGCTCCTGTTCGGCGGCGTCGTTCTGCTGCTGTTCACGGTCGACCCGGCCTGGCTGCGCTGGTTTTTCAGCAATGCCGGCTCTTACGCCGGAGCGGCTGTGCTTATCGGCGGAGGGATTTTTCTGCTAATCAAGGAATCGCGCAAAAGACGCTAGCCGATCATAAGGAGTTGGGGCATACTTGATTAAGGTAGGCCGGATTACTGCAGCCTTGTTGATAATCACCGTCGGCGTGATGGTGCTCGCCGATCAATTATTCGGCCTGCGCAGCATCCGGCTTCTGCTCGTGTGGTGGCCCTGCATCTTCGTGCTGTGGGGATTGGAGATGATGGTCAGCGCCAAGCGCGGGCGAAGCCCGGACGGGAAAAGAAGCTGGAAGATCGATTGGCTCGGCATGTTCGCCGCCATCTTTTTATCCGTCGCGGTGTTCATGATTGCCCAGCCTTATCTGTTCAGGGACTGGGTGCGGAGCATTCAGTTCGATTTTTCGATGATGAAGGAAATGAAGTTTGCCGAAGGGATGAAATTCAAGCAGCCTGCCCTCAATTATTCCATCGAAGGCCACTCGATTCGTGAGCTGGTCGTTCGCAATCGCTATGGCAGTGTGTCGATACGGAGCGGGAACGTGAAGGATGTGGAGGTGGAGCCGACGGTCATCGTCAGCAGCCTGCCGAAGGAACAGGCCGAGCGGCTGGCAGACCAGTCCCGCGTAGACCTCGCGGAGTCCGCCGCAGAACATCGGCTTCGCATCGAAGGGGGGCCGGCGCGTTATGCCGCGAATGAACAGCTCGTCCGCCTCGACCTCACCATTACGATTCCGGATGAGGCGGCGTGGAATGTCCAGGTTCAACTGGACGACGGGTTGATTGATATCCGTGAGCTTCGGGGGGGCATCGCCGCCGAGACGAAAAGCGGATCGATCCATATTGCCCATATCGAGAATTCCGTTCAAGCGCGCACTTGGGACGGAGATATTGTCGTGAAGGGCATCGGACAGGATCTGAACGCGGAGACGGCGCGGGGAGATATCATCATTCATGACATCGAGGGGGATGTGTCCGCGGACACGAAGAGCGGCGATATCGATATTAGCCGCGTGGGACGCTCCGTGCAAGCGGAGACGCTGAGCGGGGACGTGCTGGCCGAATCGGAGATGGTCGGAGGACATTGGAAGCTTCTCAGCCTGGCGGGGGACATGACGATTCATCTTCCGGGTGACGCCGATGCCAAGGTTTCCGCCAGGAATACATTTGGCGATATTACTACGGATTTTCCGCTGGATATTGGCGATAATCATATGGAAGGTTCTCTGGGAAGCGGAATGCATGAAATCGTCTTGCAGACGAATGGAGACCTTCATGTTCTGCGAAGATGATCCCTGAGTTGCAGGCGTCCGAGTCAGATTAACATTGACAAATCGAAAAAGATAACCGTACAATGGACATATAGATATTATTTTCTGAGAATCGTTACAATGTAGATCAGACAACCCGAATGAATCATGAGCGTAGAAGGCGGTGGACAGGATGAAGACACGGGTTCAACATGCATTGGAACAATTGAAAATGTCCGGAGTACGCATTACGCCGCAACGCCATGCGATCTTAACCTACTTGATGGATGCGATGAACCATCCGACGGCGGATGAAATATATCGGGCGCTTGAGCCCAAGTTTCCGAGCATGAGCGTAGCCACGGTCTACAACAACTTGAAGTTGTTCATTGAAGCCGGCCTGGTTCGCGAATTGACATACGGAGACAGCTCAAGCCGGTTTGACGCCAACGTCTCCGATCATTATCATGCGATATGCGAGCAATGCGGGAAGATTGTCGATTTCACGCTGCCGGCTCTGCAATCGGTGGAGGAGACAGCCGCCGAGCGGACGGGCTTCTTCATACGGGGACACCGCATGGAAGTGTACGGCGTGTGCCAATCGTGTGCAGCCTCGGCTGACAAGAAGTAACCGGATCGTTCCGGAAGACACAGTTGAATCATACATGCGCGCAGCAGATTTTGCTTGCGCGTTTTCTTTTTACAGGGAGATGCCAGACTTGGGAGCGGGAGGAGCGACAACATGAATTACCGGGGAGAGCGCCGGGGAGGAAGAACAGCCAACGGAAGGTATGTGGATAGGCCGGGAAGCGGCCGAAAACGCAAAAAAGGCGGCTGCGGCGGGTGCCTTGTCATTATGGTGGGAGTCATTATTTTGTCCGTATGCATATGGAAAGGATGGTCGGAGTGGTGGCCTGGCCATGAACGGGCGGAATCCGATATGAGGCAAGTCGAGCAGCCCCTCACCTATAACGGAACCTGGAGCGGGTACGGCACGAGAGGACAGGGGAAAGATCTGCTTATTCCGGTGCCGGCGCTGGATGGCCTGCTGCCGGTCATCTTTGAAGAGGAGAGCGGCACTGTTATTTTGACAAGTCCAGTGATGGCTGCGTCGATGCCACTGGACCAGCGGGGCGGGACGCTGAACGGAAGTCCGAAGGAATGGCCTGCGGCTGCCGTCCGCATCGGCAATACGGTTCATGTTCCCGCATCGGTGCTGGAAGAGCTGTACGGGATTGAAGTGAAGCAGTATCCGGCGAACGGAGCGGTGCAGTTCGGAATGCCGGGCCAGACGCTTCAATCGGGCACGATCGTGAAGCTTCGCCAGCCGGAAGATACGGTTCCGATGAGGCAGCAGGCTGACAAAAAGTCGCCGATTATCGCCGATCTGAAGAGCGAGTCGCCGGTGACTATTTGGGAGGAGAGCGGAGACTGGCTTCGGGTAGAGGCGGATGACGGGACATTGGGGTATGTGGCGGCCGAGGATGTCGTGCCGGGAGACGCACATACCGTACCTCATGCGCCCGAGGCTCCGCTGCCGCGGTTCGTTAAGGAGAAGACGCCCGTGAGTCTGGCTTGGGAGGCCGTTTATTCGCGCAATCCCGACCCGTCCAAGCTGCCGAACATGCCGGGTACGAACGTCATCAGCCCAACCTGGTTCAGTCTGGAGGATGACGAAGGGAATGTTCACAGCAAGGCGGACAGAAGTCTGACCGAATGGGCGCACCGAAACGGCAAGCAGATATGGGCGCTGTACAGCAACAGCTTCGAACCGGAGCGGACGACCGAAGCCCTCTCGACCTTCGAACGGCGGAACCGTACCATCGGTCAACTGCTTGAATTGGCGGAACGTTATCAGGCGGATGGAATCAATCTGGATTTTGAAAATGTGAATGTCGAGGATCGGAATAAGCTGACCCAGTTCGTTCGGGAGCTTGTCCCCCGGCTTCATGCCAAAGGCCTGGTCGCATCCATCGATGTGACGGCGAAATCGGAGAGCGGCAGATGGTCGCAATTCCTGGACCGGGAAGCTCTTGGCCAACTTGTCGACTTTATGATGGTCATGGCATATGACGAGCATTGGGCAGCAAGTCCTGTCGCCGGTTCCGTCGCATCCCTGCCTTGGGCTGAGCAAGCGGTGACGCGAATAATGAATGAAGATAATGTGCCGGCGCATAAGCTGGTGCTCGGCATGCCGCTCTATACCCGTATCTGGACCGAAGAAGTGCAGGATGGGGAGACGAAGGTGAGCTCCAAGGCCTTGGGCATGCAATCGATTCAAGATATATTGGCAGAAAAGAAGCTGAAGCCGGAATTTGATGAATCAGCGGGGCAGCATTACGTGGAGTACAAGGAAGAAGGGAACTTGCAGCGGATTTGGATTGAGGACGAGCGTTCGGTTCGGGCACGGATTGAGCTGGCCGATCGGCTTGGCCTTGGAGGTATCGCCGTCTGGGCCCGCACGTTCGCGAGTGATGATATATGGGATGTGCTGCGTTTTCCGCCCGCCACTTAATATGTAAGAAGAAAAGCCGCATTCCCCGGTAAGGGAAGCGGCTTTTTCTTATGTACTCGTCAAGACTTCGGCGCGGACGCTGCCGGCTGGCCCGATTCGGACGGAGCTTCTTCGGACAGTCCTGCAGTGGCTTTGGCCGGATCGAAGGTCAGGATAGTCCGGCAGAACATGCAGCGGTCGGTCTTGCCGATCATTTTCGTCGGCTTGCCGCATTCCGGACATTCCAGCGCGACGACACTTGTCGAGAGCATGCCGGCCCAAAAATAAATGCCCATGCTTCCCAATAGAAGAATGCCGCCGAGCACCATGAAGACCGCAGCGAACGGTCGGCCCTGCACGCCCCACATCAATATGCCGGAGGTGCCCAAGATCATCATACCCATGCCTGCTAAAATAAGGACGAGCCCCCACAACCGAAATTCGCTAAGCTTGCTTGTCTTAAATAGCCGAGTGTTCATCATGAGCCTCCCATTACATGTATTGAAAATGTTTTGCGATATAGAAGGAAAGAGAGAATCTATGTAGAATTATAAACATGAATCAAGACAAAAGAAAGCTGAATGGCAAGAAAGTCGAAAAAGCGTGGGATTCATATGAAGCAAGCAATTGACAATGTCAAGTTGGAGCAATGGATGAACGAACCGCACATTCAAGGCGTTCTTCAGTTGATCCCTGACACGAGGAAGCTGGCAGTACAGGAATACAACAGGTGTGATCGCCTGTATATCGTTATCGATGAACAGTGTCCGTCTTCTCCCTTCCACACACAGACGGAGCAGGACTGCTCCATCACGCAGTGGATATTCATCCGCCCGGATCAGTGGAGAGCATGGAGCACATCAATGGAGGGTCTGCCTATGATGTCTTCCTTTGGACGAACAGAAATTATCGCCGATCGCAGCGGTATGCTGGCGGAATGGCAGCAGCGCCATCATGCGGGCGGCAAGGAATTCTTTCAATCGGAATATATGAAGATGTATGCGATGTTCCTGGACTGCTATTCCCAGGCCAAGCAATTCGCAGGCGCAGGACATATGCTGGATGCTTATCGCTTCGTGGATCAAGCGTTCTATTATTGGGCGCGCATTGCCGTGATGGAACAGAAGGAAATGCCGTCGCCGTCTCTATGGCAGCAGGTCAAGCTATTGAATCTGGGCGTCTATAAGATGTATGAGGAATTTACGACAAGCACGGAGACTCTGGCTCAGCGAATCGAGCTGGCGCTTCTGGCCTGCGAATTTTCTCTCTCTACCAAGAGCGCGGAATGCTGTCTTCCGTTATTGGAATGGATTAAGGAGCACGGCGCGCCGGTCGTAATCACGGACGTGCTGCAGCATGCCGAATTCAGGGCCCTGACCGAATATTTGCCAATGCTGTTGAAGAAGCTCGCTTATCGGGGATACTTGCGCGAGAAGCTGGTTGATCATCCATCTCCTTATGGGGAGCTGGGGAGAACACCGGCTTATGAATGGGCGGGTTAACCATACATGAATCAGTCTGCCGTATCCAATTCGGATGCGGCGATTTTTTTGAAAAAAGGGATTGACTTCACCAGAATGGATATGATACATTAGTATTCGCCCTTCTGAAAGAGGCAAGTGTGGAACTAACCGTTCGAAAGTAACTTAAAAAAAGTTGAAAAAACACTTGACTTAAAACAGGGCGGTATGATATATTATAAGAGTCGCCGCTGAACACAGCGAAGAGATGAAGCGGAGGGCTGAGGCGCGGATAGCGCAGCGGCTGATAAGCTTCCGAAATTGATTGTTCTTTGAAAACTGAACAACGAGTGATGTTTGTGCAAGAGGTCAAATGACCTCGTCAGCAATACATGAGCAAGTCAAACTTAACTTTTATGGAGAGTTTGATCCTGGCTCAGGACGAACGCTGGCGGCGTGCCTAATACATGCAAGTCGAGCGGAGCGGATGGAGTGCTTGCACTCCTGATGCTTAGCGGCGGACGGGTGAGTAATACGTAGGTAACCTGCCCTTAAGACCGGGATAACTCACGGAAACGTGGGCTAATACCGGATAGGCGATTTCCTCGCATGAGGGAGTCGGGAAAGGCGG
>NZ_LDIG01000077.1 GCF_015845845.1 Paenibacillus dendritiformis
TGTGCCTCTACAAACAAGAGTGTCGAAGCGCCGACAAACAACTTTTGGGCTCGGTAATCCAATGACTCATCTCTAGTGGAATTCACATGTAACCACTTTAGGCATTGACAAATGACGTTTTGATTCGGTACGTTATCCATAGGAATCTCCTTTGTTGAGGCGTTTTATGGATAACGCTTTGGGTAACTCAACAATAGGAGATTTCTTTATTTTTGTCCACGAATATAGTTCAATAAGTTACAAATATAGAGAATTATAGGGTGAAAATTTTCGTAAAAAGATTGATGCAACGCTAGTGGCATTGACGCAGGATTTCACTGCCTCATCCATCTTCCGCCGCGTTTCCTTCCATCGTCTTCCCGCCTCCATATTGTCTGTTGTCCCGCCTTGCCCTGCATCCCTGTGCAACTTCCTATGGGACAGCCTCTTTTATTGATTTCAGTTATTCACGAAGCTCCGTTCTAATCCTGTCCCTCCATTTCAATAGATTGGCGATTGCATTTTGTTCCCCGCCCATGTAGACATCTTGAATGGTCATGGACCAAGGCTTATAGTTCCGTATTCTGTCTTGATTGGGCAGAGGATTGGTTATTTTGCCTGCTTTGCTTACGAGCTCGCGATTTTTTTCAGAATATAGGCCGTGTCCCGCTCATTATCATAGGCGTCTATAAATAAACGAACCAGGAGCCGGTAACCTTCTTCTGTAAAATTAGAAGGATGCTGTATCATGTAGCAGGCAACAAGCCAAAAATGCAAGGCATACAATTGGGGATCGCGATGCTCCCAAGCAAGAGGGAAACCGAATAGTTCATCGCAGGAAAACCCATCGATTCCTTGCGCTCCGCATTCCGCACATCTTCCGGACACCATCACGGTGCTGTGGCCAACCACTTTGGACCGCCCTCCGATCAAAACTGCTGTTTCTTCAAGTTTAAAACCATACCGTAACGTAAGGTCAAGCTTATTTTTGTAGTATTGTCGCACGCGTTCTATTTCAACGGCGAACAGATTTGGGCATCCGCTGGCCTGGTGGATCCGGATATCGCCCTGCAGTGAATCCAGACATGGGCCCGCTTGAACCCGAACGAAAGCATTGATGTCCCGGATGATATTCACAGAATGATGATGGAAGGTTCTGACGCGGCGCAACCATTGCGCGCCTGGAGGAGATATGCGTAATTCGATGAATCGAGTATGGCTTTGCCGGACGGGCATGTTTCGTGCGCCTTCATGATGATAAAATGTACTGTATTATGATGCTTTGCAAGGAGCCTCATCATGAATCGGATAACGTCGGCGCTCGCCTTTAAAGTAGGTACGGCGCAGCAAGACTATTTCTTGAAAATGTATGAAAAGAGCAGGGCATCGACCCCAAAATGGACGGCTCTGATCGATAACTATGTGCCGATTTTGTTGTGGCTCTTGCAGCATAGCGGCCTGAAGGGGAAAATCCCGGTGCCGCTGCTGACGAAGAACGGCCATTATCAATGCGAAGATGAAAATGGGATCTACTTGCTGTATGAATATATTCGCGGTGACACCATTGGCGGCAACCCGTTGACGAGGGAGCAGGTCAGCCAGCTTGCGGACATCATGGCGGAGCTCCATTGTTACGGCGAAGACATTCCATTGGCTACGGATGCGTTGAAGGAAGATTTTCAAGTTCCGTTTGCCCGGTCATTGAAGGAATTTTGGCATCAGGAGCATGAAGCGGTTCCAGGCGATGTGCGAGAACGGATCAATCCTTATCGGGAGCAGATTCTGTCTCTCGTTGACATCGTAGAAAAGCAGTCGGAACGTCTGAAAAACGGCAACATCCGATTGGCCCTCTGCCATACCGACATCCACCCCTGGAATATGATGCAATCCGGGCGGCAGCTTGTGTTGATCGATTGGGAAGGCATGAAGCTGGCTCCTGTGGAGGCAGACATGATGTTTTTAGTCGATGAAGACTTCTTTGAACCCTTTATGCGCATATACCGGAAGCGCCATCCCGATTATGCCGTCAACGCCGACGCTTTGCAATTTTATCAAGGCAGACGCAAGTTGGAGGATATTTGGGAATTCCTCGAACAGCTTGTCTATGACGGCCAAGATGCGCGGCAAGAGAGGCGACTTTAACCCATCTGACCAAAGAACTGCAAGAACTGAGCAATTTGTTAACCTAATACCTAAATTAGATGCGATGGAGAAGCGGAGCTGCTGAGATTTCAGAGCCGCTTCTTTTCTTTTATCAAGCCTGTGTCCGGCAGACCTCCCATCCTGCCGTTCCTTCTCAATAATGAAGCTTGCAAGTGACGCAGCGTCACCTTGTATAGTTAAATTATGCGACAGAGGATTAAGGGATGAGGAGTGAAGAGACAGTGATGCAGAAGAAAACCAGCCCCTGGACAGGGCGCGAACTGGCCGCTTTACTTGCGGTAGAATTCGTGTTTGTGATATTCGTGATCAAATACCCGGTTCAGTCGATGTATGAGCAATGGCTTGGAAATACGCTTTATTCCGGAACGCTAACCGGGCTTACGATCGCGATTACGCTATTGCTCGGGCTTTATTTTGTTGCGTTGCGGCCGCACAATTTGTCGTGGGCGGCTCTGGGGGTAAAGCATTTTCCGGGAAAAGTGTGGCGGAGGATTCCGTTCTGGACTCTGATTCTTATCGTATTGAGCCTCGCGGCCGTCTACCTCACCGGCCTTCTTGGCAATCCGGTGGAAAACAGCAAGACAGAGAGTCTGCAGCAGCATGTCTCGCTATTGACCATCGTTATCGCGATTGCCGCGGCAGGGATCGTATCTCCTTTTTATGAGGAAATCTTTTACCGGGGCTTTATATATCAATGGCTGCGGGCGCGTACCGGCACTGGGCGGGCGATCATGATTAGCTCGCTCATCTTTACCGCAGCTCATTTCCCTACAACCAATGCGATGCCCGTAAATTTTATTAGCGGCGCCGTGCTTGCCTGGACCTATGAGCGGACAGGTTCAGTCGTGCCCGGCATGATCGTTCACGGCCTCTTCAATACAATTGCCGTGCTGTTAACGGCGCTAAGTTAGCGATGCTCTATATTTCCAAAAGTCTATCATGATCGACAAAACTCCTTTATAACTTCTTCACAACTTGCAAATACGATCTTCATATCTCTCCTTTATATTATAATCATAAGGAGGAGATACTAATGAAAAGAGTATGGCTTGGCATCAGCGCCTTGGTCTTGGTCATGGGGATGGGAGCCGCCGGCGCATATGCTTCATCAGCCGATAATAATCCCGGCGGGAACCGCAGCGGCTTTGAACAGATGCTCCCGTTCGCGAAGCGGATGCACCCGGACCTCTCGGATCAACAGATTGAGCAGATGTACAATAGCTGTCACAATGGCAATGGCATGGGACGGGGAATGATGAGCAATTCCCAATGGCGCGGCAGCATGATGAATTTCAATTAAGACTGTGCTATGATAGGCCTCGCGAATATCGCAAGGCCTATCTTTGTATATATGGTGAGGTTGATACGTATGGACCGTGCAAAAATTTTGATTGTCGATGATGAGCCTGATATCCTTCAGGTAATTAAATACGAAGCCGTTCAGCCCCAGAGAGCTGGTGGTGCGGGTGATTAGCTTGTTGCGCAGAGCGCAGCTTCCTGTCGCGCCACAGCAAGAAAAGCCTCTTTCCTTCTGCAATAACGATCTGTCCATTGATCCCCAACGGCATGAAGTGAAAGTCAGGGGGGTGTCTGTCTCGCTCACACCCATTGAAATTCAAATTGCTTGAGCTTCTGGCGAAGAATCCAAAGCGAGCGTTCAGCCGCCTGGAACTCGTTAACCTTATCCAAGGGGACATGTTTGAGGGATTCGAGCGCACGATCGATGTTCATATTAAAAACATTAGGCAAAAAATAGGGGACAACCCGAGAAAACCGACATTTATCGCGACGGTTTTTGGCGTCGGATACAAATTCCAGGTGAATCCGGATGAATAAGAGCGGACTTCGCAAAAAGCTGTTGTTGTCGCATATCGGGGTAGCGCTCACCTCGCTGCTGACCATAACGCTTCTCGTCTATCTGGTCATGACCTTTGCCTTCGGCCAGTATATGAAAAATCAGCAGCAAGCAGAAGCCGACACGTTGCTTAAAGATCTGGAGACCTCCTACAATGCGGAAGCAGGCGGATGGTCGATGGGCTCCCTCATGCAGCTTTCTCATCAAGCCATGCTCCGTAATTATACTGTCAAAATCTACGATGACAGGAATGAGCTGATCTGGGATACAAGCAGGATGGGCACCGCCGTAATCAAGCCATAAGGGCAGGGGAATGGTTATGAAGTGATACGAGTACTCAGTTTTCAAGAGTTCATGAAGCTTTGAGCGTCTTTAGCGCCGACAAACGATACCTGTATCAAAGAGTTATAACGGATCAACTGTAATAATATCACTGGCCATAGAGTACACATCTAAATATTACAGGGGAGACTATGTTGAAAGGACTCGATAGGTTTGAAAGCGGTACAGTTCAATGTCGGCATACCGAAGTATGTATTGTGCAAAGCGCTCGGGCCGCTTATTCCATCTCTCTATATTGGACGATTATCATGTATCCGTTATCGGGACGTCCCGGCACCAAAGCTGCCCGATGAAGAATGGGTAAAGATCAAAGTAAAATACGGCGGAATATGCGGCAGCGATCTGAATCTTATTTTTCTTCACGACAGTCCGGCTACCTCTCCATTTGCCTCCTTTCCCTTCACGATTGGGCATGAAGTGGTAGGCGTAATCGACGAAGTGGGAGAACGAGTGTCTGGTATTCACCCAGGGGAACGAGTGGTGGTGGATCCGATTTTATCTTGCATGGCAAGAGGATTTCCTGACCTTTGTCCTGCTTGCCGCCGAGGTGACTTGAGTCTATGCGAACGCTTGGCTTCGGGACGCATCTCCCCTGGACTGCTCATCGGGGCTTGCCGGGATACCGGGGGAAGCTGGAGCCCATATCTGGTCGCTCACCGCAGTCAGATCTTCAAAGTTCCCGCCAATGTCAGCGATTGGAATGCGATTATGACCGATCCGTTAGCGACGGCTTTGCATGCGATCATGCGGGATCCGCCGCGTGACCATGACACGGTACTTGTTATTGGAGCAGGAGTTATCGGCATATGCGTATTAGCCGCCCTTCGCGCGCTTGGTTTTTCAAATCGAATCATTGTATTGGCGAAGCATCCTTTTCAGATGGAAATGGCCCGGCTGTATGGAGCCAGCGAGATTTTTCAATTGACATCCCGTTCCAAATCCTATGAACAATTGGCAGAACTCCTCGGCGCCAAGATGTTGACACCTCTCTTCGGCAAACCGGTGATACAAGGGGGAGCGGATTTTACTTATGAGTGCGTGGGCAGGGAGCGAAGCATTGATGACGCGCTCCGGTTTACGAAGAGCGGCGGGAAGGTCAAGCTCTTGGGAGTGGCAAGTTTTCCTCGCGGCGTCGATTGGACTCCGATCTGGCTGAACGAATTGCAAATACAAGGGAGCTTCGCTGTAAGTACAGAAGAATTCGAGGGAAAACGTTCTCGTACTTATGCGTTAGCTTTGGACTTGATGGATTCCCGCAAAATCGACCTCGCTCCCTTGGTAACCCACCAATTCCCGTTGGATCAATATCGGGAGGCTATTGCGACCGCTTCAGGCAAAGGAAAATCGAGGGCGATGAAAGTGGTATTTGAACTGTGAAGGGGGATCATGAATGAACTTCGCGATTGCAGGTGAATTGAAAAGCCCATCGTTGAAATGGTTTGCGGCCGGATTGAAAAGAGAACTGATCAATAATGGATACCATTATTGCGAGGAGCCGGTAAATGATATCCGTTTTGTATTGAATTTTGTGGACACCGACCATTTAAAGCCTTTTCGCAGGAAAGCACAAGCTACTTTTTCCGTGGCGATTGCCGAAACCTATGATCTTCCCCGTGACATTTTGAAGTCAGCTTACCCCATACTCATTCGCACCCTATCCAATCTGTTGATTTATATCATACATACCCCGAAAGGACAATGTCATACGTATTTCATCACGCTTGAACAAGGATGTTATCTTGTCCCGTTTGAACAAAATAACGATGAATTGTTTTTTGGCAGGGTGATGGAACGATTACATCCATTAGCATCCTCCCGGTTAGTCATTAATAATGAATTCCACCACGATCTGCCTCCGGATTTATGGGATGGCGACGAGATAACGGCTCAAATATACAAAGCAGGCAAACAATTGGATGCCCTGAATCTTTTGCCGGCCCCTTTTCCCCTGGAGGAACTCCTGTCTCCCCAAGATTTACGACATGTAAAACGATTATACGGAATTGGCGGATTGAGTTACGGCAATCTGAGCGCGCGTAAAGACGAACAGCAATTCTGGATGAGCGGAAGCGGGGTAAACAAGGGGGATATGAGAATTATCGGACGGGATATCCTCCTTGTCATGGGCTACAATGCCGAACGGACAGCTATGATGCTTAATGTGCCTCCGAATATCCAACCTCATCGGGTATCCGTCGATGCCATCGAACACTGGATGATCTATAGGCAGCATCCGAAAGTGGGGGCGATCGTCCATGTTCATGCATGGATCCATGGAATTCCGTCCACAGAAATCAATTACCCTTGCGGGACGTGGGAATTGGCCCAAGCCGTATCCGAGCTGGTAAACCGGTCGGAAGATCCGGCAAGAGCCATTATCGGATTGAAGAACCATGGTTTAACGATTACCGGCCCGAATCTTGATGACATTTTTCAGCGAATAGAGGGGCGCATCGTCCGTCAAGTCCCTATGACATAGGAGCATTCATTCCAAAACCATGAGAAGCTTCTCATGGTTTTTTTGTATGTTCAAAGACGGGAACCTAACCACTGAAAAACGGATTCAATCGCTTCATCCTTGCGATGTTCATTCAAAGGGCAGTGACCGACATCTTCGAACAGAATGGAATGTTTATCGCTGGCAGGAATAGCTTGCATAAATAACTCTATATGTTTCGAATCTGCCACGGAATCCTTCAGGCCATAAAGGCATAAGGTCGGAACCCGAAAGTGATTGGCTTCCGTTAATGCCCGGGCTCCGTGACGCAATAACTCTGTAATCCAACGTGGAGTGTACTGCACCGTAGTGGAAGGATCGCGCAAAAGTTCAGAAGTCCAGTTCGGCAAATACGCTTGCAGCCAACGCAATTTTTTTAACGATTCATTCCATCTGATTAATTCAAGCGGAAAACTTGGCGTTACTCTGGATAAAAGCTGAGCGCATTTGCGAAAAACATAGGGAATCCTCGTGTGTATTCCTAATGCAGGGGATGATAGTATGACCCCGGCCAATTTATCTATCGCCATAGTAAAGTGCTGAACATATCGAATGATGATCAGACCGCCTAAACTGTGACCAAAAAGATAGATGGGGATTTTGGGAAATTGCTTTTCAAAACAATCTATCACTTGATCCAGGTCCTCCAAGTAAGTATGAAACTGATGTATGTGACCGGGCTGTCCATCGGATTGTCCGAACCCCCGAAGGTCGGGAGCGACAAAAGCGATTTGCCTCTGAGCGCTTTCAGCGCCGATGTCAAAATAACGGCTGGAATCCTCTCCTGCGCCATGAATAAAAATCAGGAGGCCGCGGGGATTGACCGGAAACCATGAGCGAAAATTTAGTTTGAAGCCTTGTTCCCTTTTCAAATAGTAGGTATTGATACTGCAATCGTGTACCATGTAAATCCTCCTAGATCGTCTCGCAGGTGAGAAGTTTCATAATCGATAGGGGGCCGGCAAGCGGATTGATTTTTTGCTGATATTGTTCCATGTTGCTTTGCAGAAATGCGAATGGTTCAGGCGAAGAGAGCAGCTTGCGTATCCAATGGTCCACCTCATCCTGATGGTTGATGCGGACCGCTAATTCCTGATTGACCAAGTGGTTGGAATTATATTCTTCATGACCGGGAATGGGTTGGAATATGAGCATCGGAACCCCTTTGCTCAATGCTTCGAAGCATGTGAGTCCGCCTGGCTTGGTAATTAACAGATCCGCCGCATCCAGCAGTGTGTCGATCATATCAACAAAGCCCAAAATCACGATATGTTCATGCTGAAAGTGCATATCGCGCTCCAAGCTAAACCTTAGCGAATCGTTATATCCGGTACAAATCAATATCTGAATATGTTCCCTCCATTTGACGAGCGTATGGGCAAGCTCTTGGATTCCTCCCAATCCCAACCCGCCTCCCATAATCATCACGGTCGGCAGATCTTTTAAATGCAATCTTCTTCTTGCCTCCTGCTTGTCGGTTTTCTTCCAGAAGTTCGTCGTAATTGGAATACCGGTAACCGCAATCCGAAAATTCGGAATCCCCATCCGGCGTAATTGTCGATGAACGTCATCGTCGGATACAAGATAAAGATCCACCTCAGGTTGTACCCAAATACCGTGGGCATGAAAATCGGTGATGACCGTGCAGAGGCTAACCGGGTACCCCCTTTTTTTCAACCGTGCTATGGAAGAACTGTTAAACGGATGGGTGCAGATGACCAAATCCGGTTGAATCTGATCCAGCATCTGTTCAACGTTGCGATGAAACAACTGGTAGATGATGAACTGAAGCCATCGCGATACAGGCTGGTGTTGTTTCGATTCATAGATTTTTTTCCATAACCAAGGATACAACGTAATCAATTTTTTATACGAGCGAAAGAAGATAGCCGTCCTCTTCGGATGAAGCAACTTGCCGATTTCAATAATTTGCGTATCAATGGACGGTTCCAACTGCTCAATGCCTTGCGCCAATGCTTCTGCCGCTGTTGTGTGTCCACTGCCAAATCGTTCGGAAAGGATTAATATCTTTTTTTGCATAATTCCTCTCACTCGCTCCTGAAGTTTCTAATTTATTTTGGTGCGATTAACCGGAAAATATTCATTGATTCGAAGTGCGAGCGTGATCTCTATCCTTTTGGTATACACGACCGGCAATTCGGAAAAAGTGTAGATAGATGGATAGGGGGAATTCGTATGTATCTCTTTATTGTGAACAGAATATCCGGTAACGGTAAAGGAATGAAAACCTGGAAAAGAATCGAGCCAATACTTCATTACAGACAAGTTCATTATAAAGTCGAGTTTTCAGACAGCCCGTCCCATGCTGCCCTTCTTGTGCGGAAATATATGATAGATCATGACAAGATGAAAGCTTTTGTCATTGTAGGAGGGGACGGTACAATTCAAAGCGTAGCTCATGAAATCGCAGAAAGTAACATTCCATTGGGAATTATACCTGCAGGCTCCGGCAATGATTTGGCCAGAGGACTCCATATTCCTTTAAACCCCAAAAAAGCGCTGGAGTATCTATTGACGGGGACAACGAAAAAAATAGACATTGCCCGGATTGGAAGAAAATGCTACACCACCGTTATCGGTATCGGGATCGATGGGAAGGTTGCACAGACCGCTAACCTGTCACGTTATAAGAAATGGTTGAATCATTTGAAAATGGGGAATTTGTCTTACATATTGAGCTTCATTCAAGTCGTATTGCGTTACAAGCCTGTCGATGTTCACATTAAAGTCGACGGTAAGGAAATGATCTATTCGGATGTCTGGCTAATCGCCGTCGCCAATTTACCTAACTATGCCGGTGGAATGAAGATATGCCCGGAAGCTTGTTATACGGACGGTTTTTTTCATATTTGCATCGTTCAAGGGGTATCCCGCTGGACCTTAATGAGAATCTTTCCCAATGTATTTCGCGGCAATCACATTTTTCACCCAGCCGTCACCACGTTGCAAGGAAGAAAAGTGGAAGTATATACGGAATCACCGATGATTGCGCATGGAGATGGGGAAATGATCGGCGAGACGCCTCTTGAAGTGACTGTTTATCAGGATGCGATTCATGTCATTTACAATCCTCAATTCATCCCGTCCTTAGCGTAACAAAGAATCTCAAGCAGAAGAGTTACAGCCATGGCATGCTGTAACTCTTTATTTTTAAAAACCTTTATATTGTGGTTCCTCGTTTTCTAATTGCTTAACGCGGCTCTCTACTTGGTTCACGATTTGCTGCGTCTGCTGGGCAGCGTCTGTGTAGAGGGACTTTGCCTCTTGATTTTCAGTTGCCAATGCGAACTGTTCAAGACTGGCTTGTGCGCTTTTCAAAGAAGCCAGGCAAGTTTTCACTTGAGATCCTACCGTCATTGATGTCACCACCTTTCTGAGTGCAGCGTGAAATATAATCCTTCCATATGTCAACCAATCCATTTTCCATTTATTACATACCGTATTGATTTTGAAATCATACATGGAAATTAATGATTGACGATTTAAGCAAATCGGGACCAACAATGGACAAAAATCATGTGATATCCGAAAGTACGTCAAAAGTGCCAACGGGGGACCTGTCATGGAAAATGTATTGTGGCATTTCCTCCGCGGATTTAACAAATAATCTGAATCGACATGATGAAAGGAGGTAACATACGTGCCGCAATGGCTGGAGATCGCTTGGCGTACATTCATGGCAGTCATTGTTCTTTTCCTGATGACCAAGCTTTTAGGGAAAAGGCAAGTGACTCAGCTTTCCGTATTCGAATATATTACCGGAATTACCATAGGGAGCCTTGCCGCCTATGTTTCGATGGATTTGGAAGCCACATGGTATTTGGGGCTTGTCTCGTTAGGTGTATGGGTGGCTGTGGCGCTAGGTATTGAATTTATACAACTGAAAAGTAAAACGTTGAGGGACATCATCGAGAACAAAGCTACAGTCTTAATCAAAGACGGAAAAATAATGGAAGACAACCTGAAAAAAGAACGGCTATCCATTGATGAGCTGTTAGAGCAGCTCCGACGAAAACAGGTATTCAAAGCGGCTGATGTCGAATTCGCGATTATGGAGTCGAGCGGAGAAGTCAATATCCTCCTTAAGAATCAACCGCTCACTCCCAAACATCTCGGAATCAAGGTAGCGCCGGAACAAGAACCGCAAACGGTAATCATGGACGGCAATATCATGGACGAGCCGCTTGCTACCATCGGCTTGAGCCGGCAATGGTTGAATACGGAACTCGAAAAAACAGGGGTTCCTGTGGAGAATGTGTTTCTCGGGCAAGTGGATGCGCACGGGCAATTATATGTGGATCTATACGACGATCAAATCAAGGTTCCCGAGCCCCAAAAACGTGCCGTTCTATTCGCAACCTTAAAAAAATGCGAAGCGGATCTGGAAATGTTCGGGTTGGCAACCCAGAATCGGGATGCCAAACAAATGTATGAGCAGTGTTCAAAGCAACTGCAGACCGTAATAACGGAGCTAAAACCATTATTGCATCGATAAGGAGAAAGGATATGGCCAATAACAAGAAGAAAAAATTAACTCCTGTTAAACAAGAGTACCAAGAACTTGCCAAGAAGAGAGAACCGGCGCGGCCGGTTATCAAAAATTGTGTCCGGGCCGTTATTTCTGGAGGACTTATCTGCTTCATCGGTCAATGTATACAGGACCTGTTTATTCATTGGGGAGGTTTCGACGAGAAGAAGGCGGGGAATCCGACCGTTGCCGTGTTAATCCTCATTTCCGTGATACTGACTAGCCTCGGTGTATACGATAAAATTGCTCAATGGGCCGGGGCAGGGTCGGCCGTACCTGTAACCGGATTCGCCAATTCCATGGCCTCGGCCGCGATCGAGCATCAGAGCGAAGGACTTGTATTGGGCGTAGGGGGCAAAATGTTCAAGTTGGCCGGGCCGGTTATTGTGTTCGGGACCGTTGCCGCATTTATTATCGGGATTCTAACCTTTATTTTCAATCCCTCTGCAGGAGGTCATTGACAATGCTGAAAAGACACCAGAGCTGGATATTTGAAAATCGGCCGACGATTCTGTCCACCGCAACCGTCGTTGGACCGTTTGAAGGACAAGGACCGCTTGCGAATGATTTCGACATCATTCACGGGGACCTGATGATGGGGCAGGATAGCTGGGAAAAAGCGGAGAGGACGCTCGTGGAGGAAGCGGCCAAGCTTGCGATCGAAAATGCAGGCTTGACGAAAGAGCAGGTCAATTTCTTTGTCGGAGGAGACTTGTTGAATCAGATTATCAGCACAAGCTTCGCGGCTCGCACGATGTCCATCCCCTATATCGGAGTATTCGGAGCATGCTCCACATCGATGGAGAGTCTGGCTCTCGCTTCCGCGCTTGTGAACTCGCGCTCGGCGAAATTTGCGCTCGCGAGTGCCGGCAGTCATAACGCTTCATCGGAGAAACAGTTCCGTTATCCTACGGAATATGGATCGCAAAAACCGCCAACCGCCCAGTTTACCGTAACCGGAGCCGGGGCGTCTGTCGTCGGGCAGCACGGAGAAGGATCTTATGTTACATCGGCCACGATCGGCAGGGTGGTCGACATGGGAATCGATGACCCGTTCAATATGGGAGCGGCCATGGCTCCGGCTGCCGTAGACACCATTCAGGCACATCTTCGCGATTTGCAAATCGAGCCAGGTTACTACGACCTGATTGTTACGGGGGATTTATCCAAGGTAGGATATCAACTCGCTTGTGATTTGTTCGAAAAGCATAATATTCCCATCCATCAAACCGAATATAAAGATTGCGGAATGTTGATTTACGATTACGAGAAGCAGATGGTTCAAGCCGGCGCAAGCGGATGCGCATGTTCGGCTGTCGTCACATACGGACATCTCTTGAACCGAATGCGGAAAGGGGAATTGAACCGATTGCTCGTGGTTGCAACAGGAGCGCTGTTATCGCCGCTGTCTTATCAGCAAAGGGAAATATTCCATGCATTGCGCATGCCGTATCGATCGAGAATGGAGGCGAAAAGAGATGATTTATTTCTGGGCGGTCGTTGTTGGCGGTGCCATTTGCGTATTCGGGCAGATCTGTTTTGATGTATTTAACCCCGCGCATACGATGACCCTTCTTGTCGTCCTGGGAGCGGTACTCGATGGAATCGGAGTGTATGATCCGCTCATCAAATTCGCCGGAGCCGGGGCGACGGTACCCATTACAAGCTTTGGCAACTCTTTGGTGCACGGAGCGCTCCAAGAGTTAAAAACCGACGGCTGGATCGGGATTATCACGGGCATATTCGAGGTTACGAGCGCGGGGATCTCCGCAGCCATTATTTTCTCTTTCCTTGCCGCCTTGTTCGTAAAGCCGAAAGGATAAAGAACCATATCCGAAGCAAGTTGCATGTGAATATCGATGGATGAGGCATAGCATACTAATTGTACTTAACTAATGAATGGAAAAGTATCCGGGTAAACCGGGTACATTTTTTTTATTAAGCGGAAAGGTAAGGTAAGATGAAAAAGATTATTTTCCTTCTGATTGATTCGTTAATGCCAAACATATTAAATGATTGCCTGCGCCATCGAACGGTGCCTGGTCTGAAATTTTTGATGGATCGCGGAAAATATTGGCCCAATTGCGTCACTGTATTCCCCACGATGACGGCTACGGTCGACTGTTCATTAGTAACCGGCACTTACCCGGACCAGCACCGAATTCCCGGGCTAATATGGTACGATCCGGAGGCGAAAGAGATCGTAAACTACGTTAACGGATGGAAATGCATAAGAAAGCTTGGCTTGTCCAAGTGCGCGCAGCATGTATTATTCAATCTCAATGAAAAACATTTAAGCGCCAAGGTGTCTACAATATTCGAGGAGCTGCACCGGAGAGGAAAGACCTCGGCTTCCATCAATGCGATTGTTCACCGCAGTGTCAACCGGCATGCTATCCGGCTTCCTTTTCTTATGGATATGTCGACCGGATTTCGATTTCGCAACGGCAGTACGGCAGGACCTGATGTCATGACATTGGGAGCCATGGTTCATTCCGAAATTAATGAAAAGATTCCCAAGCCGATGCGGGGTTATAGACAAAAATGCGGAATCAATGACGCCTATGCCGCGCAAGCAGCCAAAACGATGATTCAGTCGAATCAACAGCCTGATTTTATGCTCGTTTATTTTCCTGATAATGACCATGAAGTCCATAAAAAAAATCCCGCTCATGCAGAGGAAGCTCTCATTCGCGTAGATCGGCATATTCAGGAGATTTTGTATGCATTCGACTCATGGGAAGAGGCGGTTAACCAATGTGTATTTATTGTAACCAGCGACCATGGACAGACAAGAATCGGGAACGAAGAACGATTTAACATCGATCTGGATCTGCTGCTTGATTCATTCCGCGTGCTGCAGTTGGGGGAAAAGGTAGGCAGCCATCACGATCTGGTGGTCTGCAATAATGAACGCATGGCTTATGTCTATCCTCTTCGCATCGATAACCTTGCCACGATTATTGAGATACTCTCGAACGAATCACGGATTGACTTCATCGCGTGGAAAGAGGAAGGACAAGTTACGGTCAAAGAGGCGGGATCGGGAAGAATGATGCAATATCACCCGGACGGACCGTATACCGATATCTATGGTTCGGCATGGACTATTACGGGAGAAGAAGCGGTCGTTGATTTACAAATTAAGGAGCAAGAAATACGGTACGGCGATTATCCTGACGTGCTTGCCCGGTTATATGGAGCGTTATATTCTCAAGATGTCCCGATGATCGTTATCACCGCTCGGCCGCGTTATGAATTCAAAAGCCGCTTTTATCCGGTTCATTTGAATGGCGGCAGCCATGGTTCTTTGCACAAATACGATTCCGACATCCCTCTGATTGTTGCGGGCACGTCGCATGCCGTGAAAGAACCGCCCCGTTTGGTCGATTTGAAGGCTTATATTCTTGAGCTAATGGATGAGGGCTAACCTGATTAATTGTTAGAAATAATACTGAAACTTTCCACCCATGAATTTGATTTTCCCAAGGCAAAATAACATTAGATATTCGATAAAGGGGAACAGTTCATGTGGTTCAAATCCTTTGCACTCTCCATCTGGAGTGTCATTGATCCAGTGTACTATGCATGTACCAGATTGAAATGCATTGAACATGAAGGCGGCAGCACCTTCCGAGTCAGACTTACTTCGTTCCGGGGGAGAAACGTGCTCTTATCCGATGGAACCCTGATCAGAAGAGGCGACATTTTGCTGAAAATTCATTTGCATAATGTCATGCTTTTGAAAAACATGCTTTCCATAAAAAGTGAGATCAAAAAAGGAAAGCTCCTCTATCGCCTTATTGAAAAATCGTTGCCGGATCTTGCCGAATATGTGCGAAATCATCCGAAGCATGATGACATTAAAGGAATTATCGGGATAACGATGTTAAACAGGGGAGGCAGCGGATTAGGGTTTGAAACGATACAGATACGCAGCGCGTTGTACAAATGGATCAAGTATGCAACGATGATGCCGATCTATCTCGTCTCGGCCAATGATCCCTTAAAGAACTTGAAAAAACAAACCCCCGCCTATTTATTCATGTCAAAAGATGTATTAATGGACAGATACGGGACGAAAACACTGCCGAGCTTGCATTATGACCATAAAATACGCTGACTCTGGCATTGCCGCCAGAGTATTTTCTTGACAATGCTTCCGGTCAGGGGCGAGCCCGGGTCAGCCGTCATTTATGGAGAGAGCTTGCCTGTCAAGCTCACCGTAGCTTTTAGGGGCAAATGATCCGATGCCGCAGGCAGACTCGCAATGACTTCAGTGGAGACAATACGGAAATGGCGGCTGACAAATATATAATCCATCCGAAAAAGGGGGCGGCGGGAAGGGAAGGTGCGGCAAGGGGTCATGCCGGGATAGTGGCAAGCATCCGTGAGAATTTGCTGCAGCTTCCGCCAAGATTTCGTCCCTGGTCTTGTGTTCAAATCGCCGGTTAATATTACGGGATGGGCATCTTCCTTAATTTTCTCTGTAAGAAAATCGACTTGCTTTGATCGGATGTAAGGAACAAGACTTAAATGGGTCACATACATTTTGACGAGATGCCCCCGGACATCCACGGACACTTCCAGGACAGCACGTTTTTCGGCATGGAAAGGGGAAGCGCCGAAAACATGATTTTGCCGTGAAACGATGGGAAAACGGGACAGGACCGCATTTCCATACTGTCTAAGAACAGATCCATCTGCTGATGAAATGGTTGCGCCAAAAAAAGAATAACGCATGCGCAAACGGCCAGATAACCAGGCTAATTGATCCAGATAACCGCTTCTCCGGGAAAAATGTTTATCCACTTCATTTAAAGCGATGACATCGGCTTTACTATCTTCTAATACTTGAGCGATTCGTTCCAGATTAACCTTCCCATCTATTCCTCTTCCATGATGAATGTTAAATGTTACGATATTCATTGCCATATATGTTCCGCATCCTCATATCGTTCTTCCGCTTATTATGTCCAGTTATGCCGGGCACATGCTGCCTGTGCCTATCAAGCCAAGAAGAGGCCGCCCAGACCGTATTCGTCAGCTGGCGGCCTCCTTCCGTTTACTTGAAACGGCCGTAGGCTTTGGCATAACGAAGAATCCGGCGATAGGCGGCAGGATTTAAGGTTCGGTAGACATATATGGCTGGCCTTGTATTCACTTCCAGGATCCAGGGCCGCATGTTTTTATCGAGCGCGATATCGAGTCCAAGCTGCTTTAGACCTCTATACTTTTTACTTAATTGCTTGGCTACCGATAGTCCCATTTGGTTCAATTCATTACGCAGCTTGCGAATGGAGGACTGATTCATATGAGGACGCAATAGGGTAGACAGCGATTCCATGCTCCCGCCATTGCTGACATTCGTGACGATCTTATTGGCGGCTGCCATGCGGCCGAAGATGAACATGGCCTCCCATTGATTGTTGAGATTTTTTTGAACCAATACCCGGAGATCGAATTTTCTCCCGCGGTGGCTCATCATAATAATCCCCCGCTGCAGTAAATACTTCCGCTTCCCGATTCTGGACTTGATCCCGGACTGCAAATCGTTCATGGAACGGAACACTTTGGTGGAAACTCCTTCTCTCAGCTCAAACGATGATTTGGAGCGTTTTTTGGCGCGCATGACTCCTTTCCCGTGAGTGCCTTTGTCCGGCTTCACATACACCATGTTGTAGCGGTTCAGCATATCCTTCAAGCTGCTGGAATTGTATACGGCTGTCTTGGGGATGTAACGCTTCAACGATGAGTTTTGCAGAATGCGCGTCTTTTTCCATTTGCTGAATACATGTTGAATAGACAAAAAAGCATCACCCTTTTCCATGAATTTGATTGCATCTGGTTAAGAGTAACGAATGTGATATCAATGTATGATGCTGACGACGATTAGGAATGGACAATTAACCTATGGAAAAACCCGCTAGAATTATGGGGAAAAGCATTTTTTCGGCCTTGCCGGGGACGAGACAGATAGGGGATTATGCGAATGATCAAGCGATGCGAATGGGTAAAGGAAAACGAGCCTTTATATAAGGACTACCATGATAAAGAATGGGGCGTTCCCGTATACGATGATCGAATTTTATTTGAAATGCTATGCCTGGAAGGAGCGCAGGCAGGACTCAGTTGGTGGACGATTTTGCAAAAAAGAGAAAATTATAGAATAGCCTTTGATCATTTCGATCCGGAAAAAATTGTTCATTATACCGATGAAAAATTGCAATCGTTGCTGGCGAATAAAGGGATTGTTCGCAACAGGCTGAAAATTCAAAGCGTCGTCACGAACGCCAAGTCCTTTTTAAGAATTCAAAAGGAGCATGGTTCATTTTCCGGTTATATATGGAGTTTTGTCGATAACAAACCGATCGTGAACCATTGGGAGACCATAAATGAAGTCCCTGCATCTAACGAAATCAGCGATCAAATGTCAAAAAGATTAAAAAAAGACGGATTCGCCTTTGTAGGGAGTACGATTTGTTATTCATTTATGCAAGCGGCAGGGATGGTGAATGACCATACGTTGGAATGCTTCTGCCATCCTTCTCATCAAAAAGCAAACCATAAAGAAGGATAGAGCCAACCAGTCAGGCTGTTGAAGGGGAAAACTTCATTGTAACTTGGACAAATTGCATAATTCAAGATAATCGGCGGGGCTGCGCGATGGCGCAGAACCGCTTTTTTCTTTAATGGCACGCCTCGTGAGTGTATGGATATTTCTGTTATCTCCTCAACCGGTGTTCCCAAACGTTCAGGGGAACATTCATTCGCGGTCGAACGGCCGGATCTCTACTTCCTCTCCCTGTGGGTGGTCGTGGCATCGGCTTCATCCATAGGGTACCTGTTCATTCATGATTCCATGGGAATGAGAATCAAAAAATGGAAATTACGCCGGTTACCACGCGCTTGCTGGTTGAAGTGAAAGGGGTTAACGGCGAAGACGATATCAAAGAGCTGACAGATGCTCAAGCCTTACATCAGGAATGGCGCGAAGAAGGAGTACATTCCGGAGCTGGAATTTACTCTGCCTAGTGAAGATTGACGAAGAAATGTATAACGTTTTCCCTTTATCTTCCATGTTATCTGCATAGCCGCAGAGAAAAGGGCGAAAAGCAGCCGGTTCCTATCGGCTGCTTTTTCAGCGCTGACCAATGGCTGGTCACTCTGATCTTCCTGCCTGCTTATAGAACGTAAACGTGATTCCTGCGCCAACCTGGAAATTCAGCAGACCGATCATTTCCTTCGTGTTGTGGCTCATTCCGCTTTGCTGAGGTTGGGCATGGCTAGGCGCACTCGACTCCTTTCCCGTGGCGTCGGTCTCGAACGTTTGTTGCGTCTCGCTCAGCAGCACTCTGCTGCCATCGGGCCTGACGATATATTGCCTGATATATTCGCCTTCGCGAGCGGTAACGAGCTTCCCTTTTTTGTCCTCTTGTTTTTCTTCTTCTTGTTTCGCCGCATCTTTCAAGACGGCTTCAAATAATAATTCATTATTGTGATTCTTCCGTTGAGTTGAAAACGGAAATCGATAGTTGGACTCAATGCGCATGTGAAACCTCCTTTCCCGATGTTCCCCATTGCAATTAGGGGATGGTTCTATTATCGGAAAGAGGACTTCGCTCCATTAGCTTCGAGGGTGAGCGCCCCCAAGTTGTTTACTAAAATATATTAATTCCTCCCAATGCTCATCGTAGATTCGAACAGACCACTCCATAGAGCGCACATATCCATCAATGCGACATCTCACAGACATGCCGGAGCCGTACCGTCACAGGGCCGTTCCCGTATCCGCCGGACACGTCTTCATAGGCTCGAGCTTTGGGATGTGATCCGCCAGTTAACTGCGGACGGAACCTCCGTCATCCTGGTGACGCATAACGTGATTGAAGCCGAGAAAGCAGTGGATCGGGTAGCTATCTTGAATAAAGGCAGGTTTCTGGCAGAAGGCACCCCTGCGCGCGTCGTTGGCTGCGTCAACCTTCGATGCTTCGATATGGAATTATGTCACCTTATGCATTAGGTGCGTGGTAGGATACCGGTTAAACACCCTTATTGTGGACACTGCACCTCTTATTCGATATCAAACATAGAATTGCTTTACATTGCTTTGTTTTTCACCAATTCCGATTATCAAACCTTAATCTGCTTCGGCTCCACAATGCCTTGTTTCACCGCTTCCATATATTCATACGGGGATAAATCGTAGATGCTGCCGTGGATGCGGATACGATTATAATCCTGTATAAACTGACTCACGACTTCATAGGCCTGAGGATAAGATTCAAATTCATGTCGCTGGTAGCACTCCGCCTCGATGATCGAATGATACGATTCGATGTGAGCGTTTTTATTCGGCGTTTTGGGCGGAATTCGTTCGTGAATCATGACAAACTCGCTACAGGCATCCTCAAACTTGTTGCTGATAAATTGTGGGCCGTTGTCCGAACGTATGACGGGTTTTTCTGTCTTGTCAAAGAGCTGGCGCTTCCTAAGCGCCTCCTGCGTAATCTGAACGAGATGCTTCGCTTCGCACGTCAGTCCAATGTGATAGCTTACGACCGCGCGATCAAACAC
>NZ_LDIG01000078.1 GCF_015845845.1 Paenibacillus dendritiformis
GAGTCTCGTTGCTGGAGCTGTGCCTCTACAAACAAGAGTGTCGAAGCGCCGACAAACAACTTTTGGGCTCGGTAGTCCAATGACTTATCTCGAGTGGAATTCACATGTAACCATTTTAGGCATTGACAAATGACGTTTTGATTCGGTACGTTATCCATAGGAATCTCCTTTGTTGAGGCGTTTTATGGATAACGCTTAGGGTAACTCAACAATAGGAGATTTCTTTATTTTTGTCCACGAATATAGTTCAATAAGTTACAAATATAGAGAATTATAGGGTGAAAATTTTCGTAAAAAGATTGATGCAACGCTAGTGGCTTCTATGCAGGATTTCGCTTCCTCATCACTTTTCCGCCGCATTCTCCGCGGGGATAAGCGAAGAGATGGGATACAGACGCCCGCCCAGCGCGAAGGAAGCGGTGCCCGATTCTTCGGAGACGACAAGCACGAGCGCATCGCTCCGCTCGCTCAAGCCCGCCGCGGCCCGGTGGCGCGTGCCGAATTTGGAGCCGGGAGGGATCGAGCGGGAGAGGGGCAATATATTGCCTGCCGACAGGATTTCGTTCGCGCGGATAATGACGGCGCCGTCGTGAAGCGGGCTGCCCGAGATGAAGATCGACTCGAGCAGAGAGTGGGTCAAGGTCGCGCCGATCGGCGTCCCGGGCTGGATTAGATGGTCGAGCGAGTCCTGCCGCTGCACGACGATCAGCGCTCCAAGTCTTCGCTGCGACAAATGATGGATGCTCAGCGTCAGCTCGGCGTATTTGTCGGTGTAGGGGGATAGGTAACAGTTCAAATAAAATGAAGCCGCCGTCGATTCAAGCGCAATAATGCTTTTGCGGAACTGCTCGAACTGGCCGAGCATGCAGTTGTCTGATTCGTCGAATACTTCCAGGCTCTGCCGGATATCATCGGAGAGCTGCTTGAGCTGCTCCTTCAACTGCTGCTTGACGATGGATAGATCGCAATTTCCCGTGTCCATTTCCTGGCTCCTTGTCTTGCCGATTGTCTTCTTAATGTTAATGTAAACCTTCCCGTAGCTCCTTATACAGAAAAGTTCATCAAAGCCAACCCGTAACGCCCGCCCGCCGATTTCCATACAAGCTCATGATATGATAATTTTATTTCAAAAGATGCGTATCCTTTTTGGCCATTCGGCCGTTTACGTAGTGTAAACGAAAGGAATTAGCAAAGGAGGGCCCCATTCCATGGCCTTTGTGAAATCCGATCTGACCTCTTCTGCAAGCGAGGCGCATGATGCTATCCTGGAGGCGCTGCCTTCGCTGCGGAAATATTGCATGTCCCTGACCGGCTCGCCATGGGATGCGGAGGATCTGGTGCAGGATGCCTGCCTCAAGGCGATCCCCGTATTCCGGCGTTCGGGCGGCAAGCCGCTTCAGACGGAAGCGTATTTGCTGCGGACGGCGAAGCATGCCTGGATCGATCGCATTCGTAAAGATAGAACCGCGCAGCGCCTGCAGCGTCTGCAGACGCTGGAGGACCTCATCGAATTTCCGGATCCCGATGCCGGGATGGAGCTGGAAGCAGCCATGTCTTTGCTGCTGGCCAATTTGTCGCCGCTCCAGCGGACCGTGCTCCTGCTGAGAGAAGGTCTTGGCTATTCTGCGGCGGAGACGTCCGCTCTGCTCCATACGACGGAAGGGGCGGTCAAGTCGGCGCTGCATCGCGCCCGAACCGTCCTGCGGACCGTGCTCCCGGCGGAGGAGGAACGGCTTTCCATTCCCGAAGGGATGGATGACCGGCTGCTGAAGGACTATCTGTCCGCCTTCCGCAGCGGAGACGCCGCCCGCCTCGTCGAATTAGGGCTGCAGGGCGCAGTCGAGCCCGTCGTCTCTCTGCATGCCGTCCTGGGAGGCCGCGCTTGCCGCGGTCAGGGAATGCTTACCAACGGCGTCCGTTCGTCTTCTTGGAGGATGGCGGCCTGACGAGAGGAGCATTCGCATGAATTTTATACCGTATGTGGTCGAGCAGACCAAGGCGGGAGAACGCAGCTACGATATTTATTCCCGTTTGCTGAAGGACCGGATTGTGATGGTATCCGGGGAGATTGAGGATCAGATGGCCAATTCGATTGTCGCGCAGCTGCTGTTCCTGGCAGCGGAGGATCCGGATAAGGACATCCAGATGTATATCAATAGTCCAGGAGGCTCTGTGACGGCCGGGTTCTCGATCTATGACACGATGCAGTTCATCAAGCCGGACGTGTCCACGATCTGCATCGGCATGGCCGCCAGCTTCGGGGCGATGCTGCTGACCGGCGGCGCGAAGGGCAAGCGGATGTCGCTCGCCAACAGCGAAGTGATGATTCACCAGCCCCTTGGCGGGGTACGCGGGCAGGCGTCCGACATCCAGATCCATGCCGAGTGGATACTGAGCACGCGGCGGAAGGTGAACCGGATTTTGTCCGAGCATACGGGTCAGCCGATCGAGCGGATCGAGCAGGATACGGATCGCGATCGCTTCATGGATCCGAAGGAAGCGCTCGCGTACGGGATTATCGACAAGATCATTGCCTAGCGGAGCGCAGGCGGCGAAGCCCTTGGAACCGGTGTGGAGACGGCAATCTCTATCGTCCCGGGTGTCAGGGGCTTCTTGTTGTCTGCGGCGATGCGCAGGCCTTGCGGGAGCAGGCGAAGGATTTTATGATGGAGAGGATTGGAAGCGTTTCGAACACACATTTGACTATGGTGAAATGGGAGTTGAGTTCGGCGATGCAATCTTGCCATCTGCAAGGCAGTGGAATATGGAATGAAGATGCCCTGGTCGCGAACGAGCGGAATCAGGTGTACGGCGTGGTCGATGGAGCGACCTCTCTAATCGGTTATCGGGATGAAGCCGGTTATACGGGCGGTTATCTCGCGGCGCAGCTTCTCGCTGCTCACGCGATGGAGGCGGAAGACGGCATGCCGCTGGAACAGATGGTGATGCAGGCAAATGCAGCGCTGCGGGACAGGATGAGCGAAGCCGGCATCGATATGGCGGACAAGGCGCAGCGGTGGAGCGCGGCATTCGCTCTGTTCCGCGTGCGCGAAGACTGGATTGAATATGTTCAGGCCGGGGACTGCATGCTCTTCGCCAAATACGAAGATGGCACCTATCGGCGGCTGACGCACGATCAAGTGGCGCGGTTCGATCGCGCCCTGCTGCGGAAGCGCCAGGAGGCGCTGGATCTGGGCATTCGCGAACCGGCGGAGATTCTTCGCTATTTGCTGCCGTTCCAGCGCGAGAATCGGTTCAGGGCGAATACCCGCGGCGGATATGCCGTATTGAACGGTGATCCGGAATTGGGGCGAGGCATGGAGACGGGGCGCATCAGCCGTTCCGGGCTGACGGCGATCTATGCGGTCACGGACGGGTTTTTCCACGGCATGGAGGCGGAGGACCAAGCGTGGTCGCACATGCTGGAGGCGATCGACCGCCAAGGTCTGGAAGCTTATGCGAAGCGGCTTATCGAGAGGGAAGAGGCGGATTCGGATTGCGCCGCCTGCCCGCGCCTGAAAATATCCGATGACAAAACCGGCATCGTTTGGACGGATCCCGCGGCCGCGAATGTTCATTGTGAGAAATGATGAGGGAAAAATGAGAGAGCCTGCTTGCCCGCGACCCGTCCGCCATACCGGACCGGGGCGCAAATCCTGGGCTTGCGCGGCTGCAACGCGGCAACCCGCGCACGACTGGCCGCCAGAAGCATTCTGGCGGTTTTGTCATGTCTGGGAGCGGGTGAGCTGTCAAGAGGAGTTTTATGAGAAAAGTCTAATCCGTTTCTCATCGGGCGGCGCAAACGCAACGGGGACCGATTACATTTCATGTTCAAGAAAATAATGTAAAAAAATTATATGTTATGGTGGTTTCAGGTGATGTGCCTAACCCGATTTGAAGGAGGATGTATTTCATTGAAACCAGCCAAGTTCGGTAAAATTCTGATTAGCGTCAGCTTGAGCGTCTCATTTCTGATGTCGGCGAGTGTCATGATGCCGCTGCAGCCGGCGAGTGCCGCTTCCGCCGCCACGAGCAGCGCCAAGGCGAAAAGCATCATTGCCACCGGCAAAAAATATATGGGCGTTCGATATAAATTCGGGGCGAAGTCCGGCATTACGAGCGCATTCGACTGCTCTTCATTCGTTCAATATGTATACAAGAAGCATGGCATCAAGCTGCCGCGTACTTCGAAGCAGCAATCGAAGGTCGGCAAGAAGGTAAGCAAGAGCCAGATGAAGCCGGGAGATTTGGTGTTCTTCTACACCCCGGTTCACCATGTCGCGATTTATATCGGGGATGGGAAAATCCTGCATACTTACGGCAAACCGGGCGTTACGATCTCCAGTCTGAAAGGAAAATGGGGCGAGCGCGTAACGGGGGTTCGCCGCGTCCTGTAACCGGACAAGCTATGATAAGGCCTCCTGAAGATACGAATCTCGTGTCTTTAGGAGGCCTTATTGCGTGTTAATGCCGCTGCTGCGGAGCGGGAGGCAGGCATACCTTGAAGGTGCTTCCTTCGCCGAGGCGGCTATCCACCTCGATGCTGCCCTGGTGGTTGTTCACCAGCTGCTTGGCGATAGACAACCCGAGCCCGGTGCCGCCGGTCGCTCTGGATCGCGCTTTGTCCACCCGGTAGAACCGATCGAATACGTTGCCGATCTCATCGGCAGGAATTCCGATGCCGGAATCGGCGACGGAGAAGCATACGCTTTCCTTGTTCCGCGCCACCTCCACCCGAATCCAGCCTCCCGGGTTCGTGTAGCGGATGGCATTCTCGATCAGGATGATGGCGACCTGGCGGAGCTGGTCCCCGTCCCCGAGCACGTATGCGTCCTTGTCCAGATTGACGCGGAGCGTGATGCCGCGATCCTCGGTCCAGAGCTGATGGATGGCCTGATGTATCGTATCCGAGAGATCGATCCGCTCCCGGCTCGGCGTGATGCTGCCCGTCCGGGCCAGGGTGAGCAATTGCGCGATGAGGCGCTGCATTCGCTGACTTTCCTGATCCAACGCTTCGAGCGAGCGGTTCAGGACATCCGGATTGCTCGTTCCCCAGCGCTTCAGCAGCTTGACGTACCCCCGGAAGGCGGTTAGAGGGGTACGAAGCTCGTGAGAAGCATCCGAGACGAAATTTTTCTCCCGGTCTACCTGTTCTCCCAACTGCACAAGCATATGATTGAGCGTGCGGGCCAGATCATTGAGCTCCCGCGGCGTATCCGGCAACGGAATCCGGTGCTTGAGATCCGGATGATCCTGAATGCGCCGGACGGCGTTCGTGATCGCGAACAAGGGGGACAGATTGCGCTGCGTCACATGGTAGATCAATAGCGATCCGACGGTGGAGCTGATCAGTCCGGTGATGAACAGCACTTGCACCATAATCTGAAGCAGGCGTTCGACATTGTTCAATTGAACGCGAATATGAATCGTCCCTTCTCCGCCGCCCAACGGGTTCCATACAAGCTGATCCCGGAAGAACAGCCCGCTCTTCGCGTTCCACTTCAACGTATCGACCACCCAGTTCAGCTTCACTTCCTGCTGATCCGTATCATAAGCTTCGTACCATCCCCGGGATTGGGCCAGGACCCGGCCGGACGCTTCGATAACCTGTACGTAATAATTCGCATGATCGGGATAGAGCATCTCATCCAGAATATCCTGGTACTGCTTATCTGCGGGCGTCTCCAGCGTATCGATTAATTTGAGCTCGACGGCGGTCAGCTCCCGGCGCGTATCCTGAATGACGGTATGACTGACGGTTCCCATGATGAACAGCCCGATCCAGACGATGACCCCAAGCAAGCTCAGCACATATAACATGGTGGTGCGGAACATTAAGGTGTCCGGCAAAAAACGGAAGGGCTTTTTGGGGCGGGAAAAGAAAGACTTCATCGGAACGACCTCCCATTGCAGCGGCGCGTGCCTTGGCCGAGTCGGCAGAGCCTCGTCCTATGACGATCGCAGCACATAGCCGACTCCGCGCACGGTATGAATGAGCTTCGGCTTGTATGTTCGATCCAGCTTGTTGCGAAGATATCGGATATAGACGTCGACCACGTTCGTCTCGCCGGCGAAATCATAGCCCCACACGTCGGAGAGGAGCTGCTCCCGGCTGACGACTTCGCCTTGATGCTCGGTTAAATAAAGAAGCAGATCAAATTCCCGCTGCGTCAGATCGATCTGTTCGCCCTCGCGCGTGACCAGTCTTTTTTTCACATCGATCGTCAAGCTGTCGACTTGGTACAACTCCGGCGCCGCGGCATGCCATGACGGATGGTGACGGCGCAATACGGTCCGGATTCGCGCCAGCAGCTCCTCGATCTCGAACGGCTTCGTAATGTAATCATCGGCCCCGGTATCGAGGCCGGCGACTTTGTCGCCGATATAATCCCGGGCCGTCAGCAATATGATCGGCACGTCGCTTGTCTTCCGAATGCGGCGGCACACTTCCAAGCCGTTGAGACGGGGAATCATCCAATCCAGGAGGATCAGATTCCACTCCTGCCGCTTGAAATAGTCGAGCGCCTGCTCCCCGTCCTGCGCAACCGTCACATCGTAGCCTTCATGCTGAAGCTCCAACTGAAGGAACTCAGATACATTATGTTCATCTTCCACGAGCAGAATCGAAGTGCTTGTCATGGCATCACCACATTTCCCCTGTTTGCCCTTATTATGTCCGGACCGCCGGCAATCATGCCGACCCGAACCGAAAGAAAAAGCATCGAAGGGCGGAGGATAACGATAAGAGACAGAGCGGAAATCCGCATGCCGGGAAGGCGGAAAACTTGCAGAAAAGGGAGGCGTTCCCGTGTCTGCAGCGTTGTTAGGATTCGGGAAATCATTATGCTAAAATGAGAAAAAAGAAGATGAACCCATGATATGGAGTGGAGAAGGGGGTATGCATATGGATCAACCTCAATCGAGGATGAGCAAGTTCAAACTGTTCTTTTTAAACAACCGCTTCGTGCTGTTTTTGCTGATTATGCTGCTGGTCGGGCTCAACATCTTCCTGCTGACGAAGATCTCGTTCGTCTTCCATCCAGTGCTGGTCTTGATCAAAACCGTCCTGCTGCCGGTCATTCTGGCAGGCGTGTTATATTATTTGTTTAACCCGATCGTAGATTATTTACAGGAAAAAGGAGTGAAGCGGGTCATTACGATCCTGCTCCTTTATCTCCTTATTTTGGGACTGCTTACGATCGTCGTCCTGGCCGTGATTCCGGTCATCCGCCATCAGGTGATGGAGCTGGTCTCGAACTTCCCGGCTTTCTCGGCTCATATCGAGACGCTGTTGACGGACCTGATCGGCAGCGATTATGTTCAGCGCTTCCAGCAGACCATCGATCTCGATACATCGAAGCTGATCAATACGATAACGGAGCGCGCCACCAGCCTGTTGAATAACACATGGTCGAGCATCGGCGGATTCGTCGGGGCGGTGACAGAGACCATTCTCGCCTTGGTGACCGTGCCGTTCATCTTGTTCTACCTGTTGAAGGATGGGAAGAAGCTCCCTTCTTATATTCTCGGGTTCGTGCCGACAGCGCTGCGCAAGCAGACCGATCAGGTAATGACGGAGATGAATCATCAGATCAGCTCCTATATCCGGGGACAGATTATTATCAGCTGCTGTATCGGAATGCTTCTCTACATCGGCTATCTCATTATCGGCCTCGATTATTCGCTTATTCTGGCGATTATTGCGGCCTGCACGAGCATCGTTCCTTATCTGGGGCCGGCGATAGCGATTACGCCCGCGCTCATCGTGGCGCTTGTTACTTCGCCGATCATGCTGTTGAAGATGATTGCGGTTTGGACGGTCGTCCAGTTGATCGAAGGCAAGTTCATTTCCCCGCAAATTATGGGCAAAACGCTGCGGATTCATCCGATCACGATTATCTTCGTCATTCTGACCGCTGGCAATCTGTTCGGCGTCGTCGGCATCATCCTGGCCGTGCCCGGATATGCGGTGCTGAAGGTCGTGGCGACGCACTTGTTCCGCTGGTTCCAAGCCCGCTCGCATCTGTACGACGGGCCTCCTGCGGGATCGGATCCGACCGTTAAGAGGTAGCCGGTCCTCACGCGGCACGCCATCCCCGCCGGCAGAAGTAGACCAGTGCGCATCATGGCGACTGGTCTACGATGCATCGGCGAAGGCTATGGATGAGGGAGGACGGGAACGGCAGGCGGGAGCACCTCCGATACGGTTTTGAACGCAACCTGCTGCTCGTTCATCTCTAGCATCTGGTCTTTCAGGATAGCTGCCGTAATATGTCCCGCGGTTCCGACATGCCCGATGGCGATACATGTATTGTGGTGATTCAAATGCGCCCGCATCCGCATGAACTGCTTCTTAATGGCCGACGGTTTGTGAACGTCATCCAGGAAAATATGGTTCTCCATCGAGGGAATATTCACTTCTTTTGCCACTTTGGCGACGACGCTCCGATAGTTCGTATGGCTATCCAGGAAATAGATGCTCCGTTCTTTGCATGCTTCCAATATGATTCGCATCACTCTCGGTTCAACCGTCACTTTGGAGCCCATATGGTTGTTCATCCCGACCGCATGGGGCACATCGTCGATCGCGGCATGCACCCGCCTCCGAATCTCGTCCTCGCTCAGATCGATCGTAATCGCTCCCGGCCCCAACCAAGCTTTTTTGCCTGCCAAGGCTTCCATCGGCATGTGTACGATCACTTCATGACCGGCCGCATGCGCCCGTTGCGCGTCACTCTTCGTATACTTCAAAAATGGCATGACCGCGACGGTCACTTTGAAGGGAAGCTCCATGATCTGCTGCGTTCCGCGCCCGTTATTGCCGAAATCATCGATAACGATGACGGCCGTTTTCTGAGGATTGGCCGCTGCCGTTCGGGGGAGGAGGCAGATAATGAGCGCCAGCATTATGATGTACCGGCAGCCTGCCGCATTTAATGGGAATCGTTTCATCAACTCACACATCCTATCGGTACATTCCTTTCTAGGTTGCGTAGGCTTACAAATTTCAGTCTGGTATTTTTTCGCAGCATCAAAACAAGGGGTATCAAAACAACGGGTATGGAGAACTTAAAGGCAGTGCAAATACGATCTTCCCTCAATAGATGTAAGAAATACTGCCAAGGAGATGCGAAATGGTAAGGAAAACGATGTTCATCATGCTGTCGCTATGCTGCATATGGATTACGGCGGTTGCAGAGGCCGCTTCTTCCAGCGAAAAGGATGCAGAAGACGTGATAGGCTATATCCAGCAGCTTTTCCAGGACAGGACGAAATTTTTGATACATCCGCAGGAACAAGCGACTCGTCATCACTACGCCGACTCCGGCAGCAGCCGGCACGCGCTTCGACATGAAGTGGAGCGAGCCGCGTATATTCATGCATGGGCTGAACGAAGAGGTGTGGAATTCACTCACGCCGACAGCGATGTCCGGGTGATTCGGGCCAAGGTAAGGGGAAATATGGCAACCGCCTCCATCGTCGAATCTTTGCGGCTGGATTATATCTATACACACAGCGTTGTTCGGCCCCAGTCGTTCGGAATCGGCACCCGCCATGCCATCACGCTGACGAAGGAGGACGGCCAGTGGAAGGTGCTGCGGGAATGGTACCTGGACCCGCTGGAGGAGAACCCGAAGCTCATTCCCGAGTCCGACGATATGATGCTAAGACCGCAGCCGCAGCTGAAGCAGCCATCCAATGATGCCGATCGGCCCTCCGCGCAATCGGATACGAAGCGCAAGCCGAGATATAACCGGCAGAAAGCCGTCGAATATGCCAATAAATACGCTGGAGCCGCCTGGGGAGCGGGCAACAAGCACCGATATAACCCGAAGTACCGGGATTATACAGGCCTTGGCGGCGACTGCACCAACTTCGCCTCCCAATGCATCGGCGATCCGCAGGAAGGCGGCGGCTTGAAAATGAGAGGCGGCTGGCATTATTTTATGTTCAACGGGGGATCCCGGACATGGGTCCAAACCGATGCCTTCAAAAATTTCCTGCTGCACGGCGGTTATGGCAAGATGATCGCCAAAGGCAAATTCAGCGATATCGTCAAGCCGTCCGCAAAGCATCCGGCAGGAGCGATTGCAAAGCTGCAGCCCGGGGATCTGATCGGTTACGACTTTAACGGCGATGTGGATCATTTCTCGGTCGTCGTCGGATTCGATGATTTCGGCTATCCGTTGGTTAACTCGCATACCGCCGATCGGTACCGCGTTCCCTTCGACTTGGGCTGGGATCGGAATACGAATTACTTGTTGATCCATATCCGCGACTAATCGAAGCGCCGTCTGTTGAACATAACCCGGCCCGTCCAATCATACAATGGGAGGACAAGGTTGGAATGGTCGGGTGATGGAAAATGAAGCTGCCAGTCATGAATCCGGCTGCCCTGCGGACAGGCGCTATCCTCGTCGGCAAGGTCATTGGCTTAGCGGGGAGAGCGACGCTGTCCCGCTTTCTTGGCGCCGAGGGCGTCGGATTATATCAGCTCGCCTATTCATGCTATGGTATTTTTCTCATGATCATTACCGGAGGGCTGCCTACGGCATTGGCCTTATTTACCGCCAAGCATCCGGCCAGAGGGTGGGCCGCTTTTCGCACGCTCTCCGTACTCCTCGCGTTGGCCGGTGGCGCTGCCAGCCTCCTGATGTATATGCAGTCCGAACATATTGCCGCCCTTCTCGGGAACCCGGATGTGGAAGCCGCGATCCGCTGCCTGGCTCCTGCTTTGCTGGCCGTTCCGATGCTGCAACTCCTCCGGGGGTATATGCAAGGAACGGAGCGGTACGGAGCACTCTCCTTTTCGGAGATAACGGAGCAGGCCGTCCGCGTCGGGTCGCTGGTGATTCTTGTCCTTTTGTTCGCATCCGAAGGGACGGCCACCGCTTTGGGGGCCGGATTGGCGGGAACGACGGCGGGAGCGATGTCCGCCTTCCTGCTGCTTCTGGTTTGTGTCGCGGCGAGGCGATCCCTTCCCGCAGGCTCTATTGAATCCCGTTCGCCGGTCCGGAGCGAAGTCCGCTCGATTATCCATGCATCGATGGCGATTGGCTTCACGAGGCTGCTGGTGCCCGCCTCGGATTTCATCGATTCGCTGCTCATTCCGCGCCGGCTTCAGACAGCGGGTTACACCCTCCCGGAAGCGACATCCATTTACGGCGTCATTACGGGAATGGCGGTCATCGTCGCTTATATGCCGACGATCGTAACGGCCGCCATCTCGTATACGATGACGATGAAGCTGGCCTCTTATTTTCAGCAGGGAGAGTTGAGAGCCTACCGTGTCATGGTCCGGAGGATGCTTCAGTTCTGCTGGACATGGGGCTTGTTAAGCGGCATGTTTCTGTTGTTATTCGCGGCTCCGTTGGCACATCTGTTGTTCCATACCCCCGAGGCGGCGGCACCGATTCGCTACTTCGCGGTTCTCCCGCTTATCGTCGGTATTCGCGAGTTGACGACGAGTATTTTATGGACCCAAGAGAAGAAAAATGTTCCCTTCATGGGCCTGCTGAACGGAATCGCCTTCTCGACGGCCTTGCTGTTCTTCCTGCTGGCCATACCCGGATTCGGATATGAGGCGGCGTCTATTGGCATTCTGGCGCTGGAAGGGGTCGCGGTGTTCTGCAATCTCTACGCGCTCCATCGAATGCGGGCCAATCTGTTCGCCTGGAGATGGATCGGGTGGGAAGCGTTATTTTGCCTCCTGAGTTTAGTCCTTTTCTTGTTCGTCTTTCCATCAGGTCAAGGGACGGCATCGCTGTGGCCGGCGGTGGGCCATATGCTGATCTATTGGCTCGGAGCGGGGAGCGTTCTCCTCGTGCGGGCAAAGTCCTTCATGAATTAAATGCTCACGGCGAACGACTTCATTCCGGCGGGAAAGGGGACGCTCTTTTACTTCGTCCGGGCTGCCAGGGAGATGAAACAATGGATTTACATAAGGAGAAAAGTTGGTATAATAAAAGTGAGTAAACACTCACTCATATTATTGGAGGGATGGTGAATCCTTTGAGAAACGCAATTGCCGTCCACCGGGTAAGCAAGCGATATGGCAAGAAGGTCATTCTAGCTGATGTGGATATGACCGTGGCCGACGGAGAGATCTACGGGTTGATCGGCCCTTCGGGGGCAGGGAAGACCACTCTGGTGAAGCTGATCGTCGGCATGGACTCCGCCTCGCAGGGGGAGATCGAGGTCGAAGGCGTCCGGATACCGAACCTGGGGATGCTGCAGCGAATCGGGTATATGGCCCAGTCGGACGCCCTCTACCCGGAGCTGACAGGGAAGGAGAATCTGGATTTTTTCGCAACCCTCTTCGGCCTTTCCAAAAAGAAGCGGGCAGAACGGATTGCCTATGCGGCTGATCTGGTTCAACTCACTCCCCATTTGACCAAAAAAGTGATGGCGTATTCCGGCGGCATGAAGCGCCGGCTGTCGCTGGCGATTGCGCTCGTTCACGATCCGCAGGTGCTCGTGCTCGATGAACCGACGGTTGGCATCGATCCGGAGCTCCGATTATCGATCTGGAATGAGCTGTACCGCCTGAAGGAGCAAGGCAAATCGATACTGGTGACGACGCATGTCATGGACGAAGCGGAAAAATGCGACCGGCTGGCGATGATGAGGGAAGGGCGCATGCTGACCTGCGGCTCGCCTGCTGAATTGAAGGGCCGCTTCGGCATTCACAGCCTGGAGGAAATATTTATTAAGGCAGGGGGAAGGGACGCATGAGAATGGGAGCCCTGGTTAGACGGATTGGCCAGCAGATGATGCGCGACAAACGGACCTTGGCGCTTATGATGGCGGCGCCCCTGCTTATTTTGACGCTCGTTCACTTCTTGTTCACCGGCGATTCCGGCGCGAATCCGAAGCTTGCGGTGATCGGCGCGGATGAAGCGGCGGTGGAGGCGCTGCGGGAGATGGAGATCGAACCGATTGTCTATCCTGGCGAAGCCGAAGCGAAAAAGCTGCTGGCCGATGAGGATCTCGACGGCGTGCTGCAGTGGCAAGGGGAGGAGGCCGGCCTTACGCTGCGGAATGAGGATCCGGCCTCCGCCAAAGCGCTGCAGATGAAGGTGATGCAGACGCTGGCGGCACAGGCGGCGAAGCAGCAAGCGGAACGGCTGGCTCACTTGGTGCAAGGAAAGGTTGAGGTTCCGGAAGCGAGCCCTGTCGGCAAAGCCGAACCGAAGCTTGCGATCGATTATATGTACGGCGATGCCGAGACCTCGTTCTTTGATGTGTTAAGTCCGATACTTGTCGGTTTCTTCGTCTTCTTCTTTGTCTTCCTCATCTCGGGAATCGCCCTGCTGCGGGAACGGACGACCGGCACGCTGGACCGGCTGATGTCGACGCCAGTTCGCCGCAGCGAGATTGTATTCGGCTACTTGTTGGGCTACGGACTGTTTGCCGTTATTCAGACGCTTATCGTCGTCTTTTATTCGGTCAAGGTGCTCGGAATTGTGATGGCGGGCAGCCTGGGGATCGTTATTCTCATTAATTTGCTGCTCGCGCTGGTCGCTTTATCGCTGGGGATATTGCTGTCGGCCTTCGCCAACTCGGAATTCCAGATGGTGCAGTTCATTCCGCTCGTCGTCGTTCCCCAAGTTTTCTTCGCGGGCATTTTTCCGGTGGACGGCATGGCGGATTGGCTGCAGGCGGTTGCGCGGATTATGCCGATGTATTATGGAGGGGATGCGCTGCAAGCTGTCATGTATAAAGGGATGGGACTGTCTGATATTTACTTCGATCTTGTCGTGCTGCTTGGGTTCGCGCTCGTCTTCATCGTGCTGAACATTGCCGTGCTGCGGAAGTACCGCAAAATATAAATGGAATCGGGAAAAGCCGCTGCGGATCGTATCTGCGGCGGCTTGCTTTTTGGATCAAGGGGTCAGCGCCTTCATCAGGAAGGAAATCGTGGCTTCCCGTTCCTGCTCGTCATTCCACTCTGCTTGCTCCTTCTCGATAAAGAGGGATCTAGCCAGCACATATCCGATAATGACCGAAGCCGTGAGCCGGATAACCGTGCCGGTCGGCAGCTCGACCAGCTTCCCCTCGGCCTGGAAGCGGCGGATGATCTTCTCGACACGTTCCTTCACCTGGGAGACGATAATCTCCTGCAGTTGGGCCTGCAGATCGGGGTGGAAGGGAAGCTCCTGCAGCACAATACGGACCAAGCTCATATTTTGATGCAAAAAATCGATGCGGTTCTCGATGAAGACCCGCAAAAATTGATCGTAGCTCTCATATTCCGTGTCCAACACGTCCTTGAACTCGCGCAGCACAAACGGGGCAATGAGCTTCACGATGGAAGGGGCCACGATGGAGAGGAGCAAATCCTTCTTCGTCTTGTAATGACGGAAGATGGTGCCTTCCGCCACGCCGGCGCGCTGCGCAATCTCACTCGTCGAGGAGGCGGCAAAGCCCTTTTGCGCAAAAACCTCAATCGCTGCCTTCACGATCCGCTCCTGCTTCTCGGTCATCTTCGCATTGGCATCGGCGTCCAGCAGCTCTTCAATCCAAGGCTCGGTCATAGGTTCAATGGCAACTCCTTATTTCCTTCGTTCCGTGTCACGTTACCGTTAGCTTATCACAAAGCAATAGGATTGTTAATTGCAGAAGCGCCCTCTTCCGTTCGGGAGAGGGCGAGATTATGGCGCATGTCCCATGATTAGGGCCAATGGCGCCTGCTATTCCGGTACTGGTGCTGCTGCTTCCACTTTGTCCTCGACAATGACTTCAATCCGGCGAATGCGGTTCTTGCTCATCTCGCGGATGATCATGCGGACATGCTTACAACGCAATTCCTTGCCGCGGTGCAGCTCGGTGAAATGATTGAATATCCAGCCCCCGAAGGTGTCCACTTCCGCATTCTCGATCTCAAGTCCGGTCAAATGGCAGAACTCGTGCAGCGGCACAAGGCCGTCAAGCAGATAGCATCCTTCATCCAACACTTCGATTTCCCGGCGCTCATCGGTATCGAACTCATCCCGAATCTCGCCGACGATTTCTTCCAATATATCTTCTATCGTAATAATCCCCGATGTTCCGCCGTATTCATCCACGAGCAGGGCCATATGCATATTTTCCTGCTGCATCCGCGTCAGCAAGGTCTTGACCGGTATCGCCTCGGGCACGGTAAGAATCGGGTGAATCAATGCTCGGAAATCAAATTCCTTCTCCCGGTCATATTCCAGGAATAACTGCTTCGTGTTGATCATGCCGATGATGTTGTCTTTGGAGCCGGTCGCCACCGGGAAGCGGGTGTACTGCTCCTTGCGGATAATCTCCAGATTTTGCTCCAACGAATAGTTCGTATATACGCAGGCCATATCCGTACGCGGAACCATAATCTCCTTCGCCAACAGCTCATCGAAGGCGAAGATGCGGTTCACATAGCCGTATTCGGCCTTGTTGATTTTCCCGCTCTGCAGGCTCTCGGACAGGATAATCTGAATCTCTTCCTGGGTATGGGCTTCCTCATGCTCGCTGGCCGGCTTCAGCCCGAATGTCCGGATCAGCAGGTTCGCAGAGCCGTTGAGAAGCCAGATGAATGGGTACATCAATTTGTAAAAGAATATGATCGGCTTCGCCGCCAGCAAGGTGATCGCTTCGGCCTTCTGAATGGCCAGCGTCTTCGGCGCGAGTTCGCCGACGACCACGTGGAGGAAGGTCACGGACAAAAACGCAATGGCATAAGACAGCACATGGCTGACATTGCCGCTGATATTCATGTCCGTCAACCATGGGAGCAGCATCGCTTCCACGGTCGGCTCGCCCAGCATCCCGAGTCCTAACGCCGTAATCGTAATTCCCAACTGACAGGCTGACAGATATCCATCCATGTTGCTAGTGACTTGCTGAACGGCGAGCGCTTTCTTATGGCCTTCCAGCACAAGCTGATCCACTCTGCTGGAACGCAGCTTCACGATAGCGAACTCCGTCGCCACAAAGAACGCGGTCAGCATAATCAGTACGGCAATCATGAATAGATTCAATCCTATACCCATATAATGTTGTCTCATCCCTTTATCATCAGATTTAAGTTCTTATGAACTAATTTTACGAACTTTACCTTGGATATACAACTGGCGGCAGGGCTCATTTGGGGGGAATCGGTCCGGTTTACGTCCATCGAGGGGCGCGCGGGATGCCATTCCCTTCGTTTTTCGGCTCTTTACAAGCAATTTTGAACAGTGCTATATTAGGTTCATATGAACTTTTGCAAGGCAAGGAGGGGAGCAGATGGAGTCCTTCACGCTGACCCGCAAAGAAATGTCGTCTCTGTTGCTCTCGCTGCAAGGGGGGCAGCGCCAGTCGCCGTTGGCCATTCTCCAGGCCGCATGGACGCATAGTCACGGCAGCGCGGGAGCGGCGGCGGCTTCGATGCAGGCGATCTTGTCGCTGGATATGCCGCATATTATCAAGAAATTGATTCAGGGCCAGCCGTTTGCCGGGTTCTCGCTCCAAGAAATCGCAGATCTGGGCCATTTAATAGAGCATTCGAACATTTCGATTACATCGATTCAGAATTGGGTGAAGCGCGATTTCAAAGAGCATTTCGCCAGTATTAAGGAGGGGCGCAAATACTCGGTAAATCAAGCGGCGCTCATGTTCATGATCGACGATTTGAAGTGCACGCTCGATTTCGTATCGATTCGCACCCTGTTCGATTCCTTGTTCCAAGAACGGCACGGAGGGATCGAGCCGATTCAGGTCTATCATGCGTACGCCGGCATGTTCGAGGAATTGGATGCGAACAATGACCAGTTGTTCGACGTGGCGGGACATGCTTCGGCCGGGGCCGCTCCGGATGCGCTGCTGGAGCAGCTCGTCAAGACGACGGCCGACCGCAAGGCGCAAGAGTGGGCGCTATCGGATTCCTGCCGGAAGGCAGTCAGCAACTGCCTGGTCATCGCCGTTTTGTCTGTCCAGGCCTCCTACTTGCAGGATATCGCGAAGCGGTATTACACCGCCAACGTGTTCCTGCAATTCGAATCGTGAAGCCATCCCGGGAGGAGAAAGAGATCGTTGCTTCCATCCGGGATGACGAGCGCAAGCATAACCGCATGTTCCGTCAGATTTACCGCGACTTTACGGGGCGGGAGGCGCAGAATGCAGACGGCGCAGCGTTCGCCATGCCGCAATCGTATACGGAAGGGCTGAAGCAAGCCTTGTTCGGCGAACTGAAGGCCGTCGAAAACTATCGCGATATTCGGCGCTGCCTGCCGCAGGGCAAATATAGAGATATGCTGTTCGAGATCATTACCGACGAATTGAGGCATTCCGCGAAGTACAATTATTTATTCACGGTCAATGTCAAGTGAGGGACCATTGACAGGATGAGAAAGCGGCATTATAGTAAGTAGTAATCTAACGACGCGGCCAGGGTGGCCGAATACGGTTCGCTCTGCGCTGAGCCGTTTTTCTTTTCGCGATTGGTAGTAGTTAGATACATAACTCCGTAAGGAGATGTTAATCCAAAAGAAGGGATGTGCCGCATGGAGGAGGTATTCAAGGAGCTGCAGAAGCTCGGTTTTTCTCCGTATGAATGCAAAGCTTATATCGGGCTGTTGAAGGTTCACCCGGTGACGGGCTATGAGATCAGCAAGCGATCCGGCGTGCCCCGCTCGATGATATACGAGGTGCTGGGGAAATTGATGGACAAGGGGGCTGTTCATCTCGTGCCTTCCGATCCGGTCAAATATTCACCGGTCCCTTCGAGCGAGCTCATTGATCGGCTGCGGAACCAATTTGAGCAATCCTTTTCTTTGCTGGAACAAAAGCTGCCGCTGCTTCAGCGGGAGCGGGACATGGATGTCATCTGGCATATCCGCAGCGATGAACTGGTGCTGAAGGAAATGGCCGACATGATCGGGAGGGCGGAGGACGAGCTGTGGCTGTCCGTCTGGGAGCCGCAGGTGCCCGTCGTTCAAGAAGCGGTGGACACGCATCTTCGGGACGGAGTCCAGGTGTTTTCCGTACTCTTCGGAGCCCCGGAAGCCCGCATCGGGACGACCTTCCATCACGATTATATGCCGCCGGAAGTGGTCAAGGATCGGGCGGGAGGGCGCTTGACCATCGTCTCCCGTGACGGTGAGGAGGTGCTCATCGCGAATTTTTCCGGCGACGCCGCCTCCTGGGCGGTCCGGACGCATGACCCGGTGCTCGTGCTGGTGGCGACCGAGTATATCCGGCATGACATCATGATTGAAGAGATTACGGCCGTCTTCGGCGCGGAGAAGCTGGATGCGCTGTGGCGGAATCATCCTGCGCTCTACCATGTCGTTACCGGACAACGGTATGGAGAGCAAGGTCGGACAGAGGAGGGGCCATGAACCAACAATATGTGAATGCGCCTGCAACGAGGAGCGAACCGTTTCTGCTGGGGGTGAAGGACTGCCTTCCCACCGTGTTGGGATATTTGAGCATCGGCTTTGCAGCGGGGGTGGTGGAGAAGACGGCAGGCATGTCTTTGGCCGAAATCGCCCTGCTGTCCCTATTTTTGTATGCGGGCTCCGCTCAATTCATCGTTGCCGGCATGCTTGCCTCCGGAAGCCCCGCGTTTGCCATTATTTTTACTGTATTTTTTGTCAATTTGCGCCATCTGTTAATGAGCGCGGCGATGTCGCCTTATTTCCGCCATCTGCCGGCTTGGAAAAATATTCTGATCGGATCCCAGTTGACCGATGAGACCTTCGGCGTCGCCGTGACGAAGCTGACGGGGCGGACGCAGGGAAGTTTCCCGTGGATGCTCGGACTGAATGTGACTGCTTATCTGAATTGGCTCGTCGCCAATCTCGCCGGCGGCATATTCGGACACTGGATCGCCGCGCCGGAGAAGTACGGCTTGGATTTTGCCCTGCCGGCCATGTTCATCGGCCTGTTCATGCTGCAATTGCTGGAACGGTCCAAGTATCGGGTCGATCTGGCGGTCGCAGGCTGCGCCGTGGCGGCAGCCATTGCCGGCACGATGTTCCTGTCCAAGAGCGCAGGCGTCTTAATCGCCATTATTATCGCGGCAAGCGTAGGGGTGTGGATAGAAAAATGGAAGTAAGATGGAGTTTTCTCTTGATGCTGGCGGGCGCGGCGCTCGTTACCTTGATACCGCGGGTGCTGCCGCTTATCGTCCTGAGCAAGAAGCCGCTGCCGGAATGGGGACAGAATTGGCTGAGCCATATCCCGATCGCGGTCATGTCGGCGCTGCTGGCTCAGGAGGTGTTCGTGGGCAGCGAAGGCGGCTTCCTGCTGCCGCTCATTGCCGCGGCGGCCTCATTCGCCGCCGCATACTTCACCCGGAGCCTGCTCATTACCGTCGTTACCGGGATGGCAGCCGTTGCGCTGCTCCGCTATGCCGCCTCCTTGCTGTAGGCAGAGCTGGCCGCGGGAATGCGGCGAGCGCACAAGGCCGCTCGCCGCTTATGCGCCGGGCTCCTGCTTCGGCTGCCGGGCGTCTTCGCTGGCGAGAAAGAAGTTATACGCCTCTTCGAACAGCTCGAGCAGCTCAGGCTCCAGAGGATACATCCCGACCTGCGCGGATTGCTCCGGGCACTTCCGGATTTCCCATAGCTTATCGAGAAATTCCGCTTCTCCCGGAAATGCTTCCTCGGTCTTCTCGGCAATTCTTCGAATAATACGCTGCACCTGAGGCGAATCCGGTCCCGTATCCATATGTTTGCGGAGTTGGGCGATAAGCCCGAGCCATTCCAGCGAATCGGGATCGCTGCCATCCACTCGCGGCAGGCGCGACATCAGCTTCTGCTCATGCTCCTGGAAGAGGAGCTTGCGGTATTTCCGGCGTGTCTCTTGACTGCGCCCGGACAGTTGAATCAGCTTCTGAATCGCATTGCCCTTCGCATCTCCTTCGACAGCCATGCTGTGAATGAGCTCGCGCAGATGTATTTCCATCTGCTTCAGCTTCTCTTGCTCCTCCAGCACATAGGCCAACTGATTGTTCAGACTGGCCGACCAATCCAGGTCATGGATGGCGAGCATCTCATCAATCTCCTGCAAGCGAAAACCCATCTGCTTCAAAAATTGAATATGCTTCAATCTCATCAAATCCTCATCCGAATAGAGCCGATGCCCGCCGGGCGTCTTCCCCGCCGGATTCAAGAGCCCGATTTGGTCGTAATAGCGGAGCGTGCGGACGGTAATGCCGGTCGTCTTGGTCACCTCTTGAATCGGAATCACGATAATCCCACCTTCATTGGATGATGTCTCCTTATTATACAAGATGACGCTGCGTCAGTTTCAAGTCCCGTTTATGACATATCGCCGGCAGGGGCCGCGGGATTTCCCTTGACATTTGTAGTTGTCAGGCATATAGTTGTTTAGACAACTGCATGAATTTTCATGATCGAAAGGAGGCTGCCGGATTGACCGAAGAGAACCGTCTGTTCCGTTCCATCGGCTTCGTGATGGGCATGACCTACCGCAAGGTGTCGACCCTGTTCCAGCACCGCTTGAAGAAGTACGACATTACGCCGGAGCAATGGACCATCCTGTATCAGATTAGCCGGGCCGACGGCCTGATCCAAAAAGACATTGCCGAGCGATCGGGCAAGGATAAGCCGACGACGACGCGGATTCTCGATCATCTGGAAACGAAGGGATTCGTGTTCAAGACACCGGGAGAGCATGATCGCCGTTCCTTTCTCGTCCGCATTACCGAGCGGGGGAAGGCGCTGATCGAGCAAACATCGCCCATCGAGCAGCAAATGATTCACGACATCAAGCAGTGTATGTCGGAACAGGAATATGAACGGCTCATCGAGCTTCTTCTCCGCGTCAACAGCCATGTGAACGAATTAGCAGACAGAGAATAAGGAGAGAGACACTTGATGAAGGAACCATCAACACCGCTTTGGACCAAATCGTTCCTTTCGTTAACGATTTGTTCGTTTTTATTGTTTCTAAATTTGCAAATGCTGCTGTCTTCCTTTCCCGCGTATGTGAAAAATGAATTCCATGCCGGGGATGTGACCGTCAGCTTGGTCACCAGTGTGTTCGCGGCCTCCGCGATCGCGACCCGCTTCATTACGGCCGCACTGATGCGGAGGATGAAGCGCAGCGTCATCTTGTACATCGGCCTTGCCGCCGCCGCGGTCACGACCGCCCTCTATGTCGCGGCCGATTCCGTCGGCTCCCTCCTGCTGATGCGGGTCGGATACGGCATCGGGTTCGGCATGGGCAGCACCATTATCCCCACGATGGTCTCCCAGATTATTCCGCTGCCCCGGATGGGTGAAGGGATCGGATACTTCGGGTTATCGACCAGCCTTGCCATGTCCATCGGGCCGATGATCGGACTCAATGTCATGAAGCAAGCCGGATTTGGCACGCTCGCCATGATCGGAACGGCGACCGTGGCGCTCATTTTTCCGATTCTGCTGTTGACACGTTCGATCCCGCCCGAACGCCGGCCTCCCCGGGCAGCAGAGGCGTCCCGGAAGAAGGGGCCCTTCAATCCGAAGCTGCTGTTCCCGGCTCTGCTGAATGTGATTCTGTCCGTTACCTACAGCGGACTGCTCGGCTTCATTGCCCTGTTCGGCGAAGCGGTGCATCTGGAGCAGGTCGGGCTGTTCTTCTTGTTCAACGCCGTCACGATCATCATGATCCGGCCGATATCCGGCCGGGTTTTCGACAGCAGAGGCCATGCGGCCGTGCTGATCCCGGCGGCCGTCTGTGTGATCGCCAGCTTGGCGATATTGTCGTATACGGCCTCGATCCCGCTGCTGATCGTATCCGCCCTGCTGTACGGGCTCGGGTTCGGGGCGATTCAGCCGACGATTCAAGCCTGGATGATCCGGCTCGTGCCGAAGGAGCAATACGGCATGGCGAACAGCATGTTCTACAACTCGACCGATCTCGGGGTCGCCGCAGGAGCCCTTCTGCTGGGGGCTATCTCGGCCGCTGCGGGCTATGCCGTCATGTACCGGTATTCCGCCGGCTTCATGATCTTGTTCCTGTTTGTCTACGCGATGGCGCAGGCGGCAGCGATGAGGCAGCGGAGCAAAGCGGATCTGTCGGCGTAAGCGCACAGCCTGTCATCTTTGCCAAAGGAAGCCGTTCCGGAAGACAACGCCCTTTTCCGGAGCGGCTTTTTTGCCTTATGCGGCGATCATGTCCGGATGGCCCGGTGGATCCGCCTGGGCCCGCTGGCGAATGATCCCGTCCGGGGGTATAGTTAGAGGACAAAGAGAAGGGGAGGAGGGTATGCGTGAATGATTTGAAAATCGACGCTCCTCATTAGCCGGGGGAGCTGTCTGACCTGCATTTGCCGAACGGCATGCTATATGACGAGGATGTGTGCCGCGAAGGACGGATCAAGGCTTGCGCTATCGAACGGCAGAACGCGGATCGAGTCACGTTCGACAAGGCGGTATTGCGGAATGTCATGTTTGCGGAGACCGCTCTGTCCAGGATGGAGATGACCGACGTCATTCTCGAACGATGCGATTTGTCGAACATCGATTTCAGCGGGGCCATTATTCACCGCGCCGAATTCCGACATTGCAAGCTTGTCGGCATCGACTTGATGGAGGCGACGCTCCGCAATGTGCGGTTCATCGGCTGCAATGCCAGCTACGCGAATTTCCGGTTCGCGAATATGAAGCAGGTTCACTTTCAGGAATGCTTGCTGGTTCATGCGGATTTATACCGCTCGACCGTCCTGCAGACGCATTTCGAGAACTGCGATCTCGATCAGGCGCAATTGTCCGGGACGAAGCTGGCCGGCATCGATCTGAGCGCGTGCACGTTCACGGCGCTTGGGGCCGGTCTGGAAGACTTGCAGGGCTGCATCATCTCTCCGGAGCAAGCCGCTGTCTTCGCCGCCCAGTTCGGCCTGAGGATTAAGGAGTAGCGGGGGAAGCAGTCTCTCAAGCCTCTATGTCCAGCCGCATAAACGGCTTCTCGGCCGGTCTCTCCAGCTCTTTGCCGGTAATCGGTAAGCAAGATGTTATCCCCCTTGCCGGAACGGCATCATGGCATACATGCGCCGGATTCAACTCCAGCCGGAATATTCCCGGCTCCGGAGCATATATAATTAAATGAGACGGAAAAGGAGGGAACCGCCCATGACGGAGAAGAAGCCCGCACCCAAACCGCCTGCCGAAAAAGAAAAACCGCCTGCCAAGCCGCATCATGTTCAGACTTGTCTTCACCCGATCGTGCAGCCTGCCTATGTGAATCATCAACCGGCCGCGTGCACGCCGATATGCACGACGCCGGCCGTGCCGCAGCCAACCGATTACGTGACTTGCCTGGATCCGGTATTCCTGGATCATCTGAGCCGGCATCAAGGGCAGCGGATAACCGTCCGGACGACCGTAGAGACGCTGGAAGGCGTATTGGCCAGCGTCGCGGTCGATCATATTCAGTTGAATCGGCATGACAAGGCGTTCCATATCCGGACCGCGCAGATTGTCTATTTCGAGGGGCTGCCGATATCGTATTTATGAAGAACAATGCTTAATAAGAAGGACAAAAAGGCTCCCGGCGGGGCCTTTAATCATGAATAATATGGTTGGGGACAAGCTGTGCGCAGCCAAAGCCCAATTATTGCTTTCTGGGATATAGCCAAGGCAATGAGGATGCGGCCCTAATATGATGAGTATGTACCTAAATGAAAGGAGGCTGCATGGAATTATGAGTGATATCGGATGCAAAGGTGTTGGAGGTCTTTTTACTTCTACAGGCGTTATCTTGGTTCTGTTCATTTTGTTGGTCATCGTATCGCGCGCATGTATTTATTAAAAATTCGCCCCTTTACGCAACCGTCTGATTTGGGCCCTGCTTCCACGGCAGGGCTATTTCGTTGTTGACCGGCTGCGGAAGGGGTGACGCGAGCGCATGATGTTCATTCCATCGGGAACAATAACAAGAAATGAGGCCTGCACGGATAAAGCAGGCGGCATGCAGGGGCAGACATAGAAAAAGCAGGGCTTCCGCATGAAACCCTGCTTCAGGCACGTATTTAATTCCATTGGTTTTCCTGGGAGGAATCTTGCTGATCCCAGATTTCTTCCGCGCTGCGATCTTGAGTTGGGGCAGAGGCTTCGGATTTCGGGGCGGAGATGACGCGGCGCGCGGTCACAAACGTTTTGTCCCAGGCGCTGCCGGAAAAATCGGTAATTGTTACGCCGACGCCGACTTTATAGGTGTGAAGAAGCTTGTCCTCGCCTATATAGATGGAAACGTGGTTAATCTTTCCGTCCCGGTTCGTATCGGAAAAGACGAGATCGCCGGGCTGGAGCTCGTTCTTGGAGACTTTAACGCCGGCCGTCGCTTGCTCCCGGGAAGAGCGCGGAAGGTCGATGCCATGCTTCTTGAATACATACTGCGTGAACGAAGAGCAGTCGAATTGATCGGTTCGGCCGGACTCGGCTCCGAAATGATAAGGGACGCCCAGAAAGGCTTTCCCTGTCGCAATAATATCATCCGCTACCGCGGACGCGGACGCGGAGGCCGCTTGGGCTTGATGAGGCACCGCCATCGCCGTGCCGGACAATGCTATAAAAAAGCTAAGGCTGATTCCCATTACCGTTTTTAGGATGCGTTGATTCTTCATGTTGTTCATGGTCTTCCTCCTTGTATTGAAAAGTTGGGGCAAGGCCTATAACCAACATAACATATGATTTGCATCCAGTATTTAACGGAAGTCATGAAAACGCTGTAACGTCAATGAATTCCCGGCTTTATTAGAATTCGATGAGAAAATATTAACGATTTCGTCACAAGCAAATGGTAGCTGCTGTACATTCACTTTACCGGGAAGCGGAGAAGGCGCGGCTTGACACATAGCCCACATCAAGGATATTATAGATATAATAAGTCCTTGAATGAGGTGCAGTCATGAGATTTTCAAAAGCGACGAATTATGCTCTTCACACGATGCTTATGTTAGTTGAAGCTTCTTCGGTGAAGCCGATTGGCGTCCAGCAGTTGGCGGAAGCCCAGGGCGTGTCGCCGACCTATCTTTCCAAAATATTGACGAGACTCGTAAAAGCAGGCATGATTGAATCGGTCTCCGGGGCCAATGGCGGCTATCGTCTAACCCGGAATAAAGACGACATTACGTTTTTGGCTATCATTCACGCCATTGAGGGCACCGCTTCCTTGTTTGAATGCGGCTTTGTCCACGGATCCGAATGCTTGATTCAAGCGGTCATGAAGGAAGCGGAAGAGAAAATGGAGCAGCATCTCAAAAATGCGAAATTGGCGGATCTGGCCCATAAGCAAACGCAAGTCTAGCGCGATCCGCCGCTTCGCGCGCGTGGAAGAGACAGGATTCGAAGCGGAGAAGGACTTTTTTTGGTTGTATTATAGATATAATGAGTCTTTTATATCTATATAAGAAAGGATGCATTCATGATATACGATTGCGCTATTATTGGCGGAGGCCCCGCCGGCTTGAATGCCGCCCTCGTCCTTGGCAGGGCAAGGAGAAGGGTGGCTTTGCTCGACAGCAATCGCCCTCGAAATGCCGTCACCCATGCGTCGCACGGCTTTATTACAAGAGATGGCGTAACTCCGTCCGAATTTCGCCGGATTGCTTATGAGGAGGTGCGGCGTTATCCGTCCGTGGAACATTTGCCAACCGAGGTGGCGGAGGTGAACCGGATTGAATCCGGATTTGAAGTGGCGGATTCGTCCGGGCTTCGCCTTCAAGCGCGCAAAGTGATCCTGGCCACGGGCGTGAATTCGCGCCTTCCCAAGTCGTGTTTGCGGCCGCGGACGGCAGCTGGACCGCGATCAGCGTCAATATGGATTTGACCGAGGAAGATTACGGATAAGGGGTGATCGAATTATCGTTGCATTTCGGCCCGTTTGTTTTGGCTGGCACGGTTTGCAAGCGCATATTTTGACCTAAATAGTTAAGGAGGCAAGGCGGAATGGAGTTCAGAATGATTGTCGATGAAGTGAATCCTGCTGCGCACAAGGCGATGAAGGGTCTTGAGTCGTTCGTGACGACATGCGGTTTGGATCCGTCCATCATAGAGCTAATCAAGCTAACTCAAGGGGTTCATTTCAAAACATCAGTAATATTCGTTATTGTCTGATCCTACCGAATTGTGACATGTAAAAAAGGAGCAGCAGGACTGCTCCTTTTTTTATTTCCCGCTTTTAGGCTTCCATTTCCCCGCCGTTGCCGAGGTTAAGCTGCCACAAAATTCCGAACCGGTCTTCCACTTGTCCGTAGCGTTTGCTCCAGAATGTCTCTTGGAGCTCCATGACGACCTTGCCGCCGGCCTTCAGCTTGTCGTAGATCGATTGGAGCTGATCCTCGCTCTCGCAAATCGCGGCCAGGCTGATATTATTGCCGACAGTGAAAGGCATTCCCGGGAATACGTCCGAGAACATGACGTTGCTGCCCAAAATGTTGAGGCGGGCATGCATCACCAGATGCTTGGCTTCCTCCGGAAGCGTAAAGTCCGGGTGGGGCGGCGCGTCGCCAAAGGTCATGATCTGCGGCTTGTCTGTTCCGAACGCATCAGCGTAGAACTCGACGGCTTCCCGGCAGTTCCCGTTAAAATTCAGATATGCATCTACGGACATGGGCTTCAACTCCTTCGTTCAATTGGATCTTTATCGTATATTATTTGGCGCCAGGAAATCAATTATGCTATAAAAAATAATTGAAATTTTAATAATTCGATTTCGCTAGTCAGGGCGACAAGAGGTAAAAAATGAAAATAACCGCGGCATTCATGATGCCGTGCAGCACGACGGGCATCCATAGGGTGCCCCTTTTTTCATAAAAAAGCGCGAACACGCTGCCGGTTACGAACGCATTCAGCATAAGCTCCGGAGCATGTCCGGCCCCGAAGATAAGCGCGCTGACGATAACGCCGGCAAGGACGCCGAAGCGGCTCCGCAAATAGCCGTAGATTACGCCTCGATTCACGACCTCTTCCACGAAGGGAGCAACGACAGCCCCCATAAGTAATGTTAGAATGAAGCCGACCGATTCTGCCGACTCCGCCTTGGAAGAGCCTTCCGACCACAGAAACGTAAATGTAACCCATAGCACGAGCAATGAAATGAGATTGGCAAGGAGCGCCCAGGGCAGCAATTGCAGCCAGTCCTTCCTCGTTGGTCTGCGGAATCCGAAGGATGTCCAGGTTAATTGATACTTGCGGATGATGACGAGGCCGATAACAGCGAGTTGAATGATGTGGACCAGGAAGGCCGCTGTGTAGCGGGCATAGGCGGGTAGGAGCCCCAGATACTCCAGTGGAACTGCGGCCGCGTTCATGACGGGAGCCGACAGCAGCAGTCTCCATATGACCAGGATGATCAGCACGTCAGTTCCCTTCCATGGCACGCTGCCTCGTTCGTTGGCGCCAGGAGGGCGGATCGGGTTGTTGCGCATAAGGGATTCTCCTTTCGATGCTTTCGTATTAGCGCGGGTAGGCCATCGGTGTGTTTTCCAGCGCCATTTGAATATTTGCCATTAAATCAGGTTCCGTTACGTCGCTTTCAATGAACAATCGGTGAACTTCGGTTTGTGCGGGCGGCAATTGGGAGAAAATTGGATCATACTGCTTGGCGGAGGCAATAGCACGAATGATTGACATAACACCAAATGGTTTCATATAATCGAAAAGCGAAACCATTCGGTTTCATATTTTTGAATTCAAAGGAGAATGAGGATGGAAACCAACAACAAGAATCAAGTTCCCGATATTCGGAAAACCATCGTGCTGAACGCGCCGATTCAAAAGGTGTGGGATGTGGTATCGACGGCGGAAGGCATTGCCTCCTGGTTCATGGAGAACGACTTCGAGCCGAAGGCGGGACATGAATTCCAGATTCAATCCCCGTTCGGTCCTTCCCCGTGCAAAGTCATCGAGATTGAGGCGCCGCACCGGCTGTCCTTCGCGTGGGATACGGAAGGCTGGGTCGTGACGTTCCTGTTGACAGAGATGGGGGACCAGACCGAGTTCACGTTGATTCACGGCGGGTGGAAGGAAGCGGAGGCGATTATCGGGAAGGCGAACGAGACCAGCGCCGTCATTCGCGATCGGATGAACCAGGGCTGGGATGCGATCGTGCATCAACGGCTTCGCCAGGCGGTCGAGGGCTAAGTGTCATCGTCTGCGGCCAAATACGATGTATTTCAGGCCATTGCCGACCCAACCCGCAGGGAAGTTCTTCGCTTGCTGGCGGACAAGGAATTGCCGATCTCCCAAATTACGAGCCATTTTCCAATCAGCCGCACCGCCATTGCCAAGCATCTTCATATTCTGAGCGAAGCCGAGCTGGTGAGCGGACGGAAGGTTGGCCGGGAGAAAATCTACCGGCTGCATCCGGAGCCGCTGACGGAGCTGAAGGATTGGCTCTCCTTCTACGAGCGCTTCTGGAGCAACAAGCTGTCGATCCTGAAGCATGTCGTGGAGCAGGAGGCGAATTCCGGCTTGCCTGCCGCGGCTGCGGAGAAAAAGGACAGGCACTGACCTTCGCGTCAGTGCCTGTTCCTATTGGGGGGGCGGAGGACGGCCGTGCGAAGCGTGGATGAGACGGGCATGCGGAATCGGGCGATGAAGCGGGCCCGGATGTTCATTCCAATAGAGTTCATGACGATAGAGGATGATTGCCGCTCACCGCGATCGTGTAGGCGCGTTCGCCGTCTTTTTCCGCCAGCGTCACATCGGCGCCGCGTTCGATCAAATATTGGACCATGGCCAGATCGCCATTCCGGGCCGCCACCGTCAATGGCGTGGCTTGATACGGATAGACCATATCGCGAACGTTGAAATTAACGTCGGCGCCATGGTCCAACAGCCATGCGACCGTCTTCCTGTCGTGATCGCCCACCGCTTTTCTCAGGGTGCTCCCGCCATGCTTCCGGACATCGAGGCCAAGATCGTGAATGAGCGGGATGTTCCGCTTGTTGCCGTAATACGCTTGCTCATAGGCATTCGATTTCACCCGGTTCCGCGCGTCCAGCTTCGCGCCGTGCGCGGCGATATAACGAACCGTCTCTTCGCCGCAGTAGCGCACGGCGACGAGAAAGGCCGGATCCTGCTTATCATTCAGGTTGGCTCCGTGCTCGATGAGGAGCTTCACGACCGGAAGCTGCTCCGCGAGGAGCGCGATATGTAAGGGACGGAGCGACGTGTGCTTGCCAAGCGCAATCTCCTCCTCGATATCCCAGCCCTGGGCGATCGCTTCGCGGAGCGCGGGAACATGGCCTTCCACGATCTGCATCGCCCGGTCGGGCAGCGTCTCGAATTTTCCGATATCCTTCAACTGGATCAACGCCGTTCCCTCCTTTCTTAACAAAACTTCATAAATCTTCATATTCGTCTAGCAGAATCTTTAAAAAGATTAACACTCTATTTAAAAGTCCGGTGAATTAGTGCAGTTGTAGCCGTCTGATGGACATGCAAAACGAGTAAAACAACTCAGCCAGCGCTGAAATGAGTAGGCGTGACAACGCCTCTGTCATCACGGATTTCGTTTTTTGGCATGCCGACATACCAGTTCGAGATCGCTTTTTCCCAAACCGGCATAGTCTTTTCAGATTTTGAACGATCGCCGTCAGTAGCGCCTGTTCTTGCATGCAGTCGAGTCCGCGGCTCCGTGCACGATCCATGCCATGCGCAACTTTGCTTTCAGCAAACACATGCTCACAGCGGGTTCGTAACTTTTGCAGATGACGGTAAGAACCCGTTAGCTGAATCCGTTTAGCTCTGTTTCGG
>NZ_LDIG01000079.1 GCF_015845845.1 Paenibacillus dendritiformis
GAGTCTCGTTGCTGGAGCTGTGCCTCTACAAACAAGAGTGTCGAAGCGCCGACAAACAACTTTTGGGCTCGGTAGTCCAATGACTTATCTCGAGTGGAATTCACATGTAACCATTTTAGGCATTGACAAATGACGTTTTGATTCGGTACGTTATCCATAGAAATCTCCTTTGTTGAGCGTTTTATGGATAACGCTGAGGGTAACTCAACAATAGGAGATTTCTTTATTTTTGTCCACGAATATAGTTCAATAAGTTACAAATATAGAGAATTATAGGGTGAAAATTTTCGTAAAAAGATTGATGCAACGCTAGTGGCGAAAGTACATTATTTTCAACAATTTTTGTCGTTGAGCGATTGAATAGTCCGAAAATGATGCAGTTTTGCAGGAACTTCTGTAACGGAACACGCGTCATCAAGGAAAACTGCATTTTTACAGTTTTTTCGGCAAGCTGAGGTGCGAGAAGCAGGGGACAGGGCTATCTTGCTGCAGTAAAAAACTTCCTATGGGACAGCCCCGCTCCTCTCAATCAATTGCCCGATTGAAGCATCTCGAACACCTGCTGGACGTCCTTGTCTCCGCGCCCCGACAGATTGACGATGATAATCTGATCGCGGCGAAGCTGCGGCGCCAGCTTCAAGGCGTGAGCGACGGCATGCGCGCTCTCCAGCGCCGGAATGATGCCTTCCGTCTTAGAGAGCACCTGGAACGCTTCCAGCACTTCCTCGTTCGTGACGGTGACATATTCGGCCCGCCCGCTCGTCTTCAAGTGGCTGTGCTCCGGCCCGATGCCCGGATAGTCCAGGCCGGCGGCGATCGAATAAGTCGGCGCCGGGTTGCCTTCCTCGTCGAGCAGCACGAGACAGCGGAAGCCGTGAAGCACGGACGGAACGCCGCGGTTCAAGGTGGCGGCTTGGTCGGGCTCCACGCCGATCAGGCGGACGGACGGCTCGTCCACATAATGGGCGAATGCCCCGATTGCGTTGCTGCCGCCCCCGACACAGGCCAGCACCGCGTCCGGCAAGCGGCCTTCCTTGTCCATAATCTGGCGCTTCGACTCTTCGCTGATGATCGCCTGGAAATGCTTGACCATCGACGGGAACGGATGCGGGCCGACCGCCGAGCCGAGCAGGTAGAACGTGGACTCGTAATTGTCCACGAGATCGTTCAGCGCCTCGTCGACGGCATCTTTCAAGCGGCCCTGCCCCTTCGTGACCGAGACGACCTTCGCGCCGAGCAGCTCCATGCGGAACACGTTCAGCGCCTGGCGGCGAATATCCTCGGCGCCCATATAAATAATGCACTCCATGTCGAACATGGCGCAGACGGTGGCCGTGGCGACGCCATGCTGGCCCGCGCCGGTCTCGGCGATGACGCGATGCGCGCCCATCCGTTTCGCGAGCAAGATCTGTCCCATCACATTATTGATTTTGTGTGATCCGGTATGATTCAGATCTTCCCGCTTGAGATAGATCTTGGCCCCGCCGAGCTGCTCGCTCAGATGCTTCGCGTACGTCAGCGGACTCTCCCGCCCGACATATTCGCGGAGATACATTTTAAATTCATCGATGAATTCCGGGTCGTCCTTATAGCGGTCGAAGGCTTCCGCCAACCGATCCAGCACGCCTTGAAGCTGCGGCGGAACGTAGCTGCCGCCGAATTCGCCGAACATGCCTGGCTGTGATGTCCGTGTGCTCAATGATAACGCCTCCCTGTGCGCCCAGCGCCTTTATTTAATTTGATATTTTAACGCATTACCGAACCGACGTCCACGAAAACTTGCTCCACTTCGCCTGCGGGGAAGGGTAAAAAATTCAGAAAATGTGTCATAATCTTAGATGCGGCTCGATTCGTGTTGGAACGTGTCGAGGCGAATGGTATAATGAGACCGATGGAAGCGTTACCGCCGGCAAGGCGGCCGCTACGGGCTGCGCGGCACCGATAGACAGACAGGCGCAGCCGGACCAGGCATGGAGAAGGTGAGGGAGAAAGTGATGACACGTATAGGAGCGATTGAAGGCGGAGGCACCAAATTTGTCGTCGCCGTCGGCACGCCGGACGGACAGGTCGGAGAGACGGAGACGTTCCCTACGACGACGCCGGAAGAGACGATGGACCGTACTGTGCAGTTTTTTAAAGATAAGGGAGTCGACGCAATCGGCTTCGGGTCGTTCGGCCCGGTGGATCTGAACCCGGCGAGCGCCACCTATGGCCATATCGCCAAGACGCCGAAGCCGCATTGGAGCGGATATGACGTCGTGGGCCATCTGAAGCGCCATTTCAACGTGCCGATCGGATTCGATACGGACGTGAACGGAGCCGCGCTGGGCGAAGCGACCTACGGGGCGGCCAAAGGGTTGAACAGCTGCCTCTATATTACGGTCGGCACCGGCATCGGGGCAGGGGCGGTCGTGGAAGGCAAGCTCGTTCACGGGCTGACTCATCCGGAGATGGGCCATATTTTCGTGAAGCGCCATCCGGAGGATACGTATGCGGGCAAGTGCCCGTACCATCAGGATTGTCTGGAAGGCTTGGCTGCCGGACCGGCGATTGAAGCGCGCTGGGGCATCAAGGCCTATGAATTGGGCGAAGATCACAAGGCTTGGGAGTTCCAGACGTATTATCTGGCTCAGGCGTTGATGAATTATATTTTGACCATGTCCCCGGAGAAAATCATTCTGGGCGGCGGAGTATCGAAGCAGCTTCATCTGTTCCCGCGCATTCGCGAGGAAGTGAAGCGTCTGTTGAACGGTTATGTGCAGCATCCGGCCGTATTGGATACGGACAGCGGCTATATCGTGCCGCCGGGTCTTGGGGATCGCGCGGGAATTACCGGAGCGCTTGCGTTAGGGATGCAGGCGCTGAAGCAGCAATAACCGAATCTTCCACCGTCAAGCTCGTCCTGGCCAGCGTCGTGGCGAGCACGACCTTGCGAGTGAAGAGAGGCTATCCCATAGGTAGAGCGCAAGGAGGCGGGCTAGACAGGACAGCAGAGATTAGGAAGGGATAGCAAAGGATGTAGAGGCGGAAGATAGCGGCGGAAGATGGATGTTGTAGTGAAATCCTGCGTTAGTGCAGGAATTTATGCCTTTTGAGCCGACATTTTGTTAAATTGCTGCAAAAGTACCACTAGCGTTGCATCAATCTTTTTACGAAAATTTTCACCCTATAATTCTCTATATTTGTAACTTATTGAACTATATTCGTGGACAAAAATAAAGAAATCTCCTATTGTTGAGTTACCCTCAGCGTATCCATAAAACGCTCAACAAAGGAGATTTCTATGGATAACGTACCGAATCAAAACGTCATTTGTCAATGCCTAAAGTGGTTACATGTGAATTCCACTCGAGATAAGTCATTGGACTACCGAGCCCAAAAGTTGTTTGTCGGCGCTTCGACACTCTTGTTTGTAGAGGCACAGCTCCAGCAACGAGACTC